>NZ_JBFBAJ010000009.1:64749-379854 GCF_040682215.1 Actinoplanes sp. NPDC051346 | reverse complement strand
CGGGCGGATGCGTGCAGGACAGAGCAGATCAACAACCGCCCGGGGCGGCCCCCCCCCCCCCCCCCCCCCCCCCGCCCCCCCCCCCCCCCCCCCCCCCGCCCCCCCCCCGCGCCACCCCCGAGACCCGCACCGCCGGAGCCACCCGGTCGGCCCCGTCGCGTGCTCTGGCCACCGCCTTCGCGGACGGCAGGGGGCGCTCACGCGCCAGCTTGTCCTCGTAGACCCGGGCGTCAGCGATGCGTCGCAGCTCCTCCGGCGTCGCCGCGTCATCCGGAAAGCAGGCGTAACCGAGACTGGCGGGAGCGGTCCCGTCGAGGGCGTCCCGCAGCCGGTGAACGACGGCGGCCGCCCCGTCCGCGCCGGTGTCAGCGATCACGGCGGCGAACTCGTCGCCGCCGAGGCGACCGACGGCGTCGTGCGCCCGCACCACTGCGGCGAGCCGGTCCGCGGTCCAGGTCAGCAGCCGGTCGCCGGTCTGGTGGCCGTACCTGTCGTTGATCTCCTTGAACCGGTCGAGGTCGGCGAGGACCAACGTCAGGGACCTGCCGGACCGCCGGGCCTCGGTGAACTCCGCCTCCAGCCGCTCGTCGAAGCCGCGGCGGTTGAGCGCCTGGGTCAGCGGATCGACCCGCGACATCTCGGCCAGCCGCCGGCGCAGCGAGACCAGCGCGCCCGCGTGCCGCACGCACAGGTAGCCCAGCCCGCCGAAGCCGAGACCGAACACGACGGCGTACCCCGAGGGGGCCGGCTCGCCGAGCACCGCGACGCCCCCGTACGCCGCGGCGCCCACCAGCCCCTGCACCGCGAAGGCGCGCGGCGGTGTGACCAGCGCCAGGAAGATCATCGAGAAGGGTAGGAGCGAGCCCATCGGACTGGCGACGCCGCCGTCGAGCAGACCGAGCACGGCGGTACCGACGATGAAGACCAGGGTCCCGGCCATCCGTACGGGCCGCTCGACCCGGCTCGCGGCGAGCGCGGCGGCGCACCACCAGGTGATCCCGCACAGGGTCAGCACCGCTGACGAGACCAGCAGCATCGAGGAGCGGTTGGGGCCGTCCGGGGTGATCAGCGCGTAGGCCGTCGCGATGAGCGGAGCGCCCAGCCCGCGCACGGCGCCGGCGCGGATGGCGCGTACCCGTGCCGGCGCGGTGCGCACGACAGGTGCACCGCCAGCAACCGGCATCTTCACGGCCTTCCGTTCGCCCCGACGTTCCGACCCGCCTAATCGCCCGGATTCGCCCGCACCTGAGCACCCGGTGCGCCAGCTTGCCCCCGGCGGCCCGTCTTACGGTGCGTACGGTTCAGCCGATGCGGATGGTTTTCGCGATGCTGGGGACGCCTTGCGCGTCCATTGCGAAGAGCATCCAGTAGCCGGGCAGCGCGACCCCCCGGTCCGCCGGGATGGTGAGCCGGTAACCGCCCGTGACCGCCGTCGGTGCCAGGGCGAGGCGGCGCTGGTCCGTGTTCACGCTGTGTGTCGCCGTGCCCATGCGCACGATCGCGAACGAGGACACCGCCCGGTTGGTCGCCACGGTGATCGACGTACCGTTGGCGGCCGTCGCCGGGGCCGTGGTGATGACCGGCCGGGACGCCGGGGTGCCGTCGGGGTTGAGCAGGTTCGGCGGGGTGAAGATCTCGCTGTCGAAGTGGTTGGTGCCGCAGCCGCCGCAGAGGCCGCCGCCGCCGGTGAAGACACGCGCGTCGGGCATCAGGGTCGCCACGCTGTGGTAGGTGCGCGGGATCGCCGACGACGCCAGGGTGGTGAACGACTCGGTGGCCGGGTTCCACATCTCGGCGCTGAGCACCGCGGTGTTGTCCGAGAACGGCACCGGGAAGTTCTGTCCGCCGAACACCACGACCTTGCCGTCCGGCAGGACCACGCTGTTGGCGAACGAGCGGGCGTTCGCCATGGAGCTGGTCCGGCGGGCGGCGACCGTGGTGCCGGAGATGGTCAGGGCGTACGCGCTGGTGCTGGCGTTGACGTTCTCGTACGAGGTGGCTCCCCCGACCGTCAGGATCTTGCCGGCGTCGTACATCACCGCGTTGCCGTTCATGGCGTCCACGTCGTCGGCGCGGGTGCCGGCCGGGGTGGTGCCTCCGGTGCCCGTCGTCGAGTACCAGTTCATCGCCCGGCTCGGACCGGCCTGCAGCACCGTGCCGGCGCTCCACGCGAACAACCAGGCGTGGTTGTCCTTGCGGTAGTCGCCGTTGGGGTTGGCGTCCGCGGTCAGCATCGGTTCGGCCCGGGCGCCGGGCAGGGCGGTCCAGCCGGCCGCCGTCGAGTACACCTCGCCGGCCTTGTGCGGGGTGCCGCCGGTGCCGCCGACCGGTCCGCTCCACGATCCGCCGATGGTGAACACCCGGCCGTCGGAGAGGGTGGTGCTCGACTGGTATCCGCGGGCGGTGGTCATCGCCGGGCCGGTCGTCCAGGCGTCGGTGGCCGGGTTGTAGAGGCTGGTCTTGGCGCTGTCGTTGCCGCCGGTGACGACGAGGCGGCCGTCCGGCAGCACCGAGATTCCGGGACAGAACATGTCGTGACCGGTCTCGGTGACGGTCCGCTGGGTGACCACGCCGGTCGACGGATCGTAGGTGGCGGTGACGGTGCGCCCGCTGCCGCCCGCGAACGTGTCCCGTGCGAAGGCCGACCACGTGAGGATCTTGCCGTTGGGCAGCTGGGCGGCGGCGACGGGCACGAGCGGGAAGCCGACCGGCGCACTCCAGATGCCGCGGGTCGGTGCCGCCGATCCGCTGGGACCCAACAGATTGATCTCCGCGGCGCTGCTCCAGGGTCCGCGCGAGCCCGCCTCGGATTCCGCCGTCAGCCGCACGTAGCGCGCCGTCACCGGCGGGAACACCACGGTTTGCAGCGCCGGGTTGTCCGGGAAGGCACCGCCGGTCACCCGCGGGCTCCACGCCGTACCGTCGGAGCTGGTTTCGATCTTGTAGCGGCCGATGCGACCGTTCGGCGAGGCGGCCGGTCGCGGCAGATAAGCCAGACCACCCACGCGTACGGCGGACCTCAGGTCGACGGTCAGCGAGTGCGGCAGCGGCGCGGGCGGGGTGCTGCTCCACGCCGAGTGCCAGATCGTGGCGGCGTTGCCGTCCAGGACGTTGGCCGCCGCGCCGTTCTCCCGGGCGGTCTCCTGGTCGGAGGCGGTCACGGTCCAGCCGGTGCGGGCCAGGGTCGGATCGGCCCGACCGAGCAGGTTGATCTCCGCGGCGCTGGTCCACGGTCCGCGGTTGCCGGCCTCGGTCAGCGCGGTGAGGCGCACGTAGCGCGCGAGCCGCGGGTCGAAGGTGATGGTCTGCGCGGTGCTGACGTCCGCGAAAGCGCCGGTCGCCGCCGCGACACCCCACGTCGCGCCGTCCGTGCTGGTCTCCACCCGGTACTGCCCGATGTTCCCGTTGCGGCTCCCGCCCTGTCGGGGCAGGTAGCTCAGCCCGGAGACCAGGTGGACCGCCTTCGTGTCCACGGTGATCCGGTGCGGCAGCGGCGCCGCGGGCGCGACACTCCAGGCCGTATGCCAGATCGTCGCGGTGTTGCCGTCGAGCACGTTGGCGGCCGCCCCGTTCTCCGCCGCGGTCTCCTGGCTGTCCGCCGATACCGACCATCCGGTACGCGCGAGCGCCGGGTCGGTGCCACCCAACAGGTTGATCTCCGCCGCCGCCGACCACAGTCCCCGCTCGCCCGCCTCGGTGAGCGCGGTCAGGCGCACGAACCGGGTCAGCACGGTCGCGAAGCTGGAGGTCTTGACCACCTCGTCGTCGGCGAACGTCCCGGTCGCCACGTCGGTGTACACGGAGCCGTCGGCGCTGATGGAGATCCGGTACCGGCCGATCCGCCCGTTCGCCGAGTCGGACGGCGGCAGGTAGGTCAGCGCGCCGACCGCGACCAGGTTGCCGGTGTCGATGGTGAACGTGTGGGGGAGCGCGGTCGCCGCCGTACGCCAGGTGGTCGCCGGATTGTTGTCGATGGCCTTACCGGCGCCCGTCGCACTCGGTGAGCTGTCCGCGGTGACCTTCCAGCCGGTGCGCGGCAACGGTGCCGGCGTGGCGACCGCGACCGGCACCATCCGCGGCATGAGATGCGCGGCGTGCGGGTCGCTCGCCGCTGGTTCTCCGGATCGGTGTGCGATCACCACCGCGCCCGTACACGCGCACATGATCAGCGTCGCCGTGCCCCGCGACCACCATTTCGCCGACATTTCGCCCCCGAGGTGAGAGCCCGCCTGATGCGGTCACTCAACCCCAGGTCTTTCGCGGAAAGAATCGGTGGATCGATTGGTGGAAATAGGCGGATGGTGTGCCGCGCCGGCCGTTCGGGTCATCCACTGTGCATGGTCGCTCTAGGTGGCGAGCAATCCGGCCAGGAGACCGCGCAGCGTACGTTCGAAAAGATCCCGGTCCGGTGCCGGCGCTGAGGGTCGCGCGACCGCCGCGGCCAGGTGGGGATATGCCGTGAAGTCGACGCCGGCGAGGGTCAGCGCGTCGCCGCCCGCCTCGCTGCGGGCGAACAGCGTCACGACTCCGGTCATCATCGCGATCGCTTCGAACTTGGCGGTGGAGTCGCAGCCGAGCGGTTGCAGGACCCGCAGGCAGTTGTCGAACCAGGCGAGGGTGTGCGGTCCGATGCCGGAGCTTCGGTGGCTGACGTCGAGCAGCCACGGGTGCGACCGGTACAGCGCGAGCTGTCGGCGGCCGAGCAGCACCATCGTGTCCAGCCAGTCGCCGTCGGCCTCCGGATAGGGACGTAGTCCCGCCGCTGCCGCGTCGGTCATCAGATCCAGAAGGTCGTCCCGCGAGGACAGGTAGCGGTACAGCGACCCGGCGCTGGTGCCCAGGGCAGTGGCGACCGCGCGCATCGACACGGCGGCGAGGCCCGCGGCGTCCGCGAGGGTGATGGCCGCCGCGACGATGCCCTCGCGGCTGTGTCCGGGGGTGGGGCCGCGGCTGCCGCGGACGGGCCGCGTCCAGATGGGCTGCGGATCCCGGCTCGCGTTGTTCACCCCTTCACTGTAAACTGCGAACCACGTTCGCAGTTTTGGGAGGCGCGACATGGAACGGATCAGAGCCGGCGACGGCGCACACATCGTTCTGCACTCCACGGGCCAGGGACCCGGCATCGTCGTCGTGCACGGCGGCGGAGTGACCATCGACATCTACCGCCGCCTGGCGGCCGCCCTGGCCGACCGCTTCACCGTGCACCTCTACAACCGGCGAGGACGGGCGGACGCACCGCCGAGATCCCAGCCGTACACGTTCGCCCAGGAGATCGACGACCTCGCCGCCGTTCTCGCACACACCGGCACCGGCAACGTCATCGGCCACAGCGCCGGCGGCTTCATCGCACTCCAGGCCGCACTCCGGTTGCCGATCGACCGTCTCGCCCTCTACGACGCCGCGATCTCGATCGACGGCAGCTTCCCCGCCGCCTGGCTCGACCAAGCCTGGGAGGCGGCCAACGCCGGCAACACCGCCCTCGCCATGGCACTCACCAGCGCGGGCATCAATACGCACCTGGCGACGTCGAAGCTGCCGCTCGCCGTACAGGTCGCGATCTGCCGCCTGTTCCTCCGCACGCCGATCGGGCGCGACATGGGCGAACTCCTGGCGATGACCTTCGAGGAGTCCCACCAGATCCGGCTGCACGACGGTCCCGCCGACCAGTGGTCCGCCGTCAACGCCGAGGTTCTCCTCGCCTGCGGCGCCAATGGTCCTCGTTACTACGTCCAGAGCAACGAGGCTTTGGCGCGTGCCCTGCCGCACGCCCGGACGATGCTGATTCCCCGCAGCGGCCACGACGCCGTCAACCGGGCCCATCGCAGGCTGACCGAGCCGCTCACCGCCTTCTTCGCCTGCCCTTCGTCTTCACAGCGGGAGAGTGTGTAGGGCCAGTAGGGGGAGGTGGCCAGGGCGCCGATGGCGGTGCGGACGGCGTCGGCGACCTCGGGGATCGCGGCGGCGGGCCAGTCCGGGTCGAACCAGCGGACCAGCTCGGCGATCCGATGCGTCACGCCGCGCAACAGGTCGCTGATCTCGGTGTCGGTGAGATCCACGACCAGACAGTGCTGCAGGTTCAGCGCCCAGGTCAGCGCGCAGAGCGCGTCGATGTGCGGTTCCGGCCACTGTCCGCCCTCGATGCGATAGCGGACGCTCTGCCGCACCCTGGCGGCGGGGGCGATCCGGGTCAGCTCGTACCGGGTGCGGCCCCACCGGCGGTCGCGGGTGATGACATCCTTGGTGATCAGCGCGTCCAGGGTCTGGTCGTAGGGCTCGGGGCCGGGCTCGCGCAGCAGCAGGTGGAGCCCGGGAGTGTGCCGCAGGTTCCCGATCATGGTCAGGACCTGGTGGGTGACGGGATCACCGGCCGGGCCGGGATTGTAGGAACGGTGCAGGTAGGGGCTGCCGTGCACAATGTGGACGCGTTTGGCGATGAGCAGGTCGATCAGCGCGGCGCCGGCGAGCCCGACCCCGATTGCGGGCACGTGCAGGTGGGGTTTGAGGCTGCGGGTTTCGTCGTGGGCGAGCATGAACAGTTGCTCGCGTACCGATGGCAGATCGCCGCACAGGGCTGGATATGCCAGGGGAGAGCGCCGGAGCGGCGTGGCCCAGGGATACGAGGTCGCGGGCGGAACCACCCGAGGGCGTAACGACCTTGTGCACAGTAGAGCGGGTCGGCGTGGTGGGGGCGCCGCCCGAGCAGCGGACCGCCCAGGAACACGACCGCGAACGCCGGTCCTCGCAACGGATCGCGGTCGAGCACACCATCGCGGAGCTGAAATGGTGGCGCGTCTTGCAACGCTTCACCGGCCGACGCGAGTTGCTCCCCGAGACCGCCGTCGCCGTCGCCAGTTCAAACACCAAGGCACTGCGCACAAGGTCGTAAGGGCGTCGGGCTGTGTCTACGGCACCCTGACCGCGGGCTCCGCGTCCGCGGCTTGGTGGGCCGAGGCGTTCCTGCGAGAGCGCAGCAGGGTGTCGAGCGACCAGGGCCCGGCGCCGACCACGGCGATCGTCAGGAAGCTCCAGCAGAACAGGGCCGCGAGATCACCGCCGTTCTGCAGCGGCAGCAGTGCAAGGGGTTGGTGAACGGTGAAGTACGCGTAGGCCATGGAACCGGAAGCAAGGATCGCGGCGGTTGTCGTCAGCAGGCCGACCAGCACGAGCAGGCCGCACACCAGTTGGATGACGCCGGCATACCAGCCGGGCCAGCTGCCCACCGGCAAGGCGTGTCCTTGGCCCCGGTTGCCGCCGAAGATGCCGAACACCGTCGCCACCCCGTGCAAGGTGAACAGCAGTCCGATCACTATCCGGAACAGTGTCCAGACAGTTTCCGTCAAGCGAGTTCCGCGCATTTTGACCTCCTTGCAGCACTGATTGTATTCTCCTGATTCTTATGCATTTCTCCTGTGTCCTATTCCTGTCTCCTGGATGTGCCGATATCGCGGATCCTAGGCACGACGCAGGAAAAAGGCTTCTCCCGCCTTGCTTGCTCAGTTGATTGTTTGCGGCGCCGAACGAAGCGTACGAATTGCAGCAAAAGGCGATCGACCGGCTCGATTGGCCGTCATGTGGGACTCGGGGGCCGACAAGAGGCATCGCGAGGATCCGGTCATCACGGTGCCCGGGCGGCCTTCCCCTACGGTGCGCTCGGCACAGGCATGCGTGGCGCCTCGGGGGGGGCGTTGGTTCTCCATGTTCCTGTAGCCCGATCGTCGTTCAGTGTTGATCGGAGGTGGTGAAGCTCCACGGGTATCACTAGGCCTGCCGGTCCCGTGTGCTCACTCGACGGTCCTTGCCGCACTGCTGGCAACGTCGGATATCGCACCTGCCGGAATATCTCGGCTCCAAGCCGAAATGCCGTGAGCGCCGCGAGTGGCTGGATGCTGGACGTGCTAATCGCTGTTGAGCAATTCCAGGGTCCAGGAGAGGGTGGTGTCGGTGGTGAGGGCGCCATCGCGGACGGCGATGCCGGGGCTTTCAAGTTGTTCGCAGAGGTAGTCGTCGAGGGTGCGTTCGCGGGAGTCCGCGCCGGCGGGTGTGCCGTCGTGGCGGGCGATCAGCAGTGCGTCACCGTCGAGGAGGTCCTCGAGTCGGATGCCGGGTTCTGGTTCGTCGGCCGGTGGCTGCCATGCTTGCGTGCTCACCCAGAACGCGGGCGGCTGTTCATGCGGGTGGTTTTCCGCGTGGACCACGATCGCCGGGACGACCACGTCGAGTATTCGGGCGGCGAGCCGGCTGGGCGGTTCATCGACGAGGCTGCGCGGCACCTGCAGATGCAGGTGACCCTGGTCGGTGTCGAGGTGGGCGCTCACTGCCGGCGCGGTGTCGGAGTCAGGGTCGTCCGGGGTGGTGACGGCGATGTGTAGCGGGTGATTTGTCGCCGCGGCGATGAACGAATGCCACAGTCCAAGGCAGTGCTCGACGGTGGTGATAGCGGTTTGCATCCTTTTCGACCTGGCGGCGGTGAGGCCGGCGGGGTCCGCCTTTCGGATCACGAGGGGGTCTGGATCGTCCATGCTGTCGCCTTCGCGTTGGGGGCGGAGAGGGTGTGCTGGTCGACGACCGTGCCGAGCGCCTCGCTGACTTCCCGGCATTGCCGGACGACGGCTGCCGAGGTGGGTTCCTTCACCGCGAGCAGGAGGTGATTGGGGCTCAGTGATGCAGCGAGGCGTTCCAGGTGCGCATTGATGTCGGCGTAGGAAAGCGGTGGTGGCGGCGGGTCGAACGGATCCCACACCTCGGGGTCGCCGCGGTCGGCGCCCGGACCGACAGCGGCAGGCATGCCGATGACATAGTGCTCGCCGATCGCGTGCAGGGCGTGCAACATCGCCTGGAACAGGCGCAGACCGAGCAGCCCGTCGCCCGGCTCGGCCAGCCAGGATGCCGGAATGCGTAGGTCGCAACGGATCGCCTTCGGTCCATTGGGTCCTCCGCCGCCTTTGGTCTTCAAGAGTTCGACGCCGACTGTTGCGTCGCTGCCCGGCAGTAGACGCATATTCACATAGCTGCGGGCGGGGAACCGGCGCCTGAGCCAGGCAGAGCCAGCGAAACAGCGGGTGACGCGCTCTGCCACCTCCGTCGAGACGGATCTCATCCGCTCATACAGCACGGGGTCGACCCCCGTCAGCGACTTGAACCGCGTGTACGGATCGAGCCAAAAGGTCATACCGGATATTCTACGAATATTTCGTTCGCGGCCGGTCAACCGCGCCACCTCGGATGGCGTATCAATTAGCCTGAATTGCCGGCGTCGTCAAACGGCGGCCGCGTGGGTGCGCTGGTGGATGGGTAGGCGGACGGTGAAGGTGGTGGCGGCCTCGTCGGGTTCGCTGACGGTGATGGTGCCGCCGTGTTGTTCGACGACGGCGCGGGCGAAGGTCAGGCCGAGGCCGGTGCCGGGTACGCCGCGGTGGTGGGCGGCGCCGGTGCGCATGAACAGGTCGAAGACGCGTTCGCGTTCGTCGGCGGGGATGCGGGGGCCGGTGTTGCTGATCGCGAAGACGGCGGTGTGGTCGTCGGCGTGCACGGTCACGCCGACGGTGCTGTCGGGCGGTGCCCAGGTGATGGCGTTGGTGAGCAGTTCGTCGATGACGGCGCGGAGGCGATGGGGGTCGGCTTCGATCGTTACCTGTGGTGGGGCGTTGACCGCCACGGCGACCGTCGAGTCGGCAGCGGCGTCGTCGGCGGCGGTGTGCGCCAGGGCGGCGAGGTCCAGCGGTGCGGGCTGCAGGGTGAGGTGGCCGGAGCGGGTGCCGGCGACGTCGAGGAGTTTGGCGATCAGTGCGTGCACCCGGACGGTGTTGCGGTTCATCACGTCGAGCATCTGGGCGCGCTCGTCGGCGGGCATGTCGGGTTCGGAGCGCAGCGTGTCGGTGTAGGACTGGATGCTGGTCAGCGGGGTGCGCAGCTCGTGACCGACGAGCGCGATGTATTCGTTGCGGGTCTGGTCGAGTTCGGCGGCGAACTGTTCGGCGCGGCGGCGTTCGAGGAACTCGCCGAGGTGCGCGGCGATGCCGGTCATCACGGCGGTGCGGGTGTCGTCCGGGGTTTCGCGGTGGTCGCTGTAGCAGACCAGGACGCCGAGGGTGACCGAGCCGCTGGGAATCGGTACGGCGATCGCTCCGCGCAGGGTGCCCCAGTCGCTTCTCTGCCGCGCCGCGTCGGCGTCGGCGTGCAGATCCGCCGACCACCTGGGGTTGGAGGCGCGCCACGCGCGGCCGGCCACGCCTTCGCCCTCGACGAGGTGGGCGGGTAGTTCGCAGGGCAGCCGGTGGCCCTGGGCCGCCCAGCACGGGCCGCGGCGCAGCACCTGTCCCACCGGGTCGACGGCCCAGAATTCGGTGGCCGCCCAGTCGAGCCTGTCGCCGATGAGGTCCACCGCGTTGGCGAGCATGGTGTCTGAGGGTTCTGATTGGGACAGCAGCTCGGATACTTGCAGCTCGCAGTCCTTGAGCAGCTCGGCGCGCCGCTGGGCGGTGGTCTCGTGCAGGGCGATGACGGCGGCGACCGGGCCGCCGTCGGTGACCGCGCTGCCGTGGACGCGAAACGATCGCCAGCCGCCGTCGGGCGGGGTGAACACGACCTCGGTGGCGGCGAGCTTGTCGCCGGCCATCACGCGCGCCATGAGTGAGTCCTCGGCGCTCAGGCGGCGACCGTGCTCGTCTGTCACGGTGAGGTGCTCGAGCCAGGAGGGGACGGGTACGGCGTCGATCAAGGGACCGAAGAGGTCGCGGGCGGCCTGGTTGCACAGCACGGGCCAGCCCTGCGCGTCGCAGCCGAGCACGACCGTCTCCAGGCTGTCGAGCACTGCCCGCAGCGTCTGATCGGATCCCATTGGCCCACCTTTCGACGCTGTTGCACCATTCTAGCGATCGGTGGGTATGGCCGGATCAGCTTCGCGAGATGCGGCGTCAAGGGCGCAACGCGTATCCGGAGAACCAGGTCGGAAACGCCCTGCGGAGGGTCGCCGGCCCGGTAAGCCGGACGGTTTCGGCGCGCAGGAGCTGTCCCCATGACCGTTCCCCGAGCCAGAAGCGGGTCAGCTCCTCGAGGTCCGCGTCGACGCGCAGGTCGACCGGGTGGCCCGCGCTGTCCGTGCACAGCGTGACGTCGGGCCGCCGGACGTGCAGGTAGTACGGCCCCTCGGCCCGCGCCCGGAACGTCAGCCGCACCACCGTCAGCGCGGTCGGCAACCGCTCCGGACACAGCCGGCGGCGCAGGTCCCACACCAGCGGCTCGGGATCGAGGTGTTCCGGGCGCAGGCCGCGCCGGTCCCATTCGTACGCCCATCCGCCCAGGTCCCGCAGCACCGGTTCCAGAGCCCGCCCGGCCGGGGTCAGGGTGTACGTCGGACCGCTCGCCCCCGCCGCGCGCAGCACGAGCCCGGCGCGCTCCAGCTCGCGCAGCCGTTGCGTGAGCATCGTCCGGGAGATGCGGGGCAGGCCGCGCTGAAGCTCCGAGAACCGGCCGGCGCCGAGCAGCAACTCGCGCACCACCAGCAACGTCCACCGTTCGCCGAGCACTTCGAGCGCGCGGGCGACGGCGCAGAACTGACCGTAGCTGGCTCCCATGCCGGTGATGCTAGTCCGGAATCCGTACTTGATGATCTCGCCGAGATCGCTAGCGTCGGCGCCATGACCACGACACCGGTCGCCCGCTCGGGCGAGGAGTTTCTGCAGGCCATCATCGCCGGGGAGGTGCCGCGACCGCCGATCGCCGCGACCCTGCGGTTCGACCTCGTCGAGGTCGGTCCGGGCACGGCCGTCTTCGAGGGTGACGCGGGCGAGTTCGTGCACAACCCCATGGGCACCGTGCACGGGGGATATCTGGCGACCCTGCTCGACTCGGCGCTCGGCAGCGCCGTGCTCAGCCGGCTGCCCGCCGGCCGGGGCTACACGACGGTGCAGCTCAACATCCACCTGGTGCGGGGACTCACCGCCGGGCGGCTGCGGGCCGAGGCACGCGCGGTCCACGTGGGCCGGACGACCGCGACCGCCGAGGCGCGCCTGGTCGGCGTGGCGGACGGGAAGCTGTACGCGCACGCCACCACGACCTGCGCGATCCTGTCGGCTTGACCGCTTCCCGGTACGGGATGATCTGTGTCGAACGACACCGTCATCTCGCGCTCACCCGGCGTAACGTTGAGGGTCGCCCCGGGCGGAGTAAGCCCGTTGACGCCGATCCGTGAGGTGAAGATGGTGCGCGCCCGGTGACCATGACGACTGATCCGCGATCGGCTGCCCTTCCCGCCACCGAGCCGGTGGTGCCCGCGGTGTACCGGTCGTCGTCGGCCCCACCCCGCCGTACGCTGCTCGATATCCTCGACGAGACCGTCCGGGCGCATCCCGACGCCGCCGCCCTCGACAGCGGCGAGCAGAACGGCGGCGGGATGCACGGCGGCGGGAAGACGCTGACCTACCGTGAGCTGGCCGAACAGGTCGACGCCGTGCGGGTGTCGCTGGCCGGGCACGGGATCGGCGTCGGCGACCGGGTGGGCGTGCGGGTGCCGTCCGGCACGGCCGAGCTCTATCTCGCGATCCTCGGCGTGCTCGCCGTCGGTGCGGCCTAT
Organism: Actinoplanes sp. NPDC051346; assembly: GCF_040682215.1. Taxonomy (NCBI): domain Bacteria; kingdom Bacillati; phylum Actinomycetota; class Actinomycetes; order Micromonosporales; family Micromonosporaceae; genus Actinoplanes; species Actinoplanes sp. NPDC051346. The sequence goes on along the minus strand of NZ_JBFBAJ010000009.1, from coordinate 367,283 downwards.
GTGCCCGTCGACGCGGACGATCCCGAGGAGCGTGCCGAGCTCGTCTTCGCCGAGGCGGGTGTGGCCGCTGTGCTCGGCGACGGTCTGACCGTGTCGCCACGTCGTACCCCCGTCGGCCGACCCGGCCGTCCCGGTCCGGCCGACGACGCCTGGATCATCTTCACCTCCGGCTCGACGGGCACCCCGAAGGGCGTCGCGGTCACCCACGCGGCGGCGGCCGCCTTCGTCGACGCCGAGGCGCGACTGTTCCTGGCGGGCGAGGACGTCGAGGCGATCAACCCTCACGACCGTGTGCTCGCCGGGCTCTCTGTGGCGTTCGACGCGTCCTGCGAGGAGATGTGGCTGGCGTGGCGGCACGGCGCGTGCCTGGTGCCCGCCGAGCGATCGCTCGTGCGCAGTGGCGTCGACCTGGGGCCGTGGCTGGCCGAGCAGCGCGTCTCCGTGGTGTCCACCGTGCCGACGCTGGCCGCGCTGTGGCCGGTCGAGGCGCTGGACGAGGTCCGGCTGCTGATCTTCGGCGGCGAGGCGTGCCCTCCGGAGCTCGCCGAGCGGCTGGCCGTCGAGGGACGCGAGGTGTGGAACACGTACGGGCCGACCGAGGCGACCGTCGTCGCCTGCGCCGCCCGGATGACCGGTGACGCTCCGGTGCGCATCGGGCTGCCGCTCGCCGGCTGGCAGCTCGCGGTCGTCGACCCGGCGGGCGAGCCGGTCGCGATGGGTGAGACCGGCGAGCTCGTGATCGGCGGGGTGGGACTCGCGCGCTACCTGGATCCGGGCAAGGACGCCGAGAAGTTCGCGCCGCTGCCCGCGCTCGGCTGGCGGCGGGCGTACCGAAGCGGGGATGTCGTCCGGGCGGAGCCCGAGGGTCTGGTGTTCGTCGGTCGCGGCGACGAGCAGATCAAGCTCGGCGGGCGCCGGATCGAGCTGGGTGAGGTCGACGCCGCGCTGCAGGCTCTGCCCGGGGTCGCCGGCGCGGCCGCGGCGGTGCGGCGGACCGCCGCGGGCAACCAGCTGCTCGTCGGCTACGTGGTTCCGCACGACGGCGCCGAGCTCGATCTCGCGGCGGCGACGCTGCGGATCCGGGAGCAACTGCCGGCCGCGCTCGTGCCGCTGCTGGCCGTGGTGGACGCGTTGCCGACCCGCACCTCCGGCAAGGTGGACCGCGCCGCGCTTCCCTGGCCGCTGGCCACCGCGACGGATGCGGCGGGTGAGCTGACCGCGACCGAGGAATGGCTGGCCGGCGGTTGGCAGGAGATCCTCGGCGTACGCCCCACCGCGGCGGACGCCGACTTCTTCACCAACGGCGGCGGGAGCCTGAGCGCGGCGCAGCTCGTGGCGTGGATTCGCCTGCGGCACCCGCGGGTGTCGGTGGCCGACATCTATCTGCACCCGAGGCTGTCGCAGCTCGCGGCGGTGCTCGCCGCGCTCGACACCACGGAGGCGGTCCGTCGGGAGATCAGGCCGATGCCGCGATGGTCCGGGCTGGTCCAGGGTGTGTTGCTGCTGCCGATGCTCACGCTGGTCGGGCTTCGCTGGATGACCGTCCTGGCCGCGCTGGGCAATGTCGCCGCGCTGGTCGTTCCCGCGCCGTGGGCGCCCGCCGTGTCCTGGTGGTGGGTGGCGCTGGGCTGGGTGCTGCTGTTCAGCCCGCTCGGCCGGATCGGCCTGGCGGCCCTGGGAGCGCGGCTGCTGCTGCGGGGCGTACGCCCGGGCAGCTACCCACGGGGCGGCGGCGTTCACCTGCGGCTGTGGGCCGCCGAGCGGCTCGCCGAGCTGACCGGCGCGACGGGCGTCGCCGGGGCGTCGTGGCTGATCACCTACGCCAGGGCGCTGGGGGCCGAGATCGGCCCCGACGTCGACCTGCATTCCGCGCCGCCGGTCACCGGCCTGCTCAAGCTCGGCAGCGGCGCGGCGATCGAGCCCGAGGTCGACCTGTCCGGTCACTGGGTCGACGGCGACCTCGTGCACGTCGGCAGGGTGCGCGTCGGCGCGGGAGCGCGGGTCGGGGCTCGCAGCACTCTGATGCCCGGCGCCCGGATCGGCAAGGGCGCGCGGGTCGCCGCCGGCTCGACCGTGGCCGGCGCCGTGCCGGCGAACCAGCGCTGGGCCGGCTCACCGGCCACACCCGCCGCCAAGGACGCGGGCGGGTGGCCCGCGCGGCGTCCCGTGCGATCGAGGCTGCGGTCCCGCTCCTGGGTTGCCGTGTACGCGCTGACCGCCCAGCTCATGGGGTTGCTGCCGGTCGTCGCCGCCCTGCCGTCGCTCGCCCTGCTCGGCGCGACGATCGCCGCCCAGCCGAGCGTCGGCGCCGTCCTGGCCGCCGTCGCGGTGGCGACGCTCGCCTACTTCGTCGGGTACGCGCTGCTGGTGCTCGTCGCCGTCCGGGCGTTGAGCATCGGCATGCGTGCCGGCTACCACCCCGTGCACGGGCGGGTGGCGTGGCAGGTGTGGTCCACCGAGCGGCTGATGGGTATGGCCCGGGTCGGGCTGTTCCCGCTGTACGCCAGCCTCTTCACGCCGGTGTGGCTGCGGCTGCTGGGCGCGAGGGTGGGGCGCGGGGTGGAGGTTTCCACCGTGCTGGCGCTGCCCGCGATGACCACGGTCGCCGACGGCGCGTTCCTGGCCGACGACACCATGGTCGCCACCTACGAGCTGAGCCACGGGTGGCTGCGGGTAGCCCCCGCCCGCATCGGCAAGCAGGCGTTCCTCGGCAACTCGGGGATGGCGGCGCCCGGCCGTTCGGTGCCCAAGCGGGGCCTGGTGGGCGTGCTGTCGTCGGCGCCGCGCAAGGCGAAGAAGGGCTCGTCGTGGCTCGGCGCCCCGCCGATGCCGTTGCGGCGTACGGTCGAATCGGCCGACACCAGCCGCACCTTCGACCCGCCGACGCGGCTGCGGGTCGCCCGGGCCGCGATCGAGCTGTGCCGGCTCGTCCCGGTGATGTGCGCCGCCGCGCTCGCCCTGGGTGTCCTCGCCGCGCTCGCGTTCGTGTGGCAGTTCGCCGGTGGGTGGGCGGCCGCGCTCGCCGCCGCCCCGGTGATGGTCGGCGCGGCGCTCGTCGCCGGCGCGACCGCGACGGCCGCGAAGTGGCTGCTGGTGGGGCGGTTCCGGGTCGCCGATCGCGCGCTGTGGACCTCGTTCGTGTGGCGCAACGAGCTTGCCGACACGTTCGTCGAGGTGCTTGCCGCGCCATGGCTGGTCCGCTTCGCGACCGGAACGCCGATGCTCGCCGCCTGGCTGCGGACGCTCGGCGTCTCGATCGGCCGGGGGGTGTGGCTCGAGACCTACTGGCTGCCCGAATACGACCTGGTGCGGCTCGGCGACGGCGCCACGGTGAATCGCGGTTGTGTGGTGCAGACCCACCTGTTCCATGATCGGGTCATGAGTATGGATGAGGTGACCCTGGGGGCGGGCGCGACGCTCGGCCCGCACGGCATCGTGCTGCCCGGCGCGAGCATCGGCGCGCGGACCACCGTGGGACCCGGTTCGCTGGTGACCCGGGGCGACGCCGTGCCCTGCGACAGCCGGTGGCGCGGCAACCCGATCGCGACCTGGCCGGCGCCGGCCGCCCAGCCGGCATGATTGCCTGCACCGAACCCTGCCTGGCGTACGCCGGCGACGGCCTTGACGGTGAGGGCCAGAAGGGCATGCCCAAGGTAGGCAGCGCATGACCCCGCGGGCGCCGGGCGGCGCCTGGGCCGGTGCCGACACGTCGACCGACTCGTATCTTCCCGAGCACGGCAACGGCGGCTACCAGGTGCTGCACTACGACCTTGACCTCGACTACCGGGTCGTCACCAACCGGCTCGCCGGTAGGGCGACCGTCACCGCGGTGGCCACCCAGCCGCTGTCGCGGCTGACCCTCGACCTCGGCCGGTTCCGGGTCCAGGACGTCCGGGTGGACGGGCGGCCGACGAAGTACGCCCACCGCCCGGACAAGCTGCACATCAGGCCGGAGCGCCCGATCGGCGCCGGTGACACGTTCCGGGTCGACATCCGCTACGCGGGCAAACCGGTGCCCATCTCCGGCCGGTGGGGCGACATCGGCTGGGACGAGCTCACCGACGGCGTCATCGTCGCCAGCCAGCCGAACGGGTCGCCGTCGTGGTTTCCCTGTGACGACCAGCCGGGCGCCAAGGCCGCCTTCCGGGTGACGGTCACGACGTCCTCGGCGTACACGGTCCTGGTTACCGGCGATCCCGTCGCCCGGCGTCGCGGCGCCGGCAACACCACCTGGGTGTACGAGCGCCGCGAACCCACCGCCCCCTACCTCATGAGCGTCCAGATCGGCCGGTACGAGCAGGTGGCCCTCACCGTGGGCGGCGTTGTCCAGCGCGCCGCGATTCCACCCTCCGTACGCGCCGACTTCGCCCACGACTTCGGCCGGCACGGCGCCATCATGGAGACGTTGCAGCGGTTCTTCGGCCCGTACCCGTTCTCCGAGTACGTCGTGGTGGTCGCCGACGACGACCTCGACGATCCGATCGAGGCGCAGGGCATGTCCGTCTTCGGGAGGAACCATGTCGACGGGCGGCGCACCCATGAGCGGCTCGTGGTCCACGAGTTGGCCCACCAGTGGTTCGGCAACAGCCTCACGGTCGCGGACTGGCGCCACATCTGGCTGAACGAGGGCTTCGCCACGTACGCGGAATGGTTGTGGTCCGGGGTCTGCGGCGATCTGCCGGCGGACGCCCTCGCGGCCGAGTGGCACGCCTACCTCGCGGCTCGCCCGGCGGACGTCATCGTCGCGAACCCCGGCATCGACCGGATGTTCGACGCCCGGGTCTACAAGCGCGGCGCGCTCGCCTTGCACGCCCTGCGCAAGAAGATCGGCGGCGACTCCTTCTTCACGCTCCTGCGGGCCTGGGTCGCCGAGCATCAGCACGCGACGGTGACGACCGAGGCCTTCCGGGCGCACGCCCAGCAGTTCGCCCGGGAGCCCTTGGAGGGCCTGTTCACCGCCTGGCTGGACAGGCCGACACTTCCTCCGCTTCCGTAGCGAGGATCGGGCCGTGGCACACACGTGAGCCAGATTGGCTTGCTTGTGTGCCACACGTGTGCCACGATGGCACACATGGACCTGACCTCGTATGTGAGCAATCTCGGACGTGAGTTCGCCACTCTCGCCGAAGCCGGCGGTGAGGAGGCCCGTGCGCTGGTCGAGCGGCTGACCGGGCCGCTCGAGTCGGCCATCCGGATGACGCTGCTGGAGGCGCTGTCGGCCGCCGCCGACGAGATCACCCGCGATCTGGCTCCCGGTTCGGTGGAGCTGCGCCTGCGCGGACGCGATCCGAACTTCGTCGTGGCCCCGCCGCCCGCCGAGCCGCTCGCGCTCGCGGCCGAGGAAGCGGCGGCCGGCGGCGCGGCGGACAGCGATCCGCTGATCGCAGAGGACGGCCCGGCGGCGCGCATCAACGTACGCCTGCCCGAGCAGCTCAAGGCCGCGATCGAGGAGGCCGCGGCCCGGGAGGGGCGGTCGGTCAACGCCTGGCTGGGCCGGGCGGCCGCCGCCGCCCTGCAGCGCTCCGAACGCGATCAGCGTCGCGAGCCGCACAGTGGCGGGAAGCGGATCCAGCAAAGCCTCACCGGCTGGGTTCGCTAGACCCGGCAACCACACCAATGATGATGAAGGGGACAACCATGCCTATTTTCGAGACGCCCGCATCGATATCCGTCACGCTCGAGCTCGGCGTCGGCAACGTGCGGATCGACGCGAGCGACCGCACCGACACCGTTGTCGAGGTCCGTCCGAGCGACGGCGCCGACGAGTCCGATGTGCTCGCCGCCCAGCAGGTCCGCGTCGAGTATGCCGACGGCGCGCTCTGGGTGACCGGACCGAAGGCGCGCGCCTTCGACTTCTCCCGCAAGACCAGGTCGGTCGAGGTTTCCATCGAGGTGCCCAGCGGTTCCCAGGTGTCCGCCGAGCTGCAGTTGGGCGACGTCCGCTGCTCCGGTCGGCTCGGGGAGTGCAGGCTCAAGACCTCGGCGGGCAGCTTCTGGCTCGAGCACACCGGCCCGCTGCGCCTGGACACGTCGGCCGGTCACGTCACCGCCGAGGCCGTCACGGGCGACGCCGAGATCTCCACCGGCTCCGGCAAGGTCCGGATCGGCGACATCGGGGGCGCCGCGGTGGTCAAGAACTCCAACGGCGACACCACGATCGAGGCCGTCGCCGGCGACGTGCGGGTGCGCGCGGCCAACGGCGACATCGGCGTCGAGCGGGCCGGCGCCGGTGTCGACGCGAAGACCTCCAACGGCAGCATCCGTCTCGGCGAGGTGGTCCGCGGATCGGTCGTGCTCGGCACCGCCATGGGAAACCTGGAGGTCGGCGTCGCCCCCGGGACCGCCGCCTGGCTGGAGGTGAACACCGGGTTCGGCCAGGTGCGCAACCTGATGGAGAACGTCACCCAGCCCGACGGGGCCGACGAGACCGTCGAAGTGCGCGGCCGCACCTCCTTCGGCGACATCACGATCCGCCACTCCTGATCCCTCGCCGCCGCAAAGGGGAACCCATGACCATCCAGCACTCCCGGCCCGCGATCGCCGTGACCGGGCTCCGGAAGTCCTTCGGCGACCAGGTCGTCCTCGACGGTCTTGATCTGCGCGTGCCGCGGGGAACGGTCTTCTCACTGCTCGGCGCGAACGGCGCCGGGAAGACCACCACCGTAAAAATTCTGTCCACATTGCTCAGTGCCGACGCCGGTGACGTCCGGGTCGCCGGGCACGACCTCGCCCGCGAACCGGACGCCGTGCGCGCCGCGATCGGCGTCACCGGTCAGTTCTCCGCGGTAGACAACCTGCTCACCGGCGAGGAGAACCTGCTGCTGATGGCGGATCTGCACCACCTCGGCCGCGGCGAGGGCCGGCGGCGCGCCGCACGGTTGCTCGGACAGTTCGACCTGAAGGCGGGCAGGAAGCCGGTGTCGACGTACTCCGGCGGCATGCGTCGGCGGCTCGACCTGGCGATGACCCTCGTCGGCAGCCCGCAGGTGATCTTCCTCGACGAGCCGACCACCGGGCTGGACCCGCGCAGCCGGCGGGACATGTGGCAGATCGTCCGGGAGCTGGTCGCCGACGGCGTCACCATCTTCCTGACCACGCAGTACCTGGAGGAGGCCGACGAACTCGCCGACCGGATCGCGGTCCTTGACCGCGGTCGGGTGGTCGCCGAGGGAACCGCGCAGGAGCTGAAACGCCGCATTCCCGGTGGGCACGTGCGCCTACGGTTCGTCGACCCGCGGAACCTCGACGCGGCCCTGGGCGTACTGGGCCAGACCTCGCGCGACAGCGACGCGCTCGCCCTGCGGGTGCCCAGCGACGGCAGCCTGCGCTCGCTGAAGGACCTGATCGGCCGGCTCGACGACCGGGCCATCGAGGTCGACGAGCTGTCCGTGCACACCCCCGACCTCGACGACGTCTTCCTTGCCCTCACCGGCAACCCCACCCCCGAGAAGGTGGCCCCGCGATGAGCACTCCCGCACTCACCCGTCCGGCTCCACTGCGTCTGTATCCGCTGCGTGACTCCATGACGATGCTGCGCCGCAACCTCAAGCGCATGCTGCGGTACCCGTCGATGACCGTCATGCTCGTCGCGATGCCCGTCGTCTTTCTGCTGCTGTTCGTCTACGTGCTCGGCGGCACGCTGGGCGCCGGCCTGGGCGGTCCGGTGTCCGGCGGCGCGGCGGGCGGGCGCGCCGCGTACGCCAACTACGTGGCACCCGCGATCATCCTGATGACCGTGACCGCGACGGTCCAGGGGACCGCGATCTCGATCGCCATGGACCTCACCGAAGGCATCATCGCCCGCTTTCGCACCATGCACATCGCCCGCGTCTCGGTGCTGACCGGACACGTCCTGGGCAGCCTGATCCAGGCGATCATCAGCCTGACGCTCGTGATCGGCGTGGCGCTGCTGGTCGGCTTCCGGCCCACCGCCGGGCCGCTCGGGTGGCTGGCCACGGCCGGCTTCCTGATGGCGGTGACGTTCGCGCTCGTCTGGCTGTCCGTCGCGCTGGGCCAGGTGAGCAAGAGCGTCGAGACCGCGAGCAACCTGCCCATGCCGCTCGTCCTGCTGCCCTTCCTCGGCAGCGGATTCGTCCCCACCGACTCCATGCCGGCCGGACTGCGCTGGTTCGCCGAGTACCAGCCGTTCACGCCGATCATCGAAACTCTGCGCGGCCTGCTGATGGACAAGCCGGTCGGTGCCGACGCGGGCATCGCGCTCGCCTGGTGCGCCGTCATCGCGCTGGGCGGATACCTCTGGTCGCGACGACTGTTCAACCGCGAGTCCTGAGACAGGTTCCCGGTGATTTCGGGTCCTCTGGGTTGCGGACGGCCGAAGCTGTGGAGGAGGCTGTCCTGAGTGGGACATAAGTGACGATTGGTCGACTCGCCGGATGTGATGTCTGTGGACCGTCAGTCCGAGGTGATGGCCGGCTGTGAGATGGTCTGGTCAGCCGGTAAGTTCGCCGCGTCCGGTGAGATCGACGCGGGAAACGCCGCAGGGGTCGGCGAGCGGATCCACGCGCTGGTGGGCGAGCCCGTCGTGACAGTGGACTGCACCGCCCTGACGTTTCTGGACGCCGCCGGGATGCGCATGCTCCTGCGGGCGGGCGCGGCCGCGGCGGCCATGGACACGATCCTGCACCTGCGTTGCTCACCCGCGGTGACGGAAACCTTCCACCTCTGCGAGGTGTGGGAGGCTCCCGGCCTGGTGATCGAATACGGCACGGTCATGGACCGAGACCACTCCGACCGGCCGAGGAGCTCGGAATGACCGGCACAGTTGATCACCGCCGCCTGGGCCGCTTCCGCCACGGCGTGCTCGTCGTCGACGCCGAGGACACGATCGAGCGGCGGCTCGTGCCGCTGCTGCGCCGGGAGATCACCGCTGGGCAGGCGGTGCTGATGGTGGTCGGCTCTCGGACCGCGCGGATCGTTCGGGACCGGCTCGGCCGTGACGCCGACGCCCTGCGGTGGGGGGACATGGACGGCTTCTACCAGCGGCTCGGATTCACCTACAGCGGCTTCGAGCGCTACCTGCGCGAGCAGCACTCCCAGCGGCAGACGGTCCACGTCGTCGCCGAACCCGACGTGGTCAGCGATCCGCTGGCGCCGATGGACCGCACGGCCGCGTACCTGAAGTACGAGGCGATGACCAACGAGGTGTACGCCGGCTACGGCTGCCCGATCACCTGCATCTGGCACCGCCAGCACCACACCGCCTCGATCATCGACGACGTCCGCAGAGTGCACGGCCGGGAGCTGACCGCTCAGGGCGACCGGGAAAACCCCGGCTACGTGCCACCGGTCGCGTATCTGGAGGCACGCTCGCGGGCTCCGATGACCTCGACCCCGCCGGCCACCGACGTCGACCTCACGGTGTGGGACTTCGACGAGCTGGGCGGCTGCCGCGCCGCCGTCGCCCGTTGGGCGGCCCAGCACCACTTCGCCCCCGCCGCCGTCCGGCACGTCATCGCCGCGACCAGTGAGGTGGTCACCAACGGCCTGCACCACGGCCGGCCGCCGGTGCGGGTCCACGCCTGGACCCAGGACGGCACCCTGGTCGTGCACGTCGAGGACCAGGGCGGGCAGCCCGTCCCCGCCGACGCCGGCTATCGACGACCGGCGATCCTCGCCGGCGCCGCGGGCCTATGGATAGCCCGGCAGGTCGCGGACGTCCTGCTCACCCGTACCGAAGGCGGGCGAACGACCGTACGCATGTATTTCCCCTACGCGGTGACCCACCTCAACCTCGACGTTCCCGAAAGGCTCTAACCGCTGTCGCCCTCGGGCCGGAAGCTGTCGAAGACGAGCTGGAGGTCGGCGCGGGCGTCGGCCCAGTCCGCGTCGCGGGTCTGCCAGTAGATCCCGTAGGCGCGGTCCGAGGAGACGACCACACCCCGGTTGTTGACGTGCTGGCGGTCGCCGTCGTCGAAAGTGAACTCCCAGTCGGCGGCCTTGCGGAAGTACCGGACCTCGCGGATGTGGATCTCCTCGTAGCCCGGGAAATCACCAGTCCTCACCCGGTAGGTCGCCTGGCCGCGCCAGTCGGCGACCGGGTCCCACCGCGGCTCGTCAGTCTGGTCGATGCCGAGGACGCGGCCCGTCCGCGGGTCGCGGAAGTAGACCATCGTCCCCTCCCGCGACTGCTTCCAGCCCTCGGGCACGTACACGGCGAATCCGGCCCGGTCCCGGTGATCGCGCCACCCGTCCGGCAGTGGCGGCAGGCTCCGCTCGGTGGATCGCTCGGTGGGTCGCTCGGTCGCCGCGGCGCTCTCGCGGACGACCGGCGCCACCGCGGTTCGCGGAGCCTCGGACGGCACGGAGCCGGTGGTCGCCGCGGGCAGCGTCCGCGCGCTGGTGGAGGAATCCGGACGCGTCGCCAGCCACGTCATCCCGGCACCCGTGATCAGGACGATCACGGCGGCAACCGCCGCCACCAGCCCGGCCCGGCGGGGACGCCGCCGGGCCGGTGCGTGCGGCTCCGGTGCGGCCTCGTTGTCGTCCGGCGGCAGGACAGCGGTGTCCAGCTCCTGGCCGGCGGCCGCGAACAGGCGGCGCCGGGTCTCCGCCGCGTCGATGCGCTCGGCGGGGTTCTTGCGCAGCAGGCCGTCCAGAACCGGCCGGAGCGCACCGGCCCGGCGCGGCGGATCCGGCTCGTCCACCGCGAGCGCGGTCAGCGTCTCGACCGGCGACGGCCGCTCGAACGGCGAGCGACCCTCCACCGCGGCGTACAGGGTCGCCCCCAGCGACCACAGGTCCGACGCCGGCTCCGCGATGCCCGACCTGGCCCGCTCCGGAGACATGTACTGCGGGGAGCCCAGCACCAGCTCGGAGCCGGTGGTGATGACGCTGTCGCCCTCGATGGAGGCGATGCCGAAGTCGGTCAGCACCACCCGGCCGTCCTCACTCAGCAGGACGTTCGCCGGCTTGACGTCACGGTGCCGCACCCCGGCGTCGTGCGCCGCCTCGAGCGCGTCCAGCAGCTCGAGTCCCAGCACCGCGGCCAGTCGCGGTTCGAGCGGGCCGTCGTCGCGCAGGACCTGCTGCAACGAGCGCGACGGGACGTACTCCATGACGATCCAGGACCGGCCGTCGTGCTCGATGACGTCGTACACCTGCGCCACGTTGGGATGGCTGAGCCGGGCCGCGGCCCGCGCTTCCTGAAGCATGCGCAGGTGTACGGCGTCACGCTCCATGGCGAGCAGATCGGCCGGGAGCACGATCTCCTTCACGGCCACGTCGCGATCGAGGATCTCGTCGCGGGCGATCCACACCTGCCCCATGCCGCCGACGCCGAGCGACCTCCCCAGGCGGTAGCGCCCGGCGAGGCCGATCGGTACGGGGGTCATGCGGGCCCGTATACCCACCTATGGCGCCGGTCACACGAAACCCTCAGGCGTACACCTCGACCGTCCACAGCGAATAGCCCCACCGCGTGGCCCGGGCGGTGCCGTTGACCCGCAGGTAGCGGCCGGAGCCGGAGAGCCCGGTGAGGTCGTCGACGCCTCCGTCGCCGGTGGCGGTGGAGTAGATCGTCGTCCAGGTGGCGCCGTCGCCGGAGAGCTGCAGCTGGTACGCCCGTCCGTACGCGGTTTCCCAGCTGAGTCGCACGTGGGTGACGCTGTAGGTGGCGCCGAGGTCGACGCGCAGCCATTGCGGATCGCTGTGCAGGCTGGACCAGCGGGTGGCCGCGTTGCCGTCGACCGCGTACGCGGCGGGGAAGTCGGCGGTCTCGGTGCTGGAGGCGACGGCGGTCTTGCCCCGGGCGAGGTCGGTGCCGCCGGCGAACGCCTCCAGCTCGAAGAGCGAGTAGCCCCAGCCGGTGCCCCGGGTGACACCCTGCACGCGCAGGTAGCGGCCGCGGCCGGACAGGCCGGTGAGGTCGTCGACGCCGCCGTCGCCGTTCGCGGTGGAGTAGATGGTCGTCCAGGCGCTGCCGTTGTCGGAGGTCTCCAGCCGGTACGCCTTGCCGTAGGCGGCCTCCCATTTCAGGACCACCCGGCCGATGCTCTGGTCGGCGCCGAGGTCGACCCGCAGCCACTCCGCGTCGGTGTACGCGCTCGACCAGCGGGTGCCGGGCTCGCCGTCGGTCGCGGAGGCGGCCGGGAACGCGGGGGTTTCGACGCTGGACGCGCTCGTCGGCCTGCCCACCGCGAGGTTCCCCGCCGGGCTCGCCGCATAGCCGGGTGCCCGGCCGATCGTGGCGATCATCGATTGGAACGCGGCGTACGTGGGCGCCGCCTTCGGCGTGCCCCAGGTCTGCTGGGCGAGGCCCCGCAGGGCGTCGCGGATCCCGGCGGCGACCTGGTCCTCGGTCTCGGCGTTGGGGGAGTCGCACCACACGTGGATCTTCGCGCCGGAGTTGCGGCTCGGGTCGGTGATGGTGGTCCCGCCCTCGAACAGGTCCGGGTTCCAGGTCTCGTACAGGGCGGTGACGTTCGGTTTCGGGCCGCCGAGCACGTAGTAGGTCGGGTGGTAGGCGCTGTTCATGAGCTGGTGACCCCGGCCGAGGAGCTGCTGCGGGGTCAGGCCGGCGTTCGTCCAGTGGTCGACGACGATGGACGAGGCCGGGGTGACGGTGCCGTCGCCGGGCTTGATCCCGTCGTTCCACATCCGCATCGTCTTGCCGCCGGCACGCACGATGGTGTTCGCCCAGTTGATGAACCCGTAGTACGCGTCCTTCGCCGTCGCCGTGGGGCCGTAGTGGGCGCGGGCGTAGGTCAGCAGCTGCGGGTAGGCGCCGTAGTTCGTCACGTACTCGTCGGCGCCGAGGTGCCAGTACGGTCCGGGGAACAGCGGCAGGAACTCGTCGATCAGATCACGCATCAGCGCGTAGGACCGCTCGTTGGCGAGGTCGATGAAGCCGTGGTTGACCGTGCCCCCGCTGCTGACGAGCTTGAGGTCGGGATGCGCGGCCAGGATGGTGTCCATGTGCCCCGGGAAGTCGATCTCGGGCACGATCGTCACGTGGTACTGCGCCGCGAGCGAGATCAGCTCGGCCAGCTCCCGCTTGGTGAGCCGCTGCGCCGAGACGATCTCCGGATGGCCGCTGGACTCGATCCGGAACCCCAGGTTGTCGGAGAAGTGCAGGTGGAAGTAGTTCAGTTTGAGGTAGGCCAGGTCCTTGATGTGGTCTCGCAACCACCGGGCGGTGAAGAACTTGCGGCCGTTGTCGACCATCAGGCCCCGCTCGGCCTTGCGGGGCCAGTCCCGGCCGGTGCCGGCGGGGATCGACGGGGACTGCTTGATGAGCTGCAACAGGGAACGGGTGCCGTAGAACGCGCCGGTGTCGGTGCGGGCGTCCACCGTGACCGATGCGCCGACCGTGAGGCGGTAGCCCTCCTCGCCGAGTTGGGCGTCGGTCGAGCCACCGGCCAGGCGGATGTCGCCCGCCTGTGCGGTGCCGCCGTTCACCACCGGCACGGTGCGCCCGGTGAGGGCGAGCAGGTCCGCGGCGAAGGTCGCGCCGGAGGGTTGGGTGATGGCGTCCACGACGATGCGACTGGCGGCGCCGAAGGTGAACGAGCCGCTGCCGGCCGTCCACTCGCGCAGGGTGGGGATCATGACCCGGTTCGACGGCACCGCGGCGGCGGTGGGGCAGGCCGGGGCGACGGCGCAGACCAGTGCCGCCAGGAGGACGGGCAGGGCCAGGGTTCGATGACGCATTGCTGCTCCATTCACCGAGGTGCGCTGCTGAGCGGGGTGGTGGCGTGGGACGTGGCGCCGGCGGGCATGGTGAGCATGACGCCGAGTTCCTGACGGATGGCGTGCGCGGCGGCGCCCAGCACCGAGCTGTGCTCGCCCAGCGTGGAGAACCGCAGCGTCACCGCCGGGAAGCCGGGCATCGGACGGATCGCGAGCGCTTCGTTCGTCGTCCGCAGGAACGGCGGGCCGAGCGGATGACCGACGACCGGGCCGCCCACCACGAACTCGGTGACGTCGAGACTCGCCGCTAGCAGGGACAACAGCCGGGCGAGCTCCCGCGCCGCGCGCCCGACCCGCTCGCGCAGCCCGCGCGCCGCGGCGTCGTCGGCACCGTCGAGGTAGCGCGCGATCGCGTCGTCGCCGGCGTCACCCACCATGCTGGGCAGGCTGGAGACCGTCTCCAGGCAGCCGACCCGACCGCACCGGCACCGCAGCGACAGGCCGGTGTCGACGTGTCCGATCTCGCCGGCCCGGAACTCGGTGCCGGTGTAGAGCCGCCCGTCCAGGACGATCCCCGCGCCGATCCCGGTGCCGATCCAGACCAGGGCCACGGTGGCCGACGGCTGGCTGGACAGCGCGAACTCCGACAGCGCCACCGCGTTGGCGTCGTTGACGACATGCACGGACGCCCCGCCGCAGTCGGCGGACAACTGGCGGGCGAACGGCATCATCCGCCAGCCGTAATTGACGGCCTCCCGGATGACGCCGTCGCTGTCGACGATGCCGGGCAGCGCCACCCCGATGCTGGCGACCACGCCTTCCCTCGGGCCGGACAGCTGCCGCACCGCGGCGCCTACCGCCGCCACGACGTCGGCGCCGTGATGAGGCACGCCGTCCACGGACCGCACGGTGTGGCCGGACAGCGTCAACCGGCTCGCGGCGATCGTCGAGCTTCCGACGTGGACACCGATGAACTGGTGATGGTCGCTGAGCGCGAGCAGCATCCGGGGCTTGCCGCCCCGGGAGTCGCCCGGCCCGACCTGCCGGATGAGGCGCCGCTTCAGCAGCGTGTCCACGATCGCCGACACCGTGGCCGCCGGCAACCCCGTCCGCAGGGCGATGTCGGTGCGGGCCAGCTCGCCGGCGCCGGCCGCGACCGCCTGGAGCACCAGCACGTCGTTGCGCGCCCGAAGCGACTGCTTCGTGCCTCGCTGCGCGTAACGGAGCTGTGTCACGGCCGTCCTGCCACTTTGTTCGCTCATCAGCGTTACTTGGCAGTCGACGCTACAACGCATCGATATCCATCGCAATAAGGGCCGGCTCGGCGGCGCGGGTCAGGCCCGGTTCGGCACCCTTTGTTTGCTGACCGACGTTAGTCGAGCCCGGTGCGAGCGCGGGCCTGTTCGTGCCGGTCTCCGGTCTCGATGGCGAGAGCGAGCGCGGCGGCGTGCGGGGCGTGGGCCTCGCCGGGGCGGCCGGCGGCGGACAGGGTCTCGCCGAGGCCGTTGAGCGCCGCGCTCTCCCCGGAACGGTTGCCGATCGTGCGGTAGAGGTCGACCGCCTGCCGGTAGAGCTCAGCCGCGGCCGCATGGCGGCCCTCCTGACGGTGGACGAGGCCCAGTTCGGTCAGCGCGTCGGCTTCGCCGGGACGGTTGCCGATCTCGCGGTGGAGAAGCAGCGCCTGCCGGAGGCGATCGATGGCCTCGGTGTGGCGGCCCTGGCGACTGTGGATGACCCCCAGCCGCTCGAGCTGCATCGCCTTGCCCAAGGGGTCGCGAAGCTCGCGATAGAGGTGCAGGGCCCGCTCGGAATGGTCTGTGGCCTCGTCGTAGCGGCCCTGCTGCCGGTGGACGATCCCGAGAGTGTCCAGTGCGTCGGCCTGGCCGAGACGGTTGCCGGTCTCGCGGAAGATGGCGAGGCCCTGACGCGCGTAGTCGGCGGCCCGTGCGTAGTGGCCCCACCTGCAATGGACATAGCCGAGATTGTTCAGCGCACGGGCCTCGCCGCCCCGGTGACCGATCGCGCGGCAGATCTCGAGGGCGTGTTCGAGATGTTCGGCGGCCTCCGCGTGACGTCCCAGTCCGTCGAGGCTGGTGCCGAGGCTTGTCAGGGCGCTGGCTTCGGCGGGCCAGTCCCGGCAGCTTCCGGCGGCGTGGCGGGCGTGGCCGTGAATGGCCAACGCGTCGTCGAAGTGGCCACCGAAGTCCAGGTAGAGGGCGAGGGTGGCCGAGAAGCGCCGGACGTGGCCGGGCCAACCATGGGCCGCGGCGTGAGCACAGGAGGCGACCAGGCTGTGCCGTGTCGCATCCAGCCAGGCCCGCGCGGTGGCCGCGTCGGACATCGGCGGTGCGGGCGAGTCGAGGGCTTGGATGCGCGGCCGCTGGAAGATCCCGGCGGGGAACACCGTGTCCATCGCGGCGGCGGCGGTGGCCAGGTAATGGTCGAACAAGCCGGTCAAGGCCGCGCGCCGGGAGTCCCGCGAGTCCTCGAGCCGGGCGAGGTGGGCGGCGTAGGCCCGCATCAGGTCGTGGAACGCGTACCGCTGCGGTGCCGGCTGAAGGAGCAGGTGAGCGTCGAAGAGGTCGTCGAGGATCCGGCCGAGGCGATCCAGGGGCAGGCCGGTGAGCGCGGCCGCGGCGTAGAGGTCCGTTTCGGTGCCCGGGTGGAGACCGAGCAGGCGAAACGTACGCTGCTGTTCGTCCGTGAGGTCGTGATAGGACAGGCTGAAGGCGGCGGCGACGCCGCGTTCCCCGTCGTCGAGTTCCCCCAGCCGGCCGTGCTGACCGGTCAGTCGATCGGCCAGGTCCGCCACGGTCCACGCCGGGCGAGCCCGCAGCCGCGCGGCGGCGACGCGGACAGCCAGCGGCAGTCGTCCGCACGATTCGATGACGCGCTCGATCGTTGCTGGGTGGCCGGTCGTACGACCGGGCCCCGCGATCGCGGTGAACAGGGCGGTCGCGTCGGGGAGCGGCAGCACGTCCAGCGACAGGGACCGGGCCTCGTCCAGCGTGGTGAGTCGACGCCTGCTGGTGACCAGGACCAGGCAGCCGGGATCGGCCGGCAGCAGCGGTCGCACCTGCTCGGCGGTACGGGCGTTGTCGAGCAGGATGAGCATGCGCCGGCCGGCCAGCTGGCTGCGGTAGAGCGCGGCCCGGTCGTCGACGTCGGCCGGAATCCGCTCGGCGGGCACGCCCAGGGCGCGCAGGAGCCGCCGCAGTGCTTGCCCGGGGTCGACGGGGTCGACGGCGTGGGTGTAGCCGTGCAGGTCGATGAACAGGCATCCATCGCGGTACCGGTCGGCGAGCCGGTGGGCGGCGTGCACGGCCAACGTCGTCTTGCCGACGCCACCCATGCCGTCCACCGCGCAGATCACCACCACCCCCCGCGGCGCGGTGGCGGCGTCGGGGATCGCGGTGATCAGCTCGGCGAGCTCCGCGTGGCGGCCGGTGAAGACCCCGGTGGTGGCGGGAAGCTGTGCCGGACGGCCCCCGCTCACCGCGCGGTCACGGTTCGGCGGTGGCGCCGCCCCGCGTAACACGGTCCGGTGGGCGTCCTCGAGGACGGCGGTGGGGTCGACGCCGAGGTGGCCGGTCAGGTGGGCGCGGGTGCGCTGGTAGACCGCCAGGGCCTCGTCGCGGCGGCCGGCGGTGTGCAACGCGCGGATGAGCAGCGCCGCGAGTCCTTCCCGGCCGGGATGCCCGGCGGTCAGCTCGGCCAGCAGCTCGATCACCTCCGCGCCGCCGCCTCGATCGAGCTCACCGGCGGCGAAGTCCTGGGCCGCGGCGAGCCGCAGGTCGCTCATGCGATCGCGCAGCGGGTCGAGTGACCTGCTGGGAAGATCGGCGAGAGCGGGGCCACTCCACAGCCTCAACCCTCGGCGCCACAGGTCGGCGGCGTGGGCGTCGTCGCCGACCAGTCGGGCCGCCCTGGCACGATCCACGAGGTCGCGGAACCGGAGCCAGTCCACCAGCGCCGGATCCACCTCCAGGAGGTATCCGGGCGGGCGGGACACCAGCCGCGCCCGCTCACCGCCGCCCGTCTGGCGAAACGCCGTGCGCAGCCGGGAGACGTAGTCGGTGACCAGCCGGTCGACCGTCGCCGGCGGTCCGTCCGTCCCCGCGCCCCAGGCCAGCCTGACCAGGTCCGGGCGGCTCACCACGCGGTTGGCATGGAAGGCCAGGACTGCCAGCACCGCGCGCTGCCGCGACCCCAACGGGACGCGGCGGCCGCCGTAGTGGACGGCGACATCGCCCAACAGCCGCAGCTCCCACACGCTGGCTCCCGCTCAGGTCGGCACCCGTCGCCCCACGCTACGGGATTGCTACGGCCCGGTTCGGACCCCGCGCCTCGACGCTGGGGCATGACCACCTTCTATGAGCGCGATTCCGTACGCATCACGGAAAGATCTTTGTCTTTCGCCAGGTGCCGGTATTCCCTGGGCCAATTGGACAACTTCCGAAGGGCGCGGGGACCAGCCGATCGCCTGGCGCGGCGGGCTGCGGGCAGTGCGGCACTGTCCATGCCGGTCGTCATCGTGAGTGGCTGGTTCGTCCCTGCCGGCGGGGTGTTGGTTCTGGCCGGAATTCTGGTGGCTGTTCCGGCCGCCCTGGCCGCCGCGCGGGCCTGGTGGCGTCCGGCGGAATACCAACTCTGGGCGGACTATCAAGGGTCACCGGTTCAGCTCTATCGGACCAGGGACGCCATTGAATTCGGCAGGATCACCCGTGCGGTGATCCGAGTATGCGCGGGGCGGAGCACCACTGCATGATGCATCGCGGTTTTCTGCCGCACCCCGCGCCAATTTCGCGTTCGGCCTCTCCTGCCCGATGCCAGACTGAACGGTGCGGCCGGGCAATACGGCTCTGTCGTCGGCAGAGAATCGGGCGGGGGCATGCGGCGATTCGGCAACGTGGGCATCGGGGTGCGCCTGGGCGCGGCGTTCGTGATCGTCGGTCTGCTCATGGTCGGCGCCATCGGGGTCGGCCTGGCCGGGCAGCAGACCGCCCAGCGGGCGACCCACACTCTGGCGCAGAGCGAGGAACTGCGGGCGGACGCACTGGTCGGAAAATTCCGCACCGCCGACTTCGCCGGCTGGCAGACCGGATATTCCTTCGACACGCTGCGCGGCATGCCCGGCGCCACCAAGGACGACGTCGGCCAGCGCAAGGAATTCCTCGCCTCGACGGCCGCCTTCCAGGCCGATCTCGACCGGGTCGCCGCCCACTCGCTCACCGCCGAGCAGCAGAAGGCGGTCGAGTCGCTCCGGGCGTCGTTCGCGTCCTTCATGGCGGTCGACAACAAGATCATCACCGCGTACCGGGAGGGCGGGGCGGCCAACATCGCCCGCGCCAACGAGCTGGCGTCGGGTGAGTCGCTGGAGTGGATGGGCACCATCATCGGCACCATCGACGAACTGGTCGCCTCCACCACCGCGGCCTCCGCGCGGGCCGAGGCGGAGGCGGGTGACGCGGCGGCCAGGTCCGAGACGCTGATGATGGTCGCCGGCGCCGCCGCCCTGCTGCTGGCGGCCCTGCTGGCCCTGCTGGTGACCCGGTCCATCACCCGACCCCTGGCCGCCACCGTCGCGGCCCTCGACCGGGTCGTCGCCAAGGATCTGACCGTACGCGTCCCGGTAATCGGCCGCGACGAGCTGAGCACCATGGCGCGGGCGGTCAACGGGACGCTCGACGTCTTCACCGCCGCCCTGCAGACCATCTCCACCAGCAGCACCACCCTGGCGGGACGCTCCCAGGAGCTCACCGCCGCGTCCGAGCAGGTGGCCCGGGCCGCGCAGGACGCCGCGGGGGAGTCCGACCGCGCGTCGTCGGCGGCCGAGGAGGTCTCCGCCAATGTGCAGACCGTCGCCGCGGGCACCGAGGAGATGACGGCGGCCATCAGCGAGATCTCCAGCAGCGCCGGGCTGGCCGCCCGGGTGGCGCAGAACGGCGTGGCGAGCGCCCAGGAGGCGGGCTCCACGGTGGGTCGCCTCGGCCGATCCAGCAGCGAGATCAGCGATGTCGTCAAGCTGATCACCACGATCGCCGAGCAGACCAACCTGCTCGCCCTCAACGCCACGATCGAGGCCGCCCGGGCGGGCGAGCTCGGCAAGGGCTTCGCGGTCGTGGCCGGAGAGGTCAAGGAACTCGCCCAGGCGACGGCTCGGGCGACCGAGGACATCACCAGCCGGGTCACCGCCATCCAGTCGGACAGCGAGGCCGCCGTCGGCGTGATCGACCGGATCTCCGAGATCATCGGCGAGGTGAACGAGCACGTCACGACGATCGCCGCCGCGGTCGAGGAGCAGACGGCGACCACCGCGGAGATGGGCCGCAACATCACCGAGGCCGCCACCGCGTCCGGCGACATCGCGGTGAACATCCACGCTCTGGCCACGGCCGCGCAGGGCACCGCCGCCGGGATGTCCGAGTCGCGGCGCACGGCGGTCGAACTCGCGGACATGTCCGACGACCTGCGGCAGGTCGTCGGACAATTCCGGGTCTGACGGCGCTGTCTAGAGCACCTGCGAGAGGAACTGGCGCAGCCGGGGATGGGCGGCCCGCTCGAAGATCGCGGCCGGTTCGCCGGCCTCGAGCACGACACCGCGGTCCATGAAGGCGACGGTGTCGGCGACCTCCCGGGCGAACCCCATCTCGTGGGTGACCACGACCATGGTCATCCCCTCGGCCGCCAGCTCGGCCATCAGGCCCAGCACGCCCTTGACCAGTTCGGGGTCGAGCGCGGACGTGGCCTCGTCGAAGAGCATCACCTGCGGCTGCAACGCCAGGGCGCGGGCGATCGCGACGCGCTGCTGCTGCCCGCCGGACAGATGCGCCGGTCGCGCGTCGGCCTTGGCGGTCAGCCCCACCAATTCCAGTTGGGCGCGGGCGATCGCCACCGCCTCGTCCTCGGAGAGCTTCTTGAGCCGCCTCAGGGCCAGGGTGATGTTGCGCAGCACGGTCATGTGCGGAAAGAGATTGAACTGCTGGAACACCATGCCGACCCGCTGCCGCAGCCGGTCCGGGTTCTCGCCCAGCACGCTGCGCCCGTCCAGCAGCACGTCACCGCGATCCGGTTCGATCAGGCGGTTGATGACTCGCAGCAGCGTCGACTTGCCGGAGCCGGAGGGGCCGATGACACAGGCGGTCTCCCCGCGAGCCACGTCGAGGTCGACACCCCGCAGCACCCGGTTCGGCCCGAATGCCAAGTGGACGTCGCGCAAACCCAGGCTCACCGAGGTGGTTGCGGTCCGCGTCATCGTTCATTCCCCCGTACCGCGCCGGACAGCGCCAGATCCGTGTCGTCGTCCGGCGAGGTCGCCGGCCGACCGTGCCGCAGCCGCCGGTCGATCCAGTTGACGACGTGGGTCAGCGGCACGGTCAACGCCAGGTAGAAGAGCCCGGCCAGCAGCAGCGCCGACTCGTTGCCGGTGGTGGCGGCGTGGTCCTGACCAATCCGGAACAGCTCCCGCTGGCTGGCCACCAGGCCGAGGAAGTACACCAGGCTCGAGTCCTTGATCAGGGCGATCAGCTGGTTCACCCAGGCCGGCAGGACCCGCCGGACGCCCTGCGGGATGATCACCAGGCGCATCGCCTCCGGCCAGGAGAAGCCCAACGCCCGGGCCCCCTCGAGCTGGGCGGCCTCGACCGACTGGATGCCCGCCCGGAAGATCTCACCGATGTACGCCGCGGCGATCAGCGACAGCGCCAGGATTCCCAAAGGGTACGGATTGGGCCCCCAGACTTGCATGCCGAGCGGCGCCAGCCCCACCCCGATCAACAGGATGGTCGCCGCGGCCGGAAGACCGCGGAACACATCCGTGTAGACCCGGGCCGGCCAGCGCAACCACCGGGTCCGCGAGATGCCGGCGACGGCCAGCAGCAGGCCGAGCACCGAGCCGAGCAGCGCGGCGGAAACCGCCAGCACCAGCGTGTTGCGCAGGCCGACGGTCACCATCTCCGGCAGCGCCGCACGCATCGACGGCCAGTCGAAGAAGGTCTCCCACAGGGTGCTCAGAGAATCCATGAGTCCGGCCTCAGGACGACGCCGACGTGCCCGGCGCCGGCGCGGATGCCGACGTGCCCGGCGCGGGCGCGGATGCCGACGTGCCCGGCGCGGGCGCGGATGCCGACGTGCCCGGCGCGGCCGGGGCCTTGCCGCTGCCCGGCGTGAAGCCGGCCGGAATCGGACGGCCCGGGTAGTACTGGTCCTGCAGCCGCTTCCAGGTGCCGTCGGCGATGACCTCGTCGAGACCCTTGTTCAGCGCCTCGCGCAGCGCGTTGTTCCCCTTCGCCACGGCGTAGGCGGTCGGCGCGGGACTGAGCTGCTTGGCCGCCACCTTGATCTTGGATCCACTCTCCGCGGCCGACTTCTCGCCGATCTCGGCGGGCGCGATCCACGCGTCGGCGGTGCCGGCCTTGAGCTGGTTGACGGCGCCGTTGTAGTCGGGCACCCGCACCGGGTTGAGCCCTTGGCCCGTGGCGTAGTCGTCCTGAACGGTGCCCTGCACCACCACGACCCGCTTGCCGGCCAGCTGGTCGAAGCCGGTGATGGCGGAATTCGCCGGGACATCGAGTCCGAAGTAGCCGAAGTCGTAGCCGTTTCCGAAGTCGACGGTCTTCTTGCGAGCCTCCGTCACGGTGATCGAGGAACTGCCCACATCGAACTTCCGGTTGTTGACCTGCGACAGCAAGGCGGAGAAGTCGGTGCCCACGAACTCCACCTTCAGACCGATCTTGGCAGCGACCGCGGTGAGCAGGTCGTTGTCGAAGCCGGTGAACTTGCCGTCCTTGAGATAGACGTTCGGTGGGGCGTCGGTGAGAGTCCCGGTCCGCAGCACACCGGGCTGCTGCAACCCGTACGGGTTGTCGGCCGAGCCGGACGCCGTGTCGTCGCCGCAGGCGGTCAGCAGGGTGGCGCCGAGGATCGCGGTGATGCCGAGGGCCGCGGCCCGGGTGAGGGCAGGCAGAAATCGCACAGGGGTCTCCTATGAAGGGGTGTTCGATGCGGCGGGAACAGTCGTCCGCCGCGGACAGGCGCTACTGAAAAGGGGTGAGACGCGCCTAGCGCGCAGCGCCGAGACGACAGGCGGCGCTGCAGACCCGCATCATGTCCACGTGCCGGCGCCGCGTGAGGACCGGCGTCGTCGCACACGAGACCGCCGGATCCGGGGCAGCACCGAGCGGTGCGGCACAGTTGCGGGAAGACATGGTTCTCCTAGGTCGGTGATGACCTGGGGACCAGGCCACGCTTGCACGGGAGCTTGCTCCGGTGCCTGGTCTTCACCCGGGGCACCCCACCGCGGAGGAGGGTTGCCGGCCAGCGAGCCGGGGCTTGACGCTGGCGCTCATGACCTATCGTCGAGGCTAGCAGCCGGGCAAGGTGGGTCGTCCAGCCGATATGACCACCCTCACGCGTGATCCGTTTCGGTCGGCCGACGCGGGGAAACCGTCGGAGGTCGGGCGAACGGCGGCCAGGGGGCCGGTGAGGTCGGGGAGGGGTCATGGCGCGACCGATCTGGACCGGCTCGATCACCTTCGGGTTGGTGTCGGTGCCCGTGGGGCTGTACTCGGCTACGCGGGCGCATGAGGTGTCGTTCCATCAGTTCGAGAAGGGGACCGCCGACCGGATTCGCTATCAGCGGGTCAACGAGCGGACCGGTGACGAGGTCGAGTTCGACGACATCGTCAAGGGGACCGACGTCGGGCGCGGCAAGCTGGTGATGCTGGACCAGGAGGAGCTCGACGCGGTGGCGCCCGGGCGCTCGCGCAGCCTGGAGATTCACCGGTTCGTCGGCCTCGACGAGATCGATCCGGTGTTCTACCAGAAGACCTACTTCCTCGCTCCGGGCAGCGACGAGACCGTCAAGACGTACGCACTGCTGCGCGACGCGATGAGCGACGCCAACCGGGTGGCGATCGGCACGTTGGTGATGCGGGGCAAGGAGTACCTTGCCGCGATCCGTCCGGACGGCAATCTGCTGGTGCTGCAGACCATGTTCTTCGCCGACGAGGTCCGTGATCCCGCGAAGGAGTTGGACCGGGTTCCGGGGGCGTCGAAGGCGAAGCCCGCGGAGCTCAGCATGGCCGCCCAGCTCATCGACTCCATGTCGGGTCCGTGGAAGCCGGCGGACTACCGCGACACCTACACCGACCGGGTCAAGAAGCTGATCAAGGCGAAGCGGGCCGGCAAGGAGGTCACGGTGGCGGCGGAGGCGCCCGAGCCCACCAACGTGACGGACCTGCTCGAGGTGCTGCGGCGCAGCGTGGAGGCGGCGAAGAAGCCGGCCACCAAGAAGCCGACCACCAAGAAGCCGACCACCAAGAAGCCGACCGCGAAGAAGTCGACCGCGAAGAAAGCCGCGGGCAAGAAGACGGCGGCGAAGAAGGCCACGGCGAAGAAGCGCGCTTCCTGACCAAAAGGGAGTCAGACGAGTGGACGCTGCCGTTGTCGATCGTCTAAGATTTGCGGCGTGCCCCGGATGGGCCGACACGATGGAGGCAGTAACTTCAGCCGCCGCTGAGCGGTCGAGCCTATCCGGACTTTCTTTCCGCGCTTTCCACCCGCCTTTTGTCGCGCCGGTGGTGCGTGGTGCCCGTTCATGGCTCGAAACTCTTTGGCGTGTTGTTGCCGCTTCCGTCGTCATCACCGATGACGAGAGGGACAGATGACCACGGACACGACGACAAGCACCGCGGCCGAACGGCGGGACCACGCCTCCGGCGAGCTCGACGTCACCACCTACCCCGCGCATGAGCGCTTCCACGGCCCTCGGCCGGCGGTGCTGGTGCTGCCGGGCGGCGCCTATCGATTCCACCCTGAGCATGAGGGCGAGGGCTACGCCCGCTGGTTGAGCGATATCGGGCTGCACGCCTTTGTGCTGCGATACCCGCTGATGACGGAACACCGCTTTCCCGCGCCGCTCGAGTCCTGCCGCGCGGCCCTGGAATGGATTCGTGGGGGCGAGCACGGATTGAATGTCGGCGAGCACGTCGGCGTCATCGGCTCGAGCTCCGGTGGGCACCTGGCCGGCCTGTTGGCGACCGGCACGGTGCTGTCGACGGAACGACTCGCCGCGCCGCCGCCGCGGCCGGACTTCGCGGTTCTCGCGTACTCGCCGGCGGATCTTTTCCTGCTGCCGGACGAGCCGGTGGAGTGGATTCTCGACGGACGAATGGAATGGCGCGAGGAATTGTCGCCGGCGAGGAACATCGACGGCGACACCTGCCCGACGTTCCTCTGGGCCACCGCCGAGGATCCGCCCGGGTTCCCGAATTCTCTCGCCTACGCGTCCGCGCTGTTCGAGGCCGGGATCCCGGTGGAACTCCACATCTATCCGCGAGGATGGCACGGGCTCGGCCTGGCGAACGGGGTCGCGTACGGCGGGCACGGTGACATCCACATTCCCCACACGGCGCAGTGGGCCCGGGCGTGTGAGGCGTGGCTCGACGCGGAAGGTTTCCTCCCGTAGGGCCTGTTAACGGTCGTAGCGTTCGCGGCGCACCGTCGGCCGCCGTCCCCGGATGGTGCTGTGCTGCAGTGCCCGGATCACCAGGTCGGCGGAGGCCTCGGGCACCTCCACCAACGCGAAGCGGTCGGTGATCTGGATGGCACCCACGTCGCGGGCGGCGAGGCCCGCCTCGCCGGTGATCGCGCCCACCAGGTCCTGGGGTCGCAGGCCCGCCCGCCGGCCGAGACCGACGAACACCCGGGTGACGTCGGCGCCGGACGACCGGGTGCGCGCCGGGCGGCCGGGCCGATCGCCGCCGGAGCGGTCGGCGCCCGACCGCTTCTCCGGGTGGCGGGCGTCGCGCCGGTTGTCGCGTTCGCGGGCCGGCATCGCCGAGGGGATCTCGGGCTCGTCGATGTCGCCGCCGTTCGCCTCGTGGAGCAGCTTCAGGCTGGCCAACGCGATCGATTCGAGGTCGGCGTCGTCGGTGAGCGACTCCAGGATCGGCCGGAACCGGTCCAGGTCGTCGGTCTCCACGGCCTCGCGCACGGCGGTGCGGGTCAGTTCCAGGCGCCGGGCCCGAAGGTCGGTCACGGTGGGGAGCTGCTCGGCGATGATCCGCTGGCCGGTGAGCCGCTCGATGGCCTTGATCATCCGCTGTTCGCGGGGCTCGGCCAGCGTGATGGCCGCGCCCGCGCGTCCGGCCCGGCCCACCCGGCCGATGCGGTGCACGTACGCCTCGGGCGCCGACGGCACGTTGTAGTTGATGACGTGGGTCAGCTGCTCGACGTCGAGGCCGCGGGCCGCGACGTCGGTGGCGACCAGCAGTTCGGTGCTGCCGCCGCGGAGCCGGCCCATCACCCGGTCGCGCTGGTCCTGGCTCATGCCGCCATGCAGCGCCTCGGCGCGATAACCCCGGCCGTTCAGGCTCTCGGTGACCTCGTCGACCTCTTCCCGGGTGCGGCAGAACACGATCGCCGCCTGCGGTGCCTCGACATCCAGCACCCGTCCGAGCGCGGGCTGCTTGTGCGCCCGGGCGACCAGGTACGCGCTCTGGCGTACCCGGGGAAGGGTGTCGGCGGCCGCGGTGTCACGGCCCATCCGGATGCGGAGCGGTTCGCGCAGGTGGCGACGGGCGATGGCGTCGATCCGCGGCGGCATGGTCGCCGAGAAGAGCACCGTCTGGCGGGTCTGCGGGGTCTCGGCGAGGATGGCCTCGATGTCCTCGGCGAAGCCCATGTCCAGCATCTCGTCGGCCTCGTCCAGCACGACGGCGCGGATCTCGCCGAGCTGCAGGGTGCCCCGCTCGATGTGGTCCAGGACCCGGCCCGGCGTGCCGACGACGATGTCCACGCCGCGCCGCAGGACCTGCAACTGGCGGCTGATCGGTTGGCCTCCGTAGACCGGGAGGACGCGGACCTCCAGGTCCCGGCCGTAGCGGTGGACCGCCTGCGACACCTGCTCGGCGAGCTCCCGGGTCGGCACGAGAACCAGCGACGCGGGGCCGCCCCGCCCGCCGGCCGTCAGGTGCTGGAGCAGGGGCAACGCGAACGCCGCGGTCTTGCCGGTGCCGGTCGCGGCCTGGCCGACGAGGTCCTTGCCGGCGATCAGGGGCGGGATCGCCTCCCGCTGGATCGGGGTCGGTTCCTCGTAGCCGAGGCCGTTGAGCGCGAGCAGCAACTCGGCGCGTAGTCCCAGGGCAGCGAAGCCCGCATCGGTCTCGAGCAGGTCTTCGTCCATATCTACAGAATACGAAGCCTGTCGGACGGCCGGTTCCCTCAGGGCCATCTACGTAGTAGTGTACGTATACGCAGTTCGGCGTGAACGGGAGGGATCATGCCCAACAAAACCATCTACGTGGCGGACGAAGATCTTCCGCTGCTGCAACGGGCTCAGGAGGTCACCGGCGGCACCCTGTCGGCGACGATCGTCACCGCCCTGCGCCGGCTGGTGGAGGTCGAGGACGCCAAGTCGGCCGGCTTCGAGGAGATCACCGTCAAGGTCGGCGCCGGGCCCGCCTTCGTGAAACGCTTCCTCGGCACGGCGCTCGGCGAGTGGACCTCGGAGACCGGCTCCGGCACCGAGACCTATTCGCTGTTTCGCACCAGCAAGGGCCGCTTCGCCGTGCACCACGCCCAGTCGGAGCTCTCCACGCCGGTCGGTCCGAACGCGGAGCGGAGCAGGAAGTGGTCGACCGGCTGGCGCGGCTGGCTGGGGGACTGGTCGCCGGACCAGGCGTGGCTGCGGACACCGGCGCAGGCCACCTTCGTGGTCGTGGACACCGTGGAGGAGCTCGAAGCGCAGCTTCCGCCGGAGCTCTACGCGATCGCGGTGCGGAGCATCCGGGAGGATCCCGTCATCGAGGATCTCGACATCTGACGAGGGGCCACCCCGTCGCGGGAACGTTCGCCAAAAGAGCAAGAAACGAGAACTCCACTGCGGACGGCGGCCATATCGTCGTGGCGGCATGCTCGGTCGGAAGGAGCGTATTCCATGGCGAACGGCGGCTTCCTCGCCCCTAGGACCCTCAACGAGACTCACCACCGCGCCGCGCTCAACATCTTCATGCTGATCGTGCTGGCACACTGGGCCGAACACCTTGTCCAGGCCGTGCAGATCTGGGGTCTGGGCTGGCCGCGCCCGCAGGCACGGGGCGTTCTCGGCGTGCCGTTCCCCTGGCTGGTCTCGTCGGAGTGGCTGCACTACGGCTACGCGCTGGTCATGCTGGCCGGCTTGTGGATGCTTCGCGACGGCTTCACCGGGGCGTCGCGCCGTTGGTGGCTGCTCGCCTTCGGCATCCAGGCGTGGCACCACGTCGAGCACCTACTTCTGTTGCTGCAGGCGCAGACCGGCCGGCCGCTGTTCGGCCAGGCGGTGCCGACCAGCATCGTGCAGCTGATCGCACCTCGGGTGGAGCTGCACCTGTTCTACAACACCGTGGTCTTCATTCCGATGGTCATCGCCGTCTACCTCCATCTGCGGCCCAGCGAGGCGCAGGCGCGGCGCATGCGGTGCAGCTGCCGGCCGGCGCTGCCGGACGTCCGTCCGGGATCCGTGTCGGCTCCGGCGTCCGCCCGCTGAGTCGGGGCATGCGCCCGCGCGCGAGATGGCTGCCGGCGTCGCTGGCAGCCAGCGCCTTCGCGGTGATGTTCACGGTGGGTTGTGCGAACAGCGCGCAACCCACCAACGAACCGGCCGCGACGCACCAGCACGCGGGGACGGGCCCGGCGGACACACTCGTGCTCGCCGGCAACGGGGTGCTGGTCGTCGTCGTGCTCGGCCTCGTGTTCCGGCGGCCACGGGTGCGCGCCCGCGCCGACGGACGCTGGCGACTGCCGCGGGCCGACCGCCAACCCGGCCCGGCAGGCGACGGTCAGCCCCAGGAAAGCGACCAGGACGCGTTACCCCGCTGATCTTGGTGGGAGCCGGACCACCGCGGACGGACCGGCCCGCCATCCGACGCTCGGCCACATCAGACACTCGTCGGCGATGCAGAGCAGGACGAACCTCGGCCCGCCCGCTACCGCGAAGCTGAAGCTCACGTCGGTCGCGGACGGGTCGCAGCGTACGCCGCGCGCCTCCAGTGCCGCCCGGACCGCATCGATCTCGTCGACCAGCAGGACAACCTCCCGGCGCGGAGTGTTCTCCACGGCCGTCGCGGTGTGGTCGAGGCCCCAGTCCAGCATCAGAACGACGTCTCCCGCGTCGTAGCTGATCGACTTCGCGTCCTCGCCGACGGCCCGCAGCCGCAGGGCGTCCTCGAGGAGGTGCCGCGACGCCGCGACGTCGTGGCGTGAGGCGTGCAAGCGCATGGTCCGTGGGTGCGTCGCCACCTGAGGCTCCTTGTGCGGGGTCGTCCTCACATTGTGCAAGCTGCCCTCGCGGCGTAGGTACTCTCAGCTTGCTGAAAGGCTCCTACGTCGGCCGGTCCTTCTTCGGCAGGGTACGGACGACGGCGTCGTAGGAGGCGTCCACCGCCTCGCGAAGCTCGTCGTCCGGGATCGCGCCGCCGAGCCGCAGCGAGTTCCAGCCGTACCGGCCGATGTAGGACGACGGCGAGGCGTCCTCCGGATAGCGCTTCACCCACTCGTCGGCGGCGTCGCGGTCCTTGCCGCACTTGACGCCGACGGAGGTGATCTCCGAGCCGAGGAACGCGAAGACCTTCGCGCCCACCTTGGCGACCACGTCGCCCTCCCACGGTTCGTCCTGCCAGGCTCCCGGCTTCGCCAGGCAGTACGCGAGCATCTCATCCCCGGTCATGGAAACAGTCGTACGCCCTGGCGGCCGTGCCCGCAACCACCGACTCCCGCGGCGTGGCGTCTCCGTGGCTGAAGGCGCAAGCCGAAAGAGCAACAGGAGAGAAGGCGGAAAGGGGACCACCGCCAGAGCATTGCGGTGACGGCTCCCCGCCTGGAGGTAGCGAATGCTGACCGGTGCTCCCCTTGTCTCCCTGGTGATGTACGCGTCCAACGTCGCCGAATCCGCGGACTTCTACACCCGTCGGCTGGGCCTGCCCCGGCTCCCGGCCGAGCCGAACGAGGCACGGATCGGCGCGGGCGGCATCGATCTGTGGCTGCGTCCCGCGGGTCAGCACGGCGTGCGACTGTTCGGGCGCAGGGACGATTCGTCCGACGTGGTGTTCCTGGTCGAGGACATCGAAGCCACCCGGATCGCGCTCGAGGGAAGGGGGATCCAGTTCGAGCGGCGGCGCAGCTACGAGATCGGCTCGGTGACCGACTTCTACGATCCGAGCGGGCACCGGCTGATGCTCTACCAGCCGTCGCCGACCTCGCTCGGGTGGCCGAGCGGGCCCAAGGTCCGCGAGGTATGGCGGTCGCACGGCCGCGGCGGTGCGGACGTGATCGGGCCCTCCGCCGGCCCCGCGCTGGGGACACCCGCGGAGACCGGCCTGGCCGGCGACCCGCTGGTCTATCTGTTCATGTTCGAGAACAACCAGACCGCCGCCCTCGACTTCTATCGCGACCAGCTCGGTCTCGAGCTGCTGGAGCGGGTGCACTGCTGCAACCAGGACTGCGACGAGGAGATCGAGGGGATCGGCAAGTACGACGGTGGCGACGTGCTGCTCGCTACGCACCACATGCACGAGAAGAGCATGGTCTTCGACGACCTCGGCCGGCCGTACTCTCCGCGCGAGTTCACCCCGGCGCACGGCCAGGGCATCGCGCCGGTGTTCCTGGTCGACGATGTCGCGGCGACGGTCCGGCAGCTGACCGCTCGCGGCGTGGCGTTCCCGGACGGCCCGCGGGAGGAAGCCGCCGGCACGCTGGCGCGGTTCGAGGACCCCTTCGGCCACCCCTTCTTCCTCTTGGAGCGGACGTCGGCGATCGCGCCCGAGCAGAGCAACCGGCGAGAAGGCGCCAGCACCGTCCGCTGAAACAATTTCATGAGACGACTTCGTGGCACTCCCGATGCACAGCAGAGAGGGAAAACAACCATGCCCGTCAACGTGTACCGCAATGAATCCCTGGTCCAGATGGAGACCTATGAAGCCGAGCCGGCCCAGGTCGACGAGCTCGTCGAGCAGGTCCGCGCCAAGTGGTCGCTGTTGCGGGAGCACGGCTTCGCCGGCGACTACCCCATCGAGGTCCTCCGCGGCGGCCGCAACGGCGGCAACATCAAGGTCGTCGAGGTGTTCCGGTGGAAGTCCATCCAGGACCGCATCAATGCCCAGAACGACCCCGACTACGTCGCGCTTGCCGGCCGGATCTCCTCGCTCACCGCGACCGAGGGCCCGAAGGAATCCTTCACCCAGGCCGTACGCGGCTTCAACCACAACTTCCCGCCGATCGGCGGCGTGGAACTGCTCAAGGGCGTCTGCTCCTGCCTGCTCACCATCGACGGGGTGGTGAAGGACTACCAGATGAGCGTGAAGAACGGCATCGTGCTCATGCACCGTAGTCCCCGCATGGACCTCGACGGCGACGGCAAGAACGAGATGTACCTGAAGATCCTCATGCACGGCGGCGAGATCATCCAGGCCGCGCTCGGACCCATCCGGGTCGAGCAGAACTTCAACCGGCCCAACGACGGCATCGTGAAGTCCAACAGCCCCGACGGGTCGGACTTCCCGGCCACGGCGATCTGGCGCGTGTCGTGGAAGATCCACACCCCGCTGGGCCCGGTGCTCACCGACCCCGACCAGCCGCTGATCTTCGGGCCGGCGACGGTCAACCACTACCCGCCGGTGGGCACGCACTTCCACTCGCCGACCGGACCGGTGGCCCTGGTGCACGAGGAGACCGGCGCCCGGGTGGGCACGCTAACGCCCGGCGAGCTGACCGCCTTCGACATCGTCGTGACCAAGGACGACGAGATCTACGCCGACGTGCTCAACACCCCGCCCGCCGACATCTTCGAGGTCATGGCGGAGTGGCAGGCGCGGATGGGTGACCAGGAAGTCAAGCCGGTGGTGGCGGGAGCGACCGACGGCGTGATGTGACCGACGAAGAGAGGCCGCCGACCCCGTGGTTGGCGGCCTCCGACCCGGATCCGTTCCCGGCACCGCAGGAGTTGCCGTCCGGCGCCGACGTCGTCGTGATCGGCGGAGGTCTGATGGGCGTGTCGACCGCCTACTGGATCGCCCGCCGGGGCGGCTCGGTGCTGCTGCTCGAGGCCCGCCGGCTGGCGTGGGGGGCGAGCGGCCGCAACGCCGGAATCTTCCTGGCCGGACTGCACGCGATGGAGGACGACACGGTGCTCCGGAAGGTGCTCAGCGAGGAGGGTTTCGACCCGGGCTACCGGCGTACCGGTCACCTGGCCCTGGCGTCGTCGGCCGAGGTGTGGGAGCAGTTCCGCGCCGAGGTGGCGAGGCGGCCGGAGACGGCCACCCCGCTGCACGCGCTCGGCCGGAAGGGCTGTGCGGACCTGCTCGGGATGCCGATCGCGCCGCATTTCGCCGGTGGCCGGTGGATGCCGGACGGGCACGTGATCCAACCGGCGCTGCTGGTGCGGGGACTGGCCGCCGCGTCCCGGCGGCACGGCGCCCGGATCCGCACCGGGACCCGGGCCCTGCGCCTGGTGCGCGACCGCGACGCGGGCCTGCGCGTACGCACGACCCGCGGCACGGTACGGGCCGGCCACGTGGTCTACGCCTGCAACACCGAGGTCACCCGGTTCTGCCCCACGCTCCGGCGGTTCGTCCGGCCGGTCCGCGGACAGGTCCTTCAGACCTCCGCCCTGCCCCCGCTCTTCGCGCCGGGCATGGCCGTCGACTTCGGCAGCGTCTACTGGCGGCAGGCGCCGGACGGGTCGATCGTCATCGGCGGCTGCCGCTCGGCGTCCACGTCGGATCACGCGGACGAACACCTCGACCCGCCGGTGCAGGAGGCCCTGGAAAGCTTCCTCCCCGGCGCGTTTGCGGGCTTTCCCCCGTTCGAGGTGCGCCGGCGGTGGGCGGGCGTGATGGATCAGACCGCCGACGGCAAGCCGTTGATCGGCGCTGTGCCGTGGGGGAACCGGCAGTGGGTGATCGCCGGCTTCGGCGGTCACGGTCTGCCGCCCGGCATCGCCGCCGGCCGAGGTCTCGCCGAGGCGATGGACACCGGACGCCGGACCGGTTTGGAGCCCGCGTTCGACCCGGCCCGTGCGCTGCCCGGCCACCAGGAGGGAAAACGATGAGCGTCAAGACCGACGGCCTGGCCGACTCGCCGCTGATGTTTGTGTTCCTCGACGTGTCCTCGCTGCCCCGGCACCGCCGGCTGTACGAGGACGTGTTCGGCTTCCGCGTCATCGAGAACCAGTTCCACCCGCCGCACGAGCACCACGGACTGGTGAAGTACGACGCCGGCGGCACCATCCTGGCGGTCAACCTGTTCGCCGAGCGCAAGTTCCAGCATCCGGACGCCGACGGCGTCACACTCGTCTGCCGGGTCGCCGAGCCGGACCGGCTGCCACCGCTGGACGCCTACGGCCGCCGTGCCGGCCGGGACTTCACCGACTCGGACGGGCACCACTACCGGTTCGCCGCCGACCCGCCCGTCGATCCCGGGCTCCGCGCCGAGATTTGCGAGCTGCGGGTGGCGGTGCCCGACCTCACCGCCGCCGTGCCGTTCTATGCCGACGTGCTCGGGCTTCGGCCGGTCGCCGTCACCGAGGACGCCGCGTCCTTCCGTACGGGATCGCTCGATCTGACGATCTATCGCGCCGAGCAGGGCCCGGACGGGCGGCCGATCCGCTACAACGCGTGCCTGATGGTGTTCTACACCGGCGATGTGGTGGCCGCCGAGCGGGACCTGCGCGAGCGGGGCCTGACGTTCTCGCAGGGCGCCGGATTCAGCGACATCGGTGGCACGGCGCGCTTCCGCGATCCGGCGGGCCATGTCTTCTGCCTCTACCAGCCGTCGGCGGAGAGCCTCACCTGGGGCAGCGCCGACAAGGTCATGGAACTCATGACCCACCGTGCCCTACCCGCCGCCGAACAGAGCAAGCGCTGAGAGCAAGCGCCGCACAAAGCAAGGGAGCCCGCCATGCCGACCGATGCTGCCACGCTGACCGAGCGCCGTGTCGTCTACCTCTTCCTCTATGTCCGCGACCTGGCCGTGTCGCGGGACTTCTTCGAGCGTGCCCTGCGCCTGCGCGTGCTCGAGGAGGACGACCGATCCGTCAAGTACGACACCGGCGAGGTGATCCTGGCGCTGAACCGGGCCGACGACTACGGCATCGCGCTGCCGAACGAGCCCGACCACTCCACCGACATCGTCTTCCTGGTCGAGGACCTCGACGCCGCGCGCGCCGCCCTGGAGGAGCGGGGCGTGGTGTTCACCGAGACCCACAACTACGAGATCGGCGGCATCAGCGACTTCTACGACCCGGACGGGCACTGGTTCACCCTGTACGAGACCTCCGAGGAGTCGCTGACCTGGCCGAGCGGCGACCGGATCCAGGCGGTTCGCAAGCTGTACGAGGCCGAAGGCAAGCCGGGCCTGCGCGGGCCGCACGGCGGACCGGAGTTCAGCCTGGACGGCAAGCCGCTGATCTACCTGTTCCTGTTCATCCGCGACGCCGAGGAGGCGGTCAACGTCTACGCCGAGGGCCTGGCGATCCGCGACCTGGAGGGCGGGCCGTGCAGCCGCGCCTCCACGGCCGACGAGGAAGGCGTGATCAAGTACGACACCGGCGGGATCATCCTGACCACCCACTCGCTGGAGACGGTGCGCGACGACCACGAGATCATCGACCACCCCTGCCCGCCCCGCACCGTGAACCCGCTCGAGATGGGCGGCAAGGCGGTGGTGTTCCACGCGCCGAACATCGAGGGCGCGGTCAAGGACCTGGCCGAGCGCGGGGTCCAGTCGTCGGAGGGCATCGTCCGTTCCGAGATCGGCGCGACGGTCCGCTACACCGATCCGTCCGGGCACGTCTACTTCCTGTACGAACCGTCCGAAGAGGCGTTGCGCACGCCGAGCGGCGAGAAGTTGCGGACGATCATCTCCCGGACGTACTGAGCCGTGGCAGGCTCCGGCGGCGAGGCCGCGTACCGGGATCTCCGACGCCTGGTGCGCGGCCTGCTGCTGCGCCCGGGCGAGGACGGATACGACGCGGCACGCCGGGTCTGGAACGGCGGGATCGATCGCCGGCCGATGGTGATCGTGCGGTGCGCCGGCACCGACGATGTCGCCGCCGCGGTCCGCTACGCCGTCGGCAACGGCATCGAGCTGTCGATCCGCAGCACCGGGCACAACGTCACCGGCTGCGCGATCAGCGACGGCGGGCTCACGCTGGACCTGTCCGGGATGCGCGGGATCCGGATCGAGCCGGACCGGCGGACCGCGGTGGTGCGGCCCGGGGTGCTCTGGGGCGACTTCGACGCCGCCGCGCAGGAGGCCGGCCTGGCGACCACCGGCGGGCGCATCTCCACCACCGGCGTGGCCGGGCTGACCCTGGGTGGCGGTTTCGGCTGGCTGATGCGCCGCTACGGCCTGGCCGCCGACAACCTGGCGGCGGTGGAGCTGGTCACCGCGGACGGCCGGACGTCGCGGGTGGACGCGGGCACCGACGCGGAGCTGTTCTGGGCGTTGCGGGGCGGGGGCGGCAACTTCGGCGTGGCGACCTCCCTGGAGTTCCGGCTGCATCCGGTGGGTCCCCGGGTGACCGGGGGAGCGGCGTTCTATCCGGCGGCGGCGGCCGGCCGGGTGCTCCGGTGGTATCGCGACTTCATCGCCGTGGCACCGGACGCCCTGTCCGCGCAGTGCAACCTGCTGAGGCTGCCGCCCGCGCCGTTCGTTCCGGTGGAACTGCACGGCCGACCGGCGGTGGCCGTCGCCGTGTGCCACCTCGGCGCCGAGACCGACGCCGAGCGTGACCTGGCCGCGCTCGACGACCTCGGCCCACCACTGCTGCGCCGGATCAGCCGGATGCGCTACACCTCGCTGCAGCGCCTGTACGACATGGCGGGCCGCTTCGGCTCCTATGTGTACGGCCGCGCCGGCTATCTGCCGGCCCTGGACGACCGCGCGATCGAGGTGCTCGACGGCCGTGCCGAAGCGGTCCCGTCGCCGCACTGCATCATCATGATCTCGCCGCTCGGTGGGGCGGTCGCCCGGGTAGGGGAATTCGAGACAGCGGTCGGCCATCGCAACGCGGCCTTCAGCATCTCGGTGGACGCGGTGTGGCGGCGTCCCGCCGAAGCGCGCGCACACAGGGAGTGGGTGCACGACCTGTGGGACGGGTTGCGTCCGTCGACCGACGGGGTCTACGTCAACGAGCTCGGCGATGAGGGACCGGAGCGGGTACGGGCGGCGTACCACCCGGCGAGCTGGTCGCGGCTGCGCGCGGTGAAGGCCCGGTACGACCCGGCCAACGTGTTCCACCTGAACCAGAACATCCCCCCGGCCGAGGCCGGGACAACCGCAAGTGCCGAGAAGACACCCCTCGCGGTCACCGCGAAGGCTGGTGTGACGAGCATCCACGAACTCCGGGAGCGGCCATGAGTGCCGAACCAGCACCGACGTTGTCCGCCGCCCTGATCGCGACGGCGCGGCGATGGCCGGACCGGGCGGCCCTGATCTGCCCCCGGCACCGGATGACGCACGCCGACCTGGTCGCGGCGGCCGAGCGCCTGGCCGGGATCTACCGGCGGCTCGGCGTCGGTCCCGGCGACCGGGTGGCCTGTTCGGTGGGAAACCGCTGCGAACACCTCGTGGCGATGCTGGCGGCCTGGAGCCGCGGCGCCATCCACGTCGCCACCGACCACAAGTTCACCGTCCCGGAGCTGGACGCGGTGATCACCAAGACCGACGCCCGCCTGCTGATCTACGAGCCGGCCGACGAGCGGATGAATCCGTATCTGACGCCGGCCGCGCTGCGGCGCCGCCACCCGGATCTGCGACTGATCGTGGTGACCAACCATCTCGCCCCGGCGGAGTTCACGCGCTGGACGGTCGACGACCATGGCGAGCCGGACCCCGGCCCCGGCCCGGCGCCGGCCGATCCCGCGGTCGTGTTCGTCAGCTCCGGCACGACCGGGACGCCGAAGACGACCGTCGGCTTCCACGGCAACCTGGCCGGCCGCTGGCGGGGACTCGCCGGCTGGCTGGAATTCCGGCCGGAGGACGTGCACCTGGCACAACTGCCTTTGTCGCACGGGTTCGGCATGATGATGGCGCTCGCCGGACTGCTGGCCGGCGGCTCGCTGGTGCTGGTCGACCGGTTCTCGCCCGACGCCGCCCTCCAGGCCTGCGGCACGCACGGTGTCACCGTGCTGAACGGCGCGCCGGCGCATTTCTCCCTGCTGCTGGACCGGCTCGACCCGGCCGTGCACCACGTGGACACGCTGCGGTTCAGCGTCGGCACCGCGGGCTCCTTCCCGCCGGAACTGGTGAACGAGATCTGGGAGCGGCTGGCGGTCGACCTGATGGTGATGTACGGCTCCAGCGAAGGCATCGGGGTGGCCACCAAGGACGCCGAGGACGTGCTTCGCGGCTCGGTCGGGCGTCCCGATCCGGGCTCGGTGCGGATCGTCGACCCGGACCACGAGCCGCTGCCCGTCGGCTCGGTGGGAGAGGTCGCCTTCTCCCGGAACACCTTCCCGGTGCGCTACTACGGCGAGACTCCGCCGGAGGACCCCTGGTACTACTCCGGTGATCTGGGCCGGCTGGACGAGCAGGGCCGCCTCTACATTCACGGCCGGCTCGCCCACCGCATCGACCGCGGCGGGCTCAAGGTGGACCCGGTCGAGGTGGAGCGGGCGCTGCTGCGCTGCGCGGACGTGGTGGACGCCGCGGTGTTCGGCCGGACGGACCCGGTGGTCGGCGAGACGGTGTGCGCCTGCGTGCGCCCCGCGGCCGGCCGGCATCCCGAGCTGACCGAGCTGCGGGCGGAGCTCGGCGAGCGGCTGGCGCCGTTCAAGCTGCCCGAGGAGCTGTGCCTGGTCGACGAGATTCCGCGTACGGCGATCGGCAAGGTCGACCTGCCCCGGTTGCGGGAAGTGGCCGCGACGGCACCGACCCAGCGCCTGGCCCGGCGGTGATCCGTGGAAGCCACCGAGCTCGTCGCCGACCACCTCGCCCGGCTCGGCGTCGGTGTCCAGGACGGCCTGGTCGACGGGCGGGTTCGGGTACGCGTCGATCCACCGCCGGACCTCCCCGAGCCGGAGGCGGTGGCCCAGGCGCGCGCCGGGCTGATGACCATTCACGGCCGTGAGGCCGGTGCACCGCGCCGGCTCGGCCTCGACCTCGCCACGGTGGCCAACGGCATTCTCGCCACCCAGGGCGCGCTCGCCGGCCTGATCGGCGGGCTCCGCGGGCTGCCGGTGGGCGGTGTGACGGTACGCGGCCCGGCGGGCGCCCTGCAGTTCGTCCGGCATCAGCTCGCGATAGCGACCGGCGGCGGCGCGTTCCCCTTCCGGCCGGCCGGCGTGCCCGGTCCACCGTTTCGGACCGCCGACGGCGTGTGGGCGGAGATCGAGGTGCTGGCCGGCGACGACTGGGCGGCCTTCTGGCGGCGGCTCGGGCTGGACGGCGCCAGCGTGGTCGGCGCCGCCTGGCTGCCGTTCGTCTACCGCTACCTGGCCGGCGAGTGCCGGGTGCCGCCGGAGTTGCCGGCCGCGTTCGCCCGACACACCCTGGCCGAGGTGCGCACGGCCGCCGCCGCCTGCGGCGTCGCGGTCGTCGCCGTCCGCGTGACGCCGCCCTCGGGCGTCACCGAGCCGTGGACGCTGCACCCCCACGCCGCGGTGACCGTCGCCGGGCGGGCCCCCGGGCCGTCGTCGCCGGACGCTCCGCTTTCCGGTCTGCGCGTCGTCGAGGTCACCTCGCGGCTGCAGGGCCCCCTGGCGGGCCGGCTGCTGCGCCAGCTCGGCGCGGAGGTGACCAAGGTGGAACCGCCGGGCGGCGACTTCGGCCGGCACAGCCCGCCGATGGCCGGGGAGAGCGGCGCCGCGTACCTGGCGTACAACGAGGGCAAGCGGGTCGTCGAGATCGACTACAAGAACGCCGCCGGGCTCGCCGAGCTGGGTGAGCTCGCCTCGGACGCCGACGTCTTCCTGCACAACTGGCGGCCCGGTCGGGCCGAGGCGCTGGGTCTGGACGCGGCCGCCGTCGCCCGGACGAACCCCGCCGTGGTGTACGCCTACGCGTCCGGCTGGGACGGCATCACCGACCCGCCGTGCCCGATCGCCGGAGACTTCGTCGTGCAGGCGTACGCCGGGTCGGGGGCCCTGCTGAATCCGCCCGGCGCCGCACCCGTGCCGAGCCGGCTCACCCTGATCGACGTGGCCGGCGGCCTGCTGGCCGCCGAGGCCGTGCTGGCCGGGCTCTTCCACCGGGAACGAACCGGCCGGGGCTGCCGGATCGGCAGCTCCCTGGTGCGGGCGGCGGCGACCCTGGCGGCGTCCGCGGCCGAACCCTGGGGCCCCCTGGACGGCCCGCTGACGACGACCGACGGTCATCTCGTGGTGGCCGCCACCGACCCGGCCACCGCCCGCCGGCTCCGCGCCGCCTGCGGCCTGTCGGCGACGGCCACCGACGCCGAGGTTCGTGGCCGGCTGTGCCGGTCGCCCGCCGCGCAGTGGGCGGAGCGGTTGCCGCCCGCCGGGGTGCCGGCCGTGGCGGTGCCGGTCGACCTCGCCGCCCTGCCGGCCGATCCACGGCTGGCCGGGCTCCTGGAACGGGCCGGCGACGCCTGCTGGATCCCGGGAGCACCCTGGAGTTTCGATGCTTGAGCCAGACGCGCGCGTGCTCGTGGTGACCGCTCACCCGGACGACGCGGAATTTCACTTCGGAGCCACCATCGCGGCGCTGACCGACGGCGGCGCCGACGTGCGCTACCTGGTGTGCAGCGACGGCGCCCAGGGCGAGCCGGGTGACGGCCCGCCGGAGGGCGGGGTGGCCACGGTCCGCATGGCCGAGCAGCGTGCCGCCGCGGCGGTGCTGGGTGTGCGTGAGGTCCGATTTCTGGGACTGCCGGACGGACAGCTGGAGCCGACCCTCGAGCTGCGTCGGGAGATCACGGCGCAGATCCGCCGGGACCGGCCGGTCCTGGTGCTCACCCACTATCCCCGCCGGGTGCTGGACATCCCGATCGAGGCGTCGCATCCCGACCACATCGCGGTCGGCGAGGCGACGCTGGCGGCCGTCTATCCGGACGCGGACAACGCCCGGGCCTTCCCGGAGCTCGCGCGGGCGGGCCTCAAACCGCACAAGGTGCGCGAGGTGTGGGTGCCGGGATACGAGCGGGCGAACCACTTCGTCGACGCGACACCGTACGTGGATCGCAAGGGCGAGGCGCTGCGGCAGCACCGGAGCCAGACCGGGGGTGAGCCGCCCGAGTGGGTGTTCGGGTGGATGCGTCAGGCCGGCCGCACTCCCGGATATCGCTACGCCGAACACTTCCGGCGCATCGAGATCGGCTGAGGGCGCACCAAACCCCGTTCAGCCCTCGGCGGCGGCCAGGTCCGTGCCGGCGACCGCCATCAGCAGCGGCAACGCCAGCAGGATCGGCGGGTCGGTCGGCAGGCGCCGGCGCAGCGTCAGCGCCACGGTGACCGGCGCGACGGCGCCGTCCGGCACCTGGATGGCGGCCGGCGCGGCGGCGACGTAGCAGCGGTCCAGGTCGGTCGCGGCCACCGCCTCGCGGACCGTCACCGATCGGTCGAAGCACATCGCGAGCGGCTGGAACAGCGCCTCCGGCGGCACGACGAGCCGGCCCGTGCCGGGCGCTCGGACCACGGCGCAGCCGGCCGGGCGACGCTGCGGGATGGCGCTTTCGAAGAGTCCGACCGCGGTCAGGGCGCCGTCGTCCGGGCCCCCGTCGACCGTCACCGTCACCGTCGCGTGCTCCGGCTGCGGCATCGCCTCGTCGAGCCGTACCAGGATCTCGTGGAACGGCACGTCCGCGTAGGCCTGCACGAGCCGGCGGAACCGCCCGGGCGACACGCCGACCACCCGGGTGAACTGGGAGGTGAAGGTGCCCAGGCTGGCATAGCCGACGTGCATGCAGACGTCGGTGACGCTGTCGTCGCTGTAGGCCAGGAGCCGCTTCGCCTCGGCGATCCGCCACGCCGCGAGGAACCGGGCCGGTGTGGAGTCGGTCAGCCGGTGGAATACGCGGTGGAAGTGGAACGGGCTGAGCCAGGCGGCCTGGGCCAGCGTACGCAGGGAAAGGTCGTCGCCCAGATGCTCGCGCATGGTGCCGATGGACCTCAGGACGGCCTGGCTCCACAGGTCCGCGGTGCGCTCGGTGACCGGTCGTCCCGCGGTCGATGTCAGCTCCATGACCTCTCCTCTCCGCCCGGCGGCGGTCAACTCCGCAACGCCTCGAACAGCGCGGGAATGGATTGGGCTTGAAAGTCCACCTGCACGTCGAAGTCGTTGATCATGCCTTCCAGGACGAGGAGCGACAGCAGCGGAAACACGAACTCCGGGTCGGCGGAGATCCGGTGCCGGCGCTGGATGTCGAAGAGCTGGGCGGCGAATGGCCCGAGCCGGAACTGGCCCGCCCGTCGCCCGTGGTTCTCGGTCACCAGCCGGCCCAGGTCGCGCCGGAAGCCGGCCAGGTCCGCGTCGACCGGCACCGTGTTGGCGCTGCTGAGCACGATCTCCGTGCACTCGTCGGGCCGGCCGAGCGCCAGGTTGAGGAAGAACTGGGCGAACAGCTTGCGCACCTTGGGGCTCAACTCGACCACGAAGCCGGCGTCGAGGATCACCACCTCGCCGCTCGGTCTCAAGTAGAGGTTGCCGGGATGCATGTCGCAGTGCACCAGGCCGTCGAGGAACAACATCTGGAAGACGGCGCGGAGGATCTGCTTCACGATCGTGCTTCGCTGCTCGCGGGTGAAGGCCGCCGGCCCGAACCGTTCCAGCCCGTCGAGGAACTCCATCACCAGCACGCCCTCGCCGGCCGCGGCCGGCACGGTCGCCGGTATCCGTACCCAGGAGCCGAGGTTGGTCCGCAGCCGTTCCAGCATGACGGCCTCGCGCGCCAGGTCGAGCTGGTTGAGCACGGCCGGGCCGAGCTGATCGATCATGCGCTGGGCCGGGAGACCGCGCAGTCCCGGCATCCGCTCGCCCACCCTGGCGAACAGGCCGAAGAGGCGGAAGTCCGCCAGCATCTGGCGATCGAGGCCGGGCCGTCGCACCTTGACCGCGACCTGCTGCCCGTCGCGCAGCCGCGCGCGGTAGACGCCGGCGATGCTGCCGCTCGCCACCGGCGTGTAGTCGAACTCGGCGAAGGGCCAGTCGCCGGGGTACGCGCACGCCAGCGCCCGGCGGACGTCCTGGGCGGACATGGCTTCCATCCGGTCGGTGAGCTGGGCCAGTGCCGCGCAGAACGCCGGCGGCAGGAAGTCGGCCCGCGTGCTCAGCAACTGGCCGCCCTTGACGAAGGTGGGCCCGAGACGCACGAGCGTGGGCACGACGGATCGCCCGGGAGGGCCCTGCGGCGGGCGGCGCAGGGCCCGACCGACGGCCCATCGGGAACCCGTGGTGGCGAGGAGACCGGCGCCGGCCAGGGCCCAGGTGCTCAGGCGGGTGACCAGGACGGGCCAGGGGACGGTGGGCGCCATGCGGGCCTCCGGCGGACTGCGGTGCCGAGCTGTCCCGGCCGATTCAACGACGCGACGAGGGCCGGGGCAAGGCGCCGCGACCGAGACCCCAAGCTGGAAGACCTGGTGCTCGGCGCAGTCAAGAACCCGTCAAGGTGACTGAGGCAGACTTCGATGTCTCAGCAGCCCGACGCGAAGGGGGATCGTGTCCACGGCGACGGAGACCTCCAGCAGCTACACGCGGGTGGCGCACCTCGAGGCGGTCACCCGGGCGATCGCGCTCATGCGGAAACGGCTCGCCTATCCACAGCCCCTGCGGCTGCTCGCCGACGCCGCCGCGTTCAGTCCCTTCTACTTTCATCAGATCTTCCGGGAGATCACCGCCGTGACCCCGGGCCGGTTCCTGGCGGCGCTGCGTATGGCCGAGGCCCGGCGGCTGCTGTTGCACTCGAACCTGCCGGTTCGGCAGGTGGGAGCCCTCGTCGGCTACACCAGCCCGGGCACGTTCTCCGCCCAGTTCGCCCAGTTGACCGGCACACCGCCGTCGCGCTTCCGCGCTCAGGCCCGCGGGCTCGGTGACGTCCGGGCGGCCGAGGCGGGCTGGTGGTCGCGACCGCGCCGGCCCTCGCTCGACGGCGCCCCGACGATGATCCTGTCCCGCGCGCCCGATCCCGGCTCGCTGGTCTGTGTGTGCCTGGTGCCGGCCGGCAGCCTGCGCGTCCACCGCGGCCGCTGGACCCCCTCCACCGGGTCGCCGTGGGTCCCGCTCCATTCGCCGCCGCCGTGCGGTGAGTACGCCGCGTTCTGCCTGGTGATCCCGGCGGGCGCGCGCGTCGTCGACGCCTTGGTCGACGACGTGCCCGGCAGCCTGCGCGTCGGCCGCGTCGGCCTGTCGATTCCCGCGCATCCGCCACCACCCGCGGTGCGGACCGGGCTGCGCTGGCCGGCACCGACCGACCCGCCGGTCACGGCCCTGCTGCCGCTGGCTCGACTGCCCGGCACGCTCGGGTGACGCGCCGGCCTCGGGCCCCAGTGGACAGACGATTTGGATGATCGGCCACTCGATCCGATGGATAGCTGAAGGGCACACTCTCTATGCGGACCGGCGGGACGGGTGCTCGACGACCCACCGCCGGTGACGACTTCGACGGGGGAGCGGTCGATGTCCGATTCCAGGGCGATCGTACGTATTTCGGCGTTGGGTTCGATGCAGGTGCACCGCGGGCCAGTGCCGATCGATCTCGGACCGGCCAAGCAGCGGGCGGTGATGGCGGCGCTGGCCCTGCACGTCGGCAATCCCGTCTCCACCGACTACATGCTCGGCATGGTCTGGGGGCCGGCGCAGCCGGTCAGCGCCAGGCAGCTGGTGCACACCTATGTGGCCCGGCTGCGCCGGCTGCTCGAGCCGGACCTGCCGCCCCGGGGCCGCACCAACATCATCAGCTCCGAGCCCGGCGGCTACCGGCTCGTCACCAGCCGGGAGCTCGTCGACGTCACGCGGTTCGAGCTGCTCTACCGGCAGGCGAAGCAGTTTCTGTGCGCCGACGAGCCCCAGCGGGCCTTCGAGTTGCTCAGCGAGGCGATGCGCCTGTGGCGAGACCCCGAACTGGCCGAACTCACCGCCCTGCTGAATTCCCCGGAGGCGCTGGATCTGCTGCGTCGCCGCTGGTCCGAGGCCGCGCTGGACTACGTGCGGTGCGGTCTCGACCTCAAGCAGGCCGCGGCGGTGCTGCCGGCCGCCCGCCGGCTGGCGATCACCGAGCCGATGAACGAGACGGCCCAGGCGCTGTACATCGTCGCGCTCGAGCAGACGGGCCGCCGCGCGGCCGCGGTCCGGCACTTCGACGACATCCGGGTGATGCTCAAGGCCGAGCTCGGCGTGCAGCCGGGTTCCCAGCTGTCCGACGCCTACCGCGCGGTGCTCGCCGGCGACGACACCCCCGGCCGGGCCGGTGTCCCCGGGACCGAGCAGGTCCGGCCGCCCTGGTACGGCCGAGGCCCCGGTCTGGGCCCGCTGATCTACCGGGAACGGGATCTGGACGCCGTGATGTCCCTGCTGGCCGAGCAGCGGCTGCTGACGGTCACGGGGCCGCCCGGGTGTGGCAAGTCGACGTTGGCGCTGCGCGCCGCCGCCTGCCTGCGTGACAACCTCCTCGGTGGCGTCGCGGTGCTGGACTGCGCGGAGATCACGTCCTCGGATCGGCTGGACCGGCAGCTGAGCATGCTCCTGGGCGCGGAGCCGGGCACCGCGCCGTCGCGGTTGCTCGGCGACCAGCAGATGCTGATCGTCCTCGATGACGTCGAGCACGTGATCGACGCCTGCGTCGAGGTGGTGGACGACGTGGTCCGCGCCTGCCCGAACGTGTCCGTGGTGGTCACGTCGCGCGAGCCGTTGGGTGTGCCGTACGAGACCGTCTGGCGGCTGCGGCCGCTGGGCGTGTCCAGCGGAGACGAGGCGCGGTGGGGCGCCGAGACGCCGGCCGTCCAGCTGTTCGCGCGCCGGGCCGCGCAGGTCAGTCCCGGCTTCCGGCTCGGCGCGGACGACCTGTCGACGGTCGCCGAGCTGTGCGCGCGGCTGGATGATCTGCCTCTCGCGGTG
Organism: Actinoplanes sp. NPDC051346; assembly: GCF_040682215.1. Taxonomy (NCBI): domain Bacteria; kingdom Bacillati; phylum Actinomycetota; class Actinomycetes; order Micromonosporales; family Micromonosporaceae; genus Actinoplanes; species Actinoplanes sp. NPDC051346. Next base: position 322,592 of record NZ_JBFBAJ010000009.1, on the reverse strand, counting down.
GAACTCGCCGCGGAGTGCCTCGCCACCGAGACGCTCGACGAACTGGTCCGGCGCCTGGACGATCCGTTGCGCGAGCTGAAGCCGCCACGGCGGGGCCAGCCGGTGCACCACCGGACGTTGCAGGCCGCGCTGCTGCGCAGCCTGCACTGCCTGGATCAGCAGGAACGGTGGTGCTTCCTGCGGCTCGGCGCTCTGCCACTGACCTTCCGCGCCGAGCAGGCCGAGGCCGTCTGGGCCCCGGCGCCGTACGGTCCGGTGGACGGTCGGCTGATGCTCATGCGCCTGGCCGAGAAGTCGCTGCTCTACGTCCGGCATGATCTCGCCGGGCCGCTGTTCGGCAAGCTCCGGCTGCTGCACCGGCTGGCGACCGATCTCGGGGTCACCGAGCGACGTCACGTCGACGCCTCCGCCATCACCATCACCTGATCAGCCGGCCACGTCGACGCCCCGGCCGACGGGGGAGCGGTCCAGCTCGGCGATCCGCACGCCGATGCGCCCGTGCAGGTCGTGCGCCGCGCTCACCCGCGCCATCAGCACCGCCAGCGCCTCCATCTCCCGGCTGCTCTCGATGCCGCCGACGTCCAACGGATCGAACCCGAGACCGCGGGCCAGGTCGAAGACGAGCGGCTTGGCGTCCGCCGGCCCCGCCACCGGCAGGGTCACCGTGCCGCCGCCGATCCGGGTGGCGCCCAGGTGCTCGGCGGCGACGGTGTTGAACGCCTTGACGGTCCGCCAGCCGGTCGCCGCGGCCGCGATGAGTTCGCCGCCGGACAGGCCGGGCGGCACCACCCGGTCCCGGCAGAAGCCCGGGTTCGTGGCGTCGATCAGGGTGCGGCCGCCGCCGCAGCGGCCGGCCGGTCCGGAGATCAGTCCGATGGCCACCGGGAACGGCAGTGCGAGCAGGACCGGGCCGGTGTGCCGGAGCACGGTGTCCAGCGTCGCGGGCGTGCAGTCCGGCGGCAGGTCGACGGCCGGGCCGTGGTCATAGCGGGCCGTGCACAGGGCGGTCGGCACGCCGGCGTCGTCCAGCGCGTGGGCCAGCGCGGTCCCCATCCGGCCCGCGCCGATGATTCCCAGCCTCATCATGGTGCTCTCCGATCACCGGCCGGCCGGGGAGCCGGCCGGATCGAACGGGGCCAGGGCCGCGCGGAGCTCGTCCGGGATGGGCACCGGCTCCAACCCGTGCGTGGCCCGGCGCATGCACGCCACGGTCTGCCGGCCACGGGCCAGGAGTTCCTCCCGGCCGTCCCGGCGGCGTACGTAGTCGAACGTCATGGCCGCCCGGTTGCCGGTCATCCGGTCCAGCCCCATCCGGATCTCGATCTGGTCGCCGGCGAAGCCCTCCGCGTAGAACTCGACCGCGCAGTCCACGGTGACCAGCACCAGGTCGCCGGTCAGCAGCGCCAGCACGCCGGGTGCCCGGTCGAGCAGGAACCGCTCGCGGCAGTGCCCCTGCCATCGCACGTAGTGGGCGAAGTAGACGTTGCCCACGAGGTTGGTCTCGTCGAAGGTCACCAGGTGCTGGTGGACATAGTGCCCGGCCATCGTCGCTCACCCCACCCCGACGGTGACAGCCACCGGACCGGTGGTGCTGGTCAGGACGATGCTGTGCAGGGTCAGGTCCCCGGAGCCGAAGGTGGTCCAGCCGTCCTGGATCCCGGTCACGGTGAGCGGGGCGGCCGGCGGCTCCCCGAGTTTGCCCAGCGCCTCACGGCAGGTCCAGACCCGGAAGGCCGCGAGCTCGGTGCTCTCCCGCGCGACCCGGGCGGCCTCGGCCGCGACCGCCGTGTCCGCCGGGGGCAGCGGTGGCGCCGTCTCGCCGACCCGGGTCCAGTCGACCGCGACCCGGCCGGGCCCGGCGGCGACCAGCAGAAGGTCGTCGAGATGGCTGGCCGACACGGACCCCGGCGAGGTCACCAGCCGGCCGTCCGTGGCGTGGGTGACCGGCGTGCCCGCCAGCCAGCCGGCCACGGCCGCCGTGTGTGCCGGATCGGACCGGTCCGCCCGCGCCGTCACCAGTTCCACCGCCGGCGCCGGCCGCAGCCGGGCCAGCGCCCGGGTGAGGTGCGCGCCGACCAGCTCCAGCGGCCACCGGTCGAGCCCCGTGGCCCGTACGGCCCGCAGTCGCAGGCCGGTCCAGTCCTCCACGGGTTCGCCCGCCAGATCGGTCACGGCCACGTCGAAGACGAACCCGGACGCGTCCTCCGACCGCTGACGGGCGGCGACGAGGAGCCGACCGGCCGGCGGTCGACGCATCCGGATGCGGTCCACACCCACCGGCAGCACCAGTCGGTCCGGCACGCACGCCTGCAACAGATGCAGGAAAGCGTCGCGGGCGCCCGCGTCGCCCAGGACCAGACGCTGGTCCAGGTACGCGGAGAACCACGGCTCGCGCGATGTGGCGTCGACGACGCCGACGCAGCGGTACGCGCCGACCGCTCGGTAGCCCCGTACGCGGTGGAAGCGGGGGCCGTGGAAGAACAGCGGCCCGTACAGGTGCGTGGCCGGCATCTCGATGCCGGACAGCGGCGCGTCGCTCGGTGGATCGGTGGTGACCCCGCCGAAGCGGGCGGCGAAGTGATCGGTGGCATAGCCGGTCTCGTCGCTGCGCAGCACCACGTCGACCGCGCCGTCGTCGCGGGTCAGGGCGGCGACCCGCAGCGTCCGACGGTCCCGGTCGGGGACGGTGACCGGGTGGCTGAGCCGGACGTCGGTGAACTGCGTCGCCTCGGTGTCTCCGGTCAGCGCCAGGGCGCACTGGGCCATCGCTTCCAGTCCCAGCACGGCGGGCAGCACGGCCGCCCCGTCGATGCGATGGTCACTCAGGTAGGGATCGGTGCCGGTGGACAAGTCGGCGGCCACCACCAGCTCGGTCCCCGGAGTGTGGACCAGAGGCGTCTCCGGGAACCGTCCCGCCAGCGCGGTTTCGTCGCCGCGCCAGCGCAGCACCGGCCCGCTGGGCAACCGGCCGGCGACCAGGACGGTGGGGGGAAGGTCCGGTGTGGACAGCAGTTGCAGCAGGGTGGCGACCCCGGCGTCTACCGGGATCGGGTCGAGGCCCTGCCGGATCAGGGCGTCGAGGACGCCCAGGCGTACCCCCATGCCGGCGCCCGACCAGGCCGACCATTCGATGTTGAGCCAACGGACGCCGGGCTGTTCCCGGGCCAGCTGGGTGCAGCGCCGGGCGAGCCATTCGTTGGCCACGGCGTAGTGCGCCTCGCCGGCCAGCCCGGTGCGGGCGATCACCGAACCGAAGGTGACCGCGAACCGCAGCTCGCCGACGTCGAGGGCGGCCAGCACCCGGTCGAAACCGTCGGCCTTTCCCGCCGCCGCGGCCCGCATCGCCGCGACGTCGAGATCCGGGATGAGCACCGGCGTGTTCTGCCCGGCGGCGTGCACCAGCGCGCGGATCTCGCCGTGGTGCCGTCGCACCGCGTCGAGCGTCGCGGTGACCGCGCCGGCGTCGGTGATGTCGACCGCGTGGTAGACCGCGTCCGGAAGCCGAGACAGCGTGGCCCGCACCGCCGGGTCGGTCAGCGGCGCCCGGCCGAGCAGCACCATCCGGGCTCCGGTCAGGCCGGCGAGCGCGACGGCGCATTCGGCGCCGATGCCCTTGGCGCCCCCGGTCACCACGCAGACGTCGCCGGGCCGCAGCGGGACACGCTCGGCGTCGGCCGGCGCCAGGGGCACCGGCTCCATCATCGGCACGGTGCGCCGGCCATCGCCGGCGAACACCACCTCGGTGTACGACGCCAGCTCGCGACGCGCCTCGGCGGCGGCCCACGCTACGCCGGACGGGTCGGCGGGCACCTCGACGACCAGGACCGGGACCTGGGGGCTCTCGGCGCTCAGGCTGCGACCGACGGCCGCGCCGACACCGCCGTGATGCACGACCACGAGCGGGATGCGGTCGCGGTGTGCCGCCCGCAGGGCGGTCACGACGTCCTCCGGCGGCGCCGGCGCGGGCCACGGCGGCAGTGCGAGCAGGTAGGCCGGGGCGCCGTCGCTTTGGCCGAAGGCGGATCGGATCTCGTCCGCCAGCGGGTGACCGGTGAGCTCGCCGATCACGGTGAACGATCGGGTCACCGAGGGATCGGGCGGTGTCTCCGGCACGAGTCGGGGCGCGAACGCGCGTACCCAGCTGGCCACTCCCGCCGGAAGGGCCTCCCGCTGATCGGTGGCCGGAAGGTCGCCGATCGTCTCCGCCAGCTCGCGGATCGTCGCCGTGCTGAGGGCCAGGGGCGCGGCCGGCATGGCCCGGCCCAGCCGTGCCGCCACCGCCGCGGCGATCTGGGTCACCCGCAGCGAGCTGAGGTGCAGTTCGGCGAGCAGCCGCGCGTCCGGGGCGATGGCGTCGGCGTCCAGTTCCAGGGCTTCGGCGACGCAGGTGATGGCGACGCCCAGGGGGTCGCTGTCGTCCGCTTCCGGAGTCGTCCGGGCTGGGGCGACGTCGGTCGGGACGGGCGGTACGGCCTCGCACGGGTTGATCAGCAGCACCCGGTCCCGGTCGAGGCTGAACGGCCTGGTGGGGCGGTTCGCGAACCAGGGCGCGAGCGTGCCGCACCGGCCGGCGGCGAACAACGCGGCGGTCACCGACGCGACACCCTCGGCGGAGGGCGACCCGGCGTCCAGGGACACCGTCGCCGTCGAGGTCAGGCCGGCCATCATCCGGCCCGGTCCGACCTCGACGAACAGATCGGCGGACAGGCGGCTCAGCGCCTGCGCGAAGCGCACCGGCGCGGTCAGCTGCCGGACCAGCAGTTCCACCAGGTCCTCGCCGGCCAGCCAGTCGCCGGTGACGGTGGAGGCCACGGGCCGGCGCGGCGGACGCCAGGGCAGGGCCGCGGCGGCGGCCTTGAGCCGGGGCGCGGCCGGCTCCATGGCCGGTGAGTGGAAGGCGTGCGCGACCGGCAGCCAGGTCGCCCCGATGCCCGCCCGGGTGGCACCGTCGATGACCCGGCCCACCTCGGTGCGGCTGCCGGACACCACGGTGCGGCGCTCGCCGTTGTCCGCAGCGATGACCACGTCGGTGCCGCGCAACAGGTCGGCAGCGGTCTCCGGATCGGTGTGCAGGCTCGCCATGCCGGCCGGTGTGGGGTCGGCCTCGGCCATCGCCGCGCCGCGGACCCCCGCCAGCAGGTAGGCGTCCGCCTCCCGCAACGCGCCAGCCCAGACCAGCGCGCCCAGCTCGCCGAGGCTGTGCCCGACCGCCTGATCTGCGTCGGCGCCGATCGCGGTGAGCCAGCGCAGTCCGGCGAGGATGCCGCGCACGATGGCCGGCTGCGCCACGTCGGTGCCGACGGCGGTGTGCGGGTCCTCCGGCAGCGGGAGCCGGTCGTCGTACCCGGGTGGCAGCGTGCCCAGCAGCCCACCCAGCGCGCCGGGCCCCCGGTAGCAGGGCGCCGCCTGCCCGGGGAACAGCAGCGCGACCCGGAGCCGGTCCGGGCCGCCCAGGAACAATCGGCGTGGCGGATCGACCAGCGTGGTGCCGCCGGCGGCCAGGTGGTCACGGGCGCGCCGGACAGCGGTCGCCAGCTCGTCCGGATCCGCGACCACGGCGGCGAACCGGTAAGGCCCGTCCGCCGACGTGTCGGCCAGGGTCGCCGCCAGGTCGCCCAGCTCGCCGCGGGTCAGGGTGCCGCTCACCTCGCCGATCCGGGCGAGCTTCGCGGCCAGCGCCGCCCGGTCGGCGGCGGCGCACACCACCACCTCGTGACTCGGGGGCGGGGCGGCGAGCCGCTGGTGGGCCGGGGTGAGTCGGCGGCGCCGGGCGGCCGCGGCGCCGCCGAGCACCACGTGGACGTTGATGCCGCCGAAGCCCATCGCGCTGACCGCGGCATGCCGCCGCCCGACCGGCCACGGCCGTGCCTCGTCGAGGATCTCGAGGCCGGAGCCGGGCGCGGTCAGCAGTGGGTGGGGCTGTTCGCACCCGGTGGTCGGCGGCAGCACACCATGGTGGACCGCGAGGACCGCCTTGAGCAGGCCGGCCACTCCGGCCGCCGCCTTGGTGTGTCCGATGTTGGCCTTGACGCTGCCCAGCGCCGCCGGGCGCTCGGCGTGGCGGCGCAGGTGTCGCAGCGCCTCGAGCTCCGCCTGGTCGCCGACCGCGGTGCCGGTGCCGTGCCCCTCGATCAGGCCCACCGTCGCGCAGTCGATCCGGGCGTGCTCGTACGCCCGGTGCAGCGCCAGGCTCTGACCGGCCGACTCCGGGCGGGTCAGGCCGCCGCTGCCGTCCGACGACATTCCCCAGCCCAGCAGGTAGCCGTACGTGCGCAGGCCCCGGTCGCGGGCCAACGACTCCCGGCAGAGCACCAGCACGCCACAGCCCTCGCCGGGCAGGAAGCCGGTCGGCCGCCGGTCGTACACCCGCATGTCGCCGTGCGCCAGCGCGCCCACCCGGGCGAAGCCCACCAGCTCGAACGGGTCCAGACTGAGGTCGACGCCGCCGGCCAGCGCCACTTCCAGCCGGCCGTCGACCAGCGCCGAGGCGGCCGTGGACACGGCCAGCAACGACGACGCGCAGGCGCCGTCCACGGTGTATCCGAGGCCGTGGAAGTCGAAGTGGTTGCACACCCGGCCGGCGATCGTGTTGGCCAGCGCGCCGGAGAGGGTCTCGTCGGACGGTTCCGGGAACGGCGCCTTGTAGGCGCGCTCGATCGCCGAGATCAGCGCGGCCTGCTCGTCGGCCGGCACCGCCGAGCCGTTCAGGGCGGACTGCACCGATCGCCGCACGTATGGCCAGCGGGTCCGCAGCGTGGTCGCCCGGGTGAACTCGCCGGTCAGCGAGTTGCCCAGCACGACGCCGGTGCGGGCACGGTCGAGCCCGTCGCCGTCCGGGAACCCGGCGTCGGCCAGCGCCGCCGCGGCCACGTCGAGCGCGAGCCAGTGGGTGGTGTCCACCGCCCGGAACGTGGGGCCGGCGACGCCGAAGCGCTGCCGGTCGAACGTCCAGTCGCTGATGAGGCCGGCCCGGGTGACGTACGTCTGGTCCGGTCCGTCGCCGCCGTACTCGGCCAGCGGCAACCGCCCGGGCGGCAGCCGACGGAAGGACCGCCGCCGGGACATGACGTTCTGCCACAGCTGGTGCGGGGAGTCGGCCTCCGGATAGCGGCAGGCCATCCCGACGACGGCGATTCTCTCGGCCATGCGGATCCTCCTAGCCGGCGACGTGAGCCGCCTCCGGCTCCGGTGCCGCGACGACCGACGGCCGCGGCGGTGCCGCGCTCTCGTCACGGCGGCGGCGGAGCTCACGGACACCGGTGATCAGGAACCGGCCGGCGCACACGATGGTCAGCGCGTAGAACAGTCCGAAGGTGATGTGCAGGGCGACCAGGACGCCGTACACGCCGGCGGCGGCACCGCCGAAGAGCACCTGGTCGCGCGGGCGCGAGGGCGAGGTCTGCGGGTCGGTGATCATGTAGTTGGTGAACAGGATGAACGCGACACCGGTCATGACCAGCAGGCCGGACGGCAGCGAGTCCGGGCCGAGCGCCCACCGGATCACCGCCTGGATCGCGAATCCGCCCACCCAGCCGAGGATCAGCGGCATCCGGTCGGTGAGCTTGGCGTTGATCATGGTCCCGGCGATCAGGATCGCGCCCGGCAGCGCCCAGTCGATGACCGAACCGACGTTCTCGGTGAACTGGTACGGCGGCGCGATGGCCACCCAGCTGAACAGCACCAACGTGGCGCTGATGCCGAAGTTGCTCGGATTGAAGAAGTGCTTCGGCACGCCGCCGATCCGGATGCGCAGCAGGTACTTGCTGGAGATCGCGCACGTCACCGCGAACACGGTCGGCATGAGGCGCTGGTTGCCGTACAGCAGCATCGCGCACGCGAGCGCGGCGATGTGCGCGGGCAGCAGAAAGTTGATCATGTTGACCGTGCCGCCGCGGTAGCGGGCCGGCCGGTGCTGGGCCCAGGCGTCCACGGTCTCCAACAGGAAGCTGAGGGCGTATGCCACCAGCACCGCCACGATCGGCGTCAGGTAGGCCTGCTCGAAGCCTAGGAACCAGTGCCCGACGATGGTGAACACGGTGATGGATATGGCGAACCGGCGGAGCGCGGTCAGTCCCTTGGCGGATCGGGTGGGTACGGAAGTCGTGGTCATCGCGGTCCTCCTGCGGCGTCGGTGCCGGCTGCGTCAGGCGCCGAGGGTCAAGTCGTGCCAGCCGGGTGGCAGCGTGCGGGTGGTGGTGTGCAGACCGGTAGCGTCGCGCCAGGTGACCGCGACGGACGTCAGAGCCGCGCTGTCGGCGGCCGCGCCCAGCCCGAACAGCAGCTCGGGCGAGTTCACTCCGCTGTGCCCGTTCGCCGGATAGAGCTGGGAGCGCAGCACCGTGCCGTCGGCGCGGGTGACGGCGACCGAGGCGCCGATGGCCGGGCGGGGCCGGCCGTTCGCCGCCGTGGGCGGCAGCAGCAACCGCAGGCCCAGGTAGGCGCGCGGGGTGCCGGTGTTGTGCAGGAACTGGGAGCGGGCCCACTGATTCGCGATCAGCGCGTCCGGGCGTCCGTCGTGGTCGACGTCGGCGATCGCGATGCCCCGGCTCGGTCCGTGGTTGGCGAAACCGAGCTGCCGGGCGATGTCGACGAAGCGGCCGTCGGTGTCGCGGACGAAGAAGGGGTCCCGTTCCCGGCCGGAGATGTCGGTGTCGGATTCGAAGTTCGGCCACGCCTTCGGGAACCGCAGCACGTCGTCGTTGGCCATGGCGAGTTCCTGCAGGTTGGCCCAGCGGTTGACCCGGCCACGGACGAAGCCGACCGCCTGGACCAGCTCGTCGGTGCCGTCGCCGTCGAAGTCGGCGGCCTTCACGTCCCAGCCCCAGCCGCTGCGGGACAGCCCGAGCGCTTCGCTGTCGTCGCGGTAGGGCGCGTGACGGTCACGGAGCGGGCCCGTCGACGTGCTGACGAACGCGAAGTTGCTCTCCTCGAGGCCGCGCTGCACGGTGATGTTGCTGATCACGATGTCCGCGCGGCCGTCGGTGTTCAGATCGGTGAAGGCGACGCCCATGCTCTTGAACGAGTCGTCGCCCAGCGCCTTGGACTTGGGGGTGTCGAGCTCGCGGTCGCCGCCGAGTTCGGTGAACGCGATCCGGCCCGGCGCCGAGATGTTGTGCAGCAACTGGTCCGGTCCGAAGTCGTTGGCCACGTACAGCTCGGGCAGGCCGTCGCCGTCCAGGTCCTGGGCGCCGGTGGCCAGCGTCCAGGAGCGCGCCTGGGTGGGGGTCAGGGCCGTCCAGGCGTCGGCGTAGTGCGGCACCCCGACGCCGTTGACGAGGTCCACCCGGTCGAGCCGCAGGATGCGATTGGTCCCGGCGTTGGCCGCCGCGGACATCGAATCGTGCATGCGCATGAGCGGGTCGTCGTCGGCGGCGCCGTCCAGCACCCGGGCGCCGTCCGGGAAGTAGTTGCCGATGACCAGGTCGAGGCGGCCGTCGCCGTCCAGATCCAGCACGTTGGCCGTGGAGCTGTTCCAGATCTCGGTGGGCCGCGGCGCGATGTCGACGGCGCGGAAGGCGCTCGGTGTCAGCGGCGCGCCGGGCAGGCGCAGGTAGGCGACCGGGGTCCGCCCCCAGAAATGCACGAGCAGGTCGATCCAGCCGTCCTCGTTGAGGTCGGCGGGCACGCAGCCCATCGGCGCCGTGGTCGCCGCGTCGTAGGCCAGGCCGGTCGGCAGGAGCGGGAACACCCCGAAGCGGCCGGCGCGGTCGGGCGTGGGCGAGATGGTGACCGAGTCGTCGCGCGGGTCGACCAGGCAGGCCTCGCCGGGCAGCCCGTCGTCGTCCAGATCGGCCAGTCCGGCCGAGGCGCCGACCGCGGAGATCCAGGCCCGGATGTGCTCTAGCGCCGGCTGCACCACGCGTTCGGTCCGCGCTCCCGCCGGATCCCCGTTGACGTCCTTGATCGCGAACGCGAACCGCTGGGCCAGCGCCTCGGTGTCGGCGGCCGGCGCGGCCGGCACCCGGGTGAACCAGCCGGCCCCCACGGACAGTCCCGCGGCGAGCACGGCCACCAGCGCCGTCCGTCCGCTCCGCCATGCCTTCATGCCGCGTCCTCCGCACCGGTCGGGCCGACGGCGGCCGTGGTCGCCAGCCGCTGGGTGTGCATCCGCCACTCGCGATAGTCGTGGGCGTCCCGGTTCGGGCCGCTCAGCTGGTGCCGCGCGGTCCAGGTCCACTGCGCGGCCGCGGCCGGGGCGACCCCGGCCAGGATGGGCACCCCGACCTCGGCATGCGCGGGGGTGAAGCCGCTCAACCGCCAGGCCTCGGCGCCGAACGCCGCACCCTGGGCGATCGCCGCGCGATGTCCCGCCGCCCGCTCGGCCAGGAGCCGGTAGGTGTCCGGCCCGACTCCGCCGGCATAGACCGAGGCCAGCGCCACCCCGCTCCACACGTCACCCTGATGGTGCGGCGGCATCGTGGAGACCAGGGCGGCCAGCCGGTCCGGATCGCCGCAGGCGCGGAACCAGAGGGAGCGGCCCAGACCCTGGTACTCGATCTCGCAGATCGCCGAGCACTTGTGGGCGTGCGTCCGCCAACGGTCGAACGCTCGGGGTCCGGCGAAGAACGCCTCGCAGAACCCCTTGCCGTCGTAGGCCAGCCAGCGCAGCAGCGGCGCCCCGGCGCCGATCCGGCCGAGTCGCCGGCGTCGCAGCTTGGCCAGCGCCCACCCGCTGCCGACATGGATCAGGTAGGCGTATCGCTCGCCATATGCCGCTTCGAGGGCGGCGGTGCGCCGGGTTCCCGAGGGTCGTGCGGCGTCCAGCAGGGTGGCGGCCATGGCCGCGCCCTCGGCCGCGAGCCCCCGCCGGTCCGCCGGCACGGAGGAAAGGTCGGGAGCGTCGTCGACGGCGGTGGCCAGTTCGGCGTTGAAGCCGTCCAGGAACGAGCCGGCCGCCGCTTCCAGCGTCGCTCGGGTGGCGGCCGGTTCCCTCGCGAATCCGCGTGCCTGGAAGTCGACGAGGGAGTGTCTGAGCACCAGCGGCCGTCGCCAGCTCATCTTCGATCCGGTCATGTTCGTCCCTCCCGGGAACACTCGACCCGAAGCCAAACACGGTCGGGTTGAACGCTTCTGGATCGTCCTGGACTGCGCTGGACGGCTCGCGCGGGACCAGCACGACCCCGCCGAGCATGGGGCCGTGCTGGTCATCGTGGTTTCAGGGACGGTGGTGCGGCCGAGTCAGTTCCAGGGCATGGTGGGGAACGCGCCGAATCCGAACATCGAGGGCACGCGTACGTCCCAGTAGACGACGAGGAAGGTGCCCAGGGCGATCAGGGCGACACCGGCGATCTGGATCATCCGCTCGGGACGCCGTGGCCGGTCGGCGCGTCGCTCGGCGGTGGCGCGGGCGATCAGCGCGATGATGCCCGCGAGCACGGCGACGATCAGCAGGTTGCCGAGCGACTGCAGGACGAAGGCCAGGGCGCCGTAGAGCGGGTTCCGGGTCTCCGCCGCGAACTCGATCAGCTTGTCGAACAGCGGGTACGGGCGTCCGATGAGGAAGCCGCCGATCAACGCGCCGAGCGTCACCAGGCGGGCCCGCGGCCGGTGGGCGAACGGGTCGCGGAGCACGCCGAGGGTGCACAGTCCCAGGTAGACGAACGCCAGGCCGATCAACCCGAAGACGACGAACGACTGGACCAGGCGCACCGGCACGCCGCCCGCCAGCACGCGTTCGGAGAGTTGCGGAAGCCGGTCGCCGAGCAGCACCGCGATGGCGCCGTACACGGCGGAGACCGCCACCATGCCGGCCGCCAGCCAGCCGAGCGCGGTCATCGTGGCGCGGGTGCGGTTGGTGGAATTGCCCGTCAGCTGCGGCAGCGCACCGAAGACGGCGATGTTGCAGGCGGTGAACGTGCCCGCGAGGCCGGAGACGAACGCGAAGACGATGCCGGCCGCCGCGCCGCTGATGGCGGTCTCCTTGGCGTCGTAGCCGAGCAGCGAGTTGGCGGTGGTGTCGCCGATGACGCCGTCGACCAGCTTGAACGACCAGACCAGGGCAAGGATCACACCGATCGCCAGGCCGATGACGACCGGCAGGAGGGCCGGCGAGCGGCGGACGGTGGGTTCGGCGGGGCTCGCCGGTGGCCGCTGGGACAGACTCATCGCGAAACGTCCTCTCGTACCGTGTCGAAAAGGGTGTCGAAGAGCTTGATCCGCCGGTCGGACAGCGGCACGGTGAGGTGCAGCCGCCCGGTCCCCGGTGGTGTCGGGACCGGCGCGGGAGCGGGAAGCAGTCCGCGGATGCCGCATGCGGCCAATGCCTGCTCCGCGGCGCCGACCGGGTCGGCGACCACCACCCAGGGGATGTCGGGGTGCCCCGGTGCGACCGCGAACCCGGCCGTGGTCAACCGGTCGATGAACGGCGGTTTCACCGTACGGACGCGGCGCCGCAGCGCGGCCAGCGGATCACCGGCGGCGAGCACCTCCAGCGCGGCCCGCAGCGCCAACTCGCCGATGAGCATCGGGGTCACCAGTTCGCGGACCCGGACGGCGACGGCCGGGGAGCAGACCGCGAACCCGGCCCGCAGGCCGCCCCACGAGTAGGCCTTGGTGAAGCCGCGCAGCACGATGAGGTTGCCCACGTCGCCCACCACCGTGGCGGCGCTGCCGGCCGGGCCGAGATAGGCCGCCGCGCTCTCGTCCACGATGACGGCGGCGCCCACCTCCGCCGCGGCCCCGGCGAGCCGGACCAGGTCTCCGGTCTCGACGATGGTCGCGTCGAACGCGGGCCGGTCCAGGTGCACCAGCGCCGGGCGTACCCGTCGGATCTCCGCCGTCATCGCCGCGAGCGTCTGCCCCGCGATGATCCGGATGTCCGCGCCGCGGAACGCGGCCCAGGCCTGCAGGTCCGGATGGGTGTGCGCGGGCGCGAGGATCGGGCCGCCGTCCGCGAGCCCGGCCAGGTCACGCAGCAGCGAGGTCACCCCGGCGCCGAAGAGCAACTGGGCGGGCGTCACGGTCCGGTCGAAGTAGCGGCTGACCACCGGCGCGCCGCGCAGGCTTCCGAACGGGTCGTCGACCGGGTAGTGGCCGGCCAGGCCGTCCGCCTCGGCGGCGAGCCCGGCCCAGACGGCGGCCGGGGCGGGATCCAGCAGCTCCGTCTCGTCGTCGGCGTATCGCAGGTCCAGCCGGGTGTCCTCGACGGTCTCGCCCCACTCGGCGACGGCCAGGGAGGCGGGCGGCGCGATCAGTGCCCGTGCCACGACCAGCGAGCCGGGCGGGGCAGCGCCATCCGTGGGGGAGGTGAGCTCCACGTGCTCCACCCGGAAGCCGGCGGCGCGGACGAGCCCGGCCAGCTCGGTCGGGTGGTAGAAGCGAAGCGGGCCACCGCGTCCGGTCAGCGGATCGAAGCGCGCGGCCTCGTCGCCGGACGCGGCGGCCTGGTCGATGAGCAGCAGGCCGTCCGGCCGCAGCCGGCGGCGGATCTCGGCCAGGAACCGCCGGTGTGCCGCCTCGTCGCCCCGCCAGCGCCACCCGGCGCAGACGACGGCGTCGGACTCCGGTGCCCCGGGCTCCGGCGGCCAGACGCCGATCGTGCGGCCGGGGCGGGTGAGCGCGGTCGTCCACCGGAGTGCGTCCTCGCCGGCGAGCAGAAGGCGGTCACCGGTGAGCCACCGGTCGATGCCACCGGCGGGCATCAACGGCCGGCCAGGATCTTGCGGAGGGTGGCGCCGCTGCTGTTCGCGAGCGAGGCGTCCGACGGCTCGTAGAGGCAGAACCGGTGCCCGGACGGGTCGGTGAACCGGATGGTCCGGCCGATCTCCTTCGAGCCGACGCCGCGTCCGGTGAACGTCAGCCCGGCCGCGGCCAACTCGGCCGTGCTGCGGTCGATGTCCGGGGTATGGAACACGAGCAGGTAGGTGTCGTGCCGGATGTGGCGGCCGTCCACGGCGAGCGCTGCCTGGTCCAGCACGATCGGCACCGAGCCGGTGGCGACGGTCGGCACCGCCGGGTCGGGTTGGCGCAGCCCCAGCACCTTGGCGTAGAAGTCGACGGACGCGGACACGTCGGGGACCCGCAGCCGCAGCTCGGCGACCGTCGTGGGTGGGCCGCCGACCCGGAAGTGGTGGCCGTGCGGGTCGGTCATCAGCGTCGTCGCTCCGGCGCAGCCGATGGTCAGTCCGTCCGAACCGGACGGATCGAAGCGGGACTCGGGGGAGAGGTTGAGCGAGAGGATCACCGAGCCCGCGTCGTATTTGACGACGCCGTGACGGTGGCGGGGATCATCGTCGGTCTCGATGACGTCCAGGCCGAGCCGGTGCTCCAGAAACGCGCGCTGGGCGGCCAGGTCGTGCGCCTCGAGGAAGACGTACAGCAGTGGCAGATCTCGAAAAGTCACCGGAACTCCTCGCTGTCCGTACCTGCGCAGAGCCTAGGCACGGGCCGTCCCGGTGGCTTCTCCTCTCTTGCTTCGTTAGGGGTTGCGGCTATCCGGAACGTCCATCTAGTGCCACTCTGGTCAGGACGGACGTACTCACGAGATGGGGAGCACCCATGATCACAGGATCACACGTCGTCCTGTACAGCACCGACGCGGACGCTGACCGCGCCTTCCTCCGCGACACTCTCGGCCTCGCCGCGACCGACGGCGGAGGCGGCTGGCTCATCTTCGCCCTGCCCCCGGCCGACGCGGCCCTGCACCCGGCCGAGAACGTGCCCCGGGGGGAGTCGGGCGATCTCAGCGAGTTCTACCTGCTGTGCGACGACGTCAAGGCGACCATCGCCGAACTGCGCGAGAAGGGGGTCGACATGAGCGGCGACGTCGACGACAAGGGCTGGGGGCTGATGACCTCGATCCCGCTGCCCAGCGGCGGCAAGATCGGCATGTACGAGCCACGTCACCCGTCGGCACACGGCTGAGCCGTCACTGCCGCGCGTCGTAGGGACATGCGGGCGCATCGGGAGCGCGTCGGGGGCGGCGCGGTTCCGGTGGCGCCCGCATCGCCGTAGGGCGGCCGGCGGCTACTCGAACCTGCTCCGCAGCATTCCGCCCTTGTTGTCCAAGGAGCGGTGTTCGACCATCTTGCCGTCGCGGAACGTCACCTCGTCCTGCCCGGTGAAGCTGACCTTCCGGTTCGACGCCTTCTTGCCGAGGAACCTTCCCCGATGGGTGCCCTCCAACTTCCACTTGAACGTGACCTTGTCGCCATCGGATTTGATCTCCTCGATGCTGAATTTGCCATCGGGAAACGCCGCGCGTAGGTGTTCGATCTTCAGTTTCAGGCCCAACCTGTCCCGGGACGTCCCGGGCATGGGGGTCTTCTCGATGTCCTCGGTGGTCTCCACCAGCTCGTCGACAATGTCGACGTCACCCGAGTTGAAGGCCTCGGTCATCCGTTGAATGGCTTTTTCGTGATTCTTCTGCCTTTCTGCGGGTGCCATTGTCCAACCTCCCTGCATTCGTCGATCTCGCGGAAAATCCGCATTCTCGTACGCCTGCAGAGCCTAGGTAGTCCACCCGCGACAAGCTTCTCTTAACTTGCTTGTTCAACTAACTCGATCCGGTGACAGGGCGCGGTCCGCGGCCGTCTTGACGCGCTCGAGCAGACTGAGTTGCTCGTCGAGCGGGGGCTGGCGCACGTTGGTGAACAGCACGTGGTCGACGGCGAGATCCTCGAGGCGCCGGAGGTCCTCGACGACCTGGTCAGGTGAGCCGCCGAGGAAGGGCCGGCCCAGGCCGACGGCCGATTCCGTCAGCGGCGTCGCCGCCCGCACCACGATCGACAGCCGGTCGGGGTCGCGCCCGGCGCGGTCGGCGCAGATCCGGAACGCGTTGATCGCCGCGGTCAGCCGTTCGAGCGTCATCGAGGTCGGGTTGAACCCGTCGGCGATCCGGGCGGCCCGGTCGATGGCGGCGGGGGAGGCGGCGCCCACCAGGATCGTCGGACCGCCGCGCCGGAACGGCTTGGGATCGACATGGGACAGCGGGATGGAATAGAACCGGCCGTCATAGGAGACCGGGTCCGGCGACCACGCCGCCCGTAACGCCGCCACGAAGTCCTCCAGCCGGGCACCCCGCTGCCGGAACGGCACGCCGGCGGCCTCATACTCCTCCCGCATCCAGCCCTGGCCGAGGCCGACGACGAGGCGCCCCCGGCTGAACTGGTCGAGCGTGGCCAGCCGGCGCGCCATCATGATCGGGTGGTGCAACGGCGCGGTCAGCACGCTGGTGCCGAGTTGGAGGGTGCTCGTGCGGGCGGCGACGAAGGACAGCGTGTCGAGCGGTTCGAAGGTCCGTTGGTAGTACATCGGCAGGGGTCGCGGCGGGCCCGGCGGCTGGTCGACGTCACCCGCGGGACAGAGGACCCGCTCGTGGGTCCACACCGCGCCGTAGCCCAGGATCTCGGCCTCCCGGGCCATGCGGACGATCGCGTCGACGCTGGCGTGCGGCCCCGAGGTCAGCAGATCTATTCCCAGGTCCATTCTCGACCCCCTACTAGGCCGCGCACTCCGCGTCCGCTTCGGTGAGTGCTCGGGCGATGGCGGCGCAATGCTCGGGTTCCAGCAGCGGGTTGGTCTGCACGAAGGCGATCCGCTTGAGGAGGGCGAGGCTCTCGTCCATGAATCCCGGCGGATACTCGCGGCCCGGCGAGTACGTCCACGGATTGCTCCGCGGATCGATGCCGACCTGGCTGACCATGGCCCGGAAGTTCGTCGCCCAGTGCGCGCCGGTCGTCGGGAGGTAGCGGTCCGTGCTCATGGCGGCGTAGCAGTGTTCGATCTCGCCGCCGGCGAACAGCTCGCGCGAGGTCGTGACGTGGCGGATCCCGCGAGCCCGGACGGCTCGGCAGAAGGCCTGGCAGGCGTCCTCGTCGGCGAACATGAGCGGAGTCATCCAGCCCGAGTCCCCGGTGGGGTCGTTGCCGGGCACCCGCCGGTAGGTTCGCGCCGGTCCGGCCAGGTCGAAGATGAGATCGCGTGCCACCCGGAGCCGGCCGAGAAGCTCGTCGAGCCGTTCGAGCTGCGCCAGCGCCACCGCCCCGGTCAGCTCGTTCATCCGCAGGCCGGTGGCGGGCATGATCCGGTCGCTGAGCGTCAGTTCCCGCTTGCGGGCCGGCATCGTCCGGCCGCCGGTGTAGAGGACCGCGAACTGATAGAGCGTGTCCGAGTTCGTCGCGAAGAAGCCGCCGTCCCCGGCGGCCAGGAACTTCATGAACTTCGTGCTGAAGGTGGCCGCGTCGCCGATGCCGCCCAGCCGGCGGCCGCGATAGCTCACGCCGACCGCCTGGGCGTTGTCCTCGAGCAGGGCGATGCCGTGTTTGTCGGCGAGCGCGCGCAGGCCGCCCATGTCGCAGGGTGCGCCGAAGAGGCTGACCGCCATCACGGCCCGGGTCCGCTCGGTGATGTTGCGCTCCACGTCGGCGACGGACAGGCCGAGCGTCTCGTCCACCTGGGCGATGACCGGCACCGCGCCACACAGGATCACGGCGTCGGCGCAGCCGACCCAGGTGACGGCCGGGAGGATGACCTCGTCGCCGGGGCCGACACCGATGCCCAGCAGCCCCGCGGTGAGCGCCGCGGAGCCGGAGACCGTCGCGTGCACGTGTTTGACGCCGAACAGCGCTTCCGCCGCCTGTTCGAAGCGCCCCACGAACGAGCGGGCGGTGGGCACCTCATATCGCCAGAGTCTCTTGCTGCGCAACACCTCGAGGACGTAGCGCTCCTCCGCCTCGCCGGTCAGCTCCGCGCCCGTACTGGTGTAGGGGATGTCCAGGTAGCTGCCGAGGCCGGCGGTCCGCAGCGCGGTCTCGTAGCGATCGTCGCCGACGGCGTCGCGGATCAGGGACAGGACCACGGCCGCCGCGGGCGGGGAGGCCGTGCCGGTGAGATACCGGATGACGTCGGCGATCTCCTCGGTGTCCTTCGTGACGAAGGCCTTGCAGAACTCGTCGTAGGCGTCCTCGCCGGCGAGCGCGGCATAGGCGGCGATCTGGAGGTCCTTGATCGCCTTGCGGGGCTCGGCCGGGGACCCGTTCTCGGCGAGGGCCGCCAGCGCGGCGCGGAGATCCTTGAAATCCATGGTGGCCCGCTCTCAGAGGTCCGCGTCGAGGATCCTGCGGATCTCCGCCCCGACGGACCGGGTCATGGCCTCTTCGGACGGTTCGCACAGGTAGTAGCGGTAGCCGCCCGGATCCGAGAAGGTGGCGGTCGCCCCGATCGGGGTCGCCAGTTCGCCGGTGAACGTGAGCCCCCGGGCGGACAGTTCGGCGGTGGACGCCGCCAGGTCGGCGGTGTGGAAGCCGAACGCGACACCCTTCGACCCCTCGGTGGCCACCTTGTGCAGCGCCGCGTGCTCACCCTCGCCGACGTGGTGGGTGGTCAGAAGAACACCTCCGGCGTCGTATTTCACGACGCCGTCGGCGACGCTTGTCACGCCGCGGTGACAGGTGTTGACCTCCATGGGTACGAGACCGAGCGTGCCGGAGTAGAAGTCCTCCGTCGCCTTCAGATCCTGGACGTAGAGGAACACGTAGAGCAGTTCCTGGTGGCCGTCCTCGCTGGTGCGGTGCGGGGCGTACGCGTCGCGCAGCGCCTCGATCTTGCGGCCGCTGGCCCAGCCCATCGCCCCGGTGGACACCTCGTAGAGCGAGAGCCAGTGGCCGTCCGGGTCGTAGAACTCCACCATCGTGCCGGCCCGGGACGTCTGGGAGGGCCGCACCTTCGCGCCCCGCTCCCGCATCTGAGCACCCGTGGCCTGCGCGTCGTCGACGAGCAACGCCAGCGTCAGGGAGCGGTCCGGGTCGCCCAGGGTAACGTCGGAGTCCGGCGCGCTCTGCAGGCTCAGGATGACGTGGCCGACCGGATAGCTCACCGACGTGGCCTGGGGATCGAGGGCGCGAAGGCCCAGCACCTCCTCGTAGAACCGCCGGGACTCCGCGAGATCGCGGACGTAGAGGGTGACGTACATCAGACGCGACTTCGTTAGCATCGTTACGGCTCCCGACCCTCGATGACGCTGTAACCGTGCTTGGTCGATGTGATCCCGGCCAACCGCAGGCCCGCGGCGCCCAGGAGCTTCGCGAAGTCCTCCGCCGTGCGCTCGCGGCCGTGGCAGCCGATGAGCATCAGCAGGTCCATGAGCAGAGCCGGGCTCGGGCCACCGCCGGTCGGCAGTACGAACTCGACGATGAGCAGCCGGCCGCCCGGAAGCAGCGTGCGGCGGCAGTTCGCCAGCACCTCGACCGACTCGTCGTCGGGCAGGCCGTGCACGACGCTCTTGAGGACGTAGACGTCGGCCGCCGGAAGGTCCTGGTGGATGTCGCCGATCACGGCGTCGCAGCGCTCGGCGACGCCGGCCCGGGCGAACACCCGGCGGGCGTCGTCGAGCACGCGCGCCTGTTCCACCAGCACGCCCCGGATGTCGGGACGGTTCTTGAGGATGGCGGCGAGCAGTTCGCCGTGGCCGCCACCGACGTCGACGATCACCTCGACACCGGCGAGGTCGTATCCGGCGATGGCGGCCGCGACCGGTACGGTGTGCCGCGACATCATCTCGTCGAACACCGCACCGGACTCGGGGTGCTCGGCGAGGTAGGTGAAGAACTCCTGGCCGAACAGGTTCTCGAAGGCGGGTTCGCCGGTGCGCACGCTGTGCTCCAGCGCACCCCACGCCTGGTAGCTCACGCCGCCGGACCAGAGCGCGAACGGGAGCACCGATCGCGGGTTGTCCGAGCGCAGCTGCTCACCGAGCGGCGTCAGGGAGAATCTGCGCTCACCGTCGGCGGCGAGGATCCCGTGGCCGGCCAGTGCGCGCAGCAGCCGGTGCAGGGCGTCGGGATGAGCGCCGACACTTTCCGCGAGCTCGGTGCTGTCCCGCGGCCCGTCCCGCAACTCGTCCGCGATGCCGAGCCTCGCCGCCACGTAGACGGCCTGCTGGAGCTGGTTGCCGACGAGCAGCCGGGAGAGGGTCTGGGCGGCGGACGTCGTCGGTGCCGGTGTGCTGGTCATGGTGTGACGGCTCCCCCTGATCGCCGAATGCCGCGATCGTATGCAGCCGAGGCGGGGGAATCTTTCTCCTCGCTTGCGCATGTGCGGGGCGCAACCTGCCCGCTCCCCGACCGGGCCGCGACTGCACCCGTCGGTCACGAGACTCGACGGAACACCACTTGACCAGGCCCTGTGCCCACAGGCCGCCCCTTGGGCTGCCGTCCGTACCGCCCTGACCGATCGAGGCCGAGGAGCGTATGTCACAGATGACGACACGACGGGAACATCGACCCGGCTGGATTTTCACCGCAACGGCCGTCGCGGCTCTCGCCACGGTCCTGACGGTCGCCGGCGCGCCCAGCCCGGCATCCGCCTCGGTCCCTCGCACCGCGCAGCGGTGGGCCTCGCTGATGTTCCACAGCCTCACCCCGACCCCGCAGTACGTCCAGCTCCGCAAGACCCTCGCCGCCCAGCGGGCCAGCCTCGTGACGTGGTCCGAGCGGATCGGCACGGGCAGAACCGCGCATGCCGCCGCCCAGTCCGCGCTGACCACGGCCATCACCGCCGACGAGGCGACCCGTACCCAATATGCGATCGCGCGGGAGGCGCTGGCCAGCGCGAGGAACAGGCTGACCCTGGCGTCGCAGCAGCGGCCGCGCAACGCCGCCGCCGTGGCCGCGGCGAAGACCGTCGTCACCGCCACGGCGAAGACGACGGCCGCCCGCAGGGGCCAGGCCGGCAGGGCCGCCGCGGCGCTGAAGGCGGCGCAGACCGCCTCCCGGACCGCCACCACCCGCCTGGACGGGGCGATCGCCGCCTGGCAGAGGACCTCCGCGGCGATCCGGACGAACCAGCAGAGGCTCATCGAGCTCGACAAGTCCGCCGAGCTCGCCGGTCAGGCCGCCGCGATCAGCCGGAACGTCGTCACCGACGTCCGCTCCAGGTTCGTCGTCGCCGACACGACGAGCGTGAACGGCGTCACCGTGCACAAGAGCGTCTCGTTCGCGTTCCGGCGGATGCTCGCCGACGCGAAGGCCGACGGAGTCGTGCTCTCCGGTGGCGGGTTCCGGACCAAGCAGCGCCAGATCGAGCTGCGGAAGATCAACGGCTGCCCCGACGTCTGGAAGGCGCCGGCCTCGTCGTGCCGGGTGCCGACGGCGATTCCCGGCCAGTCGCTGCACGAGCTCGGCCTGGCCGTCGACATCACGTCCGGCGGCAGGTCGCTCACCGCGAACAGCGCCGGCTTCCGGTGGCTGTCCGCGAACGCCAGCAAGTACGGGTACGTGAACCTGCCCTCGGAGCCGTGGCACTGGTCGATCACTGGCGGCTGACGGTCATCCGATGTGCTGGCCACCGCGATCCCTGGCTTCCCGGTCTGGGACCTCGCCGGGCTCGTCGGCAGCACCGCGTGGGCACTCTGGGTGGTCGCCCTCGGCGTGGTGCTCTTTCGGCGGCCGTCGACGTCCGAGACGGCCGTACCGCCCGCCCGGCCCTGAGATCGGGCGGGCGGACGGTACGGGTACGGGCGATGTCAGAAGGTGGCGCCGAACTCCTGCGTCCACATCGGCACCTGACGACCGGAGTCGTTGCGGAAGGCCAGTCCCACACCGATGTTCTTGTAGCCGCACTTGAGGATGTTGGCGCGGTGCCCGGAGCTGTTCATCCACGCCCTCATGACCGCGGCCGGGGTGGCCTGACCGAACGCGATGTTCTCACCGGTCAGCCGGAACCGGTAGCCGGCTGCGGTGACCCGCTGGGACGCGCTCTTGCCCTGCGGGTTGGTGTGCGAGAAGAACCTCTTCGCCGCCATGTCCCGCGAGTGGGCCCGCGCCGCTCCGGCCAGCCGCGCGTCGACGGTCAGCGCGGAGCACCCGGCCTTTGCCCGCTCCTGGTTGACCAGGCGCACGACCTCGGCCTCGGCCTTCGCCGTGGCGGACCCGCCACCCGTCGGCGGCTGGGAGGGCTTCGGGGAGGTCGGGGTAGGCGTGGGCTGCGGTGCCGGTGCGGCGCCGCCGGTGGTCACCAGCTGCAGACCCTCGGCCCGCAGCACGGGGTTGATCGGCTGGTAGACCGAATTCGCCCGGCCGCCGCGGCAGTTGCCGGACCCGCCGGAGAGCACGGCCTGCGCCTGGTTGCCGGCGAGCAGGGAACCGCCCGAGTCGCCGGGCTCGGCGCAGGCACTGGTGATGACGAAGCCTCGCACGGCACGCCCGCTCACGGTCAAGCTGGCGTTGCGGGCGGTGATGACCCCGCAGCGGGTGCCGGTGGTGGACCCGGTCCGGCACACCGACGCACCCACCGGAGCCTCCTTCGACCCGGCGATCGGCACCTCGCCACCGGTGGTGGCCACCACCGGCTTCGGCGTCCAGTTGCGGTTGACGTCGACAACGGCGTAGTCGTTGCCGCCGCTGTTGCCGAAGTTCGACACCCGGAAGGTTCCCTGGGCGTTGTTCGAGGCGACCGTCGTGGCGCCCCGGTTTCCACAGTGGCCGGCGGTGACGAACCCGGTGGTCACCGGGAAACCGACCGAGCAGCGCGACGAACGGTTGATGATGAAGGCGTCCCCACCGCGTACGTCGAACATGGCGGTGAAGTCGGCCGGCACGCTCTGGACGCGCACCGCGTCGCTGTCGAGTCCGGCCTTGCGGGCCCAGCTACGGGCCTTCTTCTCCCCGCCGTCGCGGGCCAGCAGCGTGACGGTGTTGGTGCTGGGGTCGACGTACCAACCGGACACCTGCGCCGGCGCCTTGCCCGCCCGGCCGTCGAGCCGGCCCTGCGCCGCCTCGAGCTCACCGCGGCTCTGCTCGACCACCTTCGCGTCCGCACCCGCGGCGCGTACCTTGTCGGCCAGGGCGGGATCGGTCACGGCAACCGTCAGCTTCCGGGTCCCGGAGCTGATCCAGGCGCCGCCGAAGGCGTCACCGGTGACCGTACGCAGCTTCGACTCGAGCTCCGGCGTGACCGCTTCCGCTCCCAGCCGCTGCTCCGCGTCGCTGCGGCTCAGCTTCAGGTCCCGTTCCATGGCGGCCAGCAACCCGTCCGCCGGGCCGGCACTGCCCTGCCCAGCCCCCGGTGCCCGCACGGCGCCGGACGATCGTTCCGACTTCGCCTCGGTGCCCGCCAGGGCCGGGACGGTCAACACCACCGCCAGGCCCGCCGCGGACACCATTGCCACCGTCGCGACGATCCGTCTCGCCTGCATGCTCCACCTTTCCCCCACCGCACCCCACCGGCGGACGCCGGCGAGCCGTCACCGAGCGTGACGATCCGGGACGGATCGCCGGCGTCGCATCGGCGCGGACCCCGGTACTCTTCCGGGGGTCGGTGACCCCCGGAAGCCGGCACAGGAAGATCTAAGAAACGGCTTAGGTGGCGTTCAGGGGACGTGGTTCACGGTGCCTCGGTGCTACGGCAGCGTGACGTACTGCCCGAGGAAGGTGCGGGCCGTGTCCGTGTCCATGCGGTACACCACGTTCGTGGCGTAGCAGGGCGAGTCTCCGGTGACCGTCGTCGCGGCCAGCATCCGCTTGCCGTCGACGGTCAGGAAGTTCGGCCCGCCGGAGTCGCCGTAGCAGGCGCCGCCGAACCCACGGCTCTCGTTCATCGCCAGGCGTACCCAGGTCGGGTTCAGCGCGTTGAAGCCCACCAGCGCCTTCCTCCGCACGCCGCCGCCCGGGTGCGTGTGACCGCCGGGGCCCCGCTGGGCCTCCTCGGTGCCGTAGCCGACGGTCAGCCACTGCGACGCGTCCAGGGCGCGGGCGCCCAGCTTGGCCAGTTGATTGCGGGCCGGCAGCTTGGTCGGGGTGAACGACCAGCGGCTGTCGAGCCTGGCGCTCTGGTTCTGGTTGAACGTGATCACGGCGATGTCGTGCGAGTCCGCGGAGTTGCCAGGGTAGGCCGGGCTGGTGTGCTGGGTGCCCTCGACGCCCACTTCGGCGGCGATCTGCGCGGGGGTACGGCCGGGCACGGCGCTGGCCGCGGCCAGCGCACCCACCACGTCCTGGGCGAGCGACATAGAAAGGGTTCCCAGGTCACAAGCCTGCAGCTCGTCATCACCCGTGCCGTTGCCCCGCTGACGTGCCGCTGGTCGGCCAGCGGGCCTCGCGGATTCGCCGATCGGCGGCGGCCCAGGTGAGGGTGACGGCGAGTACGCCGGCAAGCAGGACCACCGCCCCGGCCCCCGGTAACAGCTCCAGCAACAGCCCGGAGCCGAAGACTCCGACCGACGCGCCGGCACCGAGCACCGTCATGAAAGCGGTGAACGCGCGGCCGCGCTGCTCGTCGGGTATCTGGCGGAAGATCAGGACGTCGACCAGGACCCGCATGGACGGCCCGCCGAGGCCCAGCAGGAACAGCGCCGTCGCGAGCCACCACGCTCCCCAGGGCAGCGCCAGCGAGGCGATGA
The DNA here is from genome assembly GCF_040682215.1 of Actinoplanes sp. NPDC051346. NCBI lineage: Bacteria > Bacillati > Actinomycetota > Actinomycetes > Micromonosporales > Micromonosporaceae > Actinoplanes > Actinoplanes sp. NPDC051346. The sequence goes on along the minus strand of NZ_JBFBAJ010000009.1, from coordinate 298,258 downwards.
AGGCGACCGCGGTGAAGCCCAGCAGGAGCATGAGGGAGCCCGGCGAGAACGCTCGGTGCAGCGGCTTGACCAGGACCGTGCCCGCGAGCCCGCCCAGTGCGAGCCCGATCGACGTGAGGCCCATCATGGTCGGGGACGCGCCGGCCCGGTGGAGCAGGACGACCACTATCAGGATCAGCGGTGCGGTCACCGCGTTCAGCGCCGTGGCGAAGATTGTGCTGTGTCTCAGCACAGGGGTGCGCCAGAGCATGGTGAGGCCCGCTGAGATGCCCTTCGACCGGGGAACCGCGGGTGTGCTCGGCAACCGGACGAACAGGGCGCAGAAGAGTGAGACGAGGAAGGTCAGCGCGGTGGCGATGAAGGGCAGCACGGTCGCCGCCGCGTACAGGAGGCCGCCTAGCGGTGGTCCCGCGAGGCCGGCGGCATGGGTGCGGACCTCTTCCTGGGTGAGCGCCGCGGTGAGGTGTTGTGGTGGCACCACCGCACGCACCAGCAGCATGCGGGCCGCGCCGCCCAGCGGCTGCACGGCGCCCACCGTGGCCGCCACTATGAGCAGGTGGGGCAGTGTCAGCGCGTCGGCCAGGACGGCGACGAGCACACTGACCGAGGCCAGGGCCCGGACGCTTTCCATGATGACGAGGAGCGCGCGTCGGTCGTAGGAGTCCGCCAGTGCGCCGGCGGGTAGTCCTACGAGCAGGGCGACGAACAGTTGCAGGCCTCCGAACGCGCCGGCCCAGGCGGCCGATCCGGTCACGCCCAGCACCACCAGGGGGTAGATCAGGTCGGTGACCTCCTTGCCCAGGAAGGCGAAGGCCGATCCGCCCCAGAGCAGCTGGAAGTCCTTGTTCCTGCGCAGCGGTGGCAGCGTGGTTCCGGCTTGATCGGTCATCTGCTCTCCTGTGTGGAGGATCGGAGAAGGCGCTCCAGCTCGTGGTGGGCGTGTTCGAGGATCGACGCCGCCCGGACCAGGCGTTCCGGTGGTGCCGCATCGGTTAGTCGAGCGGCGACGAGCTGGAGCTCGCGGCAGATTTCCTGGAGGTGGGCGGCGTCGGAGGCCGGCGACGGCGGCTCCGCGGGCCAGAGTCCGGCGAATTGCGCCCGCTGTTCCGCCGCCACCGCCCGGCCGAGTCGCGTCAGACGGTGACGGCGCTCCGGATCACCGGCCGGGATGGTCGCCAGCCTTTCGTCAATGAGCTGGGCGAGGGTGGGGTAGATCGAACCCGCGCTGGGACGCCACCGTCCCGCGCTGCGCGTGACGATCGACCGGATCAGCTGGTAGCCGTTGCTGGGCGACTCGTCGAGCAGCCCGATCAGTGCGATGCGGACGTTGCCCTTGCGCACCCTCGAACCGGCTCGTGGTGGGGGCGGCGGGGGCGCGGGTGGCAGCGGCGGTTCCGGCGGCAGCGGGGGACGCATGCGGCCATGATAGCGATATATCGCTATCGGTGTCGAGCGTCAGGAGCCCGTTCCGGAGCAGGTGGCCGTGGTCGCCAGGAGCGGGGCGAGGAAGCCGAAGACGACGGTCGCGGTGACGCCCACGCTCAGGGCGTACCGGATCAGCGGTCCGGCCCGGCGGGCGGCCAGGGCCGTCGCGCGGCCGGCGGCGAGGCCCAGGGCCAGGGCGACGCCGATGAGCAGGATCGGCGCGCGATACCAGGCGACGTCCGGCGGGATGGTCTCGCAGCCGTCGGCCGCGCTGACCAATGTGATCAGCACCGCCGCCGGGAGAGACACCACGGCGCCGAGGACGGTGATTACCGTGCCGATCCCGAAACGCCCGCGGCGGGTCTCGACCGCGTGGGAGCCGATGGCGAACGCCGCCGTCGGGCCGAGGAGCGGCAGGACCCATTCGAGGGCGCTCCCGGCCTGGCGGCGTTGGTCGGACCAGTAGAACAGGTCGAACGCGGCGATCATGCTGAACTCGACGAGCAGGACGGCCAGCACGTACAGCGGCACCGATCGCGGTGGGGTGACCGGCTCGTCCGGCCGCGGCGCCGCGACCTGCTTCACATTGACGACCGCCCAGTCTCGGTGACCCACGATGTTCCAGCCCTCCCGTCGTGCGGCGTCGCACAGTCAAGGGGAAGAACGTAAATATCCGGTACGAAGATCATTCGAAGTGCGTCAACCGCGCGGTGCCGTCCCGGTCCTCGACCTGGATGGTGAAGTCGAACCGGTCGGCTTGCAGGCACAGGTCCACGTCGTCGGGGTGGATGCCGCGGTAGCCCCGCCGTACGCCCTCGATCAGGGTGTTCGCCGCGGGTGACACCCTCGCGCGCCGCAGGAAGGAGGCCGCGGGCGTCGCGGGGTTCTCGACGAGCGCGGCGATGTACTCGGCGCAGGCGAGGTCCTCCTCGGCCGTGCCGTCGTCGCCGGTGATGAGATACGTCACGCCGGTCGATCCCTGTTTTCGCAGCGTACGGGCCGTCGCGGCGGCGACCACGAAGCCGGCGCACAGGACCCGGCGGGCGTGCCGGGCGGCGAGCGCGCCGCGCGTGCCCGACGTGGTCGTCTGCACCAGGGTGCGGCCCGTCAGGTCCAGCCTGGACATGTGGCCGGGGGAGTTCACGGTGTCGAATCCCTCGGCGGGCGGGCCGTCCTTGCACGTGAGCGCCTCGGGATGCTTCGCCTTGAGGGCGAGGGCGTGCTCGACATCGGAGGCCAGCAGGATGCGCTCGGCTCCCCGCGCGAACGCCCATGCCGCGACCGTGAAGGCTCGCATGACGTCGATGACGACCACGGTTTCCGCGTCCGCGTCCAGGGTAGGGATTCCCAGGAACCGCGCGTCTTTGATCATTCGCGCAGCGTAGCGACGCCGAGCCGGTGACCCTTAACAAAGATAGATATGTCGATCGGAGGGGGGAGCTTGCGGAGAGCGACCGAGTCGATCTCTAGAGTCATCGAATCGGCGACATGACCTGTCCGCCGTCATCGCTTCAAGGAGAGACGTTGCACTTCACCAAGCGCATCGCACTGTCCGGGCCTGCCGCGATCACCGCCATGACCGCTGCCGATCTGCCGACTCTCGGACGTTCGACTGTCCACCGTTCCGCTCGCGAACCGCACCTCGGAGCCGCGACCGCGCCCTGACGCGCCCGCCGCGACTCGCCCGACGCGTCCGTGAATGCCGCGAGGCGTGCCCATAGGCACCCCGCCAGGAGCGCTCCGGCAGCGTGACCGGCGTCTCCGCCCGCCCGACGGGCGTCTGTGAACCCTTCCACCCCGTGCGGCCCGCACAGCGAGCACGCACGTGCGGTGGTGCCCGCGCGCCGTCGAAACCACCCCTCATGACGGCCAGCCGAGAAGGAATGACGACAGTGGACACTCTGACCCCCCAGGACTACCAGGCACCGCCCGCGCTCGTCGGAGAGCGGTTGACCGTCGAGGCGTTCGAGCAGCTCGCCGGCACGCTGTCGGGCCACCGGTTCGTCAAGGTCGTGGTGGACCGACCCGCCGGTGTCATCCACTTCATCGACAACCGCCAGTACGCGTTCCACGGCTACTACATCGCCGACCACATCCTGCGCATCACGCGCCAGGAGCTGGAGGCGAACGTCGACGAGTACAACCACGCCTTCTACGCCGAGGAGGACCGGCGGCTCTACCTGGGCCTGCTGTCGATGCACACGCGCGAGGACGACACCGGCGCCCGGCGGTTCCTGTGCCTGGAGACCGTCGAGGTCGACACGATGTCCACCGAGATGCTGCGGTACTTCTACGCGTTCGTCGCCGACAGCGTCGACCCCGGCCTGCCGTTGCTGTTCAAGCCCGCGACTCACCGCCAGGAACAGCAGCTCACCGACGTGCCGGCCACGGAGATGCCGCGCATCGCGGCGCACGAGATCTTCTCCGCGGCCTCGTTCGTGGCGCTCCAGCCCGGCGTGGCGAAGGGGCGGCTGCGGGCCTTCCGCGACGAGGACGCCTACCGCCGGGCCGACCCGCCGCTGCAGTGGTACGACATCATCGCGATGGACCGGGTCCCCGACGACATCCCGCGACTGGCCGGCATCATCAACGCGGAGCACACGACGCCGCTGTCGCACACCAACGTGCTGGCCGCCGGTTGGGCGATCCCCAACGCGATCCAGCTCGACGCGTTCACCCGCATCGAGTCCGCCGGGCTCGACGGCGCCTGGGTGCGGTACGAGGTCGCCGCGAGCGCCGACGCCATCGCGCTGACGCCGATCGAGCGGCCGGACGACCTGGACCGGCGCCCCGCCTGGGTGGCGCAGCAGGTCACCGTCGAGGAGCCCGAGGTCCACCTGAGCCCGATCGCCGGCCTCGACGAGATCCGGGCGGCCGACCGCTACCGGTACGGCACCAAGGCCGCCAACCTCGGCGAGCTGCACCACGTGCTCTCCCGGGGTTCCGAGCGCCTGCTCGGCTTCTATCGCACACCGCGGCCGCCGCGCAAAGACCTGATCGGCTACCTGCGGAAGCTCCTGGACGCCCCCGGGCCGGCGGGCCTGTCGCAGGCCGCGAACGGGCTGCTGCGCGAGCTGGTCTGGGTGCCGCGCGGCATCGCCCTGCCGTTCTCCCTCCAGCGCGAGTTCCTCGAGTCGTCGCCGGCCATCCAGCAGACCATCGGCAAGCTGAAGATGGCGCTCGAGCTCGACGCGCGGGAGGTGGAGCCGCTCTGCCTCGAGCTGCAACGCCTGGTGCGCCGGACCCGCGTTCCCGAGTCCATCCGCTCCCGCGTGGACGACGCCCTCGTCACCCACCTGGGCGGGGTGGCGAGCTTCGTGGTGCGCAGCTCGTCGAACGCCGAGGATCTGGCCGGGTTCTCGGCCGCCGGCATCTACGAGTCGGTCAACCACGTCACCACCGCCGACCACGTCATGGACAGCCTCAAGACGGTGTGGGCGTCGCTGCTGTCGCCGCGGAGCGTGCGGCTGCGCCAGCAGGCCGGCATCTCGCTCGACGACTCGTACATGGGTGTGGTGATCCAGGAGGAGGTCGCCTCGCGCATGGGCGGCGTCATGGTGACGACGAACCCGTTGGCGCTGGCCGACTTCCGCAACGTCTACCTCAACGTGTCCACGCGGTCGGTGACCGAGGTGGTGGCGGGCTCGCACGCGCCGATGCAGTACCTGTTCAACACGGTGGAAGGTGGCGGACGCACGGTGTCGCTGGGCGACGCCGAGCGGGATCTGCCCGAGGCCGACCGGGCCCGGCTGCAACGGCTCGCCGTGGTCGGGCGCCTGCTGCAGGCGCACTTCTCGCCCGACTACACGTTCTCGGCGCCGGTCGACATCGAGTGGGTCGCCGACGACGACCGCATCGCGATCGTCCAGCTCCGTCCGTACTCGGCGTGACCGTGGGAGCCGCCATGTCCACCGCCACCGCCGCGCCGCCACCGACCACCTCCCGCGGGGCACCCGCGCCCGTACGCCGGGTGGTCTGGACCCACTATGGCTTCCAGTTCTTCTTCGGCCTGCTGGTCTGGGTCCCGGTGTTCTACACCTACCAGCGCGTCGTCGGCCTCGACGACCGGCAGATCTTCGGCATCCAGAGCATCTACTACATCGCGTTCTGCCTGTTCGAGATCCCCACCGGGCTCCTCGCCGACCGCCTGGGCCTGCGACGCAGCATGATCGGCGGGGCGGCGGTGCTGCTGCTGGCCAACCTGGTGCCGGTGGCCGCGCCCGGCTACGCCGGCTTCCTCGCCCACTGGTTGCTCATCGCGCTGGCACGGTCGTTGGTGTCGGGCGCCGCGAGCGCGTACCTCTACGAGTACCTGCAACGGCACGAGGCGGCCTGGTTCTATCAGCGTGCCGAAGGCAACGCGCGGGCGTACAGTCTCATCGGCAAGATCGTGTGTTGGCCGGCGGCCGGCGTGCTGATGGCGTGGCTGCCGGCCAGTGTCTACTGGCTCACCGCCCTCAACGCGGCCGTGGCGCTGGTCCTGGCGCTCCGCCTGCCGGCGTTGCTCGGCGCGGATCCGGAACATCCACACGCGACGGCGCGGCCGGCGTCGACGTGGCGGACCGTCGGCGGCGCGGCCCGGTTCCTGCGGCGGTCCCCGCTGCTGATCCTGATCATGGTGCAGGGCATCGCGGTCTTCACCCTGTCGCGCATCCTGCAGGTCAACCTGTTCCAGCCCATCCTGACAGTCAAGGACACGCCGGTCGTCTGGCACGGCGCCGTGCTTGCCGCGATGACGGTCTTCGAGGTTGCCGGGGCCGCGGCAAGCCACCGGGTACGGCGCAACACCCGCGACCTGGCCGCCGTGTCCGTCCTGACGGTGGTGATGGCGGCCAGCCTCGCCCTCGTGGTGCCCGCCCCGGGCGTCTTCACCATCGTGTGCCTGTGCGCGTTCTCGCTGGTGGCCGGCCTGGTCTATCCGGTCCAGCGCAAGCTGCTCAACGAGGCGATCACCGACTCCCGCTACCGCGCCACGCTGCTCTCGATCGAGTCCCTGATCGACCGCGCCGTCTGCGCCGTGGTGGCCCTGCTGCTCGGCAGCTACCTGGCCACCGGGCGCCTGCAGACGTTCCTGCTGCTGTCGGCCGGCGCCGCCGTCCTGCTCATCGTGCTCGTGGCTCCCCTGTCCGCGCTCGTTGCCCGGCGGCAGCGCGCCGCCGCCGACCTCGCCTCCTAGCGTCACAGAGAGAAGGCCACCATGCTCGTCTTCATCGAGGCCGGCATCGCCGGCACCGGCCTGTCCGCACTCGCCTGGGCCGTCGACAACGGCCTGGACGTCGGACTGGTCAGCACCGCCCCCGAGCAGTACGCCGACGTTCCCGCCGGCGACCTGCTGCCCGGCCTGTCCGAGCGGGGCCGGGTGTTCCGCAGCGCCGACACCGACACGCAGGCCCTGGACGCCGGCCTGGTCGACTGGGTCCGGGCCAGCGGCACGCCGCACGGCGTCGTCTGCATCGGCGACCGTCACCTTCCGTACGCGGCGGCGCTGGCCGAGGAGCTCGGCGTGCCCTTCCACCCGGCGCACGCGATCGCCGTGCTGCGTGACAAGCGGGTGGCCCGGGAACACTACGAGGCCCTCGACATCCGCTCGCCACGCTGGTCCCCGGCGGACGACGTGAACGACGCGCTCGCGCTGCTCGACGCCGTCGACGGCCCGATCGTGCTCAAGAACGTGAAGGGCTCCGGCAGCCTCGACGTGCTGCTGTGCCGCACCCCCGCGGAGGTGCGCGAGCATCACGCGACGCTGGCCGACCGGCAGCGCTACCTCGGCGGCGACCTGATGGCCGAGCAGTTCGTCACCGGGCCGCTCTACAGCATCGAGACGGTGGTCGACCACGGCCGCGCCGTCACCCTGGGCATCACCGACCGGCAGCTCGGCCCGCGCCCGCACTTCTGCGAGGTGTCGTACACCTTCCCGGCGGCCGTACCGGGCGCCGACGCCGACGAGATGGTCGGCGCGGTCGAGGCCTGCGCCAAGCATTTCGGGCTCACGCACGGCTTCCTGCACTCCGAGTTCGTGCTCACCGCCGAGGGCCCGGTGCTGGTCGAGGTCAACGCCCGGCTCGGCGGAGGCCTGCTGGCCCTGATGATGAACGACTGCCTCACCGTGTCGTGCTGGGAGCTGCTGTGCCGCGGCGCGCTCGGTGAGCGGCTGCCCGACGTGGCGCACAACGGCCTGTACGCCAGCACCGTCACGGTCTACCCGGCCGAGTCCGGCGTCGTGGCGACGCTGCCCGACCGGGACGCGGCGGGCCGGTCGCCTTTCGTGACCGACGTCGTGTGGAACGCCGGACCCGGCGACGAGGTGTACCCGCCGAGGGACCACCGGGGCGCGGTCTGTCAGATCCGCGCCCGCGCGGGCAGCGCGAGCCTGGCGTACAACGCGGCGCTGGCCGCCGCCCGCGACGTCCGCGTCACGCTGACCTCACGGCTCGTCACCACGGCGGGTACCGGTGGTGCTCCCATCGCGATGGGAGAGTGATGCGATGACAACGACGGGGACCGTGCGGGATTGGCACCGCGACGAGGGCCGGACGGTCTCGTTCGAATTCGACCAACCCTGAACCCGGTCGACGGCTCCCGTCGCGCAACCGGGGGACAACCGGCGAACCACGCCCCGGTGGTGTTCTGGTGTCGTGACATCTCTGGATCGCTCGGTAGGCGGCGCGGCTGCGCCCACGGTGACGTCCACGTGGTCCAGGGCATGGATCGTCTGGTCGGTCTGCGCCTCGCTGCCCGTGGTCGGTTACTACACGGTGCCGGCCCTCGGCGGCGGACCCACGGCGCAGGCCTTGCTCTACATGCTGGTCAGCATGTCGACCGTGGGCGCGCTCGCGCTGGGCATCCGGGGGCACCGGCCGGAGACCCGGTCGACCTGGTGGCTCCTGGCCGCCGGCCAGGTGGCATATTCCTCCGGCGACGCCGTCTACTACATCACGTCGCAGAACGACGCCACCTACCCGGTGGCGGCCAACGTTCTCTATCTCTCCCAGTACCTCTTCGTCGCCGCCGCCCTGGTGAAGCTCACCCGGCGGCGCTCCCCGCAGCGCAACACGGCCGCGCTGGTCGACACCGCGATCCTCGCCGTGGGCGCCGCGGTGTTGTGGTGGGTGTTCCTCGTCTACCCGACCATCACCGACCCGTCCATCGGCATGCTGGACCGCGTCGCCGCCACCGCCTATCCGGTGATGGACCTGTGCGTGCTCACCGTGGCCATCCGGCTGATGCTCAGCGGCGGGGTCCGGCAGCCGGCCTATCAGCTGCTGCTCGCCTTCCTCGGCCTGAACCTGCTGGGCGACACCTCGTACGGCCTGCTCACGCTGGCCGGCTCGTTCGCCGACGGCGGCTGGACCGATGCGACCTGGCTGATCGGCTACGTCGCGCTGGGTGCGGCCGGGCTCCATCCGTCGATGCGGCACCTGAGCGACCCGGTGGAGGCCCGCTCGGGCGCCACCCCGTACCGCGTGGTGTTGCTCGGGGTGGCCACCGCGATGGCTCCGGCGGTGCTGGTGGTGCAGACCCTGCGGGGCGCGGCCCAGTCCGACCTCGTCGTGGTGGGTGCGTCGGCGGTGCTGTTCCTCCTCGTCCTGCTGCGCATGGCGGGCCTCATCGCGGCCCAGCGCCGGCTGGCCATCACCGATGCCCTCACCGGCCTCTACACGCGCCGCTTCCTGTCGGAACAGCTGCGGACGGAGAGCGACCGGGCGGCCCGGTACGGCGGCTCGTTCGCCCTGCTGCTCCTCGACGTCGACCACTTCAAGCGCGTCAACGACACGTACGGTCATCCGGCCGGCGACCAGGTCCTGGTCGAGGTCGCCCGGCGGCTGCGAAGCACCTGCCGGGCCAGCGATGTCGTGGCCCGCTTCGGCGGTGAGGAATTCGCCGTTCTGGCCCCGGCCACCGATCTGGAGAACCTGGCCGTCCTGGCCGAACGCCTCCGGGCGCGGATGAACGAGACGCCGATCCTGGTCGACGGCCGCACCCCGGTCGCGGTGACCGTGTCGATCGGCGGTATCGCCGCCGTGCCCCCGCACGCGCTCACCGCGGACGAACTGGTCAACACCGCCGACGCCGCCCTCTACACGGCCAAGCGCGGTGGTCGTGACCGCGTGGTGATCGCCGATCCGGCGCAGCGTGCGGAACCGACCGCCGCGGAAGACACCCCCCGCGACGAGACGCAGGAGCTCGATCGTCACATCCAGGAGTGGGCGACGGTTGTGGGCGAAGCCGCCCGCCAGCGCCCCGATGCGGTGCCGGTGCCGGCCAGCGTGGTGTCCGGCATCTGCGCCGCCTGGGCCGTCATGCGCGTGCCCGGCCCGACGTTGGGGTTCTCGGTGGAGGAGGCCCGCGCCGAGCTGCGTCGCTGCCGGGGTGTGCAGTTCCCTTCGCACCTCGTGGACCAGTTCCTCGCCCTCGAGGCGGCCGGCGTGATCGGCACCGTGCGGGCTTCCGCCGTGGCCGTGGTGCCCGCCGCGGTTTCCGCATAGGGACGTCCACCGCATCGGCCCTACGATGCGCCGATGCAGTGGATCAAGGTCACGGGTGACGGCATCTCGGTCACGCATCGCATAGAGCCGCTGGTTTCCGTCTGGGGCGCCCTTGATGACCACCGAGACCCCGGATGGGCCGGCCATGCCGGCGCTCTTGCGGCTCTTGCGGTGCGCGGCTAGTCTGAAACGAGACTAGTTCGAATCGAGGAGAGTGCGGTGGCAGCCACGGATCCGATGAGCGGATGGTTGCGCGGCGCCCTGGAGTTGGCGGTGCTCGCCGTGCTCGCGGAGGAGGATCGGCACGGTTACGCGCTGGCCCACCGCCTGGCGGAGGAAGGGCTGGGCGCGGTGCGCGGCGGTGCGCTCTACCCGGTGCTCGGCAAGCTCGAGGCTTCCGGTGCCGTGCGAGCCACCTGGCAGCCCGGCGAGGGCGGGCCGGGCCGCAAGGTCTACGCGATCACCGCGGACGGGCGCGACCGGCTGGTCGCCGAACGCGTCCGGTGGCACGAGTTCGCCACGGCCTTCGCTCGCCTGCTCGATGCGGACCACGCGCCGGACACCCACCCTGGGGAGGCACAGCCATGACAGAGCCGTTCGAGCAGTGGGAGGTCCGCGCCCGGCTCGCACTCGCGGACCGCGGTGTCGGAGACCACCTGGCCACTCCGATCATCGCCGACGTGAAGGAGCACTGCGCGTACTCGGGGGAGAGCCCCGCCGAGGCGTTCGGTGAGCCGGAGGACTTCGCCGCCGTCGCCGCGGCCGAGCAGTCGCCGGAGGCGCTGGAGAAGGTGGATCGGCAGGGGCTCACCTGGACCGACTACCTCAGCGGTCAGGTGTTCTTCCTGGCGTTGCTGGCGTTGGTCGCGTCCCTCTTCTTCGCCGTCCTGGAGCGGACCCTGGCCTTCCCCACGACTCCGGCCATCCTGACCGGCCTGGCGTTGCTGACCCTGGGCTTGTTCGTGACCGGTGCACTCCCCGGCGCGCTCAGGGCAGCCGGCCGTCCCGAGCTGGTCCGGTGGTGCTTCGTCCTCGCTGTCGTGCTCGCCGGCGCCAGCGCCACCGCGTTCATGACGCTTCCCCGTCACGAGGTGGCCCGGATTCCGGTGCTCGGCATCGTGGCGGGCGCGGTCCTGCTGATCATGGTCTCGTTGCGCCAGACGAAGCCGAAGCCGGCCGTCTCGCACACCTCGCCCACGCCTCGGGGCCGCGAGGCCGGGCCCGCCGACGTCGAGAGCTGGCTCAAGCGGCTCGCCGGGCTGTTGATCGGGCGGTTCGACCTGCCGCCGGAGCGGGCCGCCGACCTCGTCCGGGAGGCGCGGGCGCATCTGTCCGCCTCGGCGGCCGATCCGGAGCGGGAGTTCGGCGCGGTCGACGACTATGCCCGGCGCCTCGCCGAGCACGAGCCGCGGCGGCGTGACCCCTGGTGGCGCACCGCGCCCGCCGAGATGCTCACCATGGCGGTCGGCATCGCCTTCGGCACGGACGCGTTCGTCGGGTGGCGCGCGGAGGGTCATGAGTGGGCCGCCTACCTGGTGGCCGCCCCGCTGACGGTGCTCTTCGCCTGGAATCTGGCCCGCTTGATCTGGCGCTACCTGCGGGAACGCCGCTCCGGCTCGGCGGCGAAGTGAGACGATGGTGGGCAGATTGTTCAGCGACAGCCGCGCCAGTTCGGTCACTCTGAACAATCTGTTCGCCGCAAACTGTGCGTGTTGTGCAGCCTTGGCGCTTTCACCAAGCTGGAGGCGTCAGCCGACCTCAGCTGAAGGAGACCAGCGCCATGTCCGTGCACGACACGCTCACCAACGAGGAGCGGCTCGCGGAGCTCGACCTCGACACCCTCAAGCAACTCGTCGGGCTCGTCGAGTACGACTCCGGCAGCGACCCGTTCCCCGTCACGGGCTGGGACGCGGTCGTGTGGGCGGTCGGGAACGCCACGCAGACCGCGCACTTCTTCCAGTCGGCGTTCGGCATGGAGCTGGTGGCGTACTCCGGTCCCGAGACCGGCAACCGGGACCACCTGTCGTTCGTGCTCAAGAGCGGCGCGGTCCGGTTCGTGATCCAGGGCGGCGTGCGGCCGGACAGCCCGGTCATCGCCCACCACGCCAAGCACGGTGACGGCATCACCGACATCGCGCTCGAGGTGCCCGACGTCGACAAGTGCGTCGCGCACGCCCGGGCGCAGGGCGCCACGGTTCTCGAGGAGCCGCACGACATCTCCGACGAGCACGGCACCGTCCGGATGGCCGCGATCGCCGCGTACGGCGAGACCCGACACACCCTGGTCAACCGGGCCAACTACTCCGGGCCCTACCTGCCCGGCTACGTGACGCGTACCTCGTCGTTCCAGAAGCGCGACGGCGCACCGAAGCGGATCTTCCAGGCCCTGGACCACGTCGTCGGCAACGTCGAGCTCGGCGCGATGGACGAGTGGGTCGAGTTCTACAACCGGGTCATGGGCTTCACGAACATGGCCGAGTTCGTCGGCGACGACATCGCCACCGACTACTCCGCCCTGATGTCGAAGGTGGTCGCCTCCGGCAACCACCGGGTGAAGTTCCCGCTCAACGAGCCGGCGATGGGCAAGAAGAAGTCGCAGATCGACGAGTACCTGGAGTTCTACGGTGGACCGGGCGCCCAGCACCTGGCGCTGGCGACCAACGACATCCTGCGCAGCGTGGACGTGCTGCGCGCCGAGGGCGTCGAGTTCCTCAACACGCCGGACTCGTACTACGAGGACCCGGAGCTGCGGGCGCGCATCGGCGAGGTCCGGGTGCCGATCGACGAGCTGCAGAAGCGCGGCATCCTGGTCGACCGCGACGAGGACGGCTACCTGCTGCAGATCTTCACCAAGCCGATCGGTGACCGCCCGACGGTCTTCTTCGAGCTGATCGAGCGGCACGGGTCCCTCGGCTTCGGCAAGGGCAACTTCAAGGCGCTCTTCGAGGCCATCGAGCGCGAGCAGGAGCGGCGCGGTAACTTCTGATCGGCGTCGGGGCGGCCTCGCCGGCCGCCCCCACCCTCGGACCTGTCTTGAGGATCGGGCGAACGGAGTTACGCCATGGCGCACTACCAGCGGGCCGGCAGCATTCCGGCCAAACGTCACACGCAGCACCGCGACGCGGGCGGCGCCCTCTATTACGAGGAGCTGATGGGCGAGGAGGGTTTCTCCTCCGACTCGTCCCTGCTCTACCACCGGCACGTCCCGTCGGCCATCGTCGACGCGCGCGCCTGGGAGCTTCCCGACCAGGCGACCGTGCCGAACCAGCCGCTGCTGCCGCGACACCTGAAGCTGCACGGGCTGTTCGGCGAGCAGGAGTGGAAGTCCCGTGACGCGGTGCGCGACCGGCGGCTGGTCCTCGGCAACGCCGACGTGCGGATCGCCTACGTCGTGGCCGGCGAGGTCTCGCCGCTGTATCGCAACGCCACCGGCGACGAGTGCGTCTATGTCGAGGCCGGCTCCGGCACCGTGGAGACGATCTTCGGTGACCTGGAGGTCGGGGCCGGCGACTACGTGATCCTGCCGCGGGCGACCACCCACCGCTGGGTGCCGGCGGGCGACGCGCCGCTGCGCCTGTACGCCATCGAGGCCAACAGCCACATCGGCCCGCCCAAGCGGTACCTCTCGCGGTACGGCCAGTTCCTCGAGCACTCGCCGTACTGCGAGCGGGACCTGCGGACGCCGGCCGCGCCCCGGATGGTGGACGAGCAGGACGTCGAGGTCTACATCAAACATCGCGGCGACGGCCCGGCCGGGCTCGCCGGGACCGTGCACGTGCTGCCGCACCACCCGTTCGACGTGGTCGGCTGGGACGGCTGTCTGTACCCGTACGCGTTCAACATCGCCGACTTCGAGCCGATCACCGGGCGGGTCCACCAGCCGCCGCCGGTGCACCAGGTCTTCGAGGGCACCAACTTCGTCATCTGCAACTTCGTCCCGCGCAAGGTGGACTACCACCCGCTGGCCGTGCCGGTTCCGTACTACCACTCGAATGTGGACAGCGACGAGGTCATGTTCTACGTCGGCGGCGACTACGAGGCCCGCAAGGGTTCCGGCATCAACGTCGGTTCCATCTCGCTGCACCCGGGCGGTCACTCCCACGGCCCGCAGCCGGGCGCCATCGAGGGCAGCCTCGGCGCGGAGTTCTTCGACGAGCTCGCCGTCATGGTGGACACCTTCCGCCCCCTCGGGCTCGGCGAGGCCGGACGGGTCAGCGACGACGGCAAGTACGCCTGGACCTGGTCGGGACGAGGCCCGGCTTCGTGAGCGACACGACCACCGCGCCGGGCCGGCTGTTCCTCACCCTGTTCGACGACGCGGCCATCTTCCCGCCGGGCGATCTGGACGTGCCCGAGGCCGTGCGGGCCCACCTCGCCCGCCAGGCGTCGCCGCTGGCGCCGTTGCTCGGCCCGTTCATCTGCTCCCTGCCCCGGTGGGGGGAGCTGACGCAGGCCCTGGAAGGCGGATCCCCGCTGCCGGTCTCGCTCACCGTTCCCGGCGGTGCCGAGGACGTCGCCAGTGCGGTTTCGCGGGCGCGGTCGGAGCCCCGGGTAGCCCTGGTCGCCCTGGAGATCGCGGCGTCCGCCGGCACGCTGCCCGGCCTGGTGGCGACCCTCGAACGGCACGCGCCCTCTTCGGTGCACAGCTACGTCGAGCTGCCCTGGGCCGACGTCACCGCGTCGCAGGTCGCCGCGCTCACCGCCGCCGGCCTGCGCCTCAAGATCCGCACCGGGGGTGTCGCCGCCACGGCCTTCCCCGACGAGCGGCAGCTGGCCGCCGCACTCTGGTCGGCCGTGCGGGGCGACATCTCCTTCAAGCTCACCGCCGGCCTGCACGACCCGATCCGGCACCGGGATTCCACCACCGGATTCGAGCATCACGGATTCCTGAACGTCATGCTGGCGACCGCCCGCGCGGTCGAGGGTGCCGCCGTCGACGCCGTCACCGCGGCCCTGGCCGACCAGGACGGCGATCGGGTGGCCGCGGCGGTCGCCCGCATCGACGACTCCCAGGCCGCACTCGTTCGCCGGCACTTCGTCAGCTTCGGCACCTGCAGCGTCACCGAGCCGATCGACGGCCTGCTGCACCACGGACTTCTCCCGGAGGATCTGCGTTGACCACCGTCTCTCCCTCAACCTGGCTCGAGGTTCCCGCGGATCATCCGTTCGGCGTCGCCGCCCTGCCCTACGGGGCCTTCGGCACGGCCGCCGACCCGAGCGCCCGGATCGGCGTCGCGATCGGGGAGCTGATCCTGGACCTGGCACCGGTCGTACGCCGGCTAGCACCGGAGCTGGCGCCCGCCGTCGCGGGGCCGTCGCTGGACAGCCTGCTCGCCGCCGGCCCCGGGGCCTGGTCGCAACTGCGCGCCCTGGTGACCACCTGGCTGACCGACGACACCCACCGCGAGCACCTCGAACCGCACCTCGTGCCGGCCACCGACGCCGTCATGCACCTGCCGTTCACGGTCGCCGACTACGTCGACTTCTACGCGTCGGAACAGCACGCGACCAACCTGGGACGGATGTTCCGGCCCGGCCAGGACCCGCTGACGCCGAACTGGAAGCACCTGCCGATCGGCTACCACGGACGCGCCGGCACCGTCGTCGCCTCGGGCACCGACATCGTCCGCCCCCGGGGCCAGCGCCGCGGCGCCGACGGTGAGATCTCCTTCGGGCCGTCCCAGCGCCTCGACATCGAGGCCGAGCTGGGCTTCGTCGTCGGTGCCGGGTCGCGGCTGGGCCGGCCGGTGAGCCTGTCCGCCTTCGAGGAGCACGTCTTCGGCGTCTGCCTGGTCAACGACTGGTCGGCCCGCGACATCCAGGCCTGGGAGTACGTTCCCCTCGGCCCGTTCCTCGGCAAGTCCTTCGCGACCTCGATCTCGCCCTGGATCCTGCCCCTGGCCGCGCTCGGCCCGGCCCGCGTGGCGCCACCGGAGCGCACCGTGCCGCTGCTGCCCTACCTCGACGACGCCGCGACGCCGCCGTGGGGCCTCGACGTACGGCTCGAGGTGCGGCTCAACGGCCACGTCATCTCGCGCCCGATGTTCGACGGCATGTACTGGACCGGCGCGCAGATGCTGGCGCACATGACCGCCAACGGAGCGTCGCTGCGCGGCGGCGACCTCTACGCCTCCGGCACGATCAGCGGCGAACGTCCCGACCAGCGGGGTTCGCTCATCGAGCTGTCCTGGGGCGGCTCCGAGCCGCTGGAGCTGCCGGACGCGACCACCCGCACCTTCCTCGAGGACGGCGACGAGGTCGTGATCACCGCGACCGCGCCGGGTCCCGGCGACGCGCGCGTCGGCCTCGGCGAGGTCCGCGGCCGCATCCTGCCCGCCCTGTGACCGGCCTTTAGCGCGGGGCGGGTACGTCGGCGAAGGTGTCGGGAACGGACAGCATGCGCATTCTCGACGGCGGCCAGTACGTGGCGAAGGCGCGGCCCACGATGTTGTCCACCGGCACCGATCCGCTGTCCGAGTCGAGATGGAAGCGTGAGTCGGCGGACTGGCCGCGATGGTCGCCGAGCACGAACACGGACCCGGCCGCCACGGTGGCGTCGAACGGCCGCTCCGAGGGAGTCTCGCCGGGGAACAGGTAGTCCTCGTTGAGAGCGCGGCCGTTGACGGTGATCCGTTTGCTGTCGTCGCAGCAGACCACGTGGTCGCCAGCCACCCCGACCACCCGCTTGATGTACTCCTGACCCGAGCCGGCCTTCCAGCTCGACGGCGGCCGGAACACCACGATCTCGCCCCGGGCGGGGCGCTCCAACCGGTAGCTGATCTTGTCGACCAGCACCTTGTCGTCGATCAGCAGGGTCTGCTCCATCGACCCGGAGGGAATGAAGAAGGTCTGCAGCAGGAACGTCCGGACGCCCACGGCGACCAGCACGCCGACGACGGCGAGGATGAGCAGTTCCTTCAGTCGCGAACGTGCGGACCGCTTGGTGCTGCCCTTGTCGCTGTCGTTCTGTGTCGGCACCGACGCAGCGTACCTTCCGGCGGTGTGTCGTCTGGGCTGCTGTCGTAGTGTCTGCGGCATGACGCCGACGCAGTCACACACCCTCACCGCGTCCGATGTCGACCTGGTCTACGACGTCCGCGGCCCGCTTCCGCCGACCGACGGCCGGCCGGCGCTGCTGATGATCGGCCAGCCGATGACCGCGGAGGGCTTCGGCGCGCTCGCCGCCCACTTCGCCGACCGCACGGTGGTCACCTACGACCCGCGCGGGCTGGGTCGCAGCACCCGCAAGGACGGCCGCTCGGAGCACACCCCACGGGACCAGGCCGCCGACCTGCATCTGCTGATCGAGCACCTGGGATGCGGCCCGGTCGACGTGTTCGCGAGCAGCGGCGGTGCCGTGACGGCGCTCGAGCTCGTCGCGACCCATCCCGGCGACGTCGCCACGCTGGTGGCGCACGAGCCGCCGATCAACTCGGTGCTGCCCGACGCCGCGGCGGCCGTTCGCGCCCGGGCCGGCTTCCACGAGGCGTACCAGCAGAAGGGCTTCGGCGCGGGCATGGCCGCCTTCCTCGCGATGGCCGCGTGGCAGGGGGAGTTCACCGACGCCTACTTCGCCCAGCCGGCGCCCGATCCGGCGACGATGGGCATGCCGGCCGGCGACGACGGCACTCGGGACGATCCGCTGCTGTCGAAGAAGTCGTGGGCGGTCACCGACTACCGCCCCGATGTGGCCGCGCTCAAGGCGGCACCGACCCGGATCGTCATCGCGGTCGGCGAGGAGTCGGGGGAGACCTTTACGGCGCGTACGGCCCGCGGCACCGCGGCGCTGCTCGGCCAGGAGGCGACGGTGTTCCCGAGCCATCACGGCGGCTTCCTCGGCGGCGAGTTCGGTTACGCCGGCAAGCCCGAGGAGTTCGCGGCCCGGCTGCGCGAGGTGCTGGCCGAGGGCGGCCCGCGCGGGCAATGACGCGCCGGTTCTCCAGCAGTGACTGCCATGGCAACCGCCTGGAGCTCCTCGAGCCGACCGCTCGATAGCGCCCGAGAGACCGTCGCCGCCGTTTAGTCTGACCAAAGACCGGACGCGGCGACCGCGAGCGGACAGCATAGTCGTTGCCGGGCTTCCTGGCCTGGAAAGTGCTGTTATCCAGATACTTAGGCGAAATGCCGATTTTCTGGAGGAGCATGAATCCGATGGAAGCCAGGCGGTGGCAATGTTCTCACCGGCGAGCCTGTTGTTGGGGCGGTTACGGTACGCGTACAAGATCGTTCTGATGACGGTCGTGCTCCTGCTGCCTCTGGGCTTCGTGACCTGGGGTTACGTCGGGATCCAGACCAGCCAGGTCGCGTTCAGCGCCAAGGAGCGCGACGGGGTCGCCTACCTGCGTCCGCTGTTCACCCTGACCGCCACCGCAGTGCAGGCCCGGCACCTGGCAGTCTCCGGCGGCCAACCCCCTGAGATTTCGACCAGCGAGGTGGACGCCGTCGACCGCACCTACGGCGCGGATCTCGGGGTCAGCCAGGCGTGGTCGGCCGCCAAGGCCGACGTGGCGGCCGCCGCGAAATCCGGCTCCGGCCAGGCCGCGTACGACGCATACGGTAAGGCCCTGACCGGCCTGCTCAATCTGGTGGTCGCCGTCTCCGACGCCTCGAATCTCACCCTGGATCCCGACCTCGACTCCTACTACCTGATGGACACCCTGGTCTTCCGGCTGCCGGGGCTGCTCGACCAGGCCGGCCAGACCGTCGACGAGTCGATCCTGGCGGCGGGGCGCCCGCCGGCCGTGGTTCACGCCACCCAGCTTCGGCTGTCCAGGGCCGCCGGTGCGCTGGCGAGCACCCAGCAGGCGGTCGACACCGGGATGGCCACCTCCCTCGCCAAGACCGCTCGGCCGGAGCTGGCCGAAATGCGGCCGCTGATCGAGGCCGAGCATCAGGCCCTCACCGCGCTGCTGACCCAGGTCGACAGTGCTGTCGCGTCGGGGCGTCTGGCCGATATCACCCCCGCGGCGGGGGAAGCGGCCTGGGCCACCGTGGTCAAGCTGGCGGACGGACTCATTCCGCAGCTGGACGCGCTACTGACGACCAGAATCGCGGGATTCAAGACAAAAGCCTATATCGTCGAGGCGGCGGCCTTCGGTGCCCTGCTGTTGGTCGGCTACCTCCTGGTGGGTTTCTACCTCTCCGCGACGGTGCCCATGCGGCGGATCGTGACCGCGTTGCGGGCCCTGTCCGAGGGCGACCTCACCCAGCAGGTGCGGGTCGACACCCGCGACGAGGTCGCGCAGATGAGCACCGCCTTCAACGACGCTCTCACCCGGGTCCGCGAGGCCATCCACGCGTTACGCGCCGACGCCGACGAGGTCGCCGGCACCTCCACCAAGCTGTCCGAGGTCAGCGAGGACATGCGGGCCACCGCCGAGTTGACGGCCACCAAGGCGGGGCAGGCTGGCGCGGTCGCCGACTCCGTGTCCAACCATCTCACCGCGGTCTCGGCCGGTGCCGAGGAGATGTCCGCGTCGATCAGCGAGATCTCGCAGGGCGCGAGCCAGGCCGCGATGGTGGCCACCGAGGCGGTCACCGCGGCCCGCAACACCGAGGACACGATCGGCCGGCTCAGCTCGAGCTCCGCGCAGATCGGCGAGGTGCTGAAGGTCATCGCCGGGATCGCGACCCAGACGAACCTGCTCGCCCTCAACGCGACCATCGAGGCGGCCCGCGCGGGAGAGTCCGGCAAGGGGTTCGCGGTCGTCGCGGGTGAGGTCAAGGAGTTGGCGCAGGAGACCGGACAGGCCACCCAGGACATCGCGGCCCGGATCGAGGCCATCCAGGCCGACGCGCTGGACGCCGTCAACGCCATCCAGCAGATCAGTGACGTCATCAGCCGGGTGAACGAGTTCCAGTCCACCATCGCCGCCGCCGTCGAGGAGCAGTCGGCCACGACGTCGGAGATGACCTACGGACTCAACGAGGTGGCGGCCGGCGCCGAGCGGATCACCGCCGGCGTCGGCTCGGTCACCGAGGAGGCCAACCGCACCACCGCCGGCGCCGACTCGACGGCCCGGTCGGCGCAGGAGCTCACGCACACCGCGGAACGGCTCCGTAACATCGTGGCCAGGTTCACCACCTGAGCGGGGTCGGCTCAGCTCAGCGCGGTGCGCAGCTGGGCGGCGCTGAGCACCATTCCGCACCTCTTCGCCACGTATCCCAGCGCGCCCAGGTGGTCGGCGCGGCTGAAGTCGGCGGTGGCGTCGGCCACGACGAACGGTTGGACGCCGCGCATGAAGGCGTCGCAGGCCGTCGCGACGACGCCGATGTGTGCGTAGATGCCGGTGACGATGAGCTGGTCGCGTCCCTGGAGCAGGTCGGCGAGCGGGCTGTCCACGAAGGCGCTGTAACGCCGCTTCTCCAGCACCGTGTCGCCCTCGCCGGGGATCAGGTCCTCGTGGAAGGCGATCGCCGACTCGTCGGCGGGTGGGCCCCAGCCCCACATGTCCAGGAGCAGGCCGCGGTCGGCGCGGCTCTGGCCGCCGGGCTGGCGGGTGAAGATCACCGGGATGCCCTGGTCGGCGCAGACCTTGCGCAGGCCGGCCATGGTGGCCGCGGCGCCGGCGAGCGGCTCGGCGCCGGCGAACGCGGCGGTGAAGTAGCGCTGCATGTCGTGGATCAGGAGCACGGCCCGGGCGGGGTCCGGGCGCCAGTCGGCCCGGTTGGCGGGCAGGTCGTTCTCGCCGGGCAACCGGTAGGAGGGAATCTGGGGAAGGGACACCGGCTCAGGACTCCTCGGTGAACAGGGCGCGCAGGGCCGCGCGCAGATCGGTACGGCTGACCTTGCCGACGCCGGTGACCGGGAAAGCGTCGACGATACGGACCTTGTCCGGCACCTTGTAGGCGGCCAGGCCGCGGGAGCGGACGAACGCACGCAGTTGGGGCGCGGTCGGCGGCTGGTCGCCCGCCCGCAACGTCACGAAGGCGCAGGTGCGTTCGCCGAGGTAGGCGTCCGGCACGGCGACGACCGCGGCGTCGTGCACGGCGGGGTGGGCGAGCAGGTGGTTCTCGATCTCCTCGACGGCGATCTTCTCGCCGCCCCGGTTGATCTGGTCCTTGGCGCGACCGGTGACGACCAGGTAGCCCTCCGGGGTGAGCCGGACCAGGTCGCCGGTGCGGTAGAACCCGTCGGGCGTGAAGGCGACGGCGTTGTGCTCGTCGGCCCGGAAGTAGCCGCGGATCGTGTACGGCCCCCGCGTGAGCAACTGCCCGGTCTCGCCGGGTGCCACCGGCGCGCCCGTGTCGTCGACGATCAGCAGCTCGTCGTCGGGAGAGATGGGCCTGCCCTGGGTCTGCTCGACGAGCGCGGCCGGGTCGCCGAGCCGGGTGTAGTTCACCAGTCCCTCCGCCATGCCGAAGACCTGTTGGACCGCGCAGCCGAGCACGGGACCGACGCGGCGCGCGGCGTCGGCGGACAACTTGGCGCCGCCCACCTGGAGGAGCTCCAGGCTGGACAGGTCGTGGTCCGGTCGTTCGGCGGCGGTCAACCAGACCAGCGCCAGCGGCGGCACGAGGGCGGTGATCGTGACCCGTTCGGTGGCGATCAGCGGGAACGCCACCTCCGGGCTGGGGCGGGGGGACATCACCACGGTGCCGCCGGCGTGCAGGACGCCGAGGACACCCGGGGAGCTGAGCGTGAAGTTGTGCGCCACCGGCAGGGCGCACAGGTAGACGGACGCGGTCGACAGGCCGCAGATCCTCGCGCTCTCCCGCACGCTGTAGAGATAGTCGTCGGCCGTCCGGGGGATCAGCTTGGGCAGGCCGGTGCTGCCGCCGGAGAGCTGGAGAAAGGCGAGGGTGTCCGCGCCCGGGTCGCTCAGGTCGGTCGGGTCCGCGCCGAGGTCGTCGCCGACCTGGAAGACCTGCCGCAGAGCGGGGGCGGCGGCACGGATCGAGGGGACGAGGCCCTGATGGTCGAAGCCCTCGTGGACGCCGGGCAGCACGATCGCGACGGCTTCGGAGTGCCGGCAGAAGTAGCCCAGTTCGCTCTCGCGGTGGGCGGGCAGCGCGAACACCGGCACCGCGCCGAGCCGGAACAGGCCGAACACGATGTCGAAGAAGTCGGCGGTGTTCGGCAGCTGGACCACGACCCGGTCGCCGGCGCGCAGGCCGCGGGCCGCGAAACCGGCCGCGAACTCGGAGGCGCGCTCGTCCAGGTCGGCATAGGAGCGTCGCAGGTCGCCGTCGACCACCGCGGTGCGGGGGCCGTACCTCGCGGACCAGTCGCGCAGGGCCGCGCTGAACGATCGGCCCTGCCAGTAGCCGGCGGCCCGGTAGCGCTCGGCGAATTCGCGCGGCCACGGCGTCAGGTCGGTCACAGGCCCAGCCCCGCCAGCATCGTGCGGAACTTGGCGGTGGTCTCGGCCAGTTCGGCGTCGGGATCGCTGTCGGCGACGATGCCGGCCCCGGCGTACAGCCGGGCGCTGTTGCCCTCGACGACCGCGCAGCGCAGCGCCACCACCCATTCGCCGTCTCCGGCGTCGTTCTCCCAGCCGACCACGCCGGTGTAGAAGCCGCGGTCGAAGTCCTCGTACTCGGCGATCGCGGCCCGGGCGTCGCCGGTGGGGGTGCCGCACACGGCCGGGGTCGGGTGCAGGGCGGTGCCGAGGGTCAGCGAGCTGACGGCGGGGTCGACGACGCGCCCGGTGACGACCGTGGAGAGGTGCCACATGGCGTGGGTCCGGACCAGCGACGGCTCGGCCGGCACCCGCAGTTCGCGGCAGTACGGGCGCAGCGACTCGGCCACCGCCTCGGCGACCAGGGCGTGTTCCCGGCGGTCCTTGCGGGAGGAGAGCAGGGCGCGGGCCTGCCCGAAGTCCTCGATCGGGTCCGGGTTGCGCGGCAGCGAGCCGGCGAGCGGGTTCGCGGTGACGACGTCGCCGTGCCGCGAGACGAGCAGTTCCGGGCTGCTGCCGACGAGGGTGCCCGCGCCGAGGTCGACGGCGAAGGTGTAGCCGGACGGGTCGCGGGCGGCGAGCCGGCGCAGCAGCAGTCCGATGTCGACGGCCGTCTCGGTGGTGACGTCGAGGGCCCGGGCGAGCACGACCTTGTCCAGCTCTCCGGCCCGCAGCCGGGCGACCGCCCGGCGAACCCCTTCGGCGTACGCGGCCCCGCTGGGCACCTCGACGGTACGGGCGTCGGCGGCGGCCGTGGCGGCGGGCGGCGCGAGTCGCATGGGAAGCCGCCCGGCGCGGTGCGTACGGACGGGAACGGTCAGCCGAGGCGGCGCGGAGCTGTCGAACGGGACGGCACCGACCACGATCGGGTCCTCGTGTCCGTCGTCGCGGCACAGGTCCAGGACGCCTTGCAACGCCGCGGGGAGGTCGGCCGCGCTGGGCACGGCGAAGTACTCGCCCTCGGTGGCGATCGTGCCGCGCGGCGAGGCGAAGAAGAAGGGTGACTTCGGGCGGTACTCGGCGAGCAGAGCGAGGGCGTCATACGCCGCGTCGGACTGTGCGGTGGTCATCGGCGGTCTCCAGGGTTCTCAGGCGCGCAGCGTCGCGCCGCCGTCGACGTACAGGTCGTGCATGGTGATGTGTCGGGCCCGGTCGGAGGCGAGGAAGACGACGGCGTCGGCGACGTCGGCGGGCTCGGCGATGCGGCCCAGGGGGATGCCGGTCCGGAAGTTCTCCGGCGAACCGGCGATCACCGCGTCGGCCCCGTCGGCGCCGTCCCACAGCGACCGCTGCATGGCGGTGTCGGTGGAGCCGGGTGCGACCACGTTGCACCGCACGCCGTGCTGGGCCAGCTCCAGGCCGAGGCACTTGGTCAGCATGGTGGTGGCGGCCTTGGACGCGGCGTACGCGGCCATCCCGGCGCGGGGGACGCCGGCCGCGTTGGAGCTGACCGTGACGACCGCGCCGCGGCCACGCCCGGCCATCCGACGGCCGGCGCAGCGCAGCACGTGGAACACGCCCGAGGTGTTGACGTCGAAGGTGGCCCGCCAGTCCTCGTCGGTGGTCTCGAGGATCCGGCCGGGCCGCAGGATGCCGGCCACCGAGACGCAGATCTCCACTGTGCCCAGCTCCTGCTCGGCGAGGGTGAAGACCCGCTCGACCGCGGCGGCGTCGGTCACGTCGAGGGCGTAGCCGCGGGCGTCGGCCAGCGTCGCGGCCCGCCGGGCGACGGCCGCACCGTCCAGGTCGGTCAGTGCCACCCGGGCGCCGTGGGCGGTGAGGGCGGCCGCTACGGCTGCCCCGATGCCGTGCGCCGCGCCAGTCACCAGTGCGGTCCTGCCGGCGATGCCGTCCGAAGTCACGACACTGCTCCCGTCCATGCCATTGTTAGGTTAGGCTTGCCTAACAAGGCGGACTGTACAGGATGATGGGACGCAGTGCTCGTAGCCCCCCGAGAGGTGGCGCCCAGCGCCATCTTTTAGGTTAGGCGAACCTAACACGTAAGGGTAATTCTATGATGCCTGTCTATGTCGACGCACCGTCCTCAGTAGCCACATGAGCGCGGAAGCCTGGTCGCCGGAGTCGTTTCGCGAGCAGCTGGATGACCTCGATCCCGTGGTGCTCGCGCTCGGCGCGCCGCCCGTGCCCGAACTGGGTGAACCGTGGCGGGTCAGGATCGCCGACCCGGAGGCCGGCGACGCCGGCCTGATCGCGGACTGGATGGCTCAGCCGCATGTGGACCTCTTCTGGGAGCAGGCCTGGCCCGCCGAGCGCTGGGCGGCGGTCCTGCGGCGGCAGCTCGCCGGCGCCTGCACTCGGCCGTTGATCGCCGCGCGTGACGGTGTCGACCTCGCCTATCTGGAGGTCTACCGGACGCCGCGCGACGTGGTCGGCCGCCACTATCCGGCCGCACCCCACGACCTCGGCGTGCATGTCGCCGTCGGGCCGTTGCCGGCCACCGGGCGGGGACTCGGCCGTGAGCTGATGCGGGCGGTCGCCGCCGGCCTGTTCGCCGCGGATCCGCGCTGCGAGCGGGTGCTCGCCGATCCCGACGTGCGACACGACAGGGCCCGCCGGATGTTCGCCGCCGCCGGCTTCGACCCGATCGCCGAGGTCGACCTGGGCCACAAGAGCGCCGCGCTGATGGCGTACCCGCGAAAGGGTCTGTCGTGATCCCCTCGGACGCGGGTGTGTACGACCTGGTCGGCATCGGTTTCGGACCGTCCAACCTGGCCCTCGCCATCGCCGTCGAGGAGCACAACGCCGGGTGCGAGCGTGTCGAGGACCGCGTCGAGGCCGTCTTCCTGGAGAAGCAGGACGATTTCGGCTGGCATCGCGGGATGCTGTTCGCCAACGCCACGATGCAGGTGTCCTTCCTGAAGGACCTGGTCACCATGCGCAACCCGACCAGCGACTTCAGCTTCGTCTCCTACCTGCACGCGCGGGACCGGCTGGCGGACTTCATCAACTACAAGTCGATGTATCCGCTGCGGATCGAATTCCACGACTACCTCGGCTGGGCCGCCGACCGCCTGCGCGGCAGCGTCGCGTACGGCCACACGGTGACCGACGTCGTCCCGGTCGTCGCCGTCGACGGCGAGGCCTGGGCGGTCGACGTGATCACCCGCCACGCGGGCGGCACCCGGGTGGTGCGGGCCCGCAACGTGGTCGTCGCGGTCGGCCTGGAGTCCAGCCTGCCGCCCGGGGTCACGCCCAGCGAGCGGGTCTGGCACAACCTCGACATCCTGCACCGGGCCGCCGCGTTCGACGTCGCCGAGCCGCGGCGCTTCGTCGTGGTCGGTGCTGGACAGAGCGCCGCCGAGTCGGTCGCCTTCCTGCACGAGCGCTACCCGGGCGCGGAGGTCTGCTCGGTCTTCTTCCGGTACGGATACAGCCCGGCCGACGACAGCAACTTCGCCAACGGCATCTTCGACCCGGCCGCCGTCGACCTCTACTACGACGCCCCGGCCGACGTGAAGCGCATGCTGTTCGACTACCACCGCAACACCAACTACTCCGTCGTCGACGGAGAACTGATCACGGACCTGTACCGGCGGGCGTACGCGGAGCGGCTCGGGGGTCGTGCGCGGCTGCGGATGCTCAACGCCTCGCGGGTCAGCGACCTGCGCCCGCGATCCGACGGCGTCGAGCTCACGGTCGAGCACCTGCCGACCGGTGAGCTGACCGCGCTGACCGCCGACGCCATCGTGTTCGCCACCGGATATCGCCCGGTTGACGCGGCCCGGCTGCTGGGCGCCACCGCGCCACATTGTCAGCGCGACGCCGAAGGCCTGCTGCGGATCGGCCGCGACTACCGGGTGGTCACCGACCCGACGCTGCACGCGGGCGTCTACCTGCAGGGCGGAACCGAGCACGCCCACGGCATCACGTCCACGCTGCTGTCCGCGGTGGCGGTGCGCTCCGGCGAGATCGTCGCCTCCGTCGCCGCCGACCTGGCCGACCGCCATCCCGTCCCGGCCGCGGAGCCGTGGACCCTCGTCACCTCCGGAGACCTCACATGACCACCGGTTTGCCCTCGTCCGCCGCCGCGCTCCAGGCGCAGATCGCCGAGGTGCTCGGCGAGCCCGCCGACAGTTTCGGTCCCGACGACGACCTGCTCGACGTCGGGCTCGACTCGATCCGGTTGATGACCCTCGTGGAGCGGTGGCGTGCCGGGGGATTGCGGGTCGGCTTCATCGACCTTGCCGAGCAGCCCACCGTGAACGGCTGGTGGTCCCTGATGACCTCGCAGAAGGAGGACCTGATCCGATGAGTACGAACCCGTTCGAGGACGACGACGCCACCTACCTCGTCCTCGTCAACGACGAGGGCCAGCACTCCCTGTGGCCGGTCTTCGCCGAGGTGCCGACCGGCTGGACCGTCGCACACCCCGAGGACAGCCGCGCGAACTGCCTCGACTACATCGAGAACAACTGGACGGACATGCGACCGGCCAGCCTGATCCGCGCCATGCACGCCTGACATGACGACCCGAGGAGAGCACCACGTGAGCAGCCCCACCGGCGCGCCCACCATCGTCCGATACGACCTGACACCGCGCCTGCTCCAGGTGCGCGCCGCGCGGCGGGTCACCCCGAACCTGGTCCGGGTGACTCTCGGCGGCGCGGCCCTGGCTGGGTTCCAGGGGCCCGCCCCGGCCGACCACGTCAAGGTCTTCTTCCCGATCGGGGACGCCGACCTGCCGTTGATGCCGACGCTGGGCCCGGACGGCCTCGTCCCGCCGCCCGCCGGGTCGCCACGGCCGGTCTACCGGGACTACACGATCCGCGCCCACCGCCCCGAGGACGACGAGATCGACCTCGACTTCGTCATCCACGGTGAGGGTCCGGCTAGCACCTGGGCCGAGCGGGCTTCACCGGGCCAGAGCGTCGGGGTGCTCGGGCCGCGAGGATCCGTGCTGGTGCCCCGGGACCTCGACTGGTATCTGATCGCCGGGGACGAGACCGCGCTGCCCGCGATCGCGCGCTGGTTGGAGCAGCTTCCGGCCGGGTGTCGCGTCCTCGCGTACATCGAGGTCGCGGACGCCGCCGAGGAGCAGGAGCTCGCGTACGCCGCGGACGTGAGCCTGACCTGGCTGCACCGCGACGGTGCGGAGCCCGGCACCACCTCGCTGCTGTTCGACGCGATCGCGGCCGCCGAACTGCCGTCGGGCGACGGGTTCGCCTGGGTCGCCGGGGAAGCCACCACGCTCAAGCCGATCCGGCGCCACCTGCGCGGTCTAGGACTGCACCCGGAGACTGTCGACGTCGACGGCTACTGGAAGCGCGGCGTGGAGAACCTCGACCATCACGCCCCCGACGAGGACTGACCATCCCCGGCAGGTGCGGGCCGGCCGGCCCGCACCTGCTCGGCGTTCGGGTCGCGCAGGCTCGCGTCGCGCAGGTCCCGGAACGTCCCGGCGACGGCCAACGACCCGACGACGCAGAGCACGCCGCCGGCGACCAACGCGGTCGCCGGGCCGGCCACGCGAGCGGCCAGGCCCACTTCGATGCCGCCGACGGCGGGGGAGATGTTGGTCTGGGCCAGCCACAGGCTGCTGATCCGGCCCTGCAGGTGGTCCGGGGTGTGGTGTTGCAGCAGCGACCGGCGCAGGATCTCCGAGGTCGTGTCGGCGGCGCCCAGCGCGGCCAGGAAGAACAGCGCCGGCCACAGGTGGGCCGAGGTGAGACCGAGGCCGGCGACGGCCACGCCGCAGCCCGCGGTGGCTATCGCCAGGTAGCGGCCGGTGTGCCGCACGGTGCCGGTCCAGCCGCTGGTCAGGGCGGCCACCATCGCGCCGACGCCGGGTGCCGCGTAGAACAGGCCGAGGATGGTGCCGCCGTCGCCGTACACCCGCTCGGTCAGCTCCGGGAAGATGACGAACGGCATGGCGAACACCGCCACGCACACGTCGATGAGCAGGAGCCCGGCGATCAGCCGGTTTCCCGCCACGAACCGCAGGCCGCCCGCGATCGACTGCAGCGGGCTCTCGTGCGGCCTGCCGCCGGTCCGGGGCAGCGGCCGGATGAACGCGATCAGGCAGGTCGTCACCAACGTGGCGGCGGCGGTCAGCCCGTAGTTCCACGGCAGACCGGCGAGCTCGGTGAGGCCGCCCGCGACGGAGGGACCGATGATCGCGCCCAACTGGGCGGTGAGGGCCATGAGAGCGCCCGCGGCACTCAGGTGGGCGCGACCGACGAGGGCGGGAGTGGCGGCCATCAGGGCCGTCACGCTCAGTCCATTGAGGATGCTGTTGACGGCCGCGCACACGTAGATGACCCACAGGTACGGGGTGTCGACCATGGCGTTGAGCGCCAGGGCGGCGAACACGACGACCGCGCCGCCGCGGGCCAGCAGGATCAGCCGGCGTCGGTCCATCCGGTCGGCCAGGACGCCCCCGGCGAGCGTGCCCACCAGCATCGGCACCATGTTCACCACGCCGATCAGGCCGACCTGCCAGGACGAGCGGGTGAGCTGCCACACCTGCAGGGGCAGCGCCACCAGGGTGAGGCCGAGGCCCAGGACGGACACCAGACGCGCGGCGAACAGGAAGCGGAAGTCCCGGCTCGCCCTGAGCGGCGTCACGTCGATGACGAGGTCACCGAGGCGCATCGGCATCTCCTTACGGGTGGAGGTGGAGGTGGGCAGAATGTAGGTTAGCCTCACCTAATATCCGCGTCGACTGGGAGCGCCACGACATGACTGACCTTCGGGAGTCCGCCGCCGTCTCGATCGGGATCCCGTTGGACAACACCGGTGCGTACGTCCTCGACGCCGGCCTCCAGCCGGTGCCGTCCGGAGTGGTCGGTGAGCTCTACCTCACCGGACACTCGCTGGCCCGCGGCTACCGGGGCCGGCCTGCGCTGACCGCCCAGCGGTTCGTCGCCGACCCGTACGGCGAGGCCGGCGACCGGATGTACCGCACCGGCGACCTCGTCCGCGTCCGGCCCGACGGCGAGTTCGAGTACGTCGGCCGCGCCGACCACCAGGTCAAGATTCGCGGCTTCCGGGTCGAGCCCGGCGAGATCGAAGCCGCCCTCTCGGCCCGGCCCGGCGTGGCCGCGGCCGCCGTCATCGCCGTCGAGGGACGCCTCGTCGGCTACGTCGCCGGTGACGTCGAGCCGGTCGCCCTGCGCGCCGACCTGGCCGCCACCCTGCCCGACTACCTCGTTCCCGCCGTGATCGTCCGGCTGGACCGGTTGCCGCTCACCTCGAACGGCAAAGTGGACAAGCGCGCCCTTCCCGCCGCCGAGCTGCCCGTGGTCGTGGGCCGCGCCCCGGCGACCCCGCTGGAGCGCGACCTCTGCGCCCTGTTCGCCGAGGTCCTCGGCCTCGACACGGTCGGCGCCGACGACGACTTCTTCGCCCTCGGCGGCCACTCGCTGCTCGCCACCCGCCTGATCGGGCGGTTGCGCGCCGACCTCGGCCGGGAGGTCAGCCTGCGGGACCTGTTCGCCGCCCCGACGCCCGCCGGGGTGGCCGGCGCGTCCACGGCGCCGAGCCGTCCCGCGCTGGTCCGCCGCGAGCTGCCCGCGACGGTGCCGCTGTCCTACGCGCAGCAGCGGTTGTGGTTCCTGAGCCGGCTCGACTCCGACGCCACCGCCTACCACCTGCCGCTGGTCGTGCGGCTTACCGGCACGCTCGACCGGGCGGCGCTGGACGCGGCCGTGGGTGACCTGGTCGAGCGGCACGAGGCCCTGCGGACGGTGTTCCCGGTCGGGCCCGACGGGGTGCCCCACCAGCGGGTGCTCGCCGAGCGCCCGGTCGTCACGCGGACCGACGACGCCGCCGCGACGATCTCCGAACCGTTCGACCTGACCCTGGACCTGCCCCTGCGGGTGGCGCTGGGCCGCGTCGACGACACCACCCACGATCTCGTGCTGCTGCTGCACCACATCGCGGGCGACGAGTGGTCGATGAAGCCGCTGATGTCCGACCTGGCCACCGCGTACCGGGCCCGTCGGGCCGGGCACGCTCCGGAGTGGACCGCTCTGCCCGTACGGTATGCCGACTACGCACTCTGGCAGCGCGACCTTCTCGCCGCCGTCGAGCGTGACCAGCTCGCGTTCTGGCGCGACACGCTGGCCGGCGCGCCGGATGTCCTGGAGCTGCCCGCAGACCGGCCACGCCCCGCCGTCGCCATCGACGCGGGCGCGACCGTCTCCTTCGCGCTGAGCGCCGGCCTCGCCGAGCAGGTGCGCGCGGCCGCCACCGGGTCAAGCGTGTTCATGGTGCTGCACGCGGCCCTCGCCGCGCTGCTCACCCGCCTCGGCGCGGGCACCGACGTCGTCATCGGCACGCCGGTCGCGGGACGCGGCGACACCGATCTGGACGATCTGGTCGGCTTCTTCGTCAACATGCTCGCGCTGCGCGCCGATCTGTCCGGCGACCCCACGTTCGCCGAGGTGCTGGACCGGGTACGCCGCGCCGACGTCGCCGCGTTCGACCACGTCGACCTGCCCTTCGAACGGCTCGTCGAGGAGCTCAACCCGACCCGGTCCCTGGCACACCACCCGCTGTTCCAGCTGCTGCTGGTGTATCGGGCGGGCCTCGGCGAGACGCTCGACCTGCCCGGCCTGCACGCCGACGTCACGCTGACGCCCGCCGGGCAGGCCAAGTTCGACCTGACGGTCAGCGTCGTGGACGGCGGCGCGGGCCAGCCCATGCGCGGCGGCCTGGAGTTTCGCACCGCGCTCTACGACCGCGCCACGATGGAATCGTTCGCCGACCGGTTCACCCGCCTGCTCGCCGCGGCCGTGGCGGCCCCCGACCGGCCGATCGGCGCGCTCGACCTGCTGACCGACGACGAACGCGTCGCCGTGCTGCACCGGTGGAACGACACCGCCCGGCCGGTCGAGCGTGCCACCCTTCCCACTCTGGTGGCGGCCCAGATCGCCGCGACGCCGGACGCGCCCGCCGTGACCTACGAGGGCCACACGCTCAGCTATGCCGAATTCGGGGACCGGGTCGAGGCGCTCGCCCGCGGTCTGGTCGCCCGGGGTGCCCGGGGCCGGGTGGTCGCCGTGCGGATGCCCCGCTCCCTGGACCTGGTGGTGGCGTTGCACGCGGTGCAGCGGGCCGGCGGGGCATACCTGCCGATCGACCCGGACCTGCCCGCCGAGCGGATCGCGTTCATGCTCGCCGACTCCGACCCGGCCGTCGTGCTGACCGACACCGACCTCGACCCCGCCGACGTCGCGCTTCCGGAGGTCGGGCCCGACGACGCCGCGTACCTGATCTACACGTCCGGGTCGACCGGGCGGCCGAAGGGCGTGCTCGTCCCGCACGTGGCCGTCGTCAACCGGCTGCGCTGGATGCAGGACGCGTACGGGCTCGTCCCCGGCGAGCGGGTGCTCCAGAAGACCCCGGCCAGCTTCGACGTGTCGGTGTGGGAGTTCTTCTGGCCATTGCTGGTGGGAGCGACACTCGTGGTCGCCCGGCCGGACGGGCACCGCGACCCCAGGTACCTGGCCGGACTGATCCATGACGAGCGGATCACGACCGTCCACTTCGTCCCCTCGATGCTCCGGGCCTTCCTCGCCGAGCCGACGGCCGCGGCCTGCACCGGGCTGCGCCGCATCATCTGCTCAGGCGAGGCGTTGCCCGCGTCCCTCGCCGCCGACTGCCAGGTCCTGCTCCCCGCCGAGCTGCACAACCTGTACGGCCCCACCGAGGCCACGGTCGACGTCACCTCCTGGGCCTGCGGGCCCGGCGACGCGGTCGTCCCGATCGGTCGTCCCCTCTGGAACACCCGCCTCTACGTGCTCGACGACGCGCTGCGGCCCGTCCCGCCGGGCGTGCCGGGGGAGCTGTACCTGGCCGGTGTCCAGCTCGCGTACGGCTATCTGGGCCGGGCCGCTCTGACCGCCGAACGCTTCGTCGCGGACCCCTTTGCCCGCGACGGCGGCCGGATGTATCGCACCGGGGACCGCGCCCGGTGGCGGCGCGACGGGTCCGTCGAATACCTCGGCCGCACCGACGACCAGATCAAACTGCGCGGTCTGCGGATCGAACCCGGCGAGGTCGAGGCGGCGCTCACCGCCGTGTCCGGCGGTCCGGCGGCGGTCGCCGTGCGCAACGACGTGCTGGTCGGCTACACCGTCACGCCGGTGGACCCGGAGCCGCTGCGGCGGGTGCTGCCCGCGTACCTGGTGCCGTCCGTCATGGTCGTGCTCGACGCGCTGCCGCTGTCGCCCAACGGCAAGCTCGACCGGCGTGCCCTGCCCGCGCCCGCGCTGACCTCGACCGGCCGGGCACCCGAGACCGCACAGGAACGCGCCCTGTGCGCGATCTGGGCCGACCTGCTCGGCCACGCCACGGTCGGCGCCGACGACGACTTCTTCGCCCTCGGCGGCCACTCGCTGCTGGCCACCCGCCTGGTCAGCCGGGTCCGCCTGGACCTGGGCGCCGAGATCCCGCTGCGGGCCGTCTTCGAGGCCCCGACGCCCGCCGCGCTCGCGCCGCGCCTGACCGCGCCGGGCCCGGACCGTCCCGCGCTGACTTCCCGGGTACGTCCGGAGCGGCTCCCCGTCTCCGCCGCGCAGCGCCGCCTGTGGTTCCTGGACCGGCTCGACGGCCCGAGCGCCACCTACCACCTGCCGCTGCTGCTGAAACTGACCGGTCCGGTCGACGTCACCGCCCTTTCCGCGGCGGTCACCGACCTGACCATCCGGCACGAGATCCTGCGCACCGTGCTGCGGACCTCCGACGGCGAGCCCTACCAGGAAATCCTGCCGCCGTCCCCGGTGGACCTGCCCCTGCTGAGCCCCGACCGACTCGCCGACGCCGTCGCCACTCCGTTCCGGCTCGCCGAGGAGCCGCCGCTGCGCGCCGCCCTGGTCGCCGACGGGCCGGACGAGCACCGGCTCCTCCTGCTGCTGCACCACGTCGCCGGCGACGAGTGGTCCCTCGACCCGCTCTGCACCGACCTGGCCGCCGCCTACACCGCCCGGGTCGCCGGCAGCGCTCCCGCGTTCCATCCGCTGCCCGTGCAGTACGCCGACTACACGCTCTGGCACGCCGACCTGCTCGACCGCGTCGGCGCCGAGCAGACCGCCTACTGGACGGCCGCGCTCGACGGCGCACCCGAGGCGCTCGAGCTGCCCACCGACCGGCCCCGCCCGGCCGTCGCGTCCGCCGCGGGCCGGCTGCACGCGTTCGGCATCCCGGCCGACCTGCACCGTGGCCTGCGCGACCTGGCCCACCACACCGGCACCAGCCTGTTCATGGTGCTGCAGGCCGGGCTGGGGGCGCTTCTCACCCGGCTCGGCGCCGGCACGGACCTGCCGATCGGCGTCCCGGTCGCGGGCCGCGCCGACGCCGCCCTGGACCGGCTGGTCGGGTTCTTCGTCAACACCGTGGTGCTGCGCACCGACACGTCGGGCGACCCCGGGTTCCGGGAGCTGCTGGCCCGGGTCCGCGCCGGGGATCTCGCCGCCTACGACCACGCCGACCTGCCGTTCGACCGGGTCGTCGAGGCGGTCAACCCGCGCCGGTCCGCCTCGCACAGCCCGCTGTTCCAGGTGATGCTGTCGTATCAGAACGGCATGCAGCGGGCGCCGGACCTGCCCGGCCTGACCACGGCGATCGCGTACGCCGAGCCGCAGATCGCCAAGTTCGAGCTGACCGTCAGCGTCGCCGAGACCCCCGGGGTGGACGGTCTCGCCGGCTACCTCGAATACCGCACCGACCTGTTCGACCCGGCGACCGTGGCCGCGCTCGCCGAGCGGTTCACCCGGCTGCTCGCCGCGGCCGTCGCCGACCCGGACCGCCCCATCGGTGAGCTCGACATCCTGCTCCCGGCCGAGCGACCGGTGCCCGCCGCCGTCGGCACCGCGCCGACCCTGCCGGCGGTCCTCGCGGCGCGGGCCCGGTTCACCCCGGACCGGCCCGCCGTCACGGACGGCGCTCACCCGCTGACTTTCGCCGAGCTCGACGCCGCCGTGTGCCGGCTCGCGGCGTGGCTGCGCGGGCGGGGAGCCGGCCCGGAGACCATCGTCGGGCTGCGGTTGCCGCGCGGCACGGACGCCGTCGTCGCCCTGCTCGGCGTGCTGCGCTCGGGCGCGGCCGCGCTCCCGCTCGACCCGACCTACCCCGCCGACCGCGTCGCGACGATGACGGCGGCCGCCGCCCCGCTGCTCACCCTCGACGCGCTGCCGTCGCTGGACGGCCCCGGCGACGCCCCGCCGTTCCCGGATCCGGCCAGTGCCGCATACGTGATCTTCACGTCGGGTTCCACCGGAATCCCCAAGGGCGTCGTGGTCACCCATGGCAGCCTCGGCGCGCTGTACGCCTCGCACGCCGAGCGGCTGATCCCCGCACCGGGGCTGCGGATCGCGCACACCGCGCCGTTCACGTTCGACGCGTCGTGGGACCCGATCCTCTGGATGGCCGCCGGCAACACGCTGCACGTCATCGCCGACGACGTCTACCGGGACCCGGCGGCGTTGCTGGCTCTGCTGCGGACCGAGCGCGTCGACTACCTCGACTTCACCCCGTCGTATCTGGCGCAGCTCGTCGAGGAGGGCCTGCTCGACGGCGATCACCCGAGCGTCATCACGGTCGGCGGCGAGGCGGTGCCGGCCGCGCTGTGGGACCGGTTGACCGCCCAGCCGGGCCTGCTCGCCGTCAACCAGTACGGCCCCACCGAGACCACTGTCGACGCCTACGCCTGGTGGAACGGCGGCGCCGCACCCGTCGCGGGCAGCGCGGTGTACGTGCTGGACGGCGCATTGCGGCCCGTGCCGGCGGGCGTGACCGGCGAGTTGTACGTCGCGGGCGCGTCCCTGGCCCGCGGTTACCTCGGCGACCCGGCGTCGACCGCGACCCGCTTCGTGGCCGACCCGTACGGCGGCGGCCGGATGTATCGCACGGGCGACCTGGCCCGCGTCGACTCCGTCGGCGTCCTGCGGATCCTCGGCCGGGCCGACGACCAGGTGAAGATCCGCGGTTTCCGGGTGGAGCCCGCCGAGATCGAGGCCGTGCTGCTCAGCCACCCGGCGGTGTCGCAGGCCGCCGTGATCGTCCGGGAAGAACGGGGCCGGCAGCTCGTCGCGTACGTGGTGGGCGTCGCGGAGCCCGCCGAGCTGAAGGCGTACGCGGCGCAACGGCTGCCCGACTACATGGTGCCCGTCGCCGTCGTCGTGCTGGACGCGCTGCCGCGCACCGCGAACGACAAGCTGGACCGCGCCGCCCTGCCCGCCCCCCGCCTCAGCGTGGAGAGCGCGGCCGCCGCCAACGCCGCCGAGGCCACCCTGGCGGGTCTCTTCGCCGACGTGCTCGGCGTACCCGACATCGGCGTCACCGACGGCTTCTTCGACCTGGGCGGCGACAGCATCTCGTCGATCCAGCTGGTGAGCCGCGCCCGTGGCGCCGGCCTCGTGGTGACGCCGCGCGACGTGTTCACCCACCAGACGCCGCGTGCCCTGGCCGCCGTCGCCCGTGAACTCGGCGGTGCCCCGGTCGAGTCCGCCGCCGATGCCCTCGGCGACGTGCCGGCGACCCCGATGTCGGCGTGGCTGGCGTCCCTCGGCCCGGTCACGGCCGGCTACCACCAGTCCGTGGTGCTGCGCACGCCGCCGCACGCCGACCTCGAGGCGGCGCTGACCGCCGTGCTGCGGCGCCATGATCTGCTCCGGGCCCGGCTCGACGGCGACGCCCTCACCGTGCCGGCCGAGCTGCCCACCGACTGGTTCACCACGGTCGACCTGCGCGACGACGTGGCCGCGCAGGTCGAGGCCGAGTCGGCCGCCGCGACCGGCCGGCTCGACCCGGCCGGCGGACGACTGCTCCGCGCCGTCCACCTCGACGGCGGTGCCGCACCCGGCCGACTGATCCTGGTGATCCACCACCTCGTCGTGGACGGCGTCTCCTGGCGGATCATCCTGGACGACCTGCGGGCCGCGCACGCCGGTGCGCCCCTGCCGCGCTCCGGCACGTCGTTCCGCCGGTTCGCGCGGGCCCAGGCCGCCGAGGACCGGTCCGCCGAGCTGCCGTACTGGCGGTCCGTGCTGGACGGTGCCGAACCCGTGCTCGGCGCCCGGCCGCTCGATCCGGAGCTCGACACCACCGCGACCGCCCGCGAGCTCACACTGACCCTGCCCGCCGAGGTCACCGGCCCGCTGTTCGGCGTCGCCTCGGCGTTTTACGCCGGCCCCAATGACGTGCTGCTCACCGGCCTGGCCCGGGCGTTGCAGGCCTGGCGGGGCACCGCGGACGCGCTCATCGACCTCGAGGGCCACGGTCGTGAGGCGGACGGGCTCGACGCCACCGTCGGCTGGTTCACCACCGTCTATCCGATCCGGCTGACCGCCGCCGGAGACCTGACGGCGAGCCTCAAGGCCGTCAAGGAACAGCTGCGGGCCGTGCC
Source organism: Actinoplanes sp. NPDC051346 (assembly GCF_040682215.1). NCBI lineage: Bacteria > Bacillati > Actinomycetota > Actinomycetes > Micromonosporales > Micromonosporaceae > Actinoplanes > Actinoplanes sp. NPDC051346. Next base: position 261,578 of record NZ_JBFBAJ010000009.1, on the reverse strand, counting down.
CGGCAACGGGATCGGGTACGGCGTGCTGCGCTGGCTGCGCGGCGAGCTGACCGACACGGCGACGCCCCAGGTCGGCTTCAACTACCTCGGGCGGATGTCCGCCGGCGAGGACACCGACTTCGCGATCGCGCCGGAACGCGCCGCCGGCGGTGGCGCGCCGAAAATGCCCCTGCCGCATCCCGTGGAAGTGAACGCCGCGACCGTGGGCGGCGCGCTCACCGCGGTGTGGACCTGGGCGGACGGGATCTGCACCGAACGCGACGTCCGCGCGCTGGCCGAGGCCTGGTTCGCCGAACTGACCGCGCTCGCCGCGCTGACCGGGGGAGGGCTGACCCCGTCGGACGTCACCGCCGACGTCACGCAGGCCGAGCTCGAAGCGCTCGGTCCCGGGCTGGTCGACGTGTACCCGCTGTCGCCGCTGCAGGAAGGCCTGCTGTTCCACTCCGAGCTCGACGCGGAAGCGCCGGACGTCTACTTCAGCCAGCTCGCCCTCGACCTGACCGGGCCGCTCGACGTGGCCGCGCTGCGCCGGGCCGTGGACACGCTGTTTGACCGGCATGCGAACCTGCGGGCCGCCTTCCCGCGTACCGAGGACGGCCGGACCGTCGCCGCGATCCCGGCCACCGTGGACGTGCCGTGGCGGGAGACCGACTATGACGAGCGGTACGAGGAACGCGACCGGGCCCGCCGGTTCGACATCACCAGCGCCCCGCTCGCCCGCTTCGCGCTGCTGCGGCAGGGCGCCGAGCAGCACCGGCTGCTGTTCAGCAACCACCACGTGCTGCTCGACGGCTGGTCCACCCCGGTCCTGCTCGGAGAGTTGTTCGACCTCTACCGGGGCCGGGAGCTGCCCGCCGCCCCGCAGTACCGCGAGTACCTGCGCTGGCTCGCCACGACCGACTCCGACGAGTCCCGGGCGGCCTGGCGGTCCGCGCTCGCCGACGTCACCCCCACTCTGGTCGCCGGACCCGCCAACGCCAGGCCGACCGTGCTGCCCGCCACCGTCGAGGTGGCCGCCGACGGTGACCGGCTCACCGCCACCGCCCGGCGGCTCGGCGTCACCCTGAACACCGTGGTGCAGGGCGCCTGGGCCCTGCTGCTCAGCCAGCTCACCGGCGCGGGCGACGTCGTGTTCGGCGCCACCGTGTCCGGACGGCCGGGCGGGCTGCCCGGCGTCGAGGCGATGATCGGACTGTTCATCAACACCGTGCCCGTCCGGATCCGGATCGACCCGGCCCGGACCGTCGCCGAGTTCCTCCAGGCGGTGCAGCGGGACCAGGCCGGGCTGCTCGACCACCAGCACCTCGGGCTGGCCGAGATCCAACGGGCCGCCGGCGTGCGGGAGTTGTTCGACACGCTTGTCGTGTTCGAGAACTATCCGATCGACCCGGACCGGGCCCGCCAGACGGTCGCCGGGCTGACGATCACCGGGGTGGCCGGCGAGGACGCCACCCACTACCCGCTCGCCCTGGCGGCGCACCCGGGCGAGAGGCTGGTCCTCCAGGTGCGGTACCGGCCCGACCTGTTCACCGCCGCCGAGGCGCAAGTGCTGGGCGATCGGCTGCGCGCCCTGTGCGAGGCGATACCCGACGCCGCCGACCTCCGACTCGGCCGGCTCCGCACGCTGACCGAGGCGGAGACCGCCCAGCTCGCCACGTTCACGGGGCGCGCCGGCGGCTACCCGCCTCAGACCATCGGTGAGTTGTTCGCCGTACACCAGCGGCCATGGGAGATCGCCGTGGTCTGCGAGGACCGCGCCCTCACGTACGCGGAACTGGACGCCGCCTCGAACCGGCTGGCCCGGGTCCTGCGGCGGCACGGAGCCGGTCCGGAGCGGACGGTCGCCCTGGCGCTGCCGCGCGACGTCGACCTGGCCGTGGCGGTTCTCGCCGTGGCGAAGGCGGGGGCGGCGTACCTGCCGATCGACCCGGCGTACCCGGCGGCCCGGATCGCGCACATGCTCGCCGACGGCCGGCCGGTCGTGGTTCTCGCCACCGCCGCGACGGCGGCCCTGCTGCCCGGCGTCGACGCACTGCTCATCGAGGAGATCGAGGAGCACGACGACAGTCCGCTCGACGTGCGCGTCGACCCGCGGAACCCGGCGTACGTCATCTACACGTCCGGCTCGACCGGCCTGCCGAAGGGCGTCGTCGTCACCCATGAGGGTGTGGCCGCGTTGCTCGCCACGGCCCGGGAGTCGTTCGGCGTCACCGCGCGGTCCCGGGTGCTGCAGTTCGCGTCGATCAGCTTCGACCTGGCGTTCTTCGAGCTGGCGATGGGCCTGCTCACCGGCGCCCGGTCGGTCATCGTGCCCGCCGGGCGGCGGGTCGCCGACCGGGCGCTGACCGACTACATCGCGGCGAACGGCGTCACCCATCTGGCGCTGCCGCCGGCGGTGCTCGGGGCGTTGCCACCCGACCTCGAACTGCCTTCCGGGGCGACGCTGCTCTGCGGCACCGAGGCGGTCACCCCGGAACTGGCCCGCCGGTGGGGCGCGCGCATGCGGTTCTTCGACGCGTACGGGCCGACCGAGGCGACGGTCAATTCCACGCTGTGGGAGTACCGGCCCGGGTGGGAGGGGGTCCGCGTCCCGATCGGGCGGCCCGACCCGGGCACGACGGCGTACATCCTGGACTCGGCGCTGCGGCCGGTCCCGGTCGGGGTGAAGGGCGAGCTCTACCTGGGCGGTCCCGGTCTCGCCCGGGGGTACGCCGGCCAGGCGGCGCTGACCGCGCAGCGGTTCGTCGCGAACCCGTGGCTGACCGGTGAACGGATGTATCGCACCGGCGACGTGGTCTGCTGGCGACCCGACGGCGACATCGACTTCTTCGGGCGCTCCGACGACCAGATCCAGCTCCGCGGCTTCCGCGTCGAGCTCGGCGAGATCGAGGCGGCACTGACCGCGCAGCCCGAGGTGCGCCAGGCCGCCGTCGTCCTGCGCACCGACAACGGTCTCCAACGCCTCGTCGGCTACGTGGTGCTCGACCGGCCGGCCGGCGACCTGCGCGACCGGCTCGCCGCCACGCTGCCCGAACACCTGGTGCCGGCGGCGGTGGTCGAGCTGGACGCGCTGCCGCTGACGCCGAACGCGAAGCTGGACCGCAAGGCCCTGCCCGCGCCGGACCACGCACCCGGCAGCGGGGACCGCCCGCGTACCCCGGCGGAGAATCTGGTCTGTGGCGCGTTCGCCGAGGTGCTCGGCCTGAGCGCGGTCGGGGTCCGGGACAGCTTCTTCGACCTGGGCGGGCACTCACTGCTGGTGGTCCGGGTGCAGGCTGCCCTGCGGGGCCTCACGGTGCCGGACATCATCGCCCACCCGACGCCGGCGGCCCTGGCCCGCCTGCTCGACTCCGGCGCCGAGCCGGGTGCCGCGCTGCGCCCCCTGCTGCCGTTGCGGGTCGAAGGCCGGGGCGAGCCGCTGTTCTGCGTGCACCCGGCGGGCGGGCTGGGCTGGTCGTTCGCCGGGCTCGCCCGGCACACCCCGCGCCCGCTCTACGCGCTGCAGGCGCGCAGCCTGACCGAGCCCGGACCCACGCCGACCGTCGCCGAGATGGCGGCCGACTATCTCGCGCTGGTCCGCGAGGTGCAGCCGACGGGTCCGTACCATCTCGTCGGATATTCGCTGGGTGGGACGGTCGCGCATGTGATGGCGACGGAGCTGCGCCGGACCGGCGCCGTGGTGCGGCTCGCGGTGCTGGACGCGTACCCATCGCATCGGGATCCGGGCCCGGCACCCGCCGACGGCCTCGGATTCCTGCGGGATCTGGCCGGCCTGAGCGAGCTGCCCGCGGACCGGGACGCCGCTTTCTCCGCCCTCGACACCTCCGGCGTCCTGGCCGGGATCGGCCGGCCGGCGCTGGAGGCGATCGAGAGCAACCTGGTCGCCGCCGGCGCCCAGTTGCACGGCGCGGACCTCGGCTTCTTCGACGGAGAACTGCTGATGTTCACCGCGGACGCGGAGCCGGACGACCCGGCGTTCCGCGCGAGCGACTGGGCGGCGCACGCGGGCACCGTGCGGGTCGTGCCCGTGCCCTCCACCCACGACGAGATGACCGACCAGGCCGCGCTCGGCCTGATCGGCCCCGAACTCGCCCGCACCTGGGAGAACCGATGACCGACTCACCCCTGCGGCTGTCACCGGCCCAACTGCCACTCTGGTACGCCCACCAGCTCGACCCGGCCAGCCCGGCCTACAACACCGCCGACTACGTGCGGATCGAGGGTCCGCTGGACGTCGCCGCCTTCGAGGCCGCGGTGCGGCGGGCGGTGGGTGAGGCGCAGTCGCTGCACACCCGCTACTCCTCGGACGACGCCGGGCCTTTTCAGGTGATCGACGAGCGCCCCTGGCCGTTCCCGGTGCGGGCGTGCGCGCCTCAGGAGGCGCTGAGCTGGATGCGCGCCGACGTCCGTACCCCGGTGAACCTGGCCGAGGGGCCGCTGTTCGCGCAGGCGTTGTTCCAGACCGGCCCCGAGACCTACCTGTGGCATCAGCGGATCCACCACATCGCGATCGACGGGTTCGGCTTCTCGATGCTGGCCCGCCGGGTCGCGGAGCTGTACACCACGGGTGCGGGCCGCCCGTTCGCCCCGTTCCCCACCGTGCTCGAGGTGGCGACGGCGTACGCGGACTCACCGAAGTACGCCGCCGACCGGGATTTCTGGCGGTTCTATCTGGACGGGATGCCGGAGCCCGCCGCTCTGGCCGCTCCCGCGCCGGTCGCCGACCACACCGTACGCTCGGTCACCAGGATCGGACCGGACCGCGCCGCCGAGCTGAAGGCGCTCGGGGTGGGGTGGCCGGAGTTGATGGTCGCCGCCACCGCCGGCTACCTGCACCGGATGACCGGCGCCGACGAGGTGGTGCTGGGCCTGCCGGTGATGGGCCGGCTCGGCACCCCGCTGCTGAGGGTCCCGGCGATCGTCATGAACATCGTGCCGCTGCGGATCGGCGTGCGGGCCGATCGGAGCGTGCCCGAGCTGGCGCGGCGGATCACCGCGGAGATCCGCCGGACCCGGCCGCATCACCGCTACCGGCACGAGCAGATTCGGCGCGACCTCGGCCTGGTCGGCAGCGACAGGCGCCTGTTCGGACCGGTGGTGAACGCCATGCCGTTCGACAACGATCTGCGGTTCGGTGCGGCCCGCGGCACGATGCACAACATCTCCGCCGGTCCGGTGGAGGACCTGGCGCTGGGCATCCGGGACCACGGCGACGGCACCGGCATGCACCTCGAGGTCGACGGCAACCCGGCCCGCTACGCCGAATCCGACCTGGCCGCCCACCTGGACCGGTGGCTGCGGCTGTTGGACCGGCCGGATGTCGCGCTCGGCCGGTTGCCGCTGGGCCCGCCGACGGCGCCGCGGCGCCCGGCGGAGCGCCGTCCGGCCACCCCGGTGCTCGACCGGATCGCGGCGTGGGTCGACCACGCGCCGGCCGCGGTCGCCGTCGAACAGGGTGCGGTGCGCTACACGTACGCCCAACTGTGGAGCCGCGCGTGCGCGGTGGCCGCGGACCTGGTCGACCGGGGCGCCGGAGTGGACACCCTGGTCGCCGTGCGCATGCGCCGCGAGCCGGACGCGATCGTCGCGATCCTGGGCGTGCTGCTCGCCGGGGCGGCGTACCTGCCGGTCGATCCGGACGGCCCGATCGGACGCACCCAGGCGGTGCTCGACGACGCCCGGCCGGTCCTCACCGTCGACCGGGTCGCCCCCGGCGCTGGCACGGTGCGGTGCGGCGCCCCCGACGACGCGCTCGCCTACGTCATCTACACCTCCGGCTCGACGGGCCGCCCGAACGGCGTGGAGATCAGCCGCCGGGCGCTGGCGAATTTCGTGGCGGCCGCGACGCGGCGGTACGCACTGACCGACACCGACCGGGTGCTGCAGTTCGCCGCGCTCCACTTCGACGCGAGCGTGGAAGAGATCTTCGGCACTCTGACCACGGGCGGAACCCTCGTCCTGCGGGCGGCGGAGATGCACGCCTCGGCGGAGGCGTTCCTGCGGGCGTGTGCCGAGTTGCGGCTGACCGTGCTCGACCTGCCGACCGCCTTCTGGCACGAACTCGTCCACGCCATGACCAGTGGGAACCTCAGCGTCCCGCCGTCGGTGCGGACGGTGATCATCGGCGGGGAGGCGGCCCTGCCGGACCGGGTGGCCGCGTGGCGGCGGATCGCGCCGGGGGCTCGACTGTTCAACACGTACGGCCCCACGGAATCCACAGTGGTGGCGACCTCGGCGTCCGTCTCACCTTAGGTAAGCCTAACCTGATGTGATAGAACTTCTGCGCGGCACCGCCGCTCGATTCCGACTGCCCCGGGAGAACATGATGTCCCGCCTCCTCACACAGCGCACCGGTGCCTTGATGGCCGCGGCGATGGCCGCGCTCGCCCTGGCCGCCTGCTCGACCTCCGCCGCCGGTGACAAGGCCGCGCCCGCCGCGGCCGGCACCCGCACGATCACCGACGCCTCCGGCGCCTCGGTGACCGTCCCCATCGCACCGAAGAACGTCGTGGCCCTCGCCGAGACCGATCTGGACGCGGCCCTCGCGCTCGGCGTCACCCCAGTCGGCGCCAGCAAGGCACGTCAGGGCAACACGGTGGCCGGCTACCTCGCCGGGAAGCTGCCCCAGGTCAAGCTGGTCGGCGAGATCACCGAGCCGAACATCGAGGCGATCGCCTCGCTGAACCCCAAGCCCGACGTGATCCTCTACGGACACTTCCTCGACCCGAACCCGGCGCAGCTCAAGGACCTCAACGCGATCGCGCCGACGGTCGTCACCAGCCTGGTCGCCAGCGACTGGAAGGCCAGCCTCAAGGGCGTGGCGAACGCGCTGAACCTGGACGCGAAGGCCACCGAGGTGCTGACCGCGTACGACCAGAAGGTCGCCGCGACGAAGACCGCGATCGCCGCGAACGGCAGCGCCAGCGTGAGCCTCGTGCGGTGGAACCCGCAGGGCCCGACGTACCTGCAGAAGCAGCACTTCGCCAGCACCATCGTCGCGGAGCTCGGCCTGAAGCGCCCCCAGGCCCAGCAGACCGACGGCACCGGCCCGTCGAAGCCCGTCAGCCTGGAGAAGCTCGACACTCTCGACGGCGACTACATCTTCCTCGGCACCCTCAACAACGACGGCACCGCGGCGCTGGAGCAGGCCAAGAAGAACGCCTCCTGGAACCAGCTCGCCGCGGTCAAGGCCAACAAGGTCGTCGCCGTCGACGGCGTGCCGTGGACCTCCCGGGGCGGCCCGATCGCGGCCGGCATCGTGCTGGACGACCTCACGAAGACCCTCGGCAAGGCCTGAGGCACGGGCTGCGTGCTGACCTCCCCGCCCCGCCGGCTCCTCGGCCTGCTGGCCTGTGCCGTCCTGCTGCTGCTCGCCGTGCTGCTCAGCCTGGCCATCGGCGCCCGCCACATCCCGTTCGGCCTCGTCGTCGAGGCGCTGTGGCACTCGGACGGCTCCGCCGACGCCGTGGTCGTGACCAGCCAACGCGTCCCGCGGACGGTGCTCGGCGTGGGGGTCGGCATGGCACTCGGCCTGGCCGGGGCGGTGATGCAGGCGCTGACCCGCAACCCGCTCGCCGACCCCGGACTGCTCGGCGTCAACTCGGGTGCCGCGGCGGCCGTCGTGTCGGCGATCAGCTTCCTCGGCATCACGACCGCGTCCGGCTACGTCTGGTTCGCGTTCGGCGGATCGGCCATCGCCGTGGTCATCGTCTACACGCTGGGGTCGGGCGGGCGGGGCCCCGGCGGTCCGGTCCGGCTCGCCCTCGCCGGAACGTCCATCGGCGCCGCCCTGGTCGCCTACACGTACGGGGTGCAGATGCTCGACGCGAAGGCGCTCGACCAGTTCCGGTTCTGGATCGTCGGCGGGCTCGCCGGACGGGACGTGTCGGTGCTGCTCGACGTGCTGCCGTTCCTCGTCGTGGGCATCGTCGTCGCGCTGCTGCTGGGCCGGCCGCTGAACGCGGTCGCCCTCGGGGAGGACGCCGGCCGCGCGATCGGCGTCAGCCTCGCCGGTACGCGACTCGCCTCGGCCGCCGCCGTGACCCTGCTCTGCGGGGCGGCCACGGCGGCGGCGGGACCGTTCTCGTTCGTCGGCCTGGCCGTGCCGCACGCCGCCCGGGCCATCACCGGCGCCGACCTGCGCTGGGTGCTCCCGTACGCGATGCTGCTCGCGCCGGCGCTGCTGCTCGGCGCGGACGTCGTCGGCCGGGTCGTGGTCACGCCCAGCGAACTGGAGGCGGGCATCGTCACCGCGCTCGTCGGCGCGCCGGTCTTCATCGCCCTGGTCCGCCGTCGCCGGGTGCCCCAGCTGTGAGGGACATCCGGCTCGCCTCCGAGCGGCTCAGCTTCCGCGTCGAGCCCCGCACCATAGTGGTCTGCGCCGTGCTGGTCCTGACCACCGCCGCGCTGCTGCTGGTCTCGCTCAGCGTCGGCGACTACGAGGTGCCGTTCCCCGAGGTGCTGGCGGCACTCCGCGGCGAGGGTGGCCGGCTCGCCGACCTCTTCGTCATGCAGCGGCGACTGCCCCGGGCCCTCGTCGCGGTGATCGCCGGCATCGCGTTCGGGATCAGCGGCGCCATCTTCCAACGGCTCACCCACAACCCGCTGGGCAGCCCGGACGTCATCGGCTTCGGCTACGGGGCGTCCGCGGGCGCGATCATGGTGATCCTGTTCCTCGGCGGCGGCACCACCCGCGTCGCCGGCGGCGCGCTCGCCGGTGGCCTGATCGCCGCCTTCGCCGTCTACCTGCTCGCCTACCGCGGCGGCGTGAACGGCCTGCGGCTCGTGCTGGTCGGCATCGGCGTCAGCGCGGTGCTCATCGCCATCATCAACTACCTCGTCAGCCGCGCGGACCTGCGCGACGCCCGCGCGGCGACCGTATGGATCGTCGGCAGCCTCTTCGAGCGCCGCTGGGGCGACGTCCACCTCGTCGGCGGCGGCCTGCTGGTGCTGGTGCCGCTGACCGTGCTGCTGGCCCGCTACCTGCCGCTGCTCGAACTCGGCGACGACGCGGCGGGAGCCCTCGGCGTACCCCTCGAAAAGGCCCGGCTCGGCCTCGTCGTCGTCGCGGTCGGCCTGACCGCGGTCGCGACGGCCTCCACCGGACCGATCGCCTTCGTCGCCCTCGCGGCGCCCCAACTGGCCCGGCGACTGACCCGCTCGCCCGGCGCCGGGCTCACCGCGGCCGGCCTGATGGGCGCCACCCTGCTCGTCGCCAGCGACCTCCTCGCCCGACGGATGGCCGCGCCCAGCGAACTCCCGGTCGGCGTGATCACCGCCGGCGTGGGCGGCATCTACCTGGGCTGGCTGCTGCTGGTCACCACGCGAAAGGGCCGATCATGAGCCGCCTCGAAGCCAGGGACGTCACGATCGGCTACGACGGCCGCGTCGTCGCCGAACACCTGAACGTCCGCATCCCCGACCACTCCTTCACGGTGATCGCCGGCCCCAACGCCTGCGGCAAATCCACCCTCCTGCGAGCACTGTCAAGACTCCTGAAACCGTCCCACGGCGCCGTCCACCTCGACGGGCAGCTCATCCGCACCCTGCCCTCGAAGGAAGTCGCCCGTCGAGTGGGCCTCCTGCCCCAGTCGGCGGTAACCCCGGAGGGCATCACCGTCGCCGACCTCGTCGCGCGCGGCCGCTACCCCCACCAGACCATGCTCCGCCAGTGGTCCACCCGAGACGCCGACATCGTCGCCGAATCCCTACGAGCCACCGGCGTCGAAACCCTCGCCACCCGCTACGTCGACGAACTCTCCGGCGGCCAACGGCAGCGCGTGTGGCTGGCGATGGCGCTCGCCCAGCAGACCCCGGTGCTGCTGCTGGACGAGCCGACCACGTTCCTCGACATCGCCCACCAGATCGAGGTCCTGGACCTGTGCGCCGACCTGCACGCCGAAGCGGGCCGGACGTTGGTGGCCGTGCTCCACGACCTGAACCACGCGTGCCGCTACGCCACTCATCTGATCGTCCTGAAGGACGGGCGGGTCGTGGCTGAGGGTCCGCCGGAGCAGATCATGTCGGCCGAGCTCGTGCGGGAGGTCTACGGGCTGGCCTGCCGGGTGATCGAGGACCCGGAGAGCGGCACCCCCCTGATCATTCCCAAGGTCCGCCGCGCGGGTGCCGTCTCGTCGATCAGCGATCGTCGGGTCGGCGGGCCTTGACGGCGGATCCGCGTACCCGCTCGACGGGATACCTTCGCGCGGAATCGGCCAGCTTCTCCGTCGCCGCGGCGATCAGGTCGATGCCGAGGACGTCGGCGAGCCGGACGAGGTAGATCATGACGTCGCCCAGCTCGGCGCGGACCCGGTCCCCGGTCTCGCTGCCCTGGAGGGCACTCGACTGCTCCGGGGTGAGCCACTGCATCTCGGCGAGGAGCTCGCCGACCTCCCCTGCCAGCGCCATGGCCAGATTCTTGGGCGTGTGGAACTGCTGCCAGTCCCGTTGCACGGCGAAGGCCTTCACCTCGTCGCGGAGGTCCTCCAGATCCATTGCGTCACCATCTCACGCGGGATTGACGATTCTTCTGAGCAGGGCGCGCGTCGCCGGATCGGTGGAATACAGGACGACGCCGCGCATGGCGCGGGTGAGCAGCACCCTGTACTGGTTACGGATGCGGACGTCCTCGTGGGGACTCCTGTTGTGCAACTGGACGAGCTTGGCGTAGCGGGACGCCTCCATCCGCACGGTCATGCGGCCGGCGGTGTCATCCCACACCAGATCGGGGCCGATGATGACGCCGACCTGAGGGAATTCGAAACCCTGTGCGGTGAAGACGGATCCCACCTGCTTGGCGCCGCTCGGCGTACGGGCCCAGTCGGTGTCCTTGGGGTATCCGTCGAGAGCCTTGTGCAGGTTCCAGTGCTTCTTCCAGCCGTCGATGTCGATGTCGAACGGAAGCTGGTGGATGCTGTCAACCGTGGGCTTCCGCCAGTCCCAGCAGAAGCCCGCTACGAGCCGGGCCTCGCCCAGGGGGAACCCGGCGAAGACCGTCCTTTCGAGCTCAGTGGGGGTGTCGGCCACGCTGACGGTGAAGGTGTCCTCGTCGTGCCAGATCGCCGGTTCTCCGTCGACCAGGGCGTCCACCCAGGCCTCGTACGCCTGCGAACCGCCGCTACGGTGTTGCTCGGTCAGCTCCAGGACCTCGAGAGACGCCCCGGTGCGGTGGGCGATCTCCCGGGCGCGCGCGATCGTGACGAAGTCCTTGGAGGTCGCTGCCTGGTCTTCGTCGATGAACAACACGAGCACCTTCGCGGACTTCTTCAGCTCGAAGAGCTGGGTGATGTTGTTGGCCTCGAGATGGTCCTGCCGGGCGCGGGAGTTGTGGTGCCCGCTGAGGACGGTCCATTGCTCGAGCCGTTGCGCCTCGTCGATGATCAGCAGGTCGAGCTTGGTGCGTCTCTCCAGGAAGTCGTGATAGGTGCGGGCCGAGGTGATGAGCCTTTTGGCGCGCTCGCCACCGAGGAGTTTGTTGAATCCGGCCGACGTCTGGAGTGCGTTCCGCAACGATCCGGAGTTGGTGCAGTAACTAACCTGGCGGCCGGCGTGCGCGTTCGCACCGAGCAGATGGAGGGCGATCCAGGTCTTTCCGGTGCCGGGACCACCCTTCACCACGATGATGGCCTGCTCGCGATCGGCGGCCGGATTGATGGCGTCCGAGACGGCGTTCTGGATCCGGCCGAAGACGTCATACTGCTCGTCAGTCAGCGGGTACCGTTCCCGGTCGGCGAAGATCCGAGCCGCGGCTTCGAGAAGCGTCGGACCCTGCTGGTAGTCCGCCGACGCCAGGGCGTCCCACGCCGGTGAGCCGTCCCGGCCGGCGTCGAACGTCGTGGTGAGGAGTTCGATGAAGCGCTCACGCCCGTCCGGATCTCCGCTGAAGGTGCCTCGGGCCTGTGGCATGCCCGCGGTGCGCAGCGATTCGACAGAGCTCTCGGTGGCGTTGTGCAGATATGCGGCGGCAGCGATGGTGACGCCGTCCTCGTCGTGCATCCCGCTGGTGAAATTGCGGATGAACTGACCGTAGTCGTGCGCCTGATCGTAGGGATGCTTCACCCGTTCGTTGCTCACGATCGCCCCGGTGACCTGCTCGCCGACGGCATCCCAGGCGGCCCGCTGCCACTGCTTGAGCTCGACGATCAGGTAGGCCGGCCGCCCGTCCGGAGAGAATCCCGCGACAATGGCGTCGGCCCGCTTGTTGCCAGCCTGGTACGGCCGGTACTCCAACCCGACCCACAAGCGTTGCAGACCCGCCTTGACCAGGACATCGGCCAGTGCCGGCAGGCTGGCCGTCCAGGCGCCGAGCTGGCCGATGTCACGTCGCCTGCCCGGCTCGACACCGCCGGCCAGCCTCTCCACGAGAGCGTCCCGCGTGCCGGGCCGGGTGGCATCGTGGAAGTCCTCGACGGAGGCCGCGTACGGTGCCCGCCTTGGTGCGACGAATCCACGCCGGATTCGAGGGTTCGCCTTGTCCGTCGCTGGATCATCGATCACAGCCGGACTTTAGGTAGGCGTGAGATAGCGAAGCGTCAACTGTGCGTATTGCAAGTAGCCGCATGACTAGCCACGACGCGCCGGATTGAGGAATTCGTGGGCGCCGCGGAGGCGGGTGGTGAGGCGGGACTGGGTCGTGGTGCAGTCCAGGCGGACGTCGAGGGGTCCGGGTGGGCCGTTCGTGGCGCGCTGGCCGGTGGGTAGCGCGGCCTCGTCGAGGCCGTCGCGCCGGGCGATGAGGCCGCCGAGTTGGTGGCGGCTGAGGGCGTCGGTGCCCGCGACGTGGTGGATGCCGGAGTGTGCGGAGGCGGCCAACTCCAGCAGCGCCGAGGCGAGGTCGCCGACGTGGACCGGGCACCGGATGTCGTCGGTGAACAGGACGCCCGTCGAAGTGCCGGACGCGAGCGCGTGCACCAACTGTTCGTGCACCGAGTCGCCGTCTCCGATGATGAGTGAGGTCCGCGCGATGACGGCGGCGGGGTCGATGCCCTTGACCGCCGTCTCGGCCGCGGCTTTGGCGGCGCCGTACGGCGTGGTGGGGTCGGGCGGGGACGTCTCGTCGTAGCGGCCCGCCCGGCCGGAGAAGATCGCGTCGCTGGACACGTGCACGAGCCGGGCGTCGGCCGCCGCTGCCGCCACCGCGACGTGCATGCCGCCGTCGGCGGTGGTCGCCCAGTCCGCCTGCCGGTACGCGGCGTTGATGATCGTGGCGGGGCGGAGGCGCGTGACCAGCGCGGTCACCTCGTCGCGATGCCGGATGTCGAGTGCTCGCCAGTCGACGTCGGAGATCGGCGACGCTCGGCTGTGGAAGGTCGCCGTGACTCGGGCTCCGGTCTCTCGAGCCTGTCGGACGACCTCCCGGCCCAGGAAGCCGCTGCCGCCCACCACGAGAAGATCCATGCGGTCAGCGTAGGCCGGGGAGTCGTGATCGGCCTTCGTCGGTCAGGGCCGCTCCGTGGTGGCGAGGGTGAGCGCGGACATGCCGGCGGCCGCGTCCACGTCGATGCGGTCGGCGGCCCTGGCCCAGCTCGCCGGGGTGAACAGCGACCCCGCGGCGACCCGTGAGTGGCTGTGGCCGTTCAGCACGACCTGGTCGGCGCCGCCGCCGACGCGTACCCGCACGGGGACCCGGTCGGCCGTGCGGACGTCGAAGAGGCTGACGCCGCCGGTCATCCGCACGCTGAGGGTGCCGTCGGGGCGCGGCAGGATCAGGTTGATTCGGCTCGCGCCGCCGGTCAGGTCCACCCCGCTGACTCCGCCGTCGCTCAGGTCGATGGTGTTGAGGCTGGCGCCGCCCGCCACCCGCAGGTCCCAGCGCACCCGTGAGGTCAGTGCGATGTCGACCGTTGCCGGGCGGTGGCCTCCGGCCCGGTCGAGGAACAGCCGGACCCGGCCGTCCTGCTCGGCGGCGCGCGGCACGACGGCACTGTCCGGTGGCGTGCTGACTGTGTAGAGGCGGTCGCCGAGGTCGGTCGTGCGCAGCGTGACGGCCGTTGCGCCGTCGACCACCTCGAAGCCCGCCGCCGTGCGGCCGTCCAGCGGCGCCGTCGTGCTACGGCCCGGCGCGGGGCGGTCCGCGACGGGGGGTTCGTCGGGTTGGGCGGGGGCCGGGGCGCCTGAGTCAGCCGGGGCAGCGGCGACCGGGCCGCGGCGGCCGCCGACGCCGCCGGGGGCGTCGGTGTCGCGGGCGAGCAGGGTGACGCTCACGCCGATGAGCAGCAGGGCGGCGGTGGCGAGGCCGGCCCCGACCAGCCTGCGTCGCCCCGGCGCCCGGTCGCGCGGGCGGCCGACCAATGCCGTCCCCACGTCATCTGGACTGGTTTCGGGCGCCGTAGCTTCGCGCGCGGCATCCCTGGGCGGGTCGTCGTCCTCGGAGGTGAAGTCGGTGATGACGGGCCACTCGACTGTGGGCTCGTCGCCCGGCAACGGCGCGTCGGGACAGCTCGCGGGCGGGTCGGCGGGGACGTCGCCGAGGATGGGCGGGCTGGCGTGTTCGACGGTCGCCATCCAGGAGGCCAGCCGACCGCCGGCCTCCTGCGAAGGAGCGGGCGGTCGTGGTGCCGGCTGGTCGGGGGACTCGCCGGCGTGGTCTCCGGTGTGTGGACTCTCCTGCATTCCGGTGGCCTCCCTGCCTGTCGGTGCCACCCATCGGTACGCACGAGAGCCGCCCGCGGGTCAGATCGGCACCGAAGTTTCCCGGCACGCAACTTTGCCCGGCGGGCATTCCGGATTGCCGCGGTAAATAGTTGGCGTGGGCCAGGCCCATTGGGCAGACTATCCACCAACGCCGACGGGGCATGAAATTCAGCTCACAAAAGCGTTGACCGAAACAGCGGCGTCGGCCATCATTGACGGCGGCACCGCACCGCAAACCTCGAGGGGAGTTGAACCGTCATGTCGTGGCAGCCGAGTTGCGCCATCGCCCAGCCGTGGGCGGCGTGTGGGTTTGCCATGCCCCTCATGGCGGTCAAGCCGCAGCTCCGAGGCGGCGAACCCAGTCTTGGTCTGAAGCGGTGGAGCGGATAGGGCAGCAGCGTCTGCGCCTACGCCGCCCACCTCCGACCTCGAGGAACGGGCGGCTTTTTCGTTGCCCGGAATTGTCTTACGGGTGTAGCTCAACGGTATAGAGCACCGGTTTCCAACACCGATGGTTGCGGGTTCGAATCCTGCCGCCCGTGCGTGCCCTGAATAGGTTCAGTGGAATTGTTCTCTATCAACTCAACAGTGGATGGCAGGTATATCCGGCGGCTCTTTCTCACAGGGCCGCCGGGCGTAAGGGGCTTGTGGCGCAGCGGTAGCGCACCGGTTCGGCAGACCGGGGGTCGGCGGTTCGATTCCGTCCAGGTCCACGTGGCAGGCACCGCCCGGTTCGGGCGGGCTTGACCCGAAACCTCGCGCCGTTCAGGTGCGATCTGTGGCTGTAGCACAACGGTCAGTGCGCCGCCTTGCCATGGCGGAGACCGGGGTTCGACTCCCCGTAGCCGCTCGTGTCCAGCATTGATGACGATGACATAGGAAGGAGGTGGACCCGGTGACCGCGGTCCTCGTGGTGAACGCCGACCTCGGCCCGTTGCACCGGGTCAGCCTCAAGCACGCGATCCGGATGTTGTGCCGCCGGGTCGCCGAGATTCATGATGCCGAGCCCGACCGGCTGATCGGTGTCTACCCGATGCCGAGGGTCGTGCGGTTGGTCGCGTACGTGGTGACCCGCTGGCGGCATGGTCGTGGCCCGGCGTGGTCGCGGGCCGGCGTGTTGACTCGCGACGGTCGGCACTGCGCTTACTGCGGCAAGGCGGCCGCCACCATCGATCACGTTCTGCCGCGTTCGCGCGGCGGGGCGAATTCCTGGCTGAACACCGTGGCGGCCTGTGGTCGCTGCAATCAGCGCAAGGGTGACCGGACCCCGGCCGAGGCCGGGATGGCGCTGCGGACCTCTCCCTGGGTTCCCGGCTGGGCCGCGTTCACCGAGCGCTGACGGGCCGGCCGGCGGGACCGCTACCCCCGCCGGCCGGTCGATGCGAGCTGGTGCAACCGGCAGCACGCCCGGCTCTGAACCGGGAGATTGGGGGTTCGAATCCTCCGCTCGCAGCTCACCCGCCCTCGTAGCCCAACGGCAGAGGCAACGGTCTGAGGGACCGTCCAGTGCGCGTTCGAATCGCGCCGAGGGCACGCACGCCCGGGTAGCCCAAATGGTAGGAGGCGGCTGGCTTAGAACCAGCACAGTGCGCGTTCGAATCGCGTCTCGGGTACCACGCACGCACTTTGGAGGGTTGGCCGAGTGGGAAGGCTGCGGCTTGCTACGCCGTCGACAGGGCTGATCGTCCTGCGCAGGTTCGATCCCTGCACCCTCCGCTGTGAATGACGGCCTCGTGGCGTTCCGGGTGGAGCGCCCCGCCTGCAAAGCGGGTGACCCTTCCGGTTCGACTCCGGGCGAGGCCTCTGCACCGCCATCCACTGGAGAGTGTGGGACGTGGGAGAGCGTTGGCTGCTCAGCCACCCCTCATAAGGGTGGACGGCCCGGTTCGACACCGGGGCCCACGACGCGAACAAGGATCGGCGATCCGTCGATACCCTATGTGAGCTATCGGTGACAGGGGCGTGAAGCGGTAGCGCCGTTACCGCTCCGATAGCGAACCTTCCGGTGCCCTTAAGGCGCCGCCGCCCAAACTCCCAGCGTCACGATGATCGATTCGGGCCTGGGGAGGAACACTCGTGAAACATGCGAGGAAGAGCAGAGCGGCGCTCCGTGCGACCGTCTTCGGTGGCGTCACGCTCGCCGTCCTCGGCGCGGGTGCGGTCGTCACCGCCGGCTACACGCTCAGCTCCGGGGCGGCGCCGCCGGATGCGGCTGACCGGCTGGCCGTCAGCATGGCCGCCGCCGACCAGTACGTCACCGGTGCCTCGACAGGTTTCACGAAGGGTGCGGAGGAGAAGTTCAGCCGCCAGCAGGTGACCTCCACCGGGCGCGGCCTGAACTACGTCAGCTACGCCCGTACCTATAAAGATCTGCCGGTTTTCGTCGGTGGTGACGCCGTCGTGGTCACCGACCGCGACGGCATCGTCCGGGGGAGCGCCGCCGGGGCCGGCCCGCTGAAGGTGTCCACCAAGGCCAAGGTGACCGCGAAGAAGGCGAGCGCCACCGCGCTGCGTAAGCACCCCGGTGCCGTCAGTGGCGCCCCGAAGCTCGGGGTGATCGCGGAGGAGGGCGGCCGGCTGGTGTGGGAGGTCGTCGTCGACGGCCACGCCGACCACGGTCCGAGCCGGGTGCACGCGTTCGTCGACGCCCGGACCGGCTCCTACGTCGGGTCCTGGGACGAGATCGCCGGGGGCACCGGCAACGGCCACTACAACGGCAAGGTGCAGATCGGTACGGCCGGCAGCGGCGGCCAGTTCGAGATGCGCGACCCGGCGCGCGGCAACATGCGCACCGTGAACGAGTCCGGTGGGCGGGCCTTCACCGACGCCGACGACACCTGGGGCAACGGCCGCGCCACCGACCTCGTGACCGGCGCGGTCGACACCCAGTTCGCCGGCGCCACGATGTGGGACATGCTGAAGAGCAAGTTCGACCGGGACGGCATCGACGGCAAGGGGCGGACCGCCACCATGTTCGTCGGCCTGGACGACGTCAACGCGTTCTACAGCTGCGCCGGCAACGGCGACGCCAGCCGCGACCAGACCAAGTACGGGCACACGGAGGACAACGCCCGGCAGGTCAACTCGATCGACGTGGTGGCGCACGAGCTGGGCCACGGCGTGTTCTGCCACACTCCGGGCGGCAGCCGGGGCACGTCGAACGAGACCGGCGGCATCAACGAGGGGACCGGCGACATCTTCGGCACGCTCGCCGAGCACTTCGCCGCCAACCCGAACGACCCGGCCGACTACCTCGTCGGCGAGAAGGTCGATCTGGTCGGCGACGGCCCGATTCGTACCATGTTCGACCCGTCCAAGAGCGGCGACCCGAACTGCTGGTCCACGGCCATCCCGCGCACCGAGGTGCACTCGGCGGCCGGACCGCTGAACCACTGGTTCTACCTGGCCGCGGAGGGTTCCAAGCCCGCGGGCAAGCCGGCCAGCCCCACCTGCGACGGCAAGTCGGTCACCGGCATCGGCCTCTGGCAGGCGGGCGAGATCTACTACCACGCGCTGCTGCGTAAGACCTCCGGCTGGACGTACTCCCAGGTCCGCAAGGCGACCCTGGACGCCACCCGGGAGCTGCACCCGAACGGCTGCGTCGAGTTCGACGCCGTCAAGGCCGCCTGGGACGCGGTGAGCGTTCCGTCGCGGAACGACCCCACGTGCACGCCGCCGACCAACCCCGCGCCGAAGCCCACGCCGTCCGCGTCCACCCCGGCTCCGAAGCCCTCGACGCCCACGACGACCGGCGACGAGAGTGTCGCGGCGCCCGACGTCGACGGCGCCAAGGTCGAGGCGCACCTGCGGGAGTTCGCCCGCATCGCCGAGGACAACGGCGGCAACCGGGCGCACGGCACCGCCGGCTACAAGGCGTCGCTCGACTACGTCAAGCAGAAGCTGGACGCCGCGGGCTACACGACCCGGATCCACCAGTTCACCTCCGGCGGCAAGACCGGCTTCAACCTGATCGCCGACCTGCCCGATCGCGGAGACCCGAACCAGGTCGTGATGCTCGGTGCGCACCTGGACAGCGTCGACGAGGGCCCCGGCATCAACGACAACGGCAGCGGCTCCGCCGGCGTCCTGGAGGTCGCCCTGACCTACGCCGCCTCCGGCGCCAAGGGCGACAAGGCCATCCGCTTCGGCTGGTGGGGTGCGGAGGAGGAGGGCCTGGTCGGATCCAAGGCGTACGTGGCCTCGCTGTCCGCCGCCGAGAAGGCCAAGGTCACCGCCTACCTCAACTTCGACATGATCGGTTCGCCCAATCCGGGCTACTTCGTCTACAACGATGACGCCAAGGGCGGGTTCATCACCGAGGCCTTCGAGGAGGGCTTCGCGGCAGAGAGCATCGAGTCCGAGGGCGTCGGCCTGCGCGGCCGGTCGGACCACGCCTCCTTCATGGCGGCGGGCATCCCCAGCGGCGGCACCGCGACGCTGAGCCTCGCGCCGTCGATGAGCCAGGCCCAGGCGCAGCGGTGGGGCGGCAAGGCGGGGCAGCCGTTCGACCCCTGCTACCACAAGGACTGCGACACGCTCGACAACGTCGGCGCCGCCGCGCTGGACACCCACACCGACGTGGCCGCGTACGCCGCGTGGAAGCTGACCGGGGTGCGGGCGCCGGTGGAGCCGGCCGGCACCCGGGTCGCGAACGAGGCGGATTTCGGAATCCGTGACCGGGCGGCCGTCGAGTCCCCGATCACGGTGCGGCGGCAGGGTTCGGCGCCGGCCGCCCTGACGGTGGACGTCGACATCGCACACCCCTTCCGGGGTGACCTGGAGATCCACCTGGTGGCGCCGGACGGCACGGCATACCTGATCAAGAAGGCGAGCCGGTTCGACCGGGCCGACGACGTCAAGCTCAGCCAGACCGTCGACGCGTCGGCGGAGCAGGCGAGCGGCACCTGGAAGCTGCGGGTGCGCGACCTGTTCTCGGGTGACACCGGCACATTGCGTTCCTGGGGCCTGACCTTCTAGGTCAGGGGCACAGGTTGGGGGCGGACCGTGGTGGGCACGGGCCGCCCCCAACCGCTATGGTCGGCGCCTGATCTTTCGACCGGCGGTACTTCTGGAATGAGACGTAGTTACGTTCGCGTCGCTCTCGCGGTGACGACGCTGGTGGCGCTGGCGTTCGTCATCCCCCTCGCCATGCTCGTCTACACCGCGGCGCAGGACCGCGCGATGCGCGAGGCGGAACGGCAGGCGCTCGGCCTGTCGGCCGTCGTGGTGGTCGCCAAGGACCGCGACCTCGTCCTCAATTCCATCGAAAGCACGCAGGCAGGTCACGATGGCCGGCTCGCCGCGCACCTGCCGGCGTTGGGCGCCGTGGGCGCCTCGCGGGTCGATTCCGCGACCGTCGCGCAGGTCCGGCAGCAGCAGATCGCCGGGACCGTCGAGGTGGACGGGGGCCGGGCGTATCTGCGGCCGGTGGCCCTGCCCGAGGGGCTCATCGCGGTGATCGAGGTGTACGTGCCGGCGGCCTCGCTCCGCTCGGGGGTCGGCCTGGCCTGGCTGGTGCTCCTCGGCGAGGCGATCGTGCTGGTGGGGGTGTCGACCTTCCTCGCGGACCGGCTCGCCGCGCGGGTGGTGCGCGCGAGCCGCGATCTCGCCCGGACCGCCGCCAGCCTGGGCGGCGGCAGCCTGCACGCCCGGGTGCGGCCGAGTGGACCGCAGGAGATCGAGGAGGTCGGCGGCGCGCTCAACGTCCTCGCCGAGCGTTTCGTCGAGCTGCTGGCGACGGAGCGGGCGCTGGCGGCCAACCTGTCGCACCGGCTGCGGGTGCCGCTGACGGCGCTGCGGCTGAACACCGAGACGCTGCCCGCCGGCCCCGACCGGGACCGTCACGTGCGGATGGTCGACCGGTTGGAGAACGAGATCAACGCGGTCATCGTGGAGGCCGCCCGGCCCCTGGCGGCGCGGCCCCGGCTGCGGTGTGACCTGGGCGCCGTGGTGGCCGACCGGACGGAATTCTGGGGCGCGCTGGCCGAGGACCAAGGCCGGCCGTGGCAGGCCGATCCGCCCGAGAGCGGCATCATCGTGCCGGCGGCGTTCTCGGTCATCGCCGAGGCCCTGGACGTCCTGTTGGGCAACGTCTTCCACCACACGCCGGATTCGGCCGCGTGTCGGGTGTCCGTGCGGCGCGACCCCGACGGGGCCTCGGTGACGGTAGAGGACGCCGGGCCCGGCTTCCGCGATCCCGAGGCGGCCGTGTCGCGCGGCGCCAGCGACGCCGACTCGACCGGACTGGGCCTGGACATCGCCCGACGTCTCGCGGCCGACACCGGGGGCCGGCTCACCGTCGGCCGCGGCGATCTCGGTGGTGCCCGCGTCGTGCTGACCCTCGGCATGGCCGCCGAGGAGGCGCCGGCACCGCCGCGACCGCGCCGGTGGTGGTCCCGCCTCGGCGGCGCGAGGCCCGGGGTGCACGCCCGGCGGTAGCTCAGGCCGCGTCGCTCGGCGCGGACAGTCTGATGCCCACCCCGCGTACGGTGTGCAGGTATCGCGGCGCCGCGGCCCGCTCGCCCAGCTTGCGCCGCAGCCAGGTGACGTGGACGTCGACCGTCTCGAGGGACCGGCTCTCCGAGCACCAGACCTCGTCGAGAAGTTGGCGGCGGGTCACCACCTTGCCGGCCCGCTGCATGAGATAGGCCAGCAGGTCGAACTCGAGCCGGGAGAGCTGCAGCGGAGCGCCGTCGAGCGAGGCCGTACGCGCCTCCGGATCGAGCTCGAGGCCGCCCAGCGTCAACGTGGACGCCTCGGGCGCCGCCCCGCGCCGCAGCACCGCCGCGATCCGCGCCTCGAGTTGCTCGGCGGAGTACGGCTTGACCACGTAGTCGTCCGCTCCCGCGCGGAGCAGGCGGATCATCTCGCTCTCCGCGCCGCGGGCGGTCGCGACGACGACCGGCACCGCGGAGGTGGCCCGGATGCGGCGCAGCACCGTCGCGCCGTCGAGGTCGGGCAGGTTGAGGTCGAGAACCACGACGTCGGGCTCCCAACTGGCCAGCTCACGCAGCCCGTCGAGGGCGGCGGCGCACAGCCGCACGACATGCCCGGTCACCGACAGTAAGCGGTCGATGGCTTCCCGAATGTCCCGGTCGTCCTCGATCACCAGCACCTGAGCCATGCTCACAATCTTCTCATCGCTGAGGCAGAATGTAATCATGGGCCGGAGCTGGAGATTCGTCGTTGCGTGGCTGGTGGCGGCGAGCGCGGCCGTCACGGTGTCCTGGCTCGGGGTCCGGGTCGGCATCGCCCCCGCGATCACCGCCGAGGCGCCGGTGGCCATCGATGTGAACAGACGGTACACGGAGGTCCGTTTCGGGCCGGCCGATCCCACGGTCACCCCCGCTCCGACCAAGCCGAAGCCCAGCCGTTCGTCGGCGCGGCCCACCCGGACGCCGTCGTCGACCCCCACCCGGGCCGCGCCGCCGACGTCCCGCCCGGCCACGGCGACCCCGTCGGTGACCCCGTCGCGATCCCCGACGCCTGACACTCGCCCGCGCTACCGCGTCCCCGCCGACGGCGGCGACGCGATCGTCGCCTACTCGTCGACCCGGATCGACGTGATCGACACCGAGCCCAGCTTCGGGTACGTGGCGAGCGTGAGCCGCGACAGTGACACGGTGGTCGTCGTGCGGCTGACCGGCCCTTCGCACACTTCGGTCATCACGGCGTACTGGGACGACGGGCCGGAGGCGCAGATCATCGAGGAGTACGGCGGCTGAGCACCGGCCGTCAGTGCGCGTGGTGGAAGACCTCCACCACCGAAAGGGGCATCCGGCCCCGACCGGAGACCGTGTAGCCGTGCCGGCAGGCCCATTCGCGGATCGCCTGGTTCAGGTCACGGCCGCTCCGGTGCCGGGGCTCCGGGGCGTGGTGGTCGGATCGGCGACCGTCGGTGCCGCGGTGGCCGACGCGGGTCGCGGCGGTGACGAACGGCCCCAGTGCCGTCCGCAGCCGCCCGGCGTTCGAGTCGGACAGGTCGATGGTGTAGCTCACGCCGTCGATGCCGAACTCGACCGTACGGTCGGCGCTGCCGCCGTCAAGGTCGTCGGTCAGCACGGTGATGACTTGTCTGGCCATGGGAAGACCTCCTGAGGCGGTGTCCGACCGGCCGCGACTCGACGTCCTGAGCGCGACGCCCCCGATGATCGCCGTGGCGCCCAGGGCGACAAGTGGATGTGACCGGTGTCGATGGCGAAATGTCACAGGAATGTAGCGAGAATGTCATTTTCGAAATCGTGATCGCGACCCGATTCCGGTGACCCGATCGAGCCTAGGGAGGCCGTCGCGGCAGTGTCAAGTACAAAAGACGACACAGTGGACGGCGGCTGGGGCCTTCGCCACCAGCCTCGTCGTTCTGTCCGTTGTGGAATACGAGGTAGTCGATCTCCGAATGGGATCGACGGGACCGTACACTGACACCACCCCGTGGCGTCCGCCTACGAAAGGACCGTTCCGGCGATGGCCTCCCCGCAAGAGTTGGTGCTGATGGTGGTGCACGCCCACCCCGGGCCGGAGTCCACCAATACCGGCGGCATTCTCGCGCACTACGCCCGCGAGGGCGTGCGGGTCGTGCTGGTCACCTGCACCGGCGGGGAGCTCGGCACCGACCCGTCGGGCGCCCGGCCCGGCGAACCGGACCATGATCCGTCGGCGGTGGCCGAGGTCCGTCTCGCGGAGCTGCGCGACGCGTGCGGGCACCTCGGCGTGCACCACCTCGAACTGCTCGGCTACCGCGATTCCGGGACGAACGACGAGGGATCGCCGCGCTCCGGGGCGTTCCGCGACGTGCCCGTCGAGACCGTCGCCGACCGCGTCGGCGCCCTCATCGAGCGGCACCGCCCGCAGGTGGTGGTGACCTACGACCCCGAGGTCCATTTTCACCCCGACCACACCCACGCCGCCGTGGCGACCCACCGGGCGGTGGAGCGCACCGGCATCCCGCGGAAGGTCTACGCGGTGGCCCTCGGCGCGTCGTACTGGACCGAGATCCACCAGGCGGCGGTGCGGGCGGGAATCCGCGACGCCTCCGCCGAGCCCGAGATCAGCGCCGAGACGCTGCGGGTGGACGAGCGCGTCACCACGACCGTCGACGTCACGACGGTGCTGGCGCGCAAGCAGGCCGCCATCCTCGCCCACGCCAGCCAGATCCGGGGCACCTGGATCGAGCGGCTCTTCACCGGGGAGTTGCCGCCGGTCCTCGGCCGCGAGACCTACATCCGCACCTGGGATCGCAGCGGGGCATCGCTTCCCGAGCAGGACCTGTTCGCCGGCATCCGCGCCGATCCGACCTGACGAGGTGACCACATGAGCAGCACGCCCGCCGGCGACACGTCAGGATTCTGGCTGGCCGGCACGGTCCTCAGGCTGCTGGAAGACCGGTACGGCCGGGGCCGCGTCCCGTCCGTGCGGGTCCTGTCCCGGCACATCCGGGACGCCAACGAGGGCGACACCATCTCGCACGGTCACATGCACAACATCCTCAGCGGTGGCGCTGTCAACATCACCGACCGGACGAGGGCCGTCCTCGCCCGGTTCCTCGGCGTGCCTCCCACCGCACTCATGCCCTCGTCGGAGCCGGTGCCGGCTGGCACGCCGTCCGCCGAAACTCTCGCGATGCGTTTCTCCTCCCTGCGGCCGGAGGAACTCGCGGCGATCGAAAAAGCCATCCACATGGTCAAGGACGCGCGCGACAGCAACGACCAAGGGTGAGCCGGCGATGCCCTCCGGGGCGGGAAACGGAGAGGATCTTGACGTCCAAGTACACGCGCGCCATCGCCGGCAGGCTCGTCGCCAGCCTTCCGGAGTTGCCCGAGCCCTGGAGCATCGAGGCGCTCTGCCGGGACGCGGCGCGGATGCGGGGCCGGCCGCTGAGCGTGCACGCGGTCACCCTGCGGGGCCTGCCATCGGGCCTCTGGTACGACGACGGCGTCAGCGACCGGATCATCCACCGTGCCTCGGCCACCGGCTACTACCGGGACCACATCATCCTGCACGAGCTGTGCCACATCCTCGCCGGACACGGCGTGCCCCGACCGGCGGTGGTGGCCGAGATGACCCGGACGGGCGCCGCGGGCCGCGCGGAGCAGGGCAGGGCCCGGCTCTGCGACAGCATCGAAGAGGAGGTCGCCGAGACCTTCGCCTCGATGGTGTTGAGGGCGGCGGGCCAGCGGCCCCCGCGCGACCTGAGCGTGACGGAACGGCGAGCAGGGGAATTGTTCGGAGCCTCCCGTGCGTGACGTGCCGAGCTGGGTCGAAGACCTCCGCGGCGTCATTTTCGTCGTCGTCTGGGCCGTCCTGATCCTGCGGATCCCGGCGATCCTGCGGCGCCGACAGCGGCCCGCCTGGATCGTGCTGCTGTGCCTGGCGACCGGATCGGTCGTGATCCAGGCCGGCGTCGCACAGTGGATCGACGGCGTGACCGGGGTGGCGCACCTGAGCGACCTGGTCGTGTCCCTGGTCGCGCTCACCGACTTCGCGGCCGTGTGGTGGTTCGCCCTGCATCTGCGCCGCGACACCCACCCCGGCCCGGCCCGCTGGGCGCCGCTGCTGGCCGCCGGGGCGATGGCCACGGCCGCCGTCCTGCTGTTCGTCGTCACCCCCGAGGCCGACCGGTTCGGCAAGGAAGCCCACGGCTGGTGGATCGCCTACGCCATCGCCTGGATCGCGTACGGGACGGTGACCGCGACCGCCGCCTCGGCCATCTTCTGGCGTACCGCCCGGTCGATTCGCGGCCCGCTCCTGCGCTACAGCATGCTCGCCCTGACGGTCGGCGTCGGCGCCGAACTGCCGTACCTGGTGATCCGCGCCATCCGGTGGTTCGTTCCGGGCACCCCCGCGGAGCTCGCGGTGGCCGGTTTCTGGTGCTCCTTCGCCCGCTTCGTCGTGGTCGCCCTCGCCTGCTCCGTCGCCGCCCTCGAACCGATGAGAAAGGCCATCGTGTACTGGGGACGCCGGCAGCGGCTGTACGGCCTGTGGTCGCTGCTGAGGGAGTCGACGCCCGACCTCGTCCTGCACGAGCCGGTGTCGCGGACGGCCGACCTCGCCGGCCGCGGCAACGCCTGGGAATTGCTGCACCAGCGGGTCGTCGAGATCCGCGACAGCATCACCTACCTGCACGACGGCTGGGCGACGCCCGCTCTGCTCCGCGACGCCGCGGAGCACGCCGTGGGGGAGACCGACCGGCAACGTCTCGTCGCCATCGCCTGCTGGGTCGAGACGACCCGCCGCGAGGCCCGCGCCGGCGCGCCGAGGACCGATCAGGAGCCCGGCCCGGACCTGCTCCCGGACGTACGCGCCACCGCGTCCACCATGCGCCGGGAGGTGGGTCAGCTGGTGAGGCTGCACCGGCACCTCACCTCGCGGACCGTCCAGGCCTTCGCCGACCGGCAGACGAGCAGCCCACCCAGCCCGGTGTCGTAGTCCGGCACCGTTCGTGAGCCGGCGTATCTCGCCGCGGTGGCCCTCTTCGTAACCGGTGCGAGGATCGGCGATAGATGCGCTTCTGACAGAATTCGCCGATGTCGATGAATGTCGTCGGCACGCCCGTAGACTGTGGGCCCTGTCTCTGCAAGGGGAGGCTGCATTGGACACGCCGGGCGACACCGGGCTGGGTGCGTCCTCAGCCGCGGCGGACGACACGCCGGGCCCGGCGCTGCGTGTCGAGGTGCTCGGCCCGATGCAGGCCTGGCAGGGCGACACCTGTCTCTCCCTCGGTCCGGTGCAGCAGCGCGTCGTGCTCGGCGTCCTGGCGTTGCACGCCAACCGCCCGCTGCGTCGCGAGCAGTTGATCGAGGCGGTCTGGGGCGAAGCCGCGCCCGCCTACGCGGTCAACCTCGTCCACAAGTACATTTCCGGGCTGCGCCGCGCGTTCGATCCGGTGCGCTCGGCGGGCTCGCCGTCGCGGCTGCTGGCCTGGACGGACATCGGATACCGGCTGTCCCTGCCGCCCGGCTGTCTCGATCTCGAGGTCTTCGACCGCGAGATCGCCCGGGCCCGGTCGGCCCGGGCGGCGGGGGAGCTGCCCGAGGCGGCGCAGGCGGTGCACGCCGCGCTGCAACTGTGGCGCGGTCCGGCCTTCGACGGGCTGACCAGCCCGCTGCTGGACGCCGAACGGGACAGGCTCGCGGAGCGGCGGATCAGCGTGCTCGAGGAGCGCATCGAGATCGATCTGGCCATGGGCAACGACCAGGACCTCGTCGCCGAGCTGCAACGCCTGGTCGTCGAGTACCCGATGCGGGAGCGCCTGCGCGGGTCCCTGATGACGGCGCTGTATCGCAGCGGGCGCCAGGGTGAGGCGCTGGCCGCGTTCCACGCGGTGGCCCGCTATCTCAAGGAGGAGCTCGGCGTCGACCCGTCCGCCGACCTGCAGGACCTCAACCAACGCATCCTCGCCAACGATCCCGGGTTGGCCGGTGCAGCGCCCGCGCGGCCGCTCGTCGAGGCCACCGGGGTGGAGCCCGGCCCGGCGATGCCGGTCCCGGCGCAGCTGCCGTACGCGATCCCGCACTTCGTGGGCCGCGACGCCGAGCTGCACCGCCTGGACGAGCTGGTCGCGGAGGGCGGCGACGGCATGGTGATCGCGGTGGTCACCGGGACAGCCGGGGTCGGCAAGACATCGCTGGCGGTGCACTGGGCGCACCAGGTCAGTGGCGGCTACCCGCACGGACAGCTCTACGTGGACCTGCGGGGCTTCGATCCGAACCTGTCCGCGGTGGAGCCCGGCGAGGCGCTGCGCGGGTTCCTGGACGCCCTGGGCGTGCCCGCGCGGCGGGTGCCGGCCACCCTGGAGCAGCAGGCGGCGCTCTATCGCAGCCTGCTCGCCGGCCGGCGGACGATGGTGGTGTTGGACAACGCCCGCGACACCGACCAGGTGATGCCGCTGCTGCCCGGATCGGCCGGCTGTCTCGTGCTGGTCACCAGCCGCAACCGGCTGTCCGGCCTGATCGCGGCCGGCGCCGTCGCGGTGCCGGTGGACCTGCTGACCGCCGACGAGGGACGGCAGATGCTGCGCGGCCGGATCGGCCCGTCCCGCGTCGAGGCGGAGCCCGGGGCCGTCGACGACATCATCTCCGTCTCGGCCCGGCTGCCGCTGGCGCTGGCCATCGTGGCCGCCCGGGCGGCGGCCCATCCCCGGTTCTCCCTCGCCGCGCTCGCCGGCGATCTGGGCCAGGCCCGGGGCGGACTGGACGCGTTCGTCGGGGAGGACGAGGCCACCGACGCGCGCGCCGTGCTGTCCTGGTCGTACCACCTGCTCACCGCACCGGCCGCCCGGCTGTTCCGGCTGTTGGGGCTGCACCCGGGCCCGGACATCTCGGTCGCCGCGGCCGCCAGCCTGGCCGGCGTGCCGGTGACCGAGGCGCGCCGCCTGCTCGCCGCGCTGTGCGGCGCGCACCTGCTCGACGAGTCCACGCCCGGCCGGTTCGGCTTCCACGATCTGCTGCGGGCGTATGCCGCCGAGCAGGCACGCGCCCCCGACGCCGCCGCCGAGCGCGAGTCGGCCCTGGTGCGGATGTTCGACCACTACCTGCACACCGCGCACGCCGCCGACCGGCTGCTCTACCCGTACCGGGCGTCGCTGGAGATCGGGGAGCCGGCCACGGCGGTGACGACGGCGCAGGTCCCGGACGCGGACCGGGCGATGGCCTGGTTCGTCACGGAGCACCCGAACCTGCTCGCCGCGATCATCCTGGCCAACGGCGCCGGCCACGACTCCTACGTGTACGGCCTCGCGTGGACGATGACCGCCTTCCTCAACTACCAGGGGCACTGGCACGACTGGGCCGCGACGATGGACGCCGCTCTGAAGGCCGCCCGGCGGCTCGGCGACCTCGGCGGCCAGGCCCAGGCGCACCGCCTGCTCAACCTCGCCCATCTCCAGCTCGGCCGCCTTGACGAGGCCGGCATACACGCCCGGCAGGCCCTGCGGGTCTTCGCCGAGCTGGGCGACCTACCCGGACAGGCGCGGATCCACCTCAACTTCGGGCGGGTGCTGGAGCGGCAGTGCCACTTCCAGCAGGCGCTCGACCAGGCCCGCAAGGCGCTGGAGCTGTTCCGGCTCGCCGGTGATCCCGCCGGGGAGGCCGACGCGCTGAACTGGGTGGGGTGGTATCACAGTCAGCTCGGCTACCACGAACAGGCGCTGGAGTACTGCCACCAGTCGCTGGTCGTGCACCAGGGCTCGGGCGACTGGCCGGGTCGCGCCGACACCTGGGACAGCCTGGGCTATGCCCATCACCATCTCGGCCATCACGACGAGGCGATCTCCTGTTACGAGCAGGCGCTCGCGCTCTGGCACGACCTCGGAGACCGCTACCAGGTGGCGATGACGCTGTTGCGGCTCGGCGACACCCACCGGGCGGCGGGCGACCAGGAGGCCGCGCGCGAGGTGTGGCTGCGAGCGATGCGGATCTTCGACGGCTTCGGCCATCCGGAGGCCGCCACGGTCCGGTCCAAACTCGATCTGCTGGCCCACGGACCGCACACAAAGTGAGGCATCGACGATAATAATTGAACGCTAGGCTGGCGCGAAGAGGTCCAGGTCGGGTGCCGTCGTCCGGGACCGGGACGAGGCGACCAGCGAAAGGAAAGAGATGTCCGACAAGACCGGTGCACCGAGATCGACCCGCGGGGGGTCGGGTGCCATCATCGGAGGACTCGCCATCGGTGCCCTGCTCGGCACCCCGGTGGCCGCCTCCGCGGCGACCGCCGCGGAGCCGCCTGCCGTTGTGGAGGTCGGCACGCCCGTCAGCGCCTGTCACGCACCGCGTGCCGCGGCCGACGAGCCGGTGACCACCATCCGCGAACAGTTCCAGATGTCGTTCACCGCCGGTGCCGTGACACCGGTGCGTACGGATCTCATGCCGATCATCTGTGATCCGAGTTAGCCCGACATCCATGAGGCGTGAGCCGATCGCGCTGCGCCCGCTCGGACCGGCGGCCGACGGTCCGAGCGCGGTGCAGCGCGCCGCGTGGCCCCTCGTGCTCGTCTCCATGCCGTTCATGATGGCCGACCGGCCCTCCATCCAGCTCGGACTGCTCAAAGCCGTCGCGGCCGGCCACGGCTACGACGTACGCACGCTGCACGCCAACCTCGACTTCGCCGCCCGCATCGGCGCCGACACCTATCACTCGCTGTGCGAGGACCGGGGGCTGATGATCGGCGACTGGCTCTTCTCCCACGCCGCCTTCGGCGACGCGGCGCCGGATCCGGACGGCGTTTTGCTCGACGACTTCGCGGCCGAGGTCGATCTGCCGGGCCTCAGCGCGGACGACAGCCGCAAGCTGCTGCTGCGCATGCGCGAGCACGACGTCCCGGCTTATCTCGACGCCCTGGTGAGCGGCTTCGCCTGGGACGACGCCCGCGTCGTCGGGTTCACCTGCACGTTCCAGCAGAACGCGGCGTCCTTCGCGCTGGCCCGGCGGCTGAAGCAGAGTTTCCCGCGGCTCGTCACGATCTTCGGCGGCGCCAACTTCGAGGACGAGATGGGACTCGAATTCGTCCGCCGCGTCGACTGCATCGACTATGTCGTGATCGGCGAGGGCGACGTCGCCCTGCCCGAGCTGCTGGCGGCCCTGGCCACCGGCGCCGATGCGGGCGCGGTGCCCGGCGTCGCCCGCCGCACCCCCGACGGCGTGTCGGCGACCCCCGGCCGAGCGCCGTACGGCCGCCTCGACGAGTCGCCGCTGCCGGACTACGACGAATACTTCACCCGCGCGGAGGCGCTGGAGTTACAGCCGCGTGCCGGACTTCGCACCATCCGCATCCCGTTCGAGTCGGCCCGCGGGTGCTGGTGGGGCGCGAAGCACCACTGCACGTTCTGCGGGCTCAACGGCTCGACCATGAGCTTCCGCGCCAAGTCGGCGCCGCGGGTGTCCGCCGAGCTGGCCGCGCAGGCGCGGCGCTACCGCAGCTTCCGCTTCGAGGCCGTCGACAACATCGTGGACACCTCGTACCTCACCGGGCTGTTCCCCGAGCTGGCCGCCGCCGGCACGACGTACGACATCTTCTACGAGGTCAAGGCCAACCTGAGCCGCGAGCAGCTGAAACTGCTGCGCCAGGGCGGCGTGACCCACCTGCAACCCGGCATCGAGTCGCTCAGCACCCGGGTGCTCGCGCTGATGCGCAAGGGCGTCCGTGCCGGGCAGAACGTCAACGTTCTGCGCTGGGGTCAGTATTACGGCATCACGATCTCCTGGAACATCCTGTGGGGCTTCCCCGGCGAATCCGCCGAGGACTATCGCGAGCAGGCCGCGGTCGTGCCGCACCTGGTGCACTTGCGGCCCCCGGTGGGCGCTGGGCGGGTCTGGCTGGAGCGGTTCAGCCCGCTCTTCACGGATCCGGACTCCGGGGTACGCACGCGCCGGCCCGAACGTGGCTACCGCTACGTCTACCCGGCGGAATACGACCTCGGCAGGCTTGCCTACTTCTTCGAGTACGAGCTCGCCGACCCGCTGCCCGGCGAGGCGTACGCCGGGCTGCGGACGGCGGTCGAGGACTGGCAGGCGGCCTGGGAGCGCACCGACCCGCCGACGCTCACCTACTTCTCCGCGCCCGGCTTCCTGCAAATCTACGACGGACGGCACCCCGGGGCCGAGGGCACCTACACGTTCGAGGGAGACCTCGCCGAGATCTACCTCGCCTGCGTCGACCGCCCGATCGGGGCCGCGGCCGTGCGGGATCGCCTCGGCGGGCGGCTGCCGCTCGACGCCGTCCAGGAGGCGTTCGCCGGCTTCGCCGAGCGTGGTCTGATGTTCCTCGACGGCTCCGCGGCCCTCGCCCTGGCTCTGCCGGCGGGGGCGACGCGGTGAGGCACCCACCCCCGCGCCCCTGATCGGCGGCGCATCGCACCGTTCCCGTGGTTCCCCCGCGCCGGTGCGATGGCCGATGATGCTGTGACCCGCGACCGAATCCCTGAGGTGTCAATGGACGATCACGTGGCCCTACGGCCATTCTCCGAACAGGACCTGCCCTTTCTCGAACGGCTGGGCTCGGATCCGAGCGTCACCGGGCGCTACGTCTGGGCCGGCTTCCGCGACCCCCGGGCCCGGCGTCGTCGCTGGGAGAAGGACGGGTACGTCGGCGCCGACTCGTCGGCTCTCGCGGTCGTCGGCGACGACCCGGAGCTGGGCCCGGACACCGTCCTGGGCATCGCGAGCTGGGAGGCGAAGGACCGAGGCGGTCCACCCGGCGGCTGCTACGAGATCGGCCTCGCGCTGCTGCCGGAGTACCGGGGGCGCGGCCTGGGCACCGCGGCACAGCGGGAGATCGTGCGGCACCTGCTCGACTGCACCCTCGCCTTCCGCCTGGAGGCGCAGACCGACGCCGACAACATCGCCGAGCAGTTGGCGCTGGAACGGGTAGGATTCCGCCGCGAGGGCGTGCTGCGCGGCGCGAGATTCCGCGAGGGCGAATGGCGCGACATGCTCATGTACGGCCTGCTACGGCCCGACCTTCGCGCCGGCGGCGACTGACGTTCCAGGGGCCGGTCAGCGGGGATTCCAGTCGGCGTTCCAGCGCTCGTTCCACCCCCCTCGCGCACGATGAACCCCGCAAGTCACGCCGCAGGGCGTGCCGGCAGCGGCAACGGGGGACACCGTGCTCGTACTGACCCATCAGGACTTGAGATCCGTCCTCGACGGCCACGAGGTCAGCATCCTCGACGCCGTACGCCGGGCTTACGTCCTGCATTCGCAGGGCGCCACGGCCGTGCCGCACTCGGCCTTTCTTCGCCTGCCCGACCAGCCCCGCGACGGCGCGATCGCGCTCCCCGCCTTTCTCGGCGGTGCCGGCCCCTCGGCCGGTGTCACGTGGATCGCGTCCTTTCCGGACAACATCACGCGCGGCGGGGAGCGCGCGTCGGCCGCGATCATCCTGAACTCGACCTCCACGGGCCGCCCGGAAGCGCTGCTCGAGGGATCGCTGATCTCGGCCCGGCGCACGGCGGCGAGCGCCGCACTCGCCGCGTCGGCGCTCGGCACGGGACAGGACGCGGCCGGAGTCACGCTGGTGGGGTGCGGCGTCGTCAACTTCGAGACACTGCGATTCCTGCATGTGGTGCATCCGGATCTCCGCGAGGTCACCGTGCACGACCTGCGGCGCGAGCGAGCAGGGGCGTTCGCGGCGCGGGTCGCACGGGAGCTGCCGTCGATGCGGGTCCGGTTCGAGCCGGACCGCGGCCGGGCGCTGGCCGCCGCCGGCCTGGTGGCGATCGCCACGACCGCGACGACGCCCTACCTCGACTCGCGGACGCTGCGGCCGGGCACGCTGATCCTGCACACCTCGCTGCGTGACGTGACGCCGGAAGGTGTGCTGGCGGCGGTCAACGTCGTCGACGACGCCGACCACGTCTGCCGGGCGGACACCTCGCTCGAGCGGGCCGAACGGCTGTCCGGGAACCGGTCCTTCATCACGGCGAACCTCGGCGACCTGCTGCAGGCGGGGGAGACGGACATCCGCGATCCCCGGCGTGTCACCATCTTCTCGCCGTCCGGGCTCGGCATCCTCGATCTCGCCGTGGCCCGGTTCGCCCGGGATCGCGCGCTGAAGGCGAATCTGGGCATCCGCATCGACGACTTCCTGCCCGGCCCTGACGAGTTCCTTGCCGGCCGTGCCGATTTTTTTCCCGACCGTACCGACGTCCCCAACCCTCATGCCGACGAGGGCCGGGCCGACGACGGCCGGGCCGCTGAGGGCCGGGCCGCGACCGTCTCGCCCGGCGAGGCGGATCCGGCGCCCGGACACGGCTCGGGGCAGCTCGGCTCGGGGCAGCTCACCGGGGCGGTGCCGGCATGAGCGCGCCCATCGGCTGGCTCGGCCTCATCGCGGGTGAGTGGACGATCAACGGCGACGCGAGCTCGTGCGCCCGGCGTACGGTGCGGGCCGGTCGCGCACTCGGCCTTCGTACCCTCGCGGTCAGCACCGACGAGCGCTGCCTCGCCCGCCTGGCCGCCGACGGCTGGTCGCTGCGTCCGGCGTCCGGCCTCGACCCCGCCAGCATCGCCACCGCGTTCGCCCCCGCCGGAAGTCGGGCGATCGCCCCGGCGTTCCTGGTCGGCGACGGCCCCGGCCTGTCGGACACGACGGCCCGGGTGGCGGCGCTGCTTGGCGCCCGGAATCCCGATCCGGGTGCGGTGGCCCGGTCCGCCGGCTTCGTCGCCGGCCGGCGGACCGAGGTCGCACCGCAGACGGCCGAGGCGGAGTCCCGCTACGTCGTCCAGGCGCAGGACGGTGAGGTCATCGGCATCGTCGAGGACGTCACCGTCGACGGACACGGCCGCGACTTCGATTGTCCCGGCAGCGCCCGAGGCTGGACCGCTCGAAGACTGCGGGCCCACGCCCGCTCGGCGCTCGCCACGGCGGGCCTGACCCGCGGCCCCGCAGAGGTGATCCTGCGCGCCGTCGGCCGCCGGCTGTCCGTCGAAAGCCTGGCGCCGGGCCGGATCGACGGGTGCGTCGCCTCGGTCATCGAGCTCGCCACCGGACACGACGTGATCCTCGGCGCGGTGCGGTCCGCCGTCTCAGCCGCGCTCCCACCGCCTCACCACCGCGCCGCCCACCACGCGCGCCGGCACGCCTGCCTGCGCCGCGCGGATCTCCGGGGCGCCCCGGCCAGGGCGGACGCCGCCTGGGTCGACCTGCCCGGCCTGGTCTCCGTGCGCCCGGGAGCGGATGGCGCGGTCGTCACCGTGGCGGATGACCGTTCGAGCGCGTCGTGGGGGGCGCGCTCGGCCGTGGAGCGGCTGGCGGGCTGGCCATCGAGGACCTCGGCGGTGCCGGGCGGTGCCCTGTGACACCGCTGCGTCTGGCGCTCATTCGCGCCGACGACCACCAGCACCGCTACCTCGAGTCGCTGCTCGCCGGCCGCTTCGACCTCGCGCTGGTGGTGGTCGAGCCGGAGGCGGCCAGGACCGCCGCGCTGCGCCGCCGGGGCCGCTACCGGGACTGGATCTACCACCTCTACCACCGCCTCCGCCGGCTGGTCACCGGCAAGGACAGCTACCGACGGCAGTACTTCGCGCACTCACCCGAGCTGTGGGCGGACCCAGGCCCCCGGCGCCTCCGGGTGCGCTCGGTCAACGACGACGCCGTCGTGGACGCGCTCCGGGCGGTCTTCGTCGACGTGGTGGTGATCATCGGATGCTCCGCGCTGTCGAAGGCGACGCTCGCCGCCGCCGGCCCGCTCGTCATCAACCTGCACGGGGGATTCCTGCCCTACTACCGGGGTGACCACGGCTTCTTCTTCGCCGTGTACGACCGGCGCTTCGACCGGGTCGGCTCGACCATCCACCGGGCGGACCCGGGCATCGGCACCGGGGAACTGATCGAGGTGGTTCGCCCGCAGGTGCGCGGCGACGAACTGCCGGAGCACCTGCACTGCCGCGCCGACCTGCTCGCCATCCACCGGCTCGCCGGCTGGCTGGAGATCCTCGAACGCGGGGGCGAGCTGCCGTCGTACGCGCAGCCGGCGGCCGGGCGTACCTATGGGATCCGCGACCGTGGACCGGCCCACGACCTGCGCTATTTCCTGCGCCGGTGCCTGCGGACCGCCGGACCGGAGCGTCCCGTCACCGGGGACCGGCGAGTTTCGACCCTCGAGGGAGCGACGACTCTCGAAGGATCGATGCGATGACCTCCGTGCCCGCGGCCGCTGCCGGGGCGGATATCCCCGCAGCGGCTGGCGGGGCGGGCTTCACCCAGGCATCGACGGGTGCGTGGCCGCCGCGGCGCCTGCGTCACGACCGTCCCTTCCTGACCTTCTGGACCGGGCAGACGGTGTCGATGGCGGGCGGCCAGGTGGGTTTCCTGGCGATCCCGCTCGCCGCCGTCCTGATCCTGGACGCCCACGCGTGGCAGGCGGGGCTGCTCGCCGCCGCCGGCCGCCTGCCCTACCTGGTGTTCGGCCCGCACGCCGTCGGCTGGGTGACCCGCGTACCGCGCCGTCCGGTGCTGATCCACACCGCCCTGGCCCGCGCCACGGCGCTGGCCTCGGTGCCGGTGGCGGCGGCGCTGGGCCTGCTCACCATCGAGCAGCTGTACGCGGTGGCGTTCATCGTCGGCACGCTGGCCCTGTTCTCCGGCACCGCCTCCCAGGCGCTGCTGCCCGTGCTGGCCGGACCCCGAGGCCTGGCCGAGGCGACCGGCCGGTTCGAGATGAGTCGCACCTTCACCGGCATGGCCGGCCCCTCGGCGGGCGGCGCCCTGATCCAGACGCTCACCGCCCCGCTGGCGCTGCTGGCCGACGGAATATGTTCCCTCATCGCGGCGGCGCTGCTGGCCGGCGTCCGGGTGCACGAG
The DNA here is from genome assembly GCF_040682215.1 of Actinoplanes sp. NPDC051346. Lineage (NCBI taxonomy): Bacteria > Bacillati > Actinomycetota > Actinomycetes > Micromonosporales > Micromonosporaceae > Actinoplanes > Actinoplanes sp. NPDC051346. Next base: position 225,649 of record NZ_JBFBAJ010000009.1, on the reverse strand, counting down.
GCGAAACCGGTGCCGTCCGCCGGCCGCCCACCGGTGTGGCCACAGTTCCGCACCGGACTCACCGTCGTGCGGCGCCACCCGATGCTGCGGTGGACCGCGATCGCGTCGGCCACGTCCCACCTGTTCACCCACGCGCTGCTGGCCATCGTGCTGCTGTACCTGGTCCGTACGCTGCAACTGAGCCCCGCGATGATCGGAATCATGCTCGGCATCAGCGGCGTCGGAGCCCTGCTCGGCGCGGCGTCCGGCCTCGGCCTCGCCCGGAGCGTCGGGCTCGGCCCGGCACTCGTGCTCAGCGCCGGCGTCACCGCGGCCGGCGCCCTGCTGTTGGCACTCGCCAGCGGCCCGCCGCAGATCCGGCTGGCCTGGGTCAGCCTCGCCTACCCGATCTTCGCATTCGGTTGCCCCGCGTTCACCGTGGCCGTGATCAGCCTGCGCCGGGCACTCGCCCCCGACCGCCTGCTCGTCCGGGCCGCCGTCCCGATGCGCCTTCTGGCCTGGTCCACCATGCCGCTCGGCGCCCTCCTCGGGGGCGCGCTGGGCGAGTGGGTCGGCCTACGCGAAACCATGCTGATCGCCAGCGCGGGCCTGCTGCTCCCGCCACTGCTGCTGGCGCTCTCGCCGGTGCGGACTGTCCGCTCCACGGCCAGGCCGCGGATCACCTGAGGGCGCGGACGGACTCGGCGTCCATGAGTGACAGTGCGCGTGCCGAGAGGCGGGCGGCGTGGTTGAGGTCGATGGCTCGGACGATCTCCTTGACCGTGGGCACTGCTCGCGGCGCCACGCTCAGCTCGCGGACGCCGAGGCCTGCCAGCAGAGGGATCGCCGCCTCGTCGGAGGCCAGTTCGCCGCAGACCGAGACGGTGACGCGGCTGCCGGCGCCGCGGCACACCGCGTCGATCAGTCGCAGCACGCCCGGGTCCAGGCCGTCGGCGAGGGCCGCGAGGGCGGGGTTGCCGCGCTCGGCGGCAAGCGCGTACTGGGTGAGGTCGTTGGTGCCGATGCTGAAGAAATCGGCGTGCGGCGCGAACGTCGGGGCCTTGAGGGCGGCGGCCGGAACCTCCATCATGAGGCCGACCTGCGGGCCGGGCGGGGTGCCGCCGGTCCGGTCGAGCGCGTCGTCGAGCATCCGGCGGGCGCGGATCAGCTCGGCGACCGTGCTGACCATGGGGAACATGACGCTCACCGGCACCTCGCGGGCCAGTCGGGCGATCGCCAGTAGTTGGTCCGCGAGCAGCGCGGGATGCGCGAGCGAATGCCGGATGCCGCGGACGCCCAGGAACGGGTTCTCCTCGCCGGCGGCCGGGAGGTAGGCAAGCGGCTTGTCTCCGCCGACGTCCAGCGTGCGTACGGTGATCCGGCGCCCGCCGAGAGCGTCCGCGATCTCCCGGTAGGCGGCCTCCTGTTCGTCGACATCCGGTGCGCTGTCGCGGCCGAGGAACAGGAACTCGGTGCGGATGAGCCCGGCCAGGTCGGCGCCGTGCGCCGCGGCGGCGTGGGCGTCCGCGACCGAGCCGACGTTGGCACCCACGGCGATGGTCGTGCGGTCCCGGGTCACCGCCGGCGCCGACGCGTGGGCTTCCGCGCGGGCGCGGCGCGTGGCTTCCACGGCGGCGCGCTGCCGGAACGAGGCCAGCACCGCATCGTCCGGCGCCACCGCCACCTCACCGGTGCCGCCGTCCATCGCGACCGGTGTGCCCGCCGTAATTTCGAGCACGGCCGGGCCCAGGGCGGCGACCACCGGGATGCCGCGGGTACGCGCGAGAATCGCTCCGTGCGCCGTGGGGCTGCCGAGGGCGAGCAGGACGCCGGCTACCCGGCCGGGATCGAGCCCGGCCGCGTCACCCGGAGCAAGGTCGGCGGCGATCACCACCTCGGCCTGCTCCGCCGCGCCAGCGCCCGGCGGCGTCGTATCTGGAGGGCGAGGTGCGCTGGGAGCGCCTAGTAGGGCGTGGAGCATCTGGCGGTCCACCGCGCGGACGTCGGCGGCCCGGGCCCGCAGATAAGGGTCGGCCAGCGTCTCGATGTCGGTGGCGACGCGCTCCGCGGCGGCGTGCCAGGACTGCGGAGCGGGGGAGCCTCGCGCGGTCCGCGACCGGACGTCGGCGAGCAGATCCGCGTCGTCGAGCAGCAGCAGATGCGCGTCGAAGATCGCCGCGTGGCGCCCGCCGGCGTCACGGGCCGTACCCTCCCGGAGCCGTTGCAGGTCGCGCCGGACCGTGACCAGTGCCTCCTCGATCCGACGCCATTCCTCGTCCGGACCGCGCGACGCGACGGCGGGGATGTCGGGGATGGCGTCGCGGACCTGTCGCGCGGGCCCGATCGCGACGCCGGGGGAGGCCGGCTGTCCGATCGTCATCCCGGCGGCCGACGGGTCCGGCATGCGCGCGCCGGGTCGCGACGGCGACGGCCCCGGCGCCGCATCGGTGTCACCGGTCTCGCCGAAGGCCCGGGCGGCGAGCGCCACCACCCGGTCGACGGCCTCCCGCGCCTGCGGACCCGAGGCCCGGATGTCCAGCCGTTGTCCCTCGAGGACGGCGAGCGTCGCGACCCGCGAAAGGCTGGCAGCCGGTGCCCAAGGCGACCCGGTGCTGTGGTTGCGCACCTCCACCTGGGCGTCGAAGGCCCGGACCGCCGCCACGAGCCGCGCGGCGGGACGGGCGTGCAGACCGTGGCGGTTGGTCACCGTGACGGTGCTCGACGCTCCGTCGTCCGTGGCGGGCACCGCGAACTCGTCGGCGGGCGGGGGCCCGGTGTCGGTGGTGGACAGGTGGGACAGCTTGGCCGCCAGCGCTTGCGTGGCTTCGCCGGCGACCTCCCGACGCCCGGCTCCGGAGGCCGCGACGACCGCGGCGGCGACGAGCCCCTCGACGAGGGGCGCGGCGCAGAGCACGACCCGGGCTCGCTGGTCGTCGTCGAGCAGGTCCAGGGCGAGCTCGGCGGAGAGCACGGCGCTGCCCAGATCCATGAGTACGACCACGCCGTCTCCCTGGTCGGCGGCGGCGACGGCTCCCGTGACGGCGACCGCGTCCGTGCCGAAGGTCGTCTCGTCCAGGCCGGCCGCGATCTCGATCGGCACCGGGTCGTCCGGCACCATCTCCCGCGCGAGGGCCACCGCGGCCCGGGCCAGGGCTCGACTGTGGCAGACGACCACGAGACCGACCACCAGGATCAGTCTTCGCCGGTGAGCGCCGTCGCTGCGGCCGTCAGCAGCAGCGTCACCGACGTGGCGCCCGGGTCCTGGTGTCCGACGCTCCGCTCGCCGAGGTAGCTGGCGCGACCCTTGCGGGCGATCATTCCCGTCGTGGCGTCGCGGCCTTCCTCGGCGGCCCGCACGGCGGTGCGCAGCGCCTCACGCAGCGGCTGTCCGGCGTCCAGGGCGGTGTCGAGCGCGTCCACGGCCGGGGCCAGCGCGTCGTACATCGTCTTGTCGCCGGCCTGGGCCTTGCCCCGCGCGACCACGCCGTCGAGGCCCGCTCGCAGGACCTTGGCGAAGCCTCGGGCGTCGAGGGTGGCGGCGTCTCCGGCGGCGGCCGCCATGCGCAGGAATGCCGTGCCGTACAGCGGGCCGCTGGCGCCACCGACCCGGCTGACCAGCGTCATGCCGGTGCGTTTGAGCAGGTCGGCGGGGGTGGCGGCGGTCTCGTCGCGGGTCGCCGCGAGCACCGCGGTCATGCCACGGTCCATGTTGACGCCGTGGTCGGCGTCGCCGATCGCCGAGTCGAGCCGGGTCAGCAGGTCCTTGCCCGCCGAGATCAGGCCGGCGAACTCCTGGAGCCAGGCCGTGAGCGCCGCGGTGTCCACGGTGTCGGTCATGGCGCTCAGGCTCCCCAGCGCAGCGCCGGGGTACGCACCGGCGCGTCCCACAGCCGCAGGAGGTCGTCGTCGGCCCGCAGCAGCGTCACCGAGCACCCGGCCATGTCGAGGCTGGTGATGTACGAGCCGACGAGCGAGCGCGCGACGGTGACGCCCGCCTTGCCCAGGATCTCCGCCACCTCGTGGTACATCAGGTAGAGCTCGAGCTGCGGGGTGGCGCCCATGCCGTTGACGAAGGCGATCACCGAATCGCCGGTGAAGTCCAGGTCGGCCAGGATCGGGGTGAGCAGCATCTCGGCGATCTCCGACGCCGGGGCGGTGGCCACCCGGCGGCGGCCGGGCTCGCCGTGGATGCCGATGCCCAGCTCCATCTGGCCGTCGGGCAGGTCGAAGGTCGGCTTGCCGGCGGCCGGGACCGTGCAGGAGGTGAGCGCGACGCCCATGCTGCGGCCGTTCGCGTTGACCTTGCGGGCCACGTCGGCGACCTCGGCCAGCGGCCGGCCCTGGTCGGCGGCGGCACCGGCGATCTTCTCCAGCAGGACGGTGACGCCCACCCCGCGGCGCCCGGCCGTGTAGAGGCTGTCGCGCACGGCCACGTCGTCGTCGGTGACCACCGCGACCACCGCGACGCCGGTCTCGGCCTCGGCGATCTCGGCCGCCATCTCGAAGTTCATGACGTCGCCGGTGTAGTTCTTGACCACGTGCAACACCCCGGCGCCGCCGTCGACCGCGGTGGTGGCGGCCACGATCTGATCGGGTACGGGCGAGGTGAAGACCTCGCCGGCGCAGGCGGCGTCGAGCATGCCGGGGCCCACGAATCCGGCGTGCAGCGGCTCGTGCCCCGAACCGCCGCCGGAGACCAGCCCGACCTTGCCGCGCACCGGCGCGTCGCCGCGGCGGACGATCTGCTGCTCGTGATCGACGTGCAGTTCGGGATGGGCGGCGGCGATGCCGCGGAGGGCGTCGCTGACGATGGTCGCGGGGTCGTTGATGAGCTTGTTCATCGATGGCTCCTCACCGGAAAGGCTGGCGGGACGACCTGCTTCCCACAAGCTACGCCGGTGACGGCGCCCCGTCTTCGGACCTTTCGTCAGGCGAGGGCGGCACGCCGCACGAGGCGGCCGGCGAACGGAACGATGCCCAGGCAGGTGGCGCCGATGGCGGTGAGGACCACGCCGGTTCCCTGGGAGGAGCCGGCCCCGGCGCTGAGCGCACCCATCGCCGCGAAGGAGCTGACCCAGATGGCCGTGCCCAGGGTCGACCAGCCGACGAACCGGCCGAAGGGCATCCGCACGGTGCCCGCGACGATCGGCACCACCGCGTGGATCACCGCGACGAACCGCATGGCCACCAGCGCGGCCGCGCCCCTGTCCCGCAGGTAGGCCTCGGCCCGTTCCCACCGCTGCGCGCCGATCCGCCGGCCGAGCCGGGTGTCGCGCAGCCGGGGCCCGAGGATCCGGCCCACGGCGTAGCCGGCGATCTGACCCGCCATCGCCCCGGCCGTACCGGCGGCGACGGCCAGGGCGAACCCGCCGGGCCCCTGAGGCAGCGAGCCGGCCAGCGTCACCACCGACTCGCCGGGAATGAACAGGCCGAGCAGAAACGTGGTCTCGACGGCGCCGGACAGGGCGGTGACGAGCAGGACCGCCCACTGGTCGAGGGTGCCGAGCCAGTCGACGAAGGCGGACGCGGCGTTCTGCAGGTCGGGGATCACCCCCTCAGCCTGGTCAGCGCGGCCCGGCCGCACCATCAGGCCATCCCCCCATACGCCCCTGAGACGTCCCCGACACGAACCGGGCACGCCCAGACACGAACCGGGCCTGCCCAGACCGGAATGGTCCTTAGGGAGCGAGATGCTCGATCGTCATGCCGATATCGCCGAGGATGCCGCGCAAAGTTCCCTTGGCGACATCCCGATTGCCGTGGACCGGGACTGTCGTGCCGCGCCCATCAGGGTGACGCATGATGCGATGGCCGCCGCTGATCCTGGCGACCTTGAAGCCGTGCCGCTCCAGTGCGCGAACAATGCGGGCTCCCGAGACGGAGGGGAGCGGCGGCGGCATCAGGCTGCCACGGTGATCGACAGCTCCCGAGGAACGCCGAACTCCTCGATGAGGCCGACGAGCGCCTGACGGAGATCGTCCAGCGCTGCTTCCTCGGTGTCGCCCTCGCCGTGCGCTCCCAGCCCTGGACGCAGTTGGGCGTGCGCGCACCAGACACCGTCCTCGTCGCGCTCGACGACGACCGGCACTGTGACGGTGCGACTTTCAGGCATGGGGTGACCATAGCGCGGGACCGGGGACTCCGGTGTCGGCTCAGTGACGGCTCCTCGCCGGCATCAGCGCGACCTGTTCCCGCCTTAGAAGAAGTCGCCGTAGACGGTTAGCTTCTCGCCGTCGGCGGTGGTGGCGGTCGCCCGGTAGGCGTCGTCGCCGGCGTTGCGGCCGCCGGCTTCGTGGCCGTACCGGGCGGTGAAGACGTGCGTGCCCTTGCCCAGGGTGGCGCCCGGGGCCAGCGTGAAGCGGTAGGTCAGAGCGTCGGTCTCCTGGATGATCTGGCTGTCGACGCGCGCGGTGGTGACGTCGTGGACCGCGCCCCGGTCGCTGAAGCCGGGCGTTCGCCTCACCCGTACGGTGACCGTCAGCGCCGTGACCGGTTCGCCCAGCTTGAGGGTGATCTCGCTGTCGGCGGCGGCGTCTCCGCTGGTGCGGACCGACCCGTCGGACCACAACGATCCCTGTTCCACGCGCGTGGTGCCCGCCGGCGTCGACCGTGGCGGCGGCGTAGTGGTGCTGACCGGGCGCTTGGTGGGGGGCTTGACGGACGGCGCCGCGGTGCTCGGCGCGGGCGCCGACGGGGAAACGGGCAAGGAAACGGGCGGGGATGCGGGCGCGGAAGCTGCGGGCGTAGCGTCGCGATCGCCGTCGCCGGCCAGCGCCCAGCGCGCCACCCCGCCGACGCCGAGCACGGCCACCACGGCCAGCGCGGCGCCCGCCATCCGCGCGGCCTGGCGGGGGCGTCGGGCGGCACCGGGGACGTCTGCGCGCTGCAGCGCGATCCGGTTGAGCATCGCGGTCCGGTCCGGGCGGTGCTCGTCGGCCGCGCGGCCCAGCAGGGTACGCAGCTCGTCCTCGGACAACCTGTCGTTCATCGCGCCGCCTCCCAACCGCCGTAGCGTGCCGTTTCGCCCGTGCCGCCGAGCAGTTCCGCCAGTTGCCGCGCGCCCCGGGAGGTCTGGCTCTTCACCGCGCCGACGGAGATGCCCAGCGTCTTCGCGACCTCGCTCTCCGACAGGTCGAACGAATATCGCAGCACCACGCAGGCGCGGCGGCGGTGGGGCAGCTTGCGCAGCGCGCGGCGCACGTCCACCACCGCGGGAACGTCCGGTTCCGGGTCGCGGCGGGTGGCGCCGAGCAGGGTCAGGCCGAGCAGTCCGTGCCGTTCGCGGACCCGGCGGCGCACCCAGTGGCGGGTCAGGTTTGTCACGATCCCGCGGGCGTACGCGGCCGGATCGTCGGCCGCCGCCACCCGGGGCCAGTGCCGCCACACCTCGGTCAGCGCGTCGGCGGCCAGGTCGTCGGCGGCCGACGCCTCGCCCGTCATCAGGTACGCGAGCCGCGACAGCTCGGCGTGGTGGCGCTCGAAGAAGGCGTGGAAGGCCGAGGCGTTGTCGGACATTCCACCTCCACCGGCCCGCGACGACGTAGCGCGATGACGGTAGAGGTCCCCGCCCGAGGCGGCAACTCAGGTGGTGATCCAGGCGCCCAGGGCGATCCCGATGGTCAGGCCGACGAGCAGCATCACGCCGAGCGCGGGGGACAGGGCCTGGACCGGCCGGCGCCACCCGCCGGCGCCGGGATATCCGGTACGGCGCAGGTAGCGCAGCTCCAGCCACGCCAGCAGCGGCGTCCACACCTCGTGCGTGGCGGCGTAGTCACAGATCGCGAGCACAACCTCGTCCGGCGCGGAGACGTCGAGCAGCGACCGCCAGTCCGGCCCGTCGAGGCTCTCGGGTTCCGGGCCGATCGCCGCCGCCACCAGCGCCGCGAGGACCTCGTGGCGGCGCTCGTGGGGCAGCCGGCGCAGCCGCCCGGCGTGGAAACAGCACGCCGTCAGGTGCCGGCGGAGCCGCTCCCGGTCCTCCTCGTCGAGCTGTTCCGCGAAGAATCGGAACTCGTGCAGCCCGTTGGCGAGGTCCTGCGGGTCCCGCGCCGCGAGGTCGATGACGCGCTCCAGCGCTTCGCCGCCCGGGGGAGCGGGGATCGGGCCGGGAGCGGGTCGGGGGGTGGGTGGTCCGGGCCGGGGCGGCGCGGGTTCCGGGCGGATCACCGGCGGTTCCTCCCGCGCTTGGGGTTCTCCGTGCTCCACCGGCGGCTCCGGGACCGGTACGGCCCGGCGCTGGGCAAGCCGGGTGAGCAGCTCCATGCGGGCCGCCAGCGCGCTCTCCGCGTAGACGCCGTGCGAGCTCAGGAAGTCGCGCAGCCGTGCCGCGCCGCCGTCGAAATACGTCTCCGCGAGCATGGCCGCCACCGCGTCGTGCCGGGCCGGATTGGCGTAGGGCCGCGCCACCGTCCGCACCAGCTCGAAGGAGCCGGGTGATCCCGGGCCCGGCGCGCAGACCAGGTTCAGGGCCTCGTAGGCCACGTCGGTCAGCCCCGGCGCGTACGTGGTGAAGGTGTCGAGAACGCGGACCGCCGTGCCGAGCCCCTCGGTCAGCGCCGAGAACACCCGCTGGCAGCCCCACAGCATGCTCGCCGTGTCGTCCGGTGAGACCTGGTCGGGCACGATGACGCCGAGCTTGCCGGTGTACGCGGCCAGGCGGGCCGACAGGGTCGTCGTCATCGGCACGGCGTGGGCGGCGCAGCGCTCGTCCAGGGTGTCGGTCCGCGCCGCCAGGAACTCCATCAGCTCACGGCCCGTCAGGATCGGCACCCGCTGCCCGTCGGCGTGGTCGGTCAGCCAGCCGGGCCAGTGGGCCAGCGCCAGGGCGAGGGTGGGTCCGAAGGACGCGGGATGGCCGATGAGGGCGTGGCCGACGTCGTGCCGGTCGAACTGCTCGTTGCGGGCGCGGTGCAGGATCGCGGCCCAGTTCACCGTACGGATGAAGCACATGCTCCACTCCGGCCGCGACGTGTCGTGGGTGTCGGCGCTGCGGACGTACTTGGACAGGCCGGAGTCGACCGTCCGCAGGTCGGTGTCGGTCTCCAGGGACGAGGCGATGGGGCCGTAGCCCCGCTCGCCGAGCAGGTTGTGCTCGGTCCAGGAGTACAGGATCTGGAAGACGCGGTCGTTCGCCTCGTTGGGCATCAGCTTCCCACCTGCCTCGCGGCCGCCGCGCCGAAGACACCGCTCATGGCCAGCAGCGCCACCAGCGGCTCCAGCACCCGCATCGGCCGTACGCCGTGGGGAAACTCGCCGTCACGGGCCCGCGCACCGGTCGCCGACGCGAAGTGCAGGGTGCAGCGGCGGCAGTAGCGGTACGGCTGCAACAGCGCCGTCGCCCCGGCGCGATGCAGGTACGCGTACACGTCCCGGCTCTCCGCCAGCACGGTCCCGGCGTCGAGCCGGTCCGCCGGCGGCCGGTGGATCCACGCGTCGACCGGCGGCTCGAAGCGGATCAGGTCGGCCTTGTTGAGCACGACGGCCGCCGGCACGTCGAGGTGGCCGCTTCCCGGATGGAGCATGCCCAGCACCGCCCGGTAGGTGTCGTCCCTGGCGTTCCCGCCCGCGCCGACCGTCTCGGCGTCCACCACGAACATCAGCGCGGTCACGCCGTTGAGGAACCGGGTGTTGTCCCGCAGCCGGCTCAGGTCCTCGCCGCCGATGTCGAAGAATGCCACCGGCCAGGTGCCGGTCGCCGAGCTGATCAGCAGCGCGTCGGCGAAGTCGGCCACGCCCTCGACGGTGCCGGGCAACCGCCGGCCCTTCTCCAGCAGCGGCCGCGTGTACTGGCGCATGAACGTGCGGTGCCGCACCGGGTCGAGCGCGTCGGCCTTGAGGTCGAACGCCGCCAACCGGTCGTTCTCGATCTCGCCCATCATCGCGGCCAGCAGGTGCGTCTTGCCGGACAGCGAGGCACCCACCAGGCCGATCACGATCGGCGGCCGGTAGGCGGTGTAGAGCAGCGGCAGGAAGTGTGCCGGGCGGTCGCCGGAGGGGTTGGGACAGCGCAGATGCGCCAGCCGCCGCGCGCCGGCGCGCTTCTCCGGCGAGGCGTCGGCCGGGATCCTCAGCGGTACGTATCCGGCCTCCTCCGAGAAGGCGAACAGACCGTCGTCGGCCGGGTCCCACCGGAATACGTCCAAACAGATCGGGCACCGGACCACCCCGGTCGCGGCCCCGGCGGGCGTGACGTTCATCCGAATACCCTCCAGCCGATCAGGGTCAGCCCGATGAGGACCACGCCCAGGGCGAGTAACAGCGCCGGACTTAGCCGGCCGGGGTCTCCCGGCGCGCTCGGTGGTTCCGCCGCCGGAGCGGGCGCGGGAGGGCCGGCCTTCTTGGCGCGCTCGGCGTCGAACGCGGCGCGGCCGGCGTCGAGGGCCGCGTCGTCGAGCGCGGCGGCCTCGGCGCGGCTCTGGTCTCCGAGGCGCCGCAGGATCTGCGCCGCACCCGGCCGCCGTCGTGGGTCGGCGCGGAAGACGCCGTCCAGCAGGCTCGCCAGGGCGCTCTCCGCGGGTACGCCCGCACCTCCCGCCAGCTGCTCGACCGGCAGGCCGGTGACCACGTGGGCGACGACCAGCCCGGCCGCCCACACGTCGTCGTGCGGATCCGCGACCGCGTCCCGGACCGCGGCCGGTGGCATCCACAGGGAGGCGACGTCCTCGCGGTAGGACTCGCCGACCGCCGCCGACCGACCGAAGCCGGTCAGGCGGACCTGCCGCCCGTCCCAGTGCACGACCTCGGGCCGCAGGCCCGCGTGGACGACCTCCGCCTCGGACAGCAGCACCAGGGCCCGGAACAGCGCCGTCTGGAAGCCGTGCCGCTGTCCCAGCAGCAGCTGCCCGGCGAGCCCGGCCACCGGGCGCCCGGCGACCGGCGGGCACAGCAGGTACGGCGACTCGGCGTCCAGGTCGTATCCGACAAGCCGGGGCAGGCAGTCGGGGTGTGCCGCGCCGTGCCGGCGACCGACCCGCAGCGCGGCCCGGATCTCGTTCTGCAGCATCCGGTGCGCCGTGCCGTCGATGCGGCCGCCGTCGGCCGTGACCGCCCGCTGCACCATCAGCGTGCTGCCGTCCGAGGCGTACAGCGGCCGTTCGGCGAGGCCGGGTCCGGGAGCGGTCCAGGGGCCTCCCTCCGCGATCACCGTGCCGGAGGTGCCCTGGGGCGTGTGGAACTCGAGGCGTACCACGCCGGTCCGCCCCGGCTCAGGCATCGGGCACCTCCTCGGTCGTCCAGCCGAGCGGACCCTCCTCGCGGTGCCAGGCCATCTCCACCACCCCGGTGCGCGGCGCGACGAGCCGCACCAGCCCGGCGAGCGATCCGGAATGGGTCCAGCACAGGTCGGACAGCAGCGGGCTGCGGCCGCGCTGCGCCAGCTCGGCCGCCACGTCCGCCTGGACGGACGCCGGCGCGAACCGCACCGCGCGGATCCGGTTGAGCGACAGCAGGTTCGTGTGCCGGGTCCGGCACAGCTGGACCAGCGGGCCGTCGGCGGCTGTCTCCAGCAGGTCGGCCAGGTGCTGCGGCGGAATCCAGCTGCCGTGCGCGCGGGACCGCGTCCGGCCGGCGCGGGCGAACGGCGGAGGATCGTGCACGTCGTGCAGGGCGAGGTGGCGGTCGTACTCCTCGAGGTGTTCGCGCATCCGCTCGCCCGCGGCGTCCCACGCGCCGGTGGGCGCCCCGGTGCGGGCCTGGGTCCACACCCCGAACAGGGATGCCTCGACCGCGTCGCGCAGGTCGGTGGTCAGCAGTTCGTCGAGGCCGGGGTCCGGCACCTCGTCGAACCCTTCCGGGGACGGTCCGCCGCTCAGCGCCGCGGACTGTTCCTTGAGGACGGCCGCGACTCGCTCCAGCGCGACGGCCACCGCCACGGCCGTGTCGGCCAGGTATGCCCGCGCCGGCGCCCGGTGCCACTCCTCCACGATGACCCGGTGCAGCAGGACGTCCAGGTCCCGCAGCGTCCGCAGCGGGGCCTCGGCGTCGATGAGGGCCGGCCAGGCACGGGCGGCGGCGTTCCACCACGAGAACACCGCTACCACCACCGCGAATCCGGCGGCGACGGCCACCCCGGTCGTGACGGACGAGGGGATCGCGACGGTACGGGCGACGGCGGTGCCCGCGATCAGCCCGACCCCCACGACCGGCAGGTACGCCCGCAGCAGCGTCCCCATCGCGGCACCGATTCCCGCCGTGGCGTCGGGCGTGGGCCGGCGCGCCAGCATCAGCAGCACGCCGAGCAACGCCACGACGGCGACGGCGGCTCCCGGCGGCCCGGCCAGGGCGCCGACGCCCGCGGCGAGGCCGAGCAGCCCGAGCAGCCACGCCGGTGCCGCTCGCAGCGGGAATTCCGGCAGCGGTTGGGCCGCGGCGTCGATGGCGGCCAGCGCGCGCAGGTAGTCGCCGCTGCCTCGGGGCGTCGCCGCGTCGGCGAGCAGCCGCAGCCAGAGCTGGGTGGCCTCGATGGACGACGTGCGCAGCCGCCGCTCCGTCTGGGCGCGCAGCTCGGAGAGCAGCAGACTCGTGGGCACCGGCGGGAGGGCCTCCAGCGCCACACCGTGCGCCAGGATCCGTTCCCGCGCGGGCTCGTCGAGGTCCTCTCCCGGGTGGTGCCCGCTGTTCAGCAGCCGGCCGATGGTGCGGTGGAACTGCTGGATCACGGCCCGGGCGTGCCCCGCCACGATGCCCGGATGCCCGGCGGACCGGCCGGACAGGAGCAGGCGCAAGCTCAGACCCTCGGAGAGCGCGGCCGCGTCCTCGGCGGCCTCGCGCGCCGCCCGGCGCATCCGCGCCGGCTCCATGCCCGGGGTGAGCAGCGCGTCGAGGTTGGGTCCGCCCGGCGCGGCGCTGGGCATGATCGTCTCGAGCAGCGGCTCCCGCTGGACGGCCGCGGGACCGCCCTGCGACACCGTACGCGCGGCGCGCAGCCGCGCCGCCAGCAACGCCGAGGCCGCGAGCCGCCCGCCGAAGGCGAGCAGTCCCGGGCTGGCCACGTGGTCCGCCATCTGTTCGAGCTCGCGCAGCACCCCGTCGAAAACGTCGGGGACCTGCAGGCAGTCGTCGAGCAGGTCCAGTGCGGATCGGTCGGCCTGGCGCAGCAGGGACTCCGACGACGGCATCGGCTGCGCGGAGTCGATCCACCAGCCGCAGCCCCGGCCCTCGGCGTCGCTGACCCACAGCGTGCCGACCCCGGAGGAGCCCAGCACGCCGGGCAGGACCAGCGCCGGATGGGTGATCCCGTCCGGCGGCTCCCCGATCACCAGGCACACGACCGCCATCCGCCGGGCCGCCGCGATGTCGAATAGCGTCTCGCGCATGTCGTCCAGGTCGGCGCCGCGCACGATCACCAGGGCGCGGGTGCCCGGCTGATCCCACAGGTGGTGGTCGACGAACGTACGGACGGCGTCCGGCGGCCGCAGATCGTGGCGGACCACGTGGTCGGCGTCCCACCGTCCGGCCGACTGGCGGGGGATCGTGCTCATCCGACGGTCTCCTCGAGTTCGCGCAGGGTGGATCGCACCGGGTTGGAGACCGCCTCGAAGGTCATGTCGAGGGCGGCGGGCAGGATGTCACCGAAGAACTCCCGCCGCATCCGCAGGCTGCGGTTCCCGCGCGGGATGCGGGCCTCGATCGCGTCGAGGATCTTGAGCTCGTCGTCGGAGATCTGCCGCAGCACGGTGTAGAGCGGGCTGGGGTGCCGTGGCGCGCTCTCCAGGCCGTCCGGGCGGGTCGCCATCAGCTGCACGCTGAAGTCCTGCCGGATGACGTCGTCGTCGGCGACCGTCCACTCCTCGTACGCCCGCAGCAGGCTGCTCCAGGACGAGGAGGACTCGAACGGGCTCAGCTCCAGCGTCATCGAGATCGACTGCTGGTGGCCGAGCCCGACCCGGATCAACCGGGGCGAGGGGTCCTCCCCGTCGAGCACGGTGACCTGCCCGTTCCACAGCGCGCAGAGGAATCGGTGCATGATGCGGACCCGGTGCTCGCGGGTGGTCATGAGATAGCCCGGGTCCTCGCCCAGCCGCTGGCGCCACTTGAGGAAGTCCTGCGGCTCCTCGTGGCGTACGGCGTCGGACCACTGCCGCAGGGTGTTGCGCAGCTCCGGGACCTCGGTGACGCTCATCGACGTGCGGACCAGCACGACGACCACCGACTCCGCGTCGACCGCGCGGAAGTCGTAGACCGCGCCGGATTCGCGCGGCAGGTTGAGGCGGTTCGCCAGGAAGTTCTCCACCTCGGGGTCGCGGCTGCTTCCGGCGTACGCGATGAGGATCTTGAGTTGGCCGTTGCCCTGCGGTGAGAATCCTCCCGGGACCAGGCCGGCGATCTTGTGCCGGAACTGGGCCAGGTCCTCGCCGGCGATCGGCTCGCCGTGCTTGTCGGCGGCCGCGCTGAGCAGGTCGTTCAGCGCGGGCAGCAGCGGTTGTTCCTCGACCGTCTGGTAGCGGAAGAGCCGCTTGACCGCCTGTTTGAGGCGATCGCCGAGATGGGCGACGGCGGTGTCGGCGCCGTGCTGGGTGCTCTTGACCAGCATCTGCCGCCAGCCCTCGGCGCCGATGACCTCCCGCAGGACGTCGCCGGTGGTGGCGGTGGGCAGCAGCCGGCCCTGCGCGACGTAGTAGCTGACGAACCGGCGCATCGTCGCCTGATAGAACGGCTCCATGTCGCCGCCCTGCGGCGGGAGCAGGTAGGACACGCCCGTGCGGGTGCGGTAGAGGTCCTTCGCCCGCTGCGTGAAGCTGATGATGTCGTTGCGCTGGGCGTACTCGGTGAGCTGCTGGATGACCTGGGTCAGCTCGCGCCGCACCGCGCCGAGCTGCCGTTCCCACACCGGGGTCTGCTCGGCCCAGGCGGCGTGCCAGGCCCGGCGGGTGCGCCACCGATACCAGGCGTCCTGCCGTTCGAGGCTGTGCTGCACCTCCGGATCGGTCCACTTGAGCCGCCGCAGCAGCCGCGTCTCGATGGCGGGCAGCGGGGGCTTGACCTCGATGCCCTCCGGCGCCGCGGGCTCGCTGCGGCGGCTCTCCAGCAGCCCGGCGAAGCCCAGGCGGTCGGCCCGGTCGCTGAGCGAGGCGTCGCCGGCGAAGACCCGGTGCAGCCGGAAGACGTCCATCTCGCCGACGAGATGCTGGGCGGCCCGGCGCGGGTCGAAGCGCTGGACCAGCGCCGGCATCTGCAGGCTCAGCTGCTGGTCGAGGGCGTCCAGCCCGCTCGCCATGGTGCGCGAGCGGGTGCGCAGGGCGCTCATGATGGCCTCGTGGCCGCGCTCGGGGCGTACCTCGGTGAACTCGACCGGCGGGCAGACCCGCAGCGGGTCCAGATGGGACATCGCGAAGAACTGCTCGATGTGGGTCCGGTTGCTCTCCGCCCGGCCCGGCGGGGGCGTGGCGAGTTCGTGGACCGCCTCGGACAGCAGCCGCGACGCGACGATGTCGGCGAGCTCGTCGACGGGCACGGTCATCGACGCCACCAGGGCGGTGGACACGCCCCGGTTGCCGACCCCGGAGGCGGCGATGACCTCACGCTCGACGCCCTTGTTGATGAACTCGTCGGCGAACGACTGGTAGAGCCGCCCGGCGCCGCCGACGTGATCGTCGGCCTCGTCGGAGTCGGTGGCGATCAGGGAGAGCACGAGCGAGACGACCGAGCGGTGCAGGTCGTCCGGCTCGACGCCGGGCGGGCGGCTGAACAGGAAGGCGGTCTGCACCGTCGAGGGGCGCAGCCGGACCTCGCCGAGCGTCGGATAGCGCACGCCGAGCGACCCGGTGGTGCCGAAGTCGTCGAGCTGGGTGCCGGCGGCCTGGCCGTTCTGGTCGTCGACCAACCGGAAGAGGTCCAGCAGCGCCCGACCCGAGTTCAGCATCGCCCGGCGCCCGCCGCCGAGCCCCTCCTCGAACGCGGAGGGCATCAGCACCAGGGGATAGATCTGCGGCCGGAATCCGCTCTGGTGCAGGGTGTGCCCGATCAGGTGCATGAAGTCGTAGAAGATCCCGCAGCCGGTGCCGCCGGCGACGGAGAACGCCACGAACACGTCGCAGGTGTTGCCGACCGTGCCCTTGAGCTGGCTGATCTGCGACCCGGACTTGCTGATCCGGCCGATGGCCTCGCGCAGTGGCTCGCTGACCGGCCCGACGCCGTGGCGCAGCGTCTCGAACAGGGAGGCCCGGCCGACGGTCGGCAACTGCCCCGCGCCGCGCGGCAGCGGGCCGATCCTCGGCTCGCCGGCCGCGCCGGGCAACCACTGCTCGACGAACGGGTACGCGTTGGTGCGCAGGCTCCGGGCGACCTCCGGGTACGTCGGATGCGACGGCACCAGGTCGCGGATGCGCTGCTGGGTGCGGTCGACGATGCCCCGGTGCTCCTCGCTGGGCACCACCTGCCGGGGTATGCGGGCGAGTTCGGCGTCGTTGAGGTCGCCGTAGACGAACTGCAGGCAGGCCGGGAGCTGGTAGGGCTGGAAGTTCTCCCCGGTCATCACGTCCTGCAGGTCGGTGCCGTCCGGCCCGCACAGCTCCTCGCGCAGACGCCGTTCCAGCTCGGCGCCGATAAGGCAACCGCTACCGCCCAGCCCGACGTAGAGCATCGGCTGATAGATCTTCATGGGATCACTCCTAAATCGGCGGTCGTCACCACACCAGCGAGTCGTCGTCGTCACTCGGGTTGTCGCGGGTCGTCGCGCTCGTCGTCGCGGCGCTCGCGGCGGGCCGTTGCCGCGGCGCTCGCCGCGCGGCGTCGCTGACGCCGATCTGGTGCACGCCGTCCGGCAGGTCGAAGCGCTGCGCCGCGGTCAGCGCGGTTTCGGCGCCGTCCGGCGAGCGGAGCACGTACGCCCCGCTGCTGCGGCGGGCCAGGGCGTAGGCCGGCTCGCCCGCGGCGGCCAGGTCGAGGCGGCGCAGGTCGCCACCGTCCTCGCGGACCGCGAAGCGGAATTCCCTGGCGCGGCGGTCGGGAGCGTTGAGCAGTTGGGCCTGCTGCCCGGCGCGGTAGAGCACGACGGCGAGCGGCCGGACGTTGCGTTCGGCGGCCCGCCGGCGGGCGACGGTCAGCAGCCACGCCAGCAGCGCCGCGCCGAACACCGCACCGGCCGCCACGGCGATCCAGAACCAGGTCCGTGGCGGGGGTGCGACGTCGTACGCCGCGGCGGCGTTGCCGTAGACCGTCGCGGCGTCCTTCGCGTCGACCACCTTGACGGTCACCTGGGCCGGTCCGCGGCGGGTGCCAGCGGCGAAGGTCAGTGTGAACTTCTGCTCCGAGGTGCCGGCGCCGGCCGGCACCGTCATGGTCGCCGGGCTGATGGTGGCCAGGGTGCCGTCGTCCAGGCCGTCCGGGATCAGGCGTACGTCGGCGGCCGCGCCGGACCTGTTGACGAAGCCGACGCTGCCCCGCACGGATTCGCCCGGCCCGACCCGGGAGCCGGAGGGCAGGCGCACCGCCGCGTACAACGGCGCGTCGGAGCGCTGCACGCGGGTGGTCGCCGCCCGCCGGTCGGTGACGATGCCGGCACCGGACACCTCGCCGCTGAACGACAACGTGCCGGTGGCCGAGGTCGGCACCGTGGTCCGGCCGGAGAACTGTCCGTCGCCGGCCGTCCGGTCGCCGTCCTTGCCGTCGTCGCGCACGGAGATGGACACTCCGGTGGCGATGCCGTCGCCGGTCATCTGCACGCCGACGGTCAGGCCGGCCAGCGACCGCGCGTCGACCGCGCCGGTCGCGGTGAAGATGGTCACCGAGGCGGTGACCGGCTGCCCGGGGACCGGCTGGGGTGGATCCACCACCACCGAGGCCTGCACCACGCCCTGCCACAGCACCCGCGCGCTCACCTGCTGGTCCGGCGTCTGCGGCGGCGAGGTGAGGGCGATCGTCCAGGTGCCCGGGACGGGATTGGCGATGCGCAGCACCTCGACGGTGCTGCGTTCGCCGCTCACCTCGAAGGTGCTGACGCCGGAGGCGCTGTTCTTGAGCACCGTCTTCCCGGCCGGATCGCGGTAGGCGACCTCGACCCGGGGGTCCCGCTTGAGGACGGTCAGCGAGCCGTAGGTCGCGATCGCCGGAATCTCGGCCTTGAGCTCGGTGGTCTCCCCGGACGGCAGCGGTGCCCGGGTCTCCGGGGTGAGGGCGGCGCATCTCGCCGCCGCGAAGGCGGCCTGCAACGCCGCGACGATGTCGGCCGGGTCGTCGACGACCGTCGCCTCCGGGCGGCGCGCGGCCGCGTTGCACAGCTGTTGGCCGCCGGCACGGGCGAACGCCTCGAGCTTGTCCCGGTTCGCCGAGGCGCCGAAGCCGAGCGGCCACACCTGGACCCGGCGCTCGCGCGCCTCGACGAGCAGGGCGTCGAGCTCCTTCTGGGCGGCCTGGTTGCGCAGGTCGGGGACCTTGCCGTAGCGGTCGCTGCCGGAGACGTCCAGCACGCCGTCGGTCAACAGGAACATGATCTTCGGTACGTCGTCATCGGCGTCGCCGAGCAGCTCCAGCCCCTGGCGTACGGCGCTGGGGAAGTCCGTGCCGTCGTCCTGCCCGGCCGCCCGGATCCGCAGCCGGTCGATGCACGTCGTGTACCGCTCGCGCGCCGGGCCGGTGTCCGCCCGGCCCATCGGACAGACCACGTCGACCGGTCCCTGGCCCTGCCCGTTGTCGCTGGCGAAACCGACGACGCCGAGCTGGGACGACGACGAGAACTCGCTGGAAGTGATGATCTTCGCGGCGTCCCGTTCGGCGGCGACCCCCTCGGGCCGCAGCGATCCGGACTCGTCGACGAGCACGACGACCTTGACGGGCGTCGGCTGCCCGTCGCCGGGCGCGGCGGACACGGGGGCGGCCCACGCCACCGGTGTCAGACCGAAGACGCCGGCGGTCATCACGGCGGCCAGCCGGCGGACAAGGATGCGGGTGGCGGTCACAACGTGCTCCTCAGAAACGCGTCGAAGTCATCCGGCAGATCCACCGCGTCGACCGGAACGTGCGGGTTCAGCCCGACCCGGCCGCGGCGACGCCGGCGGACCTCGCCCGACAGCGCCGACGCGGTATCGAGGAAAAGGTTGCGGGGGACCCGTTCCAGCAGCGTCGAGCCGCTCACCTGCCGCCAGAGCCGATCCTCGAAGGCGACCGGCACCTGTCCCAGCCCCGCGATCGTCAGCCGGAAGAACCGCACCGGCTCGTTCTCCCGGAGCAGCTCCTGGTATTCCCGCGAGTAGCTGTACGACGGCTGTTGCCCGTCGCCGAGCAGCGCCACCAGGTGCAGCGGTAGCAGCCCGGCGAGGGTGCGCAGCACGCCCACGCCCGCGGTGGTGTTGGGGCGTCGACTCAGGATGATGATCTGCGGGCCCCGGCCCTGCGCGCTGCCGCTGATCATGGCGACGACGGCGGTGCGCAGCCGGGGCAGCCGGGCGATCAGATCGGCGTTGTCGAGGTGGACCGCGGTCGCCGCCGCGTCCTGGCGCAGCTCGGCGAGCCGGGTGGTTCCCTGGTCGTCCGCGCGGCGCAGATCGGCGACGTCGAGCAGCCGCAGCCCGGCGGCGTCGAGGTCACGCTCGGTCAGGATGTCCACCGCCCGCGCCCGGCTCTGCGCGGCCAGATGGCACACGACGTCGCGCAGGATCAGCTTGTCCGCTCCCGTGCGGTGCCGGGGCCCATCGGAGCTGGCGGGCACCCGGCTGGCCGCCACATTGGCCGTGGGCAGCAGCATGGCGTCGGCCCGCTCCCGCCCGGCGGTCGCCGGTTCGTTGCCCGCGGTGGCGTCGCCGAGCACCTCGCCGAGGATCCGTCGCACCGTCGCGGCCTGCACCGGACCGGCCGCCGCGGCGAGGGCCTCCGCGTGGGCGGCGCACCGGAACCGGAACAGGTCGCCGGTCTCGGCGAAGGTGTGTTCCGGCGGCTCGAAGACGCCGCAGAGCAGCACCTCGGCCAGTTCGGCCATGCCCGTCCTCGGCAGGAGGCGGTTCTGCACCGCCCGCACGACCCCCATGGCCAGGAAGTCGGGGATGCAGGCGAGCGCGGTGAGCAGCTGGTAGGCGCCGGGGGCCATCCGTGAGGCGAAGAAGGCCGGCAGCTCACCGGAGGCGGGCAGGGACTCCGGGGCGTCGGCGGCCTCCGCGCCGCCCTCGTGCAGCAGTCGGGCCCTGGTCCACGCCGCGTCCCCGGCCAGCATGCCGACGCCCTTGCCGAAGCGCCGGGGCGACAGGTCGAGCACCGGGATCGGGCAGTCGTTGCGGTCCATGCTCGGCATGTCGCTGACCGCGCGATACCGCCAGCGGGAGTTGGCCTGCATCGGCGCGTCGACCTTCACCCGGCCCGGCGTG
The DNA here is from genome assembly GCF_040682215.1 of Actinoplanes sp. NPDC051346. Classification (NCBI taxonomy): domain Bacteria; kingdom Bacillati; phylum Actinomycetota; class Actinomycetes; order Micromonosporales; family Micromonosporaceae; genus Actinoplanes; species Actinoplanes sp. NPDC051346. The sequence continues at coordinate 205,379 of NZ_JBFBAJ010000009.1, read as the reverse complement.
ACCCGCATGCCGCCGGGCGGCCACAGCCAGTGCGGCAACACGCTGACGACCACCACGGGATTGCCGGTGCCCAGCTCGCGCAGCGTGCGGTGGTAGGTGCCGTCGCCCCAGCCCGGGTGCACGCCGTCGGTGACGACCAGGATCAGCCGCCGACCACCCGGATCGTGCAGGGTGGCGACGGCGTCGCTGCCGCGTCCCGGCAGCCCGGGCCGGGCCACCAGTCGCGCGCAGACCTGCGGGCGGCCGTCACCCGGGATCAGCCGCCAGGGCCGCAGCTGCCGGAACGCGCCCAGCTGGCCGAGGAGCGCGTAGAGGCCCCGCAGGTCCTCCCGCCAGATCGCCATGGAGGGAGCGCCGTCGACGACCAGCGCCGCGTCCGGCCAGCGTTCCTGGCGCGGCCGCAGGATCGGCTGCCACACCCCGCTGCGCGCCGCCTGCTCCGCGGTCGCCGCCTCGTCGACGGTGTGCCGGGTGCGCGACGGCCGGCGGATGCGCAGCGGGCGCAACGCCCGGCCGATCGCCAACGAGTCGGGCAGCGGGCGCACCGGCGGCAGCGCCAGCGGCTGGCCCGCCCGGTGCAGGGTGCTGTTGCCCGACCGGTCCTGGGGGAAGACCTCGTCGAACGTCGTGTCCTGCGCGGGTGCGCCCGACGCGGCCGGCAGCGCGGCGCGGCCCTCCGGCGTCCGCGCCGCCGGCGGCTCCCCGGGCGCCGTTCGGGACGCCAACCGCCCGGCGGGCAGATGGCGGGCGAGCCACAGCGCGTCGCAGATGTCGTCCGCGGAGGGCTCCCAGCCCAGATCGGCGCTGCTCAGCAGCTCGCCGACGGCCCGCACCACCGGCGTCAGCAGCGTGCTACTCATCGAGCTTCGCCATGAGCCGGTCGAGGATCTCCGCCTGGCGCCCGGTGTCGGTGCGTCCCGGCGCCGTGAGGATGTAGACGGCGTTGAGGAGCTGGTCGACGGCGACCGTCTGCTCCTGGCGTACGGCGGTGAGGAACCTCTCGACGGCCGCGCCCCGGACCTCGTCGTCGGTCGCGTCCGGGATCCGCCGGCGGATGATGTCGTTGAGCTGCTCCTCCTGCGGGACGCCGAGCTTGAGTCGCAGGCACCGGCGCAGGAACGCGGGCGGGAAGTTGCGTTCGCCGTTGCTGGTGAGCACCACGATGGGGAACTCGTAACAGCGCACGACGCCGTCGTGGACGGTGCGCCGGGGGATGCGCCGCCGGCCGCCGTCGTCGCGCCGGCCACGGTCGTCGGTGTAGACGTCGATCTCGGCCCGGACGTCGTCGTCGAGGCGGAACAGCTCGGGAATCTCGAACTGCCCCTCCTCGAAGACGTGCAGCAGGTCGTTGGGCAGGTCGATGTCGGCCTTGTCGATCTCGTCGATCAGCAGCACCCGCGGCCGCCGCCACGGCAGCAGGGCGGTGCCGACCGGCCCCAGCCGCAGATAGCGCCCGATGCGCCGGGCCTGCGCGAGATCCGCGCCGCGGTGCCGGCCGGCGTGGTTCTGGTCCTGGACCCAGCCGATCGCGTCGTAGTGGTAGAGCCCGTCGGTAAGGCGGGTGCTGCTGGTGATCGGCCACCGCAGCACGCGCCCGAGGCCGAGCTCGGCGGCCACCATCCGGGCGAGGGTGGTCTTGCCGGCGCCGGGCGGGCCGGTCACCAGCAGCGGGCGGCGCAGCAGGATCGCGGCGTTCATCATCCAGATCGCGCGCTCGTCGCGCATCGGGGCGAGCCCGCCCTCCTGCTCCTCGGGCGGCGGGTCGGGCAGGGCGTCGAGATCGTCGGTGGACAGATCCTCGTCGCGGGGATCGCCGGTCCCGCGGCCGAAGGCCCGCCACGACGGCGGCGGCGGTATGTCGGGGCCGTTGGCGATGCGGACCCCGGTGCCGGTGAAGATCGTCTCAGTGCTCATGCGGAACCTCCGCCTGCCGCCATCGCAGGGTGCGCCCGTCGGGAAACCAGTGGGGGTTGTGCCACATCAGCACGGCGTCCGGCGGGAGCAAGTCGTCGCGGCGGTCCCGTTGGAACAACTCGGGAGTGGCGAAGCTCGCCCGCACGCAGGACTCCGCCTCGTCGTCGATGGCGCCGCCGTGCCGCCGCCACGCCGCGATGGGAACGTTGACGCCGAGCAGCGCCTCGGAGATCCGTTTCGGCCGCCGGTGCGTGGCGACGACCAGCGCGCTGCACGTCGGTGCCGGGGCGAAAGCGGCGTCGTCGTAGACGGCCGGGACGAAGTCGGTCTCCTTGAGCACCGACTGCCAGTTCGCGAACCAGGTGGCGTGCACGGCGCTCGCGGCGCGGGGGCGGACCACCACGGCGAACTCGCCGCCCAGCTCGGCGATCACGTCGTCGAGCACCCCCGAGGCGAACGTCGTGTCGTCCGCCATCAGCTCGACGACGGTGCGGTCGTCGGCCGCCCGGGGCATCTGGGCGCGGACCTCCGCCGCCAGCGCGGCACCGCTGATCGTCCGGGTGCACCGGGGCTCCGAGAGCCGGCCGCGAGGATGGGGCGGTGGCTCGTTGCCGTGCCGGTCGTCCTTGTAGCTCCAGATGGTGACGGTGAGCAGCTGGTCCGCGACGGGATCCTCAGGATCGCAGTCGATGTCGCGCTCGACGCGGACGAGCACGTGCGTGCGCCGCAGCGCGTCGATGGTGTAGAGCTTCATCAACTGCTCCAGCTCGGAGAGCTCCGCCTCGTACGCCGGCAGGCCCGCCACCAGCCGCCCCAGGCATTCCCGCAGCGCCTCGGCCTCCTCGGCCCCGCTGAGGGAGGCGAGCCGGGCGATGAACTCCAGCACCATCTTGATGCCCAGTTCCTCGGAGCCGTGGCGCAGCAGGTAGTCGATGACGGCCGGGAACCGGTCCGGCGGCGGCTCCTGCGAGATCGGGTGCCCGCCGGAGAACCACTTGTCCAGGGTGGCGAAGAAGGCCTCGCGGATCAGCCAGAGGCTGTCCATGCCCGTCCCGCCGCCCGGCCGGGTCTGCGCCTCGCGGATCCGGCGCAGGATCACCGGCGTGCCACCGATCGTCGGCGCGGCGCCGCAGAGCATCTGGAGATATTCGATGAGATCCCGGGTCGCCGAGTTGTTCGGGAAGTAGTCCTCGCGCATCCCGATCAGGTCACGCAGCGGGTCCAGGCCGCGCCGGCCGGCGCCGAGTCGCAGCGTCAGCTCCTCCGGCGTGTTCGGTGCGTCGAATCGGAGGTCGCTGTAGAGCTCCGTCAGGTCCTGGGCGATCGCCCTGACCCGGTCCCGGTCCATGCCGGACACCCGGGAGAGCAGCTGACCCGCGTAGGCCCTCTGTTCGTAGCTGTGCCGGGGGGTCTCATCAGGCACAGTGCGCCTCCAACGTCAGGCGCAGACTCCGGGTCTGCGGGAAGTCCGGGAAGTAGTCCGCGCGCACGCGGATCAGCTCGAGCAGCGGACGGAGGCCGGCGGAGGCGCGGTGCAGGGCCCACACCAGGTCCTCCGGGCTCTCGGCGGTGCCGAGGCGCAGGCCGGGCTGAAGCATCTCCAGCTCCACGGCGACCCGACGGATCCGGTCGGGGTCGGTCATCCGGGGCACCCGGGCCAGCAGGTCGGCGATCTCCACCGGGTCGGGCGGGCCCGGGGTGAGGGCCGGCCCGACGGCGGGGGAGGCCTCGCTGCCCAGCGCGACCCGCGTGCGGTGACCGCCCGGCCCGGTGCTCGTCACGGTGACCGGTGGAAGGCCTGTCGCGCCGGCGATCCGGCGCAGGATCTCGTCGGTGCGCCACGGCCACGCGGGCTCGGCGGCCAGGGCCTCGCGCAGGGCCTGGCTGAAGGCGCCGGTCGACCGCGCCGGCAGGTTGGCCGTCGTCGCGCCCGACACCGACGCCAGCAGGGAGTGCTGCCGGTGGCCGCCGTCGCCGCCCGCCGGGGCGAATTTCCGGCCGATCGGTCCGGCCGGCAGCTGCAACCGGTCGTACGCCGTGCGGCACGCGTCGACGAAGTAGTACTGCTCGGCGAAGGGATACTCGGCGCCGGCCATCGTGGGCAGCAGCTCGCCGTCGAAGTCGAGCCCCTGCATGTTCGTGGCGGAGGCGCCCGGGTAGCACAACCACTGCCGGTTGTCGTATTCGAAGCCGTGCCCGGCCCAGTAGACGACGAGGACGTCGGCGCGGTGCCGCCGGAGCTCGTCGTTGAAGAACCGGTACAGCACGTCGCCGCCGCGGGTGTCGCGGCCGCGGATCCTGCCGTTGTCGAGGTTGACGATCCGGGGCGGCACGACGGCGGCGGCGAACCGGTCCTCGCCGCCCTCGGCCGGCGCGATGAGCAGGTCGACGCGGTCCGCCGGCAGGCCGGCCCGGACGAGGAACTCCGCCATCCGGACGGCGTCGCTCGCCGGACCGTCGAGGTCGCCGCCCACCCCGAAGTCGTACGTTTCGATGCCGACCAGGACGGCCCGCCCGCTCGCCAGCCCGGTCATCCGATCACCTCCTCGAGCAGCGCGTAGAAGGCGGGATTGCGGAAGTAGGCCGAATGCGCCAGCGGGAAGGGCAGTCCGCTGTCGAGGCGCCGGTCGTCGGCCTGGGGAAAGGCGGGCCGCGCCGGGAAGCCGAGGGCGTCGTGGCGGTCGTAGACGTTCACCCAGGTCGGCAGCGGGGGAGGCGGAGTTCCCCGGCGCAGGGCGGGCAGGGCGTCGATGCCGTACAGATAGGAGATCTGGCTGCCGACCGTCACCAGGCTCCGGACTCCTGGCAGCCGGCCGCGCACGAGCAGATCGAAGCAGGCGATACCGCCGAGGCTGTGCGCGATCACGTCCACCGGCTCCGGCCGCTCGGCGATGCCGGCGGCGATCGCGTCCCGGATCCGCTCGCCGCGGGCCAGATAGACCATGATGTCGCCCAGGTACGGGGTCACGCCCCGGGTCAGCGGCTCCCGGGCCGCCGCGAGCGCCCAGGACAACGGGCGCAGGCCGGCCTCGAGGTGGGGCCGGATGAGCCGTCCCGCCAGCCGGCGCATCCAGCCGGGCACCGCCATGGGCTGACCGCCGAGCGCGGTGACCAGCGCGGCCTCGGCCACGTCGAGCGTGCCCGGCGCCAGCACCGCCGGACCCGCCGTGCCGGCCCGGGCGACGGCGAGGACGACGAGGGCCCGCGCCAGCGCGGACGGCAGCTCCGCGCCGATCGCCTCGGCGCGGCTCAGGCACTCCCGCACGACCGTCGCCGCCAGCAATTCCTCGACCGCCGCGGCGAGGTGCGGTCCGAGGTCGGGGCCGGCGATCCCGGGTGCGGCGGCCAGCGCCAGCAGCCGCGCGCGCAGCGCCGGTCCGGCCGGTGGCAGGTGGACGGGACGCGGTCGGGCGGGTTCCTGCGCCGCCTTCTCGGCGAGGGTGGCCAGCTCCCACCACGGGTCGGCGAGGGAGGCGGCCCAGAGCTCGGCCCTCGGGTCCGGCGCCGGCGGGACGTCGTCGTCGAGCCGGGCGCCGTGCTCGCCGCCCCAGAAACAGAACGTCGCGGGGGTCCCGGGGAAGAGCTCACCCAGGCGCCCGGACAGATGTGGCCAGACGGCCCGGTACTCGTCGTCGCGTACCCCGATGCCGTGCACGAACACGATAGAAGGCATTTCCTCGCCTACCCGCCCCGAATTGTTCGTCTCGCCATACGCTCACTCCCGCGCGGAGCACACTTCTAGCAAAGCCGTCGGCGGTGCAAGTCAGTCGAAAGTGAATCTTGTATCTGCCGAGGGACGCCGGTAACTGGCGGATCGGTCGCCGTCAACGCGCCGACCTGCCTTGTGGGCTGCCCTTTTGTGGCCGTCCCGGCCTCGTTGACGGTCGTGAAAGCACGACGCACAAGCCGCCGTGACACTCACCCGCAAGGGGTAGCCCGACCGTCGGGTCCGGACGGTGGACGGCAGGTCGTCCGGCTGGTCAGGCCGGCTGCCGGTCGCTGGGATCGCGGTGACGTCATCGGGTTCGTCCTTTCGCGCGCGCGGGATCGTTTCGGCACGCGGTACTGACGGACAGGCGTGGCGCGATCATCGCCGGGCCCTCGGCGCGCGGATTCGGCCGAGCGGCCCGTCATATCGGCGTCGACCAGCGCCGACGCGATTTCCGACGGTGCCGGTCCGCGCTGTCGGCAACCGTGGGCATCGGCCATTCGGTCGGCGAACAGAATCCGTATGTCGCCGTTTCCGGCCGATGATCGTCCGTGCCGCCTTCGGCCCATTGTCCGCAATGACACGCCGAACCGGTGCAACCCGGCGCACCCCCTGGAGGATCCGCATTCCGGCGGCGCAAGATTCATCGAGTGACGTCGTATTCCTCACCCGGCGCGCGGGTGTCGTCGGCTTGCTCACGGGCCGCCGGCGGGAGTCCCGGCGCGATGACCGACGAGCGGGTGCGCCGGTTGCGGGAGCTCGCCCGCGAGGGACGCCTGGCGGCCGCCGCCGCCACCGCCCGCGCCGCGGAGCGGTCGGCCTTGACCGGCGCCGCGTACGAGGTCGTCTGGCCGATCGTGTTCTTCCGGCTGACGCGGCGCGCCGAGCAGTCTCGGGGCCACACCGCCTGCGCCGTGGGAGTGGACCGCCTCGCCGACGAGTGCCTGGACCGGTTCCACGACGACGTCGAGGCGGTCGTCGAGGATCTGCTCGCCCACGCCGACCGCCCGGTCCTGCAGCTCGAGGCGTGGGTCTCGGGCCGGCTGACGGCCGCCACCGTGGACGCCCACCGCCGGCTGCGGGGCCGTCGTGGTGCCCTGCAACGGCCCCGCCTGCCCGGCTGGATCGCCGCCGGGCTGGGGCACGACCCCTGGCTGGTGGTGCTGGCGACCGAGATCCTCGTCTGGGTCGGCGTCAGCGCCACGGCGGGGTCCGGCACGTGGCCGCTGGAGGCCTGGGCGCAGCAGCGCGGCGTACGCACCGGCGACTGGCCGGCCAGCGAGCCGCGCACGGTGGCGCGGGAGGTCGAGACCGTGCTGGCCGTCATGCGGCGCAGGCCGGACTGGTACGAGTCGTACGTCGAGCGTCCCCTCGGCGCCAAGCGGGCCCCGGTCGCGGCCGCGCCGGTGGGGGACGAGGCGGGTGGCTCCGCGCGGCCGCTGGTGCTGGCCGGGCCCCACGATCGGATCGACGCGGAACTGCTGCGCCTCGCCGCCGAGGCCGTCCGGGCGATCGACACCCGGGTGACGCGGGGGGGAGCGGGCGGAGGCCATCGTGGTCGACGTGATCCGGGCCGTCTTCGGCGGGGCCTTCACCGGCACTCTGGACCGTTCGCCCTACGACGTGGCCGATCCGCTCGGCGGGCTCTCCGGGGCGCTGGCGGACTCGCGTACGGTCGACCGCATCGTCACCACGGTCATGACCATCCTCAGGGAGAACCTCGCGCCCGCCCGGATCTGACGCGCCGAGGCCCGAGGTGGGTGGGGCGCCACCCACCTCGGGCTGAGGTCACACGCGTTCCGGCGTGCTGAGGCCGGGTCGCCGCCGGCTCGGCCGCGACGCGCGGGGCCGCACGACGGCCGCCACCGCGACGGCGACGCCGGCCACGATGATGGCGGAGTACAACGCGTCGGGCATCGCGCCGACGGCGGCGCCGGCGGCGAAGAAGACCAGAAGGGCGACCAGTGCCCAGGCGGTGCGTCCCGTCGCGATGCTGACCCTCGCCGCCGCGAGGAGCACCGCGACCCCGACGATGACCAGGGCCACCACGCCGTTGAGTCGTTCGGTCGTCTCCTTGGCGCCCTCGAGCGGGCTGCCCTTGACCACGAGGTTGGGCACGATCCAGTACCAGGAGAAGGCGAGGACGCCGAGGGTCGAGGCGGCCCGCGCGAGTGGGCGGTTGCGGGCGCGCGTCGGCGCGTTCTCGACGAGGTCGATGACGTTGTACTGGCTGTAGAGCCGCGGACGGGTGCGCAGCACCAGGGTGGCCAGCGCCGCCATCTCCAGGCCGCCGTAACCGATCAGGCCGGCGAGCAGCACCGAGCCGTCGGTGAACAGCCGGACGCCGACCGCCGGTCCCTCCGGGATCAGACCGAACGGGTACGCCATCAAAGGCAGGAGCAGGATCGCGCTGCCCGTCCACGGGCTCAGCACCCGTTCCCGACTGCCGTCGAGCCACGGCCGCAGCAGGGCCACGACGCCGACGAAGATCGCCGCGACCACCACCAGCCAGGCGAGTCCGGCCAGGACAGCGCCGACGCTGTCCAGTTTGACGATGACCGGCAGGAGCCCGGTGGTGCCGGCCAGGACGCGGAACGTCCGCCCGCCCGGTCCCGCGTCGCGACCGACGACGCGTGGTGGCTGCGCGGTGAACTTGGTTTCACGCACGGCTTCTACCCTTCCGGCGCCACCACGAGCAGCGCCTGAGCGAATCGCTGTCTTCTCGCCCGCAGGCTGCTCCGGCCGGCTGGAACATCCGTCGAGGCGGGCTCGACGGCGGATCGCGGCGGGGTGCTCGAGCGGATTTCCAGCCCTCGTCGACGCGCGCCTGTGAGCGTGCACGCAGATCCGCACACCTTCACCTTCGGGAGCGACTGGCATGCCTATTGCCGCGATCAGGTACGACATCAAGGCGGGCTTCGAGGACGAGATCGCCGAGATCTTCACGGACTACCGGCGTCCGGCCTCGTCGTCGGTGCGCGACGACGGCGGCGCCGAGGTGGCGCGCATCGTCGGCACCGCCGTGTTCCTCAAGGAGGACACGATGGTGCGCTTCATCGAGTTCGAGGGCGACATCGAGAGCGTGGCGTGGTTCATGGCCGAGCAGCCCGGCGTCCGCGAGTTCGAACGCAGGATCGTTCCCTATCTGGCCAGGCCGCGGGACACGGCCACGCCGGAGGGGTTCGTGCGCACGTTCACCGCCAGCGTCATGCGGTGCGTCAGCCACCTCGGTCAGACCCGCCTGAGCACGGCCGGCTGAGCCGTGCTGGCGCAAGCACTGCAGGTCGCCGTCCTGGTGGGCAACGGGATCGTGGCGGGCGTGCTCTTCGCCGTCGCGCTGAGCACCTTGCCCGCGCTGATCGCGATGCCGCCGGGACGCTACATCTACGCCCACAAGCTGCTGGGGCGCAACTGGGACCCGACGATGCCGATCCTCGTGATCAGCACGACGCTCGCCGACCTCGTGCTGGCCGTCGTGGCGCCGACGCCGCTCTACTCCACCGCCGCGGCCCTGCTCGTGGCGGTATCGGTGGTGTCGCACTTCGCCAACGTGCCGATCAACAAGCAACTGCGGACCCTCGATCCGGACCGGCTGCCGGCGGACTGGGCCGACCCCCGGCCGCTGTGGCGCAAGTGGCACCTGCTGCGGACCGCCTGCGCGGTCGGCGCGCTGGTGGCGAACGCCGCGGCGATCACCGCCGGCTGACATCCCCCACGCCAAAGGAGAAGCACCGTGACGGAAACCGCCGGGCGTACCGAGACGATCGACTTCGACCCCTTCGACCGGGCCCATCGCGCGGACCCGTACCCGTGGCTGCGGCGGCTGCGCGAGCGGGCGCCGGTGTATCGCAATCCGCTGGGCCACTGGCTGATCAGCCGGCACCGCGACGTGGTCGGCGTCTTCCGCGACAAGCGGTTCGGTCACGGGACGCACCTGTTGCAGCGGAACACGTTCCGGCGCCCGGTCGCCGGCCGCAGCCGGCCGTTCATCATGCTCGACCCGCCGGAGCACACCCGGCTGCGGTCGCTGGTCAACAAGGCGTTCACGCCGAGGATGATCGACGGCCTGGAGCCGCGCATCGCGCGGATCGTCTCCGACCTGCTCGACGAGGCCGAACAGCGCAACGACGTCGACCTCATGGACGCCTTCGCCTACTCCGTGCCGGTCATGGTGATCAGCGAGCTGCTCGGCGTGCCCCGGGCCGACATGGAGTCCGTGAAAGATCTCTCGCACATCGTGGCGCGCGGCGTGGACCCCGACTTCCATCACACGCCGGAGGAGATGAAGGTGCGGGCGAACGCCTTCGCCCGGTTCGACGACTACTTCCGGGGTCTGCTCGAGGAGCGTCGCCAGCGCCCGCAGGACGACCTGCTGAGCGGCCTGGCGGCGGTGCGGGAGTCCGGTTCGGCCCTGACCGAGGCGGAGCTGCTCACCACCTGCATCCTGCTCTATGTGGCCGGCCACGAGACCACGATGGACCTGATCGGCAACGGCGCCCTCGCCCTGATGCGCTTCCCGAGGGAGCGGGACCGGCTCGCCGCCCGTCCGGAGCTGGCGCGCGGCGCGGTCGAGGAGCTGCTGCGCTTCGATCCGCCGACTCAGCTGACCCGGCGCACCGCGCTGGAGGACGTGGAGCTGGACGGTCACCACATCAGGCAGGGCGATCAGGTCGTGCTGATGCGGGGTGCGGCCAACCGCGACCCGGAGGCCTTCGACCGTCCCGACGAGCTCGACCTCGGGCGTACGGACAACAAACACGTGTCGTTCGACGGCGGCATCCACTTCTGCCTCGGGGCGCCGCTGGCCCGGCTGGAGGGGCGCATCGCCTTCACCGAGTTGCTGCGGCGGGCACCGCGGATGCGGCTCACGGTCGCCGAGGACGACCTCGAATACCGTGACAACCTGGTGATCCGGGGCCTCGCCACCCTCCCGGTGCGGCTACGCCCCTGAGCCTGGCCGCGACGGCGGGCCGGCACCGCCGACCCGCCGTCGCGTCAGCCATGGTGGTGTCCGGCCATCGCGGCGAGCACGCGCGGCACTTGCTCCTCCGTGCCCGGTGTGACGATGACGAACTGGCCCATCATGCCCTTGTCCTCGTGGCGCAGGATGTGGCAGTGGAACATGTACGGCGAGAGCGGATCGGTATAGCCGCCAAACTGGACCGCCAGCCGCACCTTGGCCTTCTTGGGCACGAACACCGTGTCCTTCGGACCGGCCTGGTACGCCGCGGGCGCCACGCCGTCGACGTCGAGGACGCGGAACGCCACCTCGTGGATGTGGAAGTTGTGCGCGAACGTGGTGTTGTCGATCTCCCAGATCTCCAGGGCACCGGCGGGGACGACCTCGTCGATGCGGTTCATGTCCATGTCCTTGTCGTTGATCTCGGAGCCGGACAGGGAGAACGTGCGGACCCGGACGCCGGCCGCGGGCGCCACGGTGGCGGTGCCGCCGAGCGTCGCCGGTAGCGCGGGGGAGGCGGCCGGTTTCGCCGTCGCCACGATCTTGAGAAGTCGGAAGTCCTCTTCCTCGATGTCGTTGGCCGACTTCTCGTCCTCGCCCTTGCTGTCCATGACGACGGTCTCGCCCGCGGCGAAGCGGACGACGATCTCGTACCGCTCACCGGGGCTGATCTTGACGCGGTCGACCGCGACCGGCTTCTCCAGCGGGCCGGCGTCGTTGCCGACCACGTGGAACTGGCGGTTGTCGGCGAAGCCCACCCGGTAGACGCGGGCGTTGGACGCGTTGAGGAGGCGGAACCGCACGAGCTCGGTCGTCACGTCGAGGAACGGGTCGTAGGTGCCGTTGACGAGGATGGTGTCGCCCAGCAGGCCGTAGGTGCCCTCGTCGACCCGGCCGGTGGAGAACTGGCCGTCGGAGGAGAAGGTCTTGTCCTGGATGATGAGCGGCACGTCGTCGACGCCGTACCTGTCGGGCAGTCGCGGGTCCGACGGGTCGTCGATGAGGAACAGGCCGGCCAGCCCGCGATAGACGTGCATGGCGGTCTTCTCGTGCAGGTGCGGGTGGAACCACGAGGTCATGCCCGCCTGGTCGATGGTCCACTCGGGCGTCCAGGTGGTGCCCGGCTCGATCATCTGGTGCGGCCCACCGTCCATCCTGGCCGGCAGGCGCATGCCGTGCCAGTGCAGCGTGCTGGTCTCGGGCAGGCGGTTGGTGACCTTCATCCGCACCTTGTCGCCTCGCGCCGCGCGCACGGTCGGGCCGAGGTAGGCGCCGTTGATGCCCCAGGTGTCGGTGGACTTGCCCGGCAGGAATTCGGAGCGGCCGCCGGCCTCCAGCGCCAGGGCGAACGTCTTCACACCGTCCTTGCCGGTCTCGGGCTTGGCCAGCGGCGGGATCCGCAGCCGGTTGGTGAAGGCGGAAGCCCCGCCGGGCGACTGCTGCTCGGAGGAACAGGCGCCCAGAACGGCGCTCACGCCGGTGAGTGCGGCCAGGGAAAAGACACTTCTACGCTTCACGGAAGAAATTGTTTCACGGTCGCCGGTCGGGGGCTATCCGGTGATTCCCCTAGGTGTCGATGTCATTCTTCCGACGTATCCGAGTGTGCTGGACGAAGCAACAAAATGCCTGGCCAGAGGCGTTGACACCGGGGCCGTACATCTGGAGATGTATTTTGCTGATAATGGTAGCTACCGCAGATGTATCGGGAACTGAATCCGTCGCCGGATGCGGGTGGTGAAAATGCTCGAGATGATGATGGAACATCGGCACGCCGATCAATGTCCTTACCGCGCCCCCCGAAAAGACGCCAAGCGTGCGGTGCCGGGCAACCGGCATCGCACGCTTGGCGTGGAGGGCGGGTCAGGAGACCTGGAAGTTGGCCATCATCGCCATGTCCTCGTGCTCCAGGTTGTGGCAGTGCAGCATGTACTTGCCGGTGTAGTCGTCGAAGCGGGTGACGACCCGGACCGTGTCGCCGGGCGTCAGCCGGACGGTGTCCTTCCAGCCGGCGTCCTCCGGCTCCAGGCCGCCCTCGCGCTCGAACACCTGGAACGGGTTGAGGTGCACGTGCACGGGGTGGTGGGTCGAGGACCGGAACTCCCAGATCTCCAGAGTGTTGATCCGGGGGTCGGCCATGATGTAGTTGGTCGAGAACAGCTGGTCGTTGATGACATGGACCTCCTTGCCGTTGCGGCTGGTGTTGAGGAACGTGAAGGTCCGCGTCCGCACGGCCTGCGCCGGGTTGAGCCGTTCCACCGTGGAGAGCTGGGCCGGGATCGACGAGCTGTCGGAGGCGGGTCCGGTCACCCGGAACTGCATGACCTTGTTGGTGGTGCTGTCACCGAGCGAGTTCGTCATGACCACGTTCGTGCCCGCGGCGTACTTGCTGAAGTCGACGATGACGTCGAAGCGCTCGCCCGGCACCATGTAGATCGACGACATCTGCTGGGGTGCGGCGAGCAGGCCGCCGTCGCTGCCGATCTGGGTGAACGGCTTGGCGCCGCCCGAGGGGCTCGGGCTGAGCGAGACCCGGTAGCGGCGCGAGTTGGAGGCGTTGAGCAGCCGCAGCCGGTACTTCGCCTGCTTGACCTCGTGGAACGGCCACGGCACCCCGTTGACCAGGATGACGTCGCCCTGGACGCCGTTCGGGTTGACCGTCAGGCCGGGGTTGTGCAGCGTCGGGTCCGCCGACGGATAGGTGAACTGTCCGTTCGCGTCGAACGACCGGTCCATGATCATCAGTGGGAGTTCGCGGTCGCCGTCGGGCAGCGGCAGCGCGTCGTCGACGCTGTCGCGGATGAGGTAGAAGCCGGCCAGCCCGCGCCACACCTGCGGGCCGGTGAAGTCCATCCGGTGGTCGTGATACCAGAGGGTGGCCGCCCGCTGCTTGTTCGGATAGGTGTAGTCGCGCGTCCCCTGGGTCACGACCCCGGCCATGGTGGCGGCGTGCCCGGCATGCCCGGCCGCGTGGGCGGGCGCGACCGGCCAGCCGCCCACCGGCAGGATCAGGTCGGTGGCGTAGCCGTCGCTCTCCGCCGGGGTGTGGCCGCCGTGCAGGTGCGTGACCGTCGGCACCGGGAGCTGATTGGTGGTGGTGACGACGACCCGCCGGTTGCTGCGCGCCTCGATCGTCGGCCCCGGGAAGCTGCCCTCGTAACTGAAGACGCGGGTGCTCATTCCGGGCAGGATGGTGAGGTTGGCCTCCCGGGCGGTGACGCTGTAGTAGTCGGTGGTGGCGTCCGTGCGTGTGGGACGCAGCACGGGCGGGAATTTCAGTGGCAGCGAGAACTGCGCGGGCAGGGCCGCCAGGTTCGCTATCCGGGTGAAGCCGGGATCCGGCGTGGCGGTGGTGCGGGCGCCGGGTTGCTCGCGGAACGCGACGAACGGCAGCGCCGCGGCCGCCGCGCCGCCGGCCAGTCCGCCGATGATCATTCTTCTGCTCGGTGACAAGAGTGTCCTCCCCTGTATGGACGTGTCGGATCAGCTGGAGCGGGAAGCGGCGGGCCGGGGCGGGAAGCGCCGCAGGATCAGCGACACGGCCAGGAAGCAGGCCACGTGGCAGACCAGGGTCAGCGCCATCACCCGGGTGTAGTGGGGTGCGGAATCCGTGCCGCCGAGAAGGCCGTAGAAGATCGCGCCGACGACCGCCACCCCGAGCGCGCCGCCGACCTGGGTGAGCATCCCGAACACGCCCGAGGCGGAGCCGACGTCCGCCCTCGGGACGTCGGTGAGGGTCAGGTTGTAGAGCGGCGGGCTCACCATGCCCTGGCCCAGGCCGCCCAGGGCCAGGCAGCCGGCGATGATCCAGGTCGCGGTGTCCGCGCCGCGCAGCCAGAGCGTCAGGCAGAGCAGGGCCATCGCCGCCGCCATCAGCGCCGCGCCCGCCACCAGCATCGGACGGCCCACCCTGCGGGCGAGCGGCACCGTCGCGCCGGAGGCGATCGCGGCCGCGACCGCCCACGCGGCGGTGGTGGCGCCGATCCGGCCCGGTGCGTACCCGAGTCCGGATTGCAGGTAGACGACGAACACGAGAAAGAACGACGCCACACCGCCGATCAGCAGGAAGTTGGCCATGCCGCCCACGACGAAGCTGCGCTGGCGGAACAGGCTCGTCGCGATCAGCGGGAGGCGTCGGTTGCGGGCCCGCTCCCGCTGCCGGCGCGCGGTCAGGGCGAGCACCGGCACGGCGAGCGCGACCAGCGCGAAAACCCAGGCGGGCCAGCCCAGCTCGCGTCCCTGGACCAGCGGGAAGATCAGCAACAGCAGGCCGAGCGTCGACATCGCCACGCTGCCGACGTCGAGTTGCGGCCGCTTCGCCGAGACGTCGCCGCGGGGGAACCAGCGCAGGACCGCGACGACGGTGAAGAGGCCGACCGGCAGGTTGAGCAGGAAGATGGTGCGCCAGCCCAGCCCGCCGAGATCGGCGGCGAGCAGTAACCCGCCCAGCAGCGGGCCGGAGACCGTGGCGAGGGCGATCACGCCGGCCTGGGCGCCGAGGGCGGCGCCGCGCCGCTTGCCGTCGAAGAGCAGCACGATGACCGGCAGGACCTGAGGGGTCAGCGCCGCCGCCGAGGCGCCCTGCCACACCCGGCCGGCGATCAGCACGGCCGGGTCGGTCGCCACCGCGCACAGCGCCGAGGCGGCCGAGAAGCTGAGCGAGCCGAGCAGGATCATGCGGCGCCGACCGACCGCGTCGCCGAGCCGGCCGAAGGTGATGAGCAGCAGGGCGAACGGCAGGGTGTAGCCGGCGAGCATCCACTGCGTCGCCGCCGTACCGGCGCCCAGGCTCTCCTGGACGGACGGCACCGCGACGCTGATCACCATCATGTCGAAGGTGTGCAGGAAGCTGCCCGCCAGCACGGCGGACAGGACCAGCCAGGGCTTGCGGGGTGCGGCCGGTCCCGGGCCGGGTGGGCCCGGGAGTCCGCCCCTGTGACGTGCGGGTGCGGTGGTCACCGGATCACTCCGGCTGGTTCGGGGTGTCGGTGCCGGCCTCGAAGGGCGTCGTCCAGCCCTCGTAGGCCAGGTGCATCACCATGCCGATCGCGGCGTGATCCAGGTTGTGGCAGTGGTCCATCCAGAGGCCGGGGTTGTCCGCCCGGAACATGACCTCGTAGGTCTCGCCGGGTCGCACGAGGACGGTGTCGAGCCACTGCGGGCTTCCGGACGCGGGCTTGTCGTTGCGGGAGAGCACGAGCACGTGGTGGCCATGCAGGTGCATGGGATGGTCGAGGAAGCTGCGGTTGACGAACCGCACCTTCACGATGTCGCCCTCGCGCACCACGGTCGAACCGACGTCCGGGAAGAGCTTGCCGTTGACGGTGAAGACCATGTGGAAGCCGCCGTCGAAGAAGCCGAAGTGGTTGTCCATCACCCAGTTGACGGTCCGCGTGGGCTTGGTGTCGCGCCCGAACGGCGTCGGGGCGGGCGTACCGTAGCTGTTGGTGTCGAGTTCGTCGCCCGTGAAGTCGGCCTCGCGGTCGCCGGAACCGTCCGGCGTGAACAGCAGCCCCTTGTCCGGGAAGAACGAGGTGGCCAGCCGCACCGGCGCGGCCGGCATCGTGAACTCCACGTCGTAGCGTCCGCCACCGCCCAGCTCGAGGAGTTTCCCGGTGACCTCGCCCGGGCCATTGACGCGCGAGCCGTCGATGCCCACCAGCCGCCACGGCGTGCCGGTCAGCGCGAACTTGCGCGAGTTGCTGTCGGTGTTGATCAGTCGCAACCGCACCCTGGTGCCCGGCGCGATCGTCGAGCGCTCGAGCCGGTCGATCCCGTTGATGGTCTGGATCTGGCCCGCGAACGTATGCACCACGACGGGAACGTCGGTGACCGACGATTCCGGGCCCGGGGGCGGATCGATGATGAAGGCCCCGTAGAGGCCGGCACGGACCTGCTCCGAGGAGACCTGGTGCGAGTGGTACCAGTACGAGCCGGCGTCCGGCGGCCGGAAGCGGTAGGTGTGCCGACCGCCGGGCGGGACGGCGTCCTGGGTGAGCCCGGGGACCCCGTCCTCGGCGTTGGGCACGTCGATGCCGTGCCAGTGCAGCGACACCCCGGCGTCGACGTCCTGATTGATCAGTTCGACCTCGACGAGCTCGTTCTGGGTGGCCCGCAGCAGCGGACCCGGCACCGTGCCGTTGTAGGTCCAGCCGTCGATCGTCGCCCCGCCCGGCAGGGTGAGCTTCGCCTTGCGCGCGGTGAGCGTGAACTTCTTGTCGGGCTTGCCGTCGCGGGGTCCGGTCAGCGCCGTGATGGAATTCGCGGTCGGTTTGTCGTGCGCGACGTGGGTGACACCTCCGTGCCCCGCGCCGGCAGCCGTGGCGTGCCCGTGGTCGGCCATGTTGTAACTGCCAGGCAGCTTGCTCGAGCTGGCCGACCAGACAATCCCGAGGATCGCGGCGGCGGCGAACGCCACCACGGCGGCGCCGGTCCGCGCGGCGCGGACGCCGAACGCCGGCCGTAGGCCGGCGGCGAGCTGCGCCGCCGCGCGGCGTAGCTTGACCACCTGCCACGCCGCGGCCAGCAGGAACAGGCTGTAGTAGAGGGCGATGTCGTCGCCGAGGCCCGGCACCGGCTGCTTGAAGAAGCCCAGCCAGAGCGCGAACGCGCCGCCGACGGCGGTCAGGCGCGCGGGCAACGCCACCCTCAGGTCGGTGAGCGCGGTGCGCTCCACCGAGGGCGGCGTCGCGTCGTCCGCGCCGCGGGCCGCGCGGCGCAACCTCAGCACGGCCGGCAGTGTCCACACGAACGCGAGGACGGCCGGGACGATCACCATGGGTACGGCGAACACCACATAGTTGGCGCCGAACTCCCAGCCGTACGTGAGGAACAGCGCGATGAGCGAGGCCTTCGCCAACGCCGCGACGCCCGCGATCAACAGGAGCACCGCCGTCCACGTGCCGCCCGACGCGATCTTCTTCCGCTCGGTCCGCCGTGTCAGGCGCCCGAGACGCCAGGAAGCCCACGCCCACCCGACGATGAGCACGGCGCCGACGATGGTGTCGGTGCTCACCAAGGCCTCGAACATCGGAACTGTCCTTTCCTTGCGAGCCGGCTCTGTGCGGTGCCGGCTCTGCGTTGTCAGGGGAGCGTCAGACCTCGACGCGTACGCGGTAGCGGCGCAACCAGGCGTCCAGGCCGAGCACCATCTCGACGTTGGCCCGGGCGACCCACGCCCGCGGCCCGCTGTCGAGCACCGAGTGGTCGGTGCGCAGCGCGGCGATGGCCTTCTCGTCGACCAGGGCCGCGGCCGGCGACGTCGGATCGACGACCAGCGTGCCGAGCTGGCCCATCAGCCAGGCGCCGTAGGCCGGGTCCTGCGTCACCGGGTACGGGCTCTTCGGCCGCGTCCGCACCGACTCCGGCAGCAGGTCGGCGACCGCGGCGCGCAGCAGGCTCTTCTCCTGGCCGTCGAAGGACTTCTGCGCCCACGGCACGTTGTAGACGTACTGGACGAGCCGGTCGTCGCAGAACGGCATGCGGACCTCCAGGCCCGTCGACATGCCGATGGACTCGTCGTGGGACAGCAGCGTCTCCAGCCAGCGGGTCAGGTGCAGGTAGTTGATTCGCCGCATCCGCCGGTCGAGGTCGCTCTCGCCGTCCAGGTGCTCGACCTGGGCGACCGAGCTCTCCCACGCCGCGGCGCAGTAGTCGTTGAGCTGAAGCTTGTCGAGCAGGTCCGGGTGCAGCAGGTCGCCGCCCATGCCGTGCCTGCCGCCGCCGTAGTGCGCCATCGCGATCCACGGCATCGTTCGCGCGGCCGCCAGCTGCGGGTTGTGCACCCAGGAGAATCCGCCGAACACCGCGTCCGCGATCTCGCCCAGCAGCGCCGCCCGGACGTGTTTGCTGACCTCCCGGTCGAGCAGGTGCAGGGAGGTGTTCATGTTGCCGAGCGGGCTCGGGACGTCCTTGGCCACCAGCGTCGCCTCGCGCACCGCCGGGTCGAGGATGTCGGCGGTGTCGAGGACGACGTCGGTGTGCTCCGCGCCGACGTGGGCCACCATGTCGCGCACGAACGGTGCGTCCGGGGTCGCCCAGACCTCGTCGGGGGTGAAGTTGTCGGCGTGCTCGGCGAACGTGACGGTGAAGGTCCGCAGCTTTCCACCGCCGCGGCGCTTCAGGGCGTCGCCGGCGAGCGCGGTGACGGCGGAGGAGTCGACGCCGCCGGAGAGCATGATGCCGACCCCGTCGGCGTCGCCGAGCTGGTCGGCGACGCTGGTCGACAGCAGCTCCCGGACGGTGCCGATGGTGGTGTCGAGGTCGTCGGTGTGCTCGGCGGTGGTGAGCCGCCAGTACTTCTCGCGGCGCAGGCCGGACCGGCCGAAGCGCAGGGTCTCGGCGGCCTCGACCTGCTGGACGCCGGCGAAGATGCCGTGTCCCGCCGTGCCCGCGTACGAGAAGAGCTCGCGCATGCCGTCGAGGTCGACGGCGGCCTCCGTCTCGGGGTGTGCGAACAGGGCCTTGCGCTCGGAGCCGAAGACCAGGCCGGTGTCGGTGAGCCAGTAGTACAGGGGCTGGTTGCCGAACCGGTCGCGGATGAGGACGAGCTCGTCGCGGCGGCCGTCCCAGATCGCGATGGCGAAGGCCCCGGTCAGTCGCACGACGGCGGCCGGACCGTCCTCCTGGTACGCCGCGGCGACGAGCTCGGCGGGTCCGGCGTTCGCGGGCACGCCCCGGCCACGTCCGCGCAGCCACGCGGCGAGCGCGCCGAGGCCGACGGGCGTGCCGGAGACGCACACGGCCACCTGGCCGTCCGGAGTGGATCGCACGTGCGGCTGCGGCGGCGCGGGCGTGGCGCCGATGGACAGGGCCCGGAACCCGAGCCCGACGTCGCGCCGGGTCCACACGTGCTGCCCGTCCGGCCCGCGGGTGGCCAACGCGCCCGCCATCGCGGACAGCACCGCCCATTCCCGCTCGAGATCACGGGGGGAGAAGTCCACCCAGCCCACCAAACCTGACATCGACTACACCCTCTCGGTGACGGATACGGCGCGTCCGGTGTGCGGGCGCCGAAAATTTCTTCGAGCCCCGATCGTCTGCGGCGGCGGTCGAATCTCACTCGGCGACGCCTGGAAGGCGCCCGTCGATCAGTCCTTTGTGGCCGGCGCGCCTTATCGGTGCGCGACAAAGAAACGGCACGCGCATGATTGTGCGATATGCGGCCGCGCCGACACATCGTTCTCCCGACGTATCTTGGGTCTGCGGAATGCGGCCCGGAAACCTTCTTATACATCCTCAGATGTATGTCGTCGGCCCCGCTCGGCGGTGCCCCCTACTGGGGAACCCGCTGCGGTGGCGGGTGTCTGCGCGATCGCGTACGGTCGGGAAATAAGCAGTATCACGGGCGCCGGAGCCGGCGGCGTATGTGTCACAGAACACTCGCCGGTGTTGTATCGCCTGCTAGGTAATGCTGCGGCACGCCGGCGCTCATCCGTCAATGTCGGACCCGCTCGCGACGGCCCATCTCGACTCCAGAGTGATTCGAGGGAAATTGGATCGGTGCGATCCACGGTCTTCCCCGTAATTCACGGCATGGTGCTTGACATTAGCCACCATGGGTTGGAGAGATGGGGGAACAATCCACGTGGAATTGCACCGAGCTTCTCAGCATGCAGTCCCGCAGTCGCCGACGACCCGCTCCGCAACGCACCGAGGGGGGTGGCCGTCATGCGGGTGAACGTCCTCGGCGCCTTCCAGGTCGTGCGCGCCGGCCAGCCGCTGGTGCCGTCGGCACCCAAGCTGCGCCAGGTCCTCGCGCTGCTGGCGATGAACGCCAACACGGTGGTGAGCACCGACCAGATCATCGAAGAGCTGTGGGAGGAGCGGCCGCCGTCCAGCGCCACGACGACCCTGCAGACGTACGTCTACCACCTTCGCAAGCTGTACCAACTCGGCCTCGGCGGCCGGGGCCCGGCCGACCACTACGACGCCGCGCCGCCCACCCTGCACCGGTCGTCGAACGGATACATCCTCAGCCTCGACGAGGGCGCCGTCGACTCCGCCGAGTTCCTGCGCCTCGCGGAGCGGGCCCGTACCCAGCTCGAGGCGGGCTCGGTCGAGACCGCGGCCGACACCATCCGGGCGGCACTCGCGCTCTGGCGCGGGCCGGCGCTCGTCGACGTCACCTCCGGGTCGCTGCTGCGCGCCATGACGGTCTGGCTGGAGGAACAGCGCCGCGGGCTCACCCTGCAACGCATCGACGCCGACCTGAGGCTGTGCCGGCACCACGACATCATCGGCGAGCTGACCGGGATGGTGGCGCAGCGCCCGACCGACGAGAGCCTGCAGGCACGCCTCATGCTGTCGCTCTACCGGGCCGGCCGGCGCTTCGACGCGCTGCGGGTCTACCAGAAGGCCCGCTCGACCCTCGCCGAGGAGCTCGGCCTGGAACCGATGCAGGAACTGCAGCGGGTCCACCAGGCGGTGCTGCTCGCCGATCCCACCATCGAGCCGCCGGTGCTCGGCGACGCCGACCCGGTGATCGGCGGCGGAACCCGTCCGACCTCGGAGCAACCCGACCTGCTCCCACCGGACGTCGGCGACTTCGTCGGCCGCACGGCGGAGACGGCCCAGATCACGCGGGTCCTCGCCCGGCAGGAGCGCGGCGCGCCGCCGGCGGTCGTGGTGGTGGGCGCCCCCGGCGTGGGCAAGTCCACCCTCTGCGTCCACCTGGCACACCGGCTCCGCGACGATTACCCCGACGGCCGGCTGTACGCCCGGCTGACCGACGACACGGGCCGACCCGTCGACCCGGCCGAGGCGCTGGGCGGATTCCTGCGCTCCGCGGGGTACACCGGTTCCCGGCTGCCGGAGTCGCTGGCCGAACGGTCCAGCCTCTTCCGGAGCTGGTCCGCCGGGCGGCGGGTGCTGGTCGTCCTCGACGACGTGGTCGGGGCCGAGCAACTCCAGCACCTGCTGCCCACCGGACCCCGGTGCGCGACGGTGATCGCGGCCCGGCGCCGCTTCTCCCACCCGTCGGTCTCCTCGACTGTCAACCTGCGGCCGTTCGATCGCGGCGAGGCGTTGCGACTGCTCACCTCCGTCCTCGGTGAGCAGCGGGTCCGCCCGCAACTGGCCGCCGTCCACGAGCTCATCGACCTGTGCGAGGGACTGCCGGCGGCGCTGCGGGAGGCCGTCACGCAACTCGAGCTCAAGCCGCACTGGCCCGTGCACCGGCAGGTCGAACGGGTTCGGTCGGCCGTCGCCGACCAGCACTGCGGCCCGGGAACCTCGCGCAGCGTACGGCTCACGTACCGGCTGCTGACCACCGACCTGCAGGCGGCGTTCACGACGCTGGTGGGCTCCGAACGGGCGCTGGCGCTCAGCGACGTGGCGACGCTGCTGGAGGCCGATGAGTACCGCACCGAGACGGTGGTGGAGGAACTCGTGGAGTTCGGGCTGGTCGAGGTCGCCGCCGGGGACTGCGGCGACTTCCACTACCGGGTGCAGCGGCCCTTCCGCCGGAACTTCTCCTGGGCCCCGGCCGCCGGTGTGCCGCCCACCGGCCCGGCCGTGGCCACCGCGGTGCTGGCCCCCGGCTGAGCCGGAGACCGCACCGAGTGACCGGGCCGCCCCCATGGGCGGCCCGGTCCATGAACGGACTCAACCCCAGTTCGAGCGGGCCGTGATCGGCCGTCGCCACCATCGTCGTAGAGCCGCGGGCGTTGCCGCCGGCCGGTAGCACAAGGAGGTAGGACGTGGACCAGGGTCTGACCGGCAAACGGGTGCTGATCACCGGCGGAAGCCGGGGGATCGGGCGCGCGACGACGCTGGCGTTCGCCCGGGCCGGCGCCCGCGTGGTCGCCTGCCATCACCGCGTCGGCGACGACGCCGACAGCCTCGCCCACGAGCTCAAGACGCTCGGCGGCGGCAATCTCGTCGTCACGGCGGACGTGACGGACCGCGAGGATGTGGCGCGGCTCGTGCGTACCTGCCAGGAACATCTCGGCGGCCTCGACGTGCTCGTCAACAACGTCGGCGTGGACGGCCGGGTGCCGTTCGCCGCGCTGGACGACGCCGAGTGGAACCGGGTATTCGACCACAACGTCACGGCCGCCTACCGGGTCATCCAGGCGGCCCTCGAGGTCCTCGCGGACGGCGCCTCGGTGGTGAACGTCGGCGCCTCGGTCGCGTTGCGGGGCCGGCCGATGAGCGCGCACTACACCGCCGCCAAGGCGGCGCTGCTCGGCCTGACCCGCAGCCTCGCCAAGGAACTCGGCCCGCGCGGGATCCGGGTCAACACCGTCGCGCCCGGGGTCACCGCCGAGGCGCCCGAGGAGGAACTGCCGCCGCCCGTGCTGCAGCACCTGCTCGCCGCCACCGCACTGGGCCGGCTCGCCACGCCGCGGGACGTCGCGGGGGCGATCCTCTTCCTCGCGGGGGACACCTCGCGCCTGGTCACCGGCGTGGAACTGCCCGTCGACGGCGGCATCTGACCACTTCGTCATCCCTTAGGAGAGTCACCGTGCATCGCACCCTCATCGTCGCGCGACTCAAGTCAGGCGACACCTCCGGCATCGCCGAGACCTTCGCCGAGTCCGACGCCACCGACCTGCCGCACCTGGTCGGGGTGTCCCGGCGGACCCTCTTCTCCTTCCACGACCTGTATTTCCACCTCGTGGAGGCGGACGAGGACATCACCAAGAACCTGTACCGGGCGCGCAGCCACCCGCTCTACGCCGACATCAACCAGCGGCTGACCGAGTTCGTGTGGCCGTACGACCCGAACTGGAAGGAACCCAAGGACGCCATGGCCTCGCCGTTCTACGTGTGGACGGCCCAGGAAGGACGAGTGCAGTGACCACCACCCAGCAGCTCAGAGTCAACGTGTCCGAGGCCGCCCCGAATACCCGCCGCGGCGGCGACATCCGGGTGACGCTCAGCCCCAAGACCGTGGGGTGCACCTCCGGATTCGGCGGCACCCTGCACCTCGCGGCAGGGGAGCACGTCACCGAGCACTACCACCCGTACTCGGAGGAGTTTCTGCATGTCGTCGCCGGCTCGCTGGAGATGACGGTCGACGACCGGCCGATCCGGCTCGCCCCGGGCGACTCGCTGCTCGTGCCGATCAACGCCCGGCACCGCCTGGTCAACGTCGGCGAGCGGGAGGCGCACGTCGTCTTCCACCTGTCCCCGCTGGCGCCGCGGCCCGAGCTCGGCCACGTCGACACCGAGGCACCGACCGCGCCGCACGAGCCCAATCCGCAGGTCGGAGGCGGGCGGTGAAGCGTCGCGCCGTCGTCACGGGGATCGGTGCGGTCGCGCCGGGCGGCGTCGGGCGGGAGGCGTTCTGGGACCTGCTGAGCGCCGGCCGCACCGCCACCCGCAGGATCAGCATGTTCGACGCCTCGGCCTTCCGCTCGCAGATCGCGGCCGAGGTGGACTTCGACCCGCGGGCCGCCGGACTGTCCGCGCGGGAGGTTCGCCGGATGGACCGGGGCGCCCAGTTCGCCGTGGTCAGCACCCGCGAGGCGCTCGCCGACAGCGGCGTCGACCTGGCGGGCTTCGACCCCGGCCGGGTCGGCGTCAGCATCGGCAGCGCGGTCGGCTGCACCATGGGGCTCGAACAGGAATACGAGGTGCTCTCCAACGGCGGCCGCGAGTGGCTCGTCGACCACTCGCACGGCGTACCGCATCTCTACGGCTACATGGTGCCGAGCACGCTCGCCGCCGAGGTCGCCTACGAGGTCGCCGCCGAGGGCACCGTGGCGCTCATCTCGACCGGTTGCACGTCCGGGCTGGACGCCGTCGGGCACGGCATGCAGCTCATCGAGGAGGGCTCCGCCGACGTGGTGCTGGCCGGCGCCACCGATGCGCCGCTGTCACCGATCACCTCGGCCTGCTTCGACGCGATCACCGCGACGTCGCCGAACAACGACGACGCCGCGCACGCCTCGCGGCCCTTCGACGCCAGGCGCGACGGGTTCGTGCTCGGTGAGGGCTGCGCCGTGCTCGTCCTCGAGGACGAGGAGGCGGCACGGCGGCGGGGGGCGCGCATCTACGCCCGGCTGTCCGGCTTCGGCGCCCGCAGCAACGCCTTCCACATGACCGGCCTCAAGCCCGACGGCCGGGAGATGGCCGAGGCCATCCGGGTCGCCCTCGACGGCGCCGAGCTCAATGCGTCCGATGTGGACTACATCAACGCGCACGGCTCGGGGACCAAGCAGAACGACCGGCACGAGACCGCCGCCTTCAAACGGGCCCTCAAGCAGCGGGCGTACGAGGTGCCGGTCAGCTCGATCAAGAGCATGGTCGGGCACTCCCTGGGCGCCATCGGGGCGATCGAGGTCGCGGCCTGCGCCCTGGCCCTGGACCGCCAGGTGGTGCCGCCGACGGCGAACCTGCACCACCCCGATCCCGAATGCGACCTGGACTACGTGCCCCTGGTGGCGCGCGAACACCGCCTCGACGCCGTGCTCAGCGTCGGCAGCGGGTTCGGCGGCTTCCAGAGCGCCATGGTTCTGACCCGCCCATGAAAGCGTCGAGTGGGGTTCGAGAGGCGTCCGAGCCCGAGCAAGGAAGGTGAAGCGCATGAATACCTCTACCGCCGGCGCCGCGGCCGTCATCACCGGCATGGGCGTCATCGCGCCCACGGGCGTCGGGACCGAGGAACACTGGCAGGCCGTGCTGGCCGGCAAGACGGGGATCGGCCGGATCACCCGGTTCGACCCGTCGGGTTACCCCGTACGCCTGGCGGGCGAGGTGGCCGGCTTCACCGCGAAGGGCCAGGTGCCCGCCCGGCTGGTGCCGCAGACGGACCGCTGGACCCACCTCGCGCTGGCGGCGGCCGATGCCGCGGTCGCCGACTCGGCCGTCGATCTCGCCTCGCTGCCCGAGTACGAGATGGCGGTGGTGACGGCCAGCTCGTCCGGCGGCACCGAATTCGGTCAGCACGAGATGGAACGCCTCTACCAGAACGGGCCCTCGTGGGTGGGCGCCTACCAGTCGATCGCCTGGTTCTACGCGGCGACGACCGGGCAGGTCTCCATCCGGCACGGCATGCGGGGGCCGTGCGGGGTGGTCTGCACCGAGCAGGCCGGCGGGCTCGACGCCGTCGGCCAGGCCCGGCGGCTGCTGCGGGGACAGAGCCGGCTCGTCGTGACCGGGGGGACGGACAGTTCGCTGTGCCCGTACGGGCTCGTCGCCCAGTTGGCGAACGGCCACCTGTCGAGCGCCGAGGACGCCGACCGGGCGTACCTGCCCTTCGACGTCGAGGCCGCCGGGTACGTGCCCGGCGAGGGCGGCGCGATCCTGGTCGCCGAACGGCCGGGCCCGGACACCCAGGGCCGCGCGTACGGCCGGGTGCTCGGATACGCCGCCGGATTCGACCAGTCCGCGCGGACCGGCCGGCGCCCGGTGCTGGCGGGCACGATCCGCCGGGCGCTGGACGACGCGCGGTGCGTCCCCGACGACATCGACGTCGTCTTCGCCGACGCCGCCGCCGACCCGCACCTCGACCGGGTCGAGGCCGAGGCGCTGGCCGAGGTCTTCGGCACCCACGCGGTGCCGGTCACCGCGCCGAAGACCCTCACCGGCCGGCTCTACGGCGGAGGCGCCGCCCTGGACGTCGCCACCGCGCTGCTGGCGCTGCGCGACGGCGTCGTGCCGCACACCGTCGGACCGACCCGCCTGCGCTCCGACTGCCCGCTCGACCTGGTGCGGGACGCCCCCCGGGAGCGTCCGCTGCGCACCGCCCTCGTGGTCGCCCGCGGCTACGGCGGTTTCACCTCGGCCATGGTTCTCGGCCGCGGCGACCGCCCGGCCGGCGACATCTGACACTCCGACCGAAAGGAACCACCCGATGTCCACGTTCGACGTCGCCGAGCTGCGCGAGATCATGAGCGCCAGCGTCGGCGTCGAGGACGACGTCTACTTCGACGGCGACCACCTCGACGTACCCTTCGCCGACCTGGGGTTCGACTCCCTCGCCCTGCTGGAGCTGGCCAGCCAGATCCAGCGCCGCTACGGCATGCAGATCCCCGACGAGGCCGTGACCGAGGACATGTCCAGCCCGCGCGCCGCGGTGGACTACGTCAACTCCCGGCTCGTCGCGGCGGTGGCCTGACATGTCCGGCCACACCGACAACGCCGTCGTCATCGACGCGCCCCTCGATCTGGTCTGGGACATGACCAACGACATCTCCCGCTGGACCGAGCTCTTCAGCGAGTACTCGGTGGCCGAGGTGCTGCACCGCGACGGCGACACCTTCCGGTTCCGGCTGGCCCTGCATCCCGACGAGAACGGCAAGGTCTGGGACTGGGTCTCCGAGCGTACGCTCGACCGCCCCTGCCGGACGGTCCGCGCCCAGCGGGTGGAGACCGGCGTGTTCAAGTACATGTCGCTGTTCTGGGAGTACACCGAGACGCCCGAGGGTGTGCGGATGCGCTGGGTCCAGGACTTCGAGATGAAGCCGGTGGCGCCGATCGACGACGCCGCCATGACCGAGCGGCTCAACCGCAACACGGCCACGCAGATGCGCCTCATCAAGGACAAGGTCGAGGCGGCTGCCAGGGCCCGGGTCTGAGCGATGTCCGCTCTCGTCGCCGTACTCCTGCCGCTGGTGCTCCTCGCCAACGGCCTCGCCGCCGGGGTCCTGCTGGGCACCCAGCTCGGGGGATTCCCGCTGATGGCGGCGCTGCCGCTGGACAGGTACGTGCACGCCCACGCGTTCTTCTCCACCAGGTACGACCCGTTCATGCCGATCTGCCTGATGACCACGGCACTCGGCGGCGTCGTCCTGGCCGTGGCGGCGCCCACTCCCGGCGCCTGGGCGCCGCACCTGGTGGGAGCGGCGCTGGCCGGCGGCACCGTCTACATCTCACTGACCAAGAACGTGCCCATCAACCGATGGGTACGGGAGCTCGACCCCGACCACCTGCCGTCCGGCTTCGACTACGCGGGCCGGCGGCGGGTGTGGGGGCGATGGAACTCGCTACGAAGCTGGCTGACCGTGGCGGCGCTGGTGGTCAACTGCGCCGCGGTGGCGCTGGCGCTGTGACCGACTAAGGAGACTCGGGTGAACCTCGGACTGAACGGTAAGAAGGCTCTGGTGACCGGCGGGGTGCGTGGCGTCGGCCGCGGCATCGTGCTGGCCCTGGCCCGCGCCGGTGTGGACGTCGTGACGTGCTACCGGCAGGACAGTGAGCTGGTCGCGTCGCTGGAACGCGAACTCAAGGAGATCGGCGGAAACCATCTGGTGGTCCAGGCCGACATCGCGGATCCGGCCCAGGTGGCCCTGCTGCTGGACACGGTACGCGACACGCTCGGCGGGCTCGACCTGGTGGTCAACAACGCCGGCGCCATCAGCCACATCCCGTACGGCGACCTCAGCGAGCGGGAGTGGCGGCGGGTCATCGACACCAACCTCACGGCGCCGTACCTCATCATCCAGGGCGCGCTGCCGCTGCTGTCCGAGGGCGCCTCGGTCATCAGCATCGGCTCCAAGTCGTCCGAGGTCGGCATCCCGCTGCGGGCCCACTACACCGCGACCAAGGCCGCGCTGCGCGGGCTCACCCGGTCGCTGGCCAAGGAGTTCGGCGGACGCGGCCTGCGCTTCAACGTGCTGGCCCTCGGCGTGATCGAGACCGAGGCGATGGACGCCATGCCGGCCGAGCAGGCCGCGATGATGCGCAAGCGCTACAGCGAGAAGACGGCCCTGGGCCGCCTGGGCACCCCGGACGAGGTCGCGGGCGCCGTGCTCTGGCTCGCCAGCGACCTGTCGCGCTACGTCACCGGCGCCACTATCCACGTCGACGGAGGAATCTCATGACGACCGACACCACGTTCCGCGTCATGCTCAAGATGCACATCAAGCCGGGCCTCGCGCGGGAGTTCGAGCAGACCTGGCTCGCCGTCGGCGACTCGGTCACCTCGCACCCGGCGAACCTGGGCCAGTGGCTGTCGCGCGCCACCGATGAGGATGGCGTCTACTACATCGTCAGCGACTGGGTGGACGAGGCGCGCTTCCGCGAGTTCGAGACCAGCGACCGGCACCTCGAGCACCGGCAGAAGCTGCACCCGTACCGGTCGGGCGGCGCGATGAGCACCATGGAGGTGGTCGCGTTCGTCGCACCGTCCGCCACGGTCGGCACCCACGCCGAGTGGCTGGCGGCGGCCTGATGGGAGCCGAGCTGCGGGTGCTGGTCTACCACGCCACCGAGGACGTGGCCGGAGTCCGCAAGGCCTACCACGACGTGAGTGGTGTCCTCGCCGAGGTGCCCGGCATGCTCGGCAACGACCTGATGCGCTCGGTGCCGGACCCCACCGGCTTCGTGGTGGTCAGCCGCTGGGCCGACCTCGCGGCCTTTCGCCAGTGGGAGCAGGGGCCCGCGCACCGGGCCAGCACCGCGCCGCTGCGGCCGTTCCGCGACACCCGCCTGGCCATGCCGTTCGGGGTCTACGAGGTCGAGGCGTCCTACTAGGACGTGTCGCTTGCTCCGGTCGCCGTCCGGCGGCCGGAGCTCACCAGATCGGGCGCAGGCGCAACGGCGGCTGCAGGGCGCCGCCGTCGGCGGCGAGGCGGTGGAGGTCTTCCCGCAGCGCCTGGAGCCGGTCGGCGCCCAGCAGGGCAGCGGCGGCGGTCTCGGCCTCCCGCCAGGCGGCGGTGGCCGCGTGGATGCAGGCCCAGCCCCGCTCGGTGAGGACGGCCAGCCGGGCCCGGTGGTCGCGGGGGTCGGGCCGGCGGGTGATGTAGCCCGCCTGGTGCAGGCCGTCGAGCAGCTGCGCGGCGGCCTGCTTGGTGACGCCCAGATGCTCGGCGAGCTCGGCGCCGGAGGCCCCGCCGCTGGTGGCCAGGAGCTGGAAGGTGTAGCCGTGGGCCGGCCTTACCGCGAAGCCCTCGGCGGCCAGCCGGTCATGAACGCGCTCGACGACCACCCGGGTCGCCAACAACAGAAGCTCGGCAAGGCCCAGTGCCGGAAGGGGCTGGTGCTCCGTCATGATCACTCTCTCGGTCAAGGCGCTTGACTGAAGTGTCGCACGGTGGCTATGGTCGTCTCAGTCAACCACCTTGACCGAGAGGAATCCAGCATGCCACTCACCCGTTCCCACCAGGCCCGCGCACACCAGATGCACGGGTTCACCTTCTCCTCGCTGGCCACACCCAGCCTGGGCTCACCGGAACTGTCGATCTGGACCGTCGACGCACCGGCACGATCCACCAGCCCCGAGCACCGCATGAGCCAGGACGAGGTCTTCGTTGTGCAGACCGGCCGCTTCGTCGCGACCGTGGCCGGAAAAGAGGTCGAGCTCGCACCCGGCGACGCCCTCACCGTGCCCGCCAACACCGCGTTCCAGCTCGCCAACCCCTTCGACGAGCCGGCACGCACCCTGGCATGCACCACCGCCGGCATGCTGGCGACCATCGGCGACCGCACGGTCAACCCGCCCTGGGCGGCCTGACGTCTTCGCCGGAGGCGGCATGTCGGTCGCGCAGCAGGGCCGGCAGGTCGCCGATCGCGGCGAGTGTGGGTCCCGGCCAGTCCGGATCGGTGTCGTTGAGTTCGGTGATGCGCAGTGTCGGCAGGCCGACTGCTGTCGCTCCGGCCAGTTCGCCGTCCGCGCCGTCGCCGATGTAGAGGCAGTTTGCCGGGTTGATGTCGAGCCGGTCGGTGGCGGTGAGGTAGATCGCCGGGTCGGGCTTGGCGACTCCGACGTCGCAGGAGAACACGACGACGTCGAATCGGTCGGCCAGTGGGCTGTGTGGCCATGCTTCGGCGGTGTCCGAGGTGGCGTTGCTGATCAGCGCCAACGGGTGCCCGGCGGCGCGCAGCGAGTCCAGCGCGTCCAACGTGGTGGCGGGGACGGTTCCCAGAATTCGGCGGGCGAGTGCTCGTCGGTGTTCTCCGGCGCGTGCCACCTGCTCGTGGGTGGGGTTCGCGCCGAGGCGTCTGCTGAGAATACGGATGGTCTCCTCGACGTTCCATCGGACGATCCGGTCACGCCAGGTGTCGTGGTAGGCGGCGACCAGCGCGTCCGGGGCCACGTTCACCATGCCCGCCATATCGGCGACGACCTGGTCGCGCTCGTCGTCCGCGCCGTGGATCAGGGTGTGGTAAAGGTCGAAGATCACCGGCTGAAGCATGGCCGTATACGACACCTAGCGGCCGCTGTCGGCCGCGACCGTCAGGATTTCCGTGACGACCTGGCCGGCGGCGTCGGGTCGGCCGTGGGCTCTGGCGGCGTCGGCCAGCGTGGCGCGGCGCCCGGGGTCCGCCAGGAGGTGGGTGATGGTGTCGCGGAGGTGTTCCGGGGTGGCGTGGTCACCGTCGAGCATGACGGCCGCGCCCCGGTCGGCGAGGTGGCGGGCCGTGATGCGTTGCTCGTCGCCGGCGGCGTGCGGATAGGGGACCAGGACGCAGGTCTTGCCTAGCGCGGTGAGCTCGGCGACGGTGCCGGCGCCGCTGCGCGCGACGACGACGGTGGCCGCGGCGAGCAGGTCGGGCATCTCGTCGTGGATGAAGTCGACGACGCGGTAGCGGTGTGCCAGCCGTGGGGGAAGGTTGCGGGCGACGTCCTGCATCTCCGCGTGGTTGAGGCTGCCGCACTGATGGACGACCTGGCAGTACGGCAGCATCTCGGGCAGCGCGGCGGCGAGCATCCGGTTGATCTGCTGGGCGCCGGCGGCCCCGCCGGTCACCAGCACGAGGGGGACGGCCGGGTCGAGACCGAAGGCGGCCAGGCCCGACTCGGGGTTGCCGCGCAGCACCGCGGGCCGGATGGGATTGCCGGTGACCACCGCGCGGCCCCGGGCGCGGGGCGGGAGGTGGTCGAGGGACGCCTCGTGGCTGAGCAGGATGCGGGTGGCGAACCGGGCGAGGATGCGGTTGGCCAGCCCGAGGACGAGGGTCTGCTCGTGGAGCAGGTAGGGCACGCCGAAGAGGCGGGCGGCGAGCCCGATCGGGACGGAGACGTATCCGCCGGTGCTGAGCACGACCGCCGGCCGGGTGCGGGCGACGGTGACCGCGGCCTGGATGACGCCCAGCGGGATGCGGAAGGCGTCGGCGAGGTTGCGGGCCAGGTCGCGGGGGCGCAGGGAGCGGCGCAGTTTGCCGGTGGTGATCGCGGTGAACGGGATGTCGTTGCGCTCGGCGATCGTGGCTTCGAGGCCGTCGGCGACGCCCACCCACAGCAGTTCGGGCGCGGTGCCGGTCTCGGCGAGCCGCGCCTGCAGCGTGGTGACGGTCGTCAGGGCGGGGTACGTGTGCCCGCCCGTGCCGCCGCCGGTGACGATCATGCGGAGCGCGTGGAGGCGTTGGGTGCTGTAGAGAGACATGCCTGACCACTCCGAGGATCGCGGGGGTTACCGGACGGGTCGGGGCAGTTTAGCGACCGTGTCCCACCGTGTTCGCCCAATCGTGACGATCCCCATTGCCAGAGAGACCTCCTGCGGCTCGGTGGCGGGCGGCGGCCCGGCCCCAGACGCGGGGGCCGATCAGGTGCAGCGCCGCCGGCATGACGATCAGGCGGATCACCACGGCGTCGAGGACGACGGCGATCGCCAGGCTCAGGCCGAGCTGCTGCACGACGCTGACCTTGGCGATGAGGAACGACGCGAAGACGGCGACCATGATGAGCGCCGCGCCGTTGACCAGGCCCGCCGTCTCCCGCAGGCCCTCGGATACCGCGCGGTGGTGGTCGCCGTGGAGGGTGTGGTGCTCTCTCATGCGGGAGATCATGATGACCATATAGTCCATGCTCAGCCCGAACATGATGGCGAAGACGAGCGCCGGCGTGGTGCTGTCGATCCGCTGACCCAGCCCGTGCTGGCTGATCAGCGTGAGCAGGCCCAGGCTGGCCGCGACCACGAGGGCGTTGAGCGCCAGGGCGAGCAGCGGCAGCAGCCAGGAGCGGAACGCGCGGGCCAGCAGCACGACGGTGATGAGGACGACCGTGCCGAGCACCGCCGGCAGCGTGTCGGTCAGCACCTCGTCGAAGTCCACGCCGGTCGCGGTGGCGCCGGTGACCTGGACGGTGATGTCGTCGGGCACGGCACCGGGCAGGCGGTCGCGCAGGGCGTGGACAAGGTCGTGGGCGGCGTCCGAGTCGGGGTCGGCGGCGGGGATGGCGACGATGCGGGCGACGCGGGTGCCGCCGGTCGTCGTCCAGAGCTGACCGGCGGCCTCGCGGGCTTCCTCTTCCAGGGCGTCCGGGTCGGCAAGCACGGCGGGAGGCAGGTTCAGGGAGGTCAGATCGGTGACCTCGGCGACGTGCGGTGCGGCGCGGACCACGCCGGCCGCGGCACGGGCACCGGCCAGGAGATCGGCCGCCGGCATGGTCGCCGGGGCGGTGAGGACCACCTGTACGGGGAACAGCGTGCGGAATTCCAGCGCCGCCCGCATCCGCTCGATGCCCTGCCGGGAGTCGGCGTCCGGGGGCAGGATCGTCGCGCTGGCCACCGGCGACTGGAGCCGGATGTCGGTGACCGGCCAGGCGAGTGCGCCGAACGCGGCGACCAGCAGGGCGAGGGTCAGCGCGAGGGCGGCGCGGCGGCGCGGGGGCCGGACCGGTCGGGCGTCGAGGGGGCGCCGCTTCAGTGACAGCCAGTCGATTCGCCGGCCGAGCAGGCGCAGCACGGCGGGCAGCAGCGTCAGCGACATGGCCAGCGCCACCAGCGTCACCACGACGCCCGCGATCGCCATGCTGCTGAACACCATGATTCGGGGGATGAAGAGGGCGAGCAGCGCCACCACCACGGCGAGGCCGCTGAAGACCACGGCGTGCCCGGCCGTGCGCATCGCGGTGCGCAGCGCCGGGACGTACGGATCGCCGGCGGCCAGTTCGTCCCGGTAGCGCTTGATGACGAACAGCGAATAGTCCACGGCCACCGCGAGTCCGATGATGGACACCGCGTTGGTGAACAGGGTGGACAGGTCGGTGGCGTACGTCAGCAGGTAGCCGATCGCGGAGGCCACCACCAACGCCACGCCCGCCAGCACGACCGGCAGCAGCATCGCCGCCACCGACCGGAAGACCACCAGCAGCACCACGACGAGCAGCGGGAACGCGATCATCTCGGCGGTCACCGCGTCGTTCTCGGCCTGCACGCTCAGATCGTGGTCGAGCGCCTGCGCGCCGGTCACGTGGGTGGTGACGCCGGCTCCGGCCAGCGCCGCGGACAGCCGTTCGCGCAGGCCCGGCACCTCGTGCTGGATGGCCGACTTGTCGGCCCGGAAGCCGAGCTGCAGGAACGTGGTGTGCCGGTCGGGTGACAGCCAGCCCGGGTTCTGCCGGTAGTCCCGCAGGTCCGCGACGTGCGGGGTGGCCCTGGCTACGGCGATCGCTCTGTCCACGGAGGCGGTGACGTCGCCGTCGGTGCGGGTGAGCACCACCTGCAGGGTCTCGGGGAGCTCGGCGAAGGCGCGGTCGAGCGTGCGCTGGGCGGCGGCCGCCTCTCCCCGGGGATTGTCGAAACCGCCGGCCTTGAGGGCGCCGGTCAGCGCGCCCATCAACGGCACGCAGACCGCCGCGATCACGATCCAGATCGCGACGACGGTCTTCGGGCGGGCGATGGAGAACCGGACGAGGGGCTTCACGTCGTGCGCTCCCGGGTCGGTCGGGGGCGGCCCGGCCACGGCCGGACGCCGGTCGGTGTGGTCGCGGCATGCTCACACGCCCCGGCCGGAGCCGGCTCGAGTCCCACTCGAATTTCGCTGGAGTCCCGCTCGAATCACCGGCTCGACAGGGCACCAACGGTTTTCGAGCCGACTGCGACGCCGCCCCCAGCGGCTCGGCGAACCATTCCTCGCTGTGACCGAACCCCTTGGAGGTGATCCCATGACCGGTGCCCCGACCACCCAGGCGGTGATCGACGCGATCGTGGCCGTGAAGCCGGCGCTGAGCCCCGGCGACGTCCACCTCGACGCGTCGCTGACCCGCGACCTCGGCCTTGACTCGCTGGACCTCGTCCAGCTCGCCACCCGGATCACCGCCGCGTACCCGGACTTCGAGCTGCGCGCGTGGCTGACCGACGCGATGTCGTCCGAGGTGGACAGCGTGCGATCGATGGCACGCATGCTGGCGCCGTCGCGAGCGGCCGCGGAGCCGGTCCGGTGACGGCCGCGCCCGCCCCGCCGCGCACCGACGTCGTCGCGCTGGCCCGCGACCTCGCCCCGACCCTCGCCGAGCGCGCCGCCGCGCACGACCGCGACGCGACCTTCCCGCACGAGAACCTGGCCGAGCTGGTCTCCAGCGGATACACGGCGATGACGGTTCCGGCCGAACACGGCGGCCCGGCCGTGAGCCTGGCCGACCTCTGCGCGGCCCAGCGGATCCTCGCCGGCGCCTGCGCGTCCACCGCCTTCGCCGTGAACATGCACGTCCACGGACTGGCCATGATCGCCCGGGTGGGCGGCGAGAGCGCCGGCTGGGCCTGTCGCGCGGTCCTCGATGGCGCCGTCATCGCCGGCGGCTTCAGCGAGCCGGGCGTCGGCGGCAACTGGTGGCATCCCACCACCCGCGCCGACGTGGTCGACGGCGGGTTCGTGCTCAACGGCCGCAAGGGTTTCTTCACCGGATACCCGGGCGCCACCCACCTGTTCCTGTCCGCCGCCGTGACCGACGACCGCGGCCTGCCCGAGCCGGTCGCCTTCCTCATCCCGAAGCCGGAACAGGGCGTGCGGGTCACCGCCGAGTGGGACGCCGCGGGCATGCGCGCCACCGGCAGCCACTCGCTGGCGCTGGAGGACCTGTTCGTGGACGCCCGCTGGGCGGTGGGTGAGCGCGGCGCCCTGCCGATGCTGTTCATGCTCGGCGTGCACTGGGCGTGGTGCAG
Source organism: Actinoplanes sp. NPDC051346 (assembly GCF_040682215.1). Taxonomy (NCBI): domain Bacteria; kingdom Bacillati; phylum Actinomycetota; class Actinomycetes; order Micromonosporales; family Micromonosporaceae; genus Actinoplanes; species Actinoplanes sp. NPDC051346. Next base: position 170,026 of record NZ_JBFBAJ010000009.1, on the reverse strand, counting down.
CTTCGCCAGCTGCTTCGTCGGCATCGCGCGGGCCGCCCTCGAGCACGTCGTACGCACCCAGCGGAAGCGGGTCATCAGCGTCATCGGCAAGCCGAACGCGCACCTGCCCGGCATCCAGTTCCGGATCGCCGAGATGGCCGCGAAGGTGGCCGCCGCCGAGGCGCACCTGGACGCCGCGATCCACGCCGAGCACGAGGACGTGGACCCGCTGACCCACTACGTCGACATGAGCGTCATGAAGACCAGCGTCACCAGGCTCGCCCACGAGGTGGTCACGCTCGGCATGCAGGTGCAGGGCGGTTCCGGGCTGGCGTCCGGCGACCCGCTGCAACGCATGTACCGCGACGTCGTCGCCGGCCTGCTCGTGCCGCCCGCCACGGACGTGGTCCTCGAGTGGGCCGGCAAGCAGGCGCTGGACGTGCCCATCTTCGCCGAACCCCGCTGGGAAGGGTGATCTCCGTGTCCCTGTCAGGACCCGTGCTCGACCATGCCGCGGCCCAGGCCCGCGTGGCCCGGGAGGCCTACGCCACCGCCGTGCGGTGTGTCGCGGGCGGGCCCGCGGCCCGGCTGCCAGGCCCGCAGTTCGCCGTCGCCGGCATGCGCGCCGCCTGCGACACCATGACCGCGCTGCTGGACCGTACGCCCGACACCCTGGCCGCCGCCTGCACCGCGGCGATCTTCGTCGACGAGGCCGCCGAGCGGGTCGTCGCGGCGGCCGAGCGCCTGCTCGCCCACGACCCCGAGGGCGCGGCCCGGCTCGTCGAGCTGCGGCGGGACCTGCGCGTGACGCCGCCGATGTCGGACGACCGCTGCCGCGAGCTCGCCGGCAAGGCCGCGCTGGGCATCGAATTCGACGCCACGCCGAGGTGGCTGTGATGGCCCGCCGCGGCGACGCCACCATCGACAACGACTACTACCACGAGGTCGGCGAGGGGTGGTGGGACGAGCGGGGGCCGCTGCGCACCCTGCACGACATGAACCCCGCCCGGGTGTCCTATTTCGACAAGGCCGCGCGCGAGGCGCTCAGCGCCGACCGGTCGGCGATCCGGGTCCTCGACGTCGGCTGCGGCGGCGGGCTGGTGTCCGAGCGGCTGGCCGCCCTCGGCTACCGCGTCACCGGTGTCGACCTCTCCGCCGGCTCGATCGAGATTGCCCGCCGACACGCCGCCGCCCGCGGCGTCGACGTCGAGTACGTCGTCGGCTCGGCGTTCGACCTGCCGCGCGAGGACGGCTCGGTGGACCTGGTGGTCGTCTCGGACGTCCTCGAGCACCTGGCCGACCTGGGCGCCGCCACGGCGGAGATCGCCCGCGTGCTGCGCCCCGGCGGGCTGGTCGTCTTCGACACGATCAACCGTACGGTGGCCGCCTGGTTGAAGGCGATCGTGCTCTCCGAGCGGGTACTGCGGATCGTGTACCCCGGCACCCACAACTGGTCCATGTTCATCCGCCCGGACGAGCTGCGGGACGCGTTCGCCGCGCACGGCCTCGTCGTGACGGACGTCCGGGGCCTGGAGCCCGTGGCGCCGCCACACCGGATCTTCGCCGCCGTGCTGCGCGGCGGCGCTGTGGGCCCGTTCCATCTCACCGATTCCACCGCCGTGAGCTACATCGGCCGGGCGGTCAAGTCCCAGGAGGGCTGAGACATGGTTTGGATCAGGACGAAGACCGCGAAGGAGATCACCATCCGCACCAGCCGGGAGGCGCTGCGGGCACTGTTGCTCGACGTCACCGGCTGCGGCCGGATGATGCCGGGCGTCGAGGAGATGGAGCAGGTCGGCGACGGCCTGTACCACTTCCGGCTGGCCGAGGTCTCCAACGGCGTCGTGCGGTTCCGACCGGACTACGTCGCGAAATACGACGTCTCCGACCCGGACGCCATCACGTGGGAGCCGCACGGCGAGCACAACTTCCGCTCGTGGGGCACGTTCCACGTCCTCGACGGCCCGTCGACCGACGAGGTCGTGCTCCGCATCGACATGCGCTCCGAGGCGAACGTCGACGTGGCCCGCGTCGTCGTGGTGCTCATCGAGCCGTTCGCGCAGAAGGAGACCGGCGAGGTCACCCTCGGCTTCCTCGCCGCGATCAAGGACCGGCTCGAGACCGCGGGCGTGCCGAGATGACCTGGGGCGCCGCACTGCCACGCCCGGCCCGGCTCGTCGGCCTGCGGGTCGCGCCGGCCGGGCCGGCCATCGCCCAGCAGGAGCTCTTCGACTCCTTCTACCGGGACCTGTTCGCCGAGGTGCCCGACGCCGAGAAGCTGTTCCTGAGTACGCGGGTCGACCAGCGCCGGCTGGCCTGGCCGCCCTCGGAGTACTACGGCGACGGCTGGCCGGGCATGCGGGAACGCATCGAGGCGTGGGAACGCGGCGTCCTGGCCATGGGTCGGGAGACCGTCGCGGGCGTCCTGGCGGGCGTCGACGCCCAGCAGGTCGGCAGCTACACGTTCGTGAGCTGCACCGGATATGCCGGCCCCACCCCGGAGCTGCTGCTCGCCAAGGAGTTCGGCCTGCGGCAGAACCTGCGCCGCGCCTTCGTCGGCCACATGGGCTGCTACGCCGCCTTCAACGGCGTCAAGATCGGCCTGGACGCGTTGGCCGGGCGGCCGGACGAGTTGGCGATGGTCACCTGCGCCGAGGTCTGCTCGGTGCACCTGCGCCCGGAAGCCACCAAGGAACAGGTGGTCATCACCGGCCTGTTCGGCGACGCCGGGGCCACCGCGCTGCTGGCCGCCGCCGACGGGCCGCTCGACCCCGGCGACGGGCCGCTGCTGCTCGGCACGCACACCGAGGCGCACCCGGAGACGTCGTCCGCCATGACGTGGAAGGTCATGGACGACGCGTTCCGGATGACGCTGTCGCCCTACGTGCCGCTGTACCTGGCGGAGGCGGTCAGGCCGTTCGTCGAACGCCTGCTCGCGCCGCACGGGCTCGACGTCGGCGACGTGCGGCACTGGGCCATCCACCCGGGCGGGCCGAAGATCATCGAATTCGTCGGCGAGCGGCTCGACCTGCCCGACGCCGCCCTCCAACCGTCCCTGGACATCCTCTCGTCGTGGGGCAACTGCAGCTCCCCGACGGTGCTGCTGATCCTCGACCGCATCCTGCGGCACTCCCGCCCGGCGCCCGGCGAGCACGGCGTCCTGATGGCCTTCGGACCCGGACTCACCATGGAATCCGCCCTGGTCCGCTTCTGACCCTGAACCACGTCACCAGAATTGGAGCGGGGCCCATGTCCTCGATCGAGACCCTGGTCGCCGACCTGCTCGGACAGCAGTGGGTCATCGACCTGTTCACCGAGCTCGGCGACCGGCAGCGCCAGTCCACCGAGATCGCCGGCCAGGTGCGCGAACGCGCCGCCACCAACCACGTCTTCTGGCCGTTCCACGCGCCGCAGTTCCCCCTGGTCGTCGCCGACGCGTCGGGCAGCCGGATCACCGACGTCGACGGCAACACCTACCTGGACACGCACCTGGGCTTCGGCGCCCAGGCGCTGTTCGGGCACAACCCGCCGGCGGTCACCGAGCACGTCCGCGAGCTGCTCGGCCGCTCCACCGGCAACGGCTACCTCAACCTCACCGAGCTGCAGCTGGTCGACCTGCTCGAGCAGTTCCTGCCGCACTGCGAGAAGTTCGCGTTCCTCAACTCCGGCACCGACGCGACCGCGGCGGCGATCCGGCTCGCCCGGGCGCACACCGGGCGGCGGCTCGTCGCGAAGTTCGAGGGCGCGCTGCACGGCGTGCACGACATCGCCGCGCACAACACCGCCTTCTGGTACCACGGCCACCCGGCCGCGCCGTTCCCCGAGTCCGGCCCCGGCGGCATCTCTCCGCTGCCGGCGCTCACCGGCGTCGCCCCCGCCCCGGCGACCGAGCTGCTCATCCTGCCCAACGACACGGACGCGGCGCTGGCGCTCATCGAGGCGCAGCGGCACGAGCTGGCGTGCGTGCTCGGCGAGGCGGTGTCGTCGTCCTTCCCGTACGCGGAGCACACCGTACCGATGATCCGGGCGGTGGCGCGGCGCTGCCGGGAGCTGCGGGTGCCGTTCGTCCTCGACGAGGTGCTGACCGGCTTCCGCTACGGCCCCTCGGGCGCCGCCGCCCACTTCGACATCCCCGCCGACCTGTACTGCTACGGCAAGGTGGTGACCGGACTCGGCCTGCCGCTGTCCATCCTGGCCGGTCGCGCGGACATCATCGACCACGCGCAGACCTCCGGGCTGTCGCTGACCGACCTCGGCAGCAAGACCTGCGTGCAGACCACGCACGCGGGCAACCACCTGTCGCTGGCCGCCTCGTACGCCTCACTGACCCTGCTGCACGACGCGGGCGACGCCTACTACGAGCGGACGCGCGCCAAGGTCGCCCGGGTGCAGGATCGGCTCGCCGCGTTCCGCGCCGAGAGCGGGATTCCGTTGCGCCTGCTCGGATTCGGCGACTTCATCGGCTCGTTCGGATACGTCGAGGGCGAGTCCTACGCCGACTACCGCGAGTTCGCCGCCGCCGTGAACCCGCTCGGTCTCTTCCTGCTCACGCTGATGCTGCGCCGACGCGGCGTCTACACGCTCAGCCTGCCGATGTTCTTCACCGGCGACGCGCACAGCGACCAAGACGTCGACGAGGTGCTCGCGGCCGTCCTCGACGCCTCGCGCGAGCTCGACAAACACGGCTTCCCGTTCGTGCTGCCGTCCTGAAGCACCGCCGAGGAGAACAGTCCATGACCATCACCGAACCGCCCCGCACCACCGACGAGATCGTCGCCGAGCTGCTCGGCCAGCCCTGGGTCATCGACCTCTTCACCGAGCTCGAGGAGCGGCAGAAGACGTCGCTCGAGCTGGCCGACCGGGTGCTGGAGCACACCGTCACCAACCACGTCTTCCTGCCGTTCCACGCCCCGATGTTCCCGGTCGCGGTCGCGCGGGCACAGGGCGGCCGGCTCACCGACCTCGACGGCAACACCTACGTCGACGCGCACCTCGGCTTCGGCGGGCAGTCGCTGTGGGGCCACAACCCGCCCGCGGTCGTCGACTTCGTCCGCGAGCACGTCGGGCACAACACCGGCAACGGCTACCTGAACCCGATCGAGCTGCGACTCGGCGAGCTGCTGCACGAGCTGATCCCGCACTGCGAGCGGTTCGCGCTGCTCAATTCCGGCACCGACGCCACCAATGTGGCGATCCGGGTCGCCAGGGCCTTCACGGGCCGCCGCATGGTCGCCAAGTTCGAGGGGTGCTGGCACGGCACGCACGACGTCGCGGCCCACAACACCTCCTTCTTCGCGCACGGCCACCCGCGGATCACCCCGTTCCCCGAGCAGGGCCCGGACGGGATTCCCCCGCTCAGCGCCTTTACCGGCGTGGCCCGGCCCGACCTGCTGATCCTGCCGCACGACGCCGCGGCGGCCGGCGCGCTCATCGAGCGCTACCGCGACCAGCTGGCCTGTGTCATCGCCGACCCCGCCTGCCAGTCGTGGCCGTACGTGGAGAAGACCATCCCCGAGGTCACCGAGGTGGCCCACCGGTGCCGGGCGCTCGGCGTGCCGTTCATCCTCGACGAGGTGCTGACCGGCTTCCGGTTCGGCACCGCGGGCGCCGCCGGTCGCTACGACATCCCGGCCGACCTGTACTGCTACGGCAAGGTGGTGTCGGGGCTGGGGCTGCCGCTGGCGGCGGTGGGCGGGCGGGCCGACATGTTGGAGGTGATCCACACCTCCGGTACGCCGCTGACCGACATCGGCACCCGCACCTTCGTCGTCAACACGCACTCCGGCAATCACCTGTCGCTGGCCGCCTCCTACGCCTCGCTGAACCTGCTCCGCGAGGCGGGGCAGGACTTCTACCGGCGTACCGATGCCAAGGTGGATCGGGTGCGCGACCGGCTGGCGGCCTTTCGCGCCGAGACCGGAATTCCGTTGCGCCTGCTGGGCTTCGGGGCGTTCGCCGGCACCTTCGGCTTCGTGGCGCAGGAGTCCTACGACACCTACCGCGAGTTCGGTGCCGCGGTGAACCCGATCGGTCCCGCGATGCTCACGCTGATGCTGCGTCGTCGCGGCGTCTACACGCTCAGCATGCCGATGTTCTACACCGGCGACGCCCACACCGACGCCGACGTGGACGTCATCTGCGACGCCGTCACCGACGCGGCGCGGGAGATGGACCGCCACGGCTTCCCATTCGTGCTCAGCTGACCCTGGAGTCACCATGTCGATTCCCGACATCCATCCCGATCGGCGCGGGTACCGGCCCGGTACCACCGCCGATCCCGCCCTGCTTCTCGACGCCGGAACGGTGGCGGAGGCGCTCGTGGAGCGTTCCCGCCGCGAACCCGCCGCCGTGGCCTTCTATCTGCCGGACGAGCCGGAGCCGGACCGGCGCATCACCGTGAAGGACCTGCTCGGCCGCGCCCACGCCGCCGGTGCCGCCCTGGTCGCGGCCGGCGTGACCCCGGGCTCCCGGGTCTGTCTCTGCCTGGAGACGTCCGCGCCGCTGCTGGCCGGGCTCTTCGGCGCCGCCCTGGCCGGTGCCGTGCCGTCCGTGGTGGAACCGCCCATGACCGCCGGGCGCCGCGGGCTCTGGCTCGACCGGGTACGCCACATCGTCGCCGTCGCCCAGCCCGCCGTCCTGGTCTGCGAGGAGCCGCTGCGCGCCGACGTCGAGGCGGCGCTCGAGGGCGCCGGCGTCACCGTGATCAGCCCGCCGTTCGCCCCTGGCACCCTGGCGAAGCCCGTGCTCTCCGCGCCGCCGGACGCTCCCGCGTTCATGCAGTTCACCTCCGGCACGACCGGCGCCGCGAAGGGCATCGTGCTCAGTCACCGCGCGGTGTTCGCCGCCGCGGCCGCGATCGGCCTGGGCGGCCCGTTCCTGCCCGACGACGTCATGGTGAGCTGGCTGCCGCTGCACCACGACATGGGCATGATCGGCGCGACCCTGACGCCGTTCCTGCTATCGCTGCCGTCGGTGCTCATCCGGCCGATGGCGTTCGGCAGCAAGCCGGACCGCTGGCTGCGGCTCATCCACGAGTACCGGGGCACGCTGTCGCCGGCGCCGAACTTCGCCTACCGGCTGGTCACCGCCGTCGCCCGCCGCACCGACCTGGGCGCGCTCGACCTGAGCTGCTGGCGGACGGCGTTCAACGGCGCCGAGGTAGTCGACGCGGCCACGCTGCACGACTTCACCGACCTCACCGCTCGCTACGGCTTCCGCCCGGAGCACCTGCGCCCCTGCTACGGCATGGCCGAAGTGGGGCTGGCCGCCACGTTCTCGCCGGCCGGCACCGCCCCGCGGGTGGAGCTGCTGTCCCGCTCCGCCCTCAGCGAGGGCCGCGCCGCGCCTCCGGAGTCGGACGAGGACGCCCACCCGTACGTCTCCTGCGGCGTACCCGTGCCCGGCATCAAGATCCGGGTGGTCGACGACACCGGGCTGGACGTCGGCGACGGCCGGGTCGGCCGGATCCTCGTCGCGGCCGAGTCGATGATGACCGGCTATCTCGAGACCCCGGGCGCCGACCCGGTCCTCGACCTGCGCGACGGCTGGCTGGACACCGGCGACCTCGGCTTCCAGCTCGGCGGCGAACTCTTCGTCACCGGCCGCCACAAGGACCTGGTGATCCTGGCCGGCCGCAACTATCAGCCGCAGTCCTTCGAGCGGGCCGCCGAGACGGTCGCCGGCGTCCGTCCCGGCGGCGCCGCCGCGGTGGGCGTACCCGACCCCGACAGCGGCACGGAACGGCTCGTCCTGGTCGTCGAGACCGTCCACCACCGCGATCCGGGGATGTGCGCCGCGACCGCCGACGAGGTCGGCGCCGTGGTGGCCCGCCGCACCGGCGTCCGGCCCGCCCGGGTCATCGTGGTGTCGCCCCGCACCCTGCCGAAGACGTCGAGCGGCAAGCTCCAGCGTCCCCGCGTCGCGGCACGGGTGGCCGCGGGCGCGATCGGCTGACGTCATGGAGCTGGCACTGCTCGGCGGGTCGCTGCGCCCGGGCTCGGCGAGCGAGGCCGTGCTGCGCCTCTGCGCCGGTCTCGCCGCCGGGTGCGGCGCCCGGGCCACCGTCTGCACCGCCGACACCCTCGACCTGCCGCTCTACCGGCCCGGCGCCGCGCACCGCGCGCCGGGCGCCCGGCGGCTGACCGAGACGCTGCGCCGCGCCGACGGGCTGGTCATCGTCACGCCGACCTATCACGGCGGGATGTCGGGCCTGATCAAGAACGCCCTCGACCACGCGGAGGAGCTCGCCCACGACCGCCCCGCCTATCTCGACGGCAAGGTCGTGGGCGTGGCGGCGGTCGGCTGGAGCGAGCACGGCGCGGCCACCGCCGTGACGTCGCTGCGCACCACCGTGCAGTCGCTGCGCGGCTGGGTCGCGCCGATGGCCGTCACCGTCGACGCCACCGGCGTCGCCGCTCTCGACGCCGCGTCCGCCCGTGCCGCGCTGCGCGGCGACGCCCGCCTCATGCGGCGCCTGGACATCCTCCTCGGCCAGGTCACCGACTTCGCCGACCGGCACGCCCGCACCCGTCTCGCCGCCTGACCCCTCACCGCAAGGAGAGACCATGACCGCCATCGACACCGGCATGACCCAGGAAGGGTCCGTCGCGGACCTGCACCGGGCCGTCCGGGACCACTACGACAAGCTCGTCGACCTCTACGAGGACCTGTGGGGCGAGCACATCCACCACGGCTACTGGGACCTCGACGCACCCCAGGTGCCGCGCGACGCCGCCCAGCGGCGCACCACCCGCGAGCTGACGGCCTTCGGCCGGGTGCCGCGGGGCGCGCGGGTGCTGGACAGCGGCTGCGGCATCGGCGCGTCGGCCGTCATGCTGGCCACCGAGACGGGGTGCGCCGTGCAGGGCATCACCCTCAGCCACGAGCAGGTCAAACGGGCGACGGAGAAGGCCGCCGCGGCCGGCGTCGGCGAGCGCGCGTCGTTTCGCGTCCTGGACGCCATGCACACCGACTACCCGGACGACACCTTCGACGTCGTGTGGTCGATGGAGAGCTGCGAGCTGATGCCCGACAAGCGGGCGTACCTCGCGGAGAACCTGCGCATCCTCAAACCCGGCGGCCGGCTCGTCGTGGCGACCTGGGTCAGCCGCGACGACCGGCTCGATCCGTCGGAGGTCAAGCTGTTGCGCCGGCTCTACCGCGACTTCGCGGTGTCCCACGTGCTGCCGCTGGACCACTACGCGCGGGCCTGCGCCGAGCTGGGCTACACCGACGTCGCCACCGCCGACTGGACCGACCACGTCCGCGGCACCTGGACGTTGTCGGCCGACATCGTCAAGCCGCTGATGCGCGACCCCTCGTACGTGTGGAAGCTCGTTCGCGCCAAGGGTGCCGACATCTTCCGCTTCCTCAACTCCGTGCCGCTGATGAAGCAGGCCTACGACCGCAACGTCATGCGGTACGGCGTCTTCACCGCGGTCAAGCCGGGCTGATCGGGCCTCGATTCGCCTTCCAGCGCGGTTTCCGACGCTGAGGGCACGCAACGTCTGCGAAGGAGAGCCGCGTTGAGCGACATGACCGATCCCGAGTGGATCCGCTGTGGTCCGTGCCGGGCCCTGACCTACGGCAAGCGTTACGAGCGGGAGCTGCGGGTATGCCCGTCCTGCGGCCACCACGGCCGGGTGGAGCCCGCGCTGCGGATCCAGCACCTGCTGGACCCGGATTCGGTGACCGCGGTGGAGGTGGCCGCGACCGTCGCCGACCCGCTGGGCTTCGCGGATCTGCGGCCGTACCCGGATCGCCATGCCGAGGCGGTCCGCCGCACCGGTCGCGACACCGGGGTGATCGCCGTGCGCGGCCGCGTCGACGGCCACCCGGTCGTCCTGGCCGTCATGGACTTCGCGTTCCTCGGCGGCAGCCTCGGCACCGCGGAGGGCGAGGCGGTCACCGCGGCCGCCGAGGCGGCGCTCGCGGGACGCACGCCGCTGATCGTGGTCGCCGCGTCCGGGGGTGCCCGCATGCAGGAGGGCGCCCTGTCGCTGATGCAGATGGCCAAGACCAGCAACGCGTTCGCGGCGCTGGACGAGGCGGGCCTGCTCACCATCACGGTGGTCACCGATCCGACGTACGGCGGAGTGGCGGCCTCGTTCGCCACCCTGTCCGACGTGGTGATCGCCGAGCCCGGCGCGCGGATGGGCTTCGCCGGCCCGCGCGTCATCCAGCAGACCATCCGCACCCAGCTGCCCGAGGGCTTCCAGACCGCGGAGTTCCTGCTCGCACACGGCCTCGTCGACCGCGTCGTGCGGCGCGGCGAGCTGCGTCAGACGCTGGGCCGACTCGTCGCGATGAGCCGCGACGACGACGGCGCGCCGGCGGCCGAGATCCCGCACGGTGAGGTCTGGACCGACCCCGACCGGCTGCCCCCGGAGGTCGCCGGGCGTGAGCCGCGCGAGGTCGTCGGCCTGGCCCGGATGCCGCAGCGCCCGACCGCCCTCGACCACGCCGGGCACTGGCTGGACGGATTCATCGAGCTGCACGGCGACCGCTCCGGCGCCGACTGCCCGGCCGTCGTCGGCGGCCTGGGCTGGCTGGCCGGTCGCCCGGTCGTGCTGGTCGGCCACCAGAAGGGACACACCACCGCCGAGCTGGTACGCCGCAAGTTCGGCATGCCCTCGCCGGCCGGTTTCCGCAAGGCGGGCCGGCTGTTCCGGCTCGCCGCCAAGCTCGGCCTGCCCGTGGTCACGCTGATCGACACCCCGGGTGCGGATCCCGGTCTGCGGGCCGAGGAGCAGGGGCAGGCCATCGCCGTGGCGGAATCGCTGCGGTTGCTGGGCCGGCTGCCCGTCCCGGTGGTCGCGGTCGTGACGGGCGAGGGCGGCAGCGGGGGCGCGCTCGCTCTCGGAGTCGCCGACCGGGTCCTGATGTGTGCGAACTCGATCTATTCGGTGATCAGCCCGGAGGGCTGCGCCGCCATCCTCTGGAAACGGCCCGACGCCGCCGCCGACGCCGCGCGGGCCCTGCGCATCTCGGCCGCCGACCTGCTCGCGCTCGGCGTGGTCGACGGTGTCGTCCCGGAACCGCCGGGCGGGGCACACACCGACCCGGCCGCGGCCGCCGAGCTGGTGCACCGCGCGGTCGCCGCCGCCGTTTCGGAGCTCGCCGACCACAAGCCGGAAGAGCTGCTGCGGCACCGGTTCGAGCGGTTCCGGCGGTTCGGCGTGGCCACAACAGGAGAAACGGAGACCTCGGCATGACCATCATGGATGATCCTCAACTCGACCTCGCGATCGGCGAGGACGGCACGTCCCACGCGCTCCTGCTGGAACAGATGCGGCGCAGCGTGGCCGCGATGGCGGGCGACGCCGCGACGCCGCTGCGGCGGGTGCGACTCAGCCTCGGCGCGGCGACGGTGGAGGTGGAGTGGGAAAGCCGCGTCTCCGCGGAACCCCAGCCCCTGCCGGTGTCGGCGACGGCGCCGGCGACGGCGATTCTCCAAGCTCCTGGCGAGCACACCGTCACCAGCCCGCTGGTCGGCACGTTCTATGTGACGCCCGAGCCCGGCGCGGCGCCGTTCGTGAAGGTCGGCGACCCGGTCGTCGCCGGCCAGCAGATCGGCATCGTCGAGGCGATGAAGCTGATGAACCCGGTGGAAGCCGACCGCTCCGGCACGGTGCTGCGGCTGCTCGCCGGCTCCGGCGACGCGGTCGAGTACGAGCAGCCGCTGCTCGTCATCGCCGTGACGGACGAACAATGAGCGCCATGTTCGACAAGGTCCTCATCGCCAACCGGGGCGAGATCGCGCTGCGCGTCGTGCGTACCTGCCAGGAGATGGGCATCCGCACGGTGGCCGTCCACTCGACCGCCGACCGGGACTCGGCGGTGGTGCGGCTGGCCGACGAGGCCGTCCAGATCGGACCGCCGGCGCCGCGGCAGAGCTACCTGTCGGCGGCCGCGATCATCGAGGCGGCCACGATGACCGGCGCGCGGGCCATCCATCCCGGCTACGGTTTCCTGTCCGAGGATCCCGACTTCGCCGAGATCTGCGCCGCCAACGGCATCGTCTTCATCGGGCCGCCGCCGGACGTCATCGCCAAGCTCGGCGACAAGGCGGTGGCCCGTGAGCTGATGACCACGGCCGGCCTGCCGCTGCTGCCCGGCAGCACCCGCACCATCGACAGCGCCAACGAGGCGTTGGAGCTGGCGGATCGGCTAGGCCTCCCGGTCATCATCAAGGCGGCCGCGGGCGGTGGGGGGCGGGGCATGGCGGTGGTGCGCGAGCGGGCCGACCTGCTGCCGGCGTACCAGCGCACCCGCGCCACGGCACAGGCGGTCTTCGGCGACAGCCGGGTCTACGTCGAGCGCTACTGCGACCGGGCCCGCCACGTCGAGGTGCAGATCCTCGCCGACAACTACGGCAACGTCGTGCACCTGGGCGAGCGGGACTGCTCGGTGCAGCGCCGCCACCAGAAGCTCATCGAGGAGACCCCGGCCCCCGGCCTGTCCCGGGAGCTGATGGCCGACGTCGCCGACGCCGCCGTGCGCGGTGCCCGGGCGATCGGCTACGTCGGCGCGGGCACCTTCGAGTTCCTCGTCGACGATCAGGGCTTCTACTTCATGGAGATCAACTGCCGGATCCAGGTGGAGCACCCGGTGACCGAGATGGTGACCGGCGTCGACATCGTCCGCGAACAGCTGCTGGTCGCCGCCGGCCGGCCGCTCTCGATCCGCCAGGCCGACGTCGAGCCGCGCGGCGTCTCGGTGGAGTGCCGCATCAATGCCGAGGATCCGGACCGCGACTTCGCGCCGACGCCGGGCCTGCTGACCCGGTTCGCGCCGCCGGCCGGCCCGTTCGTGCGGGTCGACACCCACGCGGCACCGGGCTACCGGATCACGCCGTACTACGACTCGCTGCTGGCCAAGCTCGTGGTGTGGGGCCCGGACCGGACCCAGGCGCTGGACCGTATGCGGCGTGCCCTCGCCGAGTTCGAGATCGCCGGCGGCGGCGTGCGGACCACGTCGGAGCTGCTCGCCCGGGTGATCGACGCGCCCGGCTTCCGGGCCGCCGAGCACACCACCGGATTTCTGGAGCAGTGGCTGGCGCCCGTGCGATGAAGTCGGCCGACGCGACAAGGTGCCGCTGCCCTGGGCAGCGGCACCTTTTCGTCGTGCGGTGGAAGGATCAGCGGTGCAGGGCCGTCCGCAGCGCCGCGGTCAGTTCCTTGCCGGGCTCCGCGACGTCGTCCCATCGGTACGCGACGAAGCCGTCCGGACGCACCAGCACCGCACCCTGTGCCGTGGCGCCGTACCGCTCCCAGGCCTCGGCCGGCAGCACGTGGGCGGCGACCGGCACCGAGAGCTCCTCGGCCGCGGCGCGGGCCGCGTCGGACCAGCGGTCGTCCGCGGCCAGCACGACCCAGGGGCCGAACAGATCCAGGGTGGACCGCGTGCGGGCCGCGTCGAGCCACACGTGCGGCGCCCGGGTGCCGACCTGACCGGTCCGCGTGGCGGGGTCGGCGAACAGCGGCCCCTCGGCACCCGGATACCGGTAGCCGAGGCTCACGGCGAGGGTGTCGAGGGTCTGCGCCCGCTGCTCGTCGGTGGCGAAGCCGGCCCGCATCGCCAGCCGGAGCTGGGCCTGCTCCACGGTGCCGAGCGCGATGGGCAGCCGCTCCCGCTCGTAGCTGTCGAGCAGGTCCGGGCCGGCCTGACCGTCGAGCACCGCCGCCAGCTTCCACGCCAGGTTGTGCGCGTCTTGCACGCCGGTGTTGGCGCCGTACCCGCCGATCGGTGGGACCACGTGGGCGGAGTCGCCGGCGAAGAACACCCGGCCGGCGCGGTAGCGCTCGGCGACCAGGGCGGCCATGTCCCACGGCAGGACGTCGCGGATGTGCACCGGCAGCTCCGGCGTACCGACCGCGGCGCGGACCAGTCGCACGCAGCGCTCGGCGGTGAAGTCGCTCGCCGACTCGCCGGCCTCGGGCTTGTAGGTGACGATCAGGGTGCCCTCGGTCAGCGAGTCGTCGTGGCCGAGGATGGCGCTCACCTCGGGGTTCTCGATCTGGCAGATGGAGAACCGGCGCCCGGCCAGCGCCTCGGTCAGCGGCGCCCGGAACAGGATGCTGACCTGGTGCCGGAAGACGCCGCGGCCGCGTGCCGGCACCCCGAGCCTCTCCCGCAGGGGGCTGCGGGCGCCGTCGGCGGCGATGACGTACCGCGCGCGCAGGGTGCGGAGGGCGCCGGTGTCACGGTCTCGCACCGTGACGGTGACGCCGTCGTCGTCCTGGACCAGGTCGACCGCCTCGGTGTGGAACAGCAGCTGGGCGCCGCTGCGCTCGGCCGCCGCCCGGACCAGGGGCTCCAGCCGGTCCTGACCGAGGGAGATCTGCCGGCTAGGCGTCACGTCGCCCAGGTCCTCGGCGGCCGGCAGGACGCTGCGGCGCAGCTCGCGTCCGGTCAGCGATTCGACCTTGGCGTTGAGGCGATGGTCGGCGAAGCCGGCCGCCGCGCGCAGGACCTCCTCCTCGAGGCCGGCGGTGCGGAACAGCTCGAGGGTGCGGGGATACCAGCCCCACGCCCGTGGATGGATGGACGTGCCGGGGTGCCGCTCGACGAGAACCGTCGGGATCCGCTGCCGGGCCAGGAAGAGAGCGGCGGAGAGGCCCACGACCCCACCGCCGACCACCAGCACCGCAGCGGTCGACGGCCCCTGCGCCGGCGTGCTGCTCGAAATGTCGCTCATGCCGTGACGGTGCCGGGTCGGGGTCCAGCGCCGCTCAAGGCTTCCTCGACGAGGTCCGTCGACCGTCCCTCGAGTGGTTTTGTACCGGCCCCGCCGAGACTTTCGCCGACATCACCACGAAGGGGAGTGCGGCATGGCGTCGGTACTCGACCGTCCGGTTCGTCCGGGCGTGGCCGGACGGCTCTTCCGGGGCCAACCGGCGTGGTTCAGCACGCTGTTCTGGATGGACATGTGGGAGCGCTTCAGCTTCTACGGGATGACCGCCATCCTCTATCTGTACGCCAGCGCGCCCGTCGCCGACGGCGGCTTCGGCATGCCGGCCGGCAGCGCCGCGGCCCTGTTCGGCACGTACATGTCGCTGGTCTTCCTCGCCGCCCTGCCCGGCGGCTGGCTGGCCGACCGCGTGCTCGGCACCCGCCGCGCGGTCGTTTACGGCGGTGCCGGCATCGCCGCCGGCCACGCGGTGCTGAGCCTGCCCGCGCGGTGGTCGCTCTACCTCGGGCTGCTGCTCGTGATCGTCGGCACCGGGCTGCTCAAGCCCGCGATGGCCACGCTCGTGACCAGCCCGCACCGCGACGACGACCGGCGGCGCGAGGCCGCGATGTCGATCTTCTACATGAGCATTCAGCTCAGCGCGTTGCTGGCGCCCGTCGTGGTCGGGCTGCTCGCGGAGAAGGTCGCCTGGCACCTCGGCTTCGGCGCGGCGGCCGTCGGCATGACCGCCGGCCTGATCGTGTACGCCGCCGGGGCCCGCCGCTTCGGCGACCTCGGCCTGCGACCGGCGGCGCCGCTGCCGCCCGATCGCCGCCGGGTGCTGGGCCGCCGGGCCGGCACGGTCGTGGGCGTCGTGGGACTCGTCCTGGTCATGGGTGGGGCGTCCGGTGTCATCCACATCGAACACGTGCTGATGGCCTCCGGGCTCCTGCTGCTCGTCCTGCCGGTCGGCTACATCCTGGCGCTGCGCCGCATCCCGGCCCTGACGCACGCGGACCGCGGCCGCCTCGGCGCCTTCGTGGTGCTGCTCGCCGGCTCGTCGGTCTTCTGGCTGCTCTACGCCCAGGGCGGCTCGGTGCTGGCCATGTTCGCCCAGCAGCACACCGACCGTGACATCGCCGGCTGGACGGTGCCGGTCAGCTGGTTCCAGTCGGCCCACCCGTTCTTCATCCTCGTGCTGGCACCGATGTTCGCCACCCTCTGGCTGCGGCTCGGCGCCCGGGTGGACGTGCCCGTGAAGTTCGCCGGCGCGCTGGTGTGCGTCGGCGCCAGCTGGCTGCTGCTCGCCGTCGCCGCCCGCCTCGCCACCGGGGGAGACGTGTCGCCCGGCTGGCTGCTGACCGCCTTCCTGCTCCAGGTCTGCGGGGAACTCGCGTTGGCGCCCGTCGGGCTGAGCCTGGCCGTCAAGGTCGCGCCGCCCGGCTACACCAGCCAGTACCTGGGCCTGTTCTGGCTCTTCGCGGCCGTCGGCGCCGGGCTCGGCGGCCAGCTCGCCCGGCTCGCCGGGTCGCTCTCCCTGCCCGCCTACTTCCTGCTCTTCGGCGGGCTCGCCACCGCCGTGGGCGTCGTCCTGGCCGGTGCCCTGCGGTGGTTGCGCCGCCACGTCGGCGACGCGCCCGCGCCCGCCACCCACTGATCTAAGGAGCTGTCAGCCATGTCAAAGAAGATGACCGTAGCGTGCCTCGGCCTGGGCGGCATGGGCGGCGGCCTCGCCCATCGGCTGTGCGAACTGGGCTGGGCGCCCGTCGTGTGGAACCGCTCGGCACACCGGGCCGTCGACTTCGCACCGGTGGCGTCGCGGATCGCCGCCACCCCGGCCGACGCGGCCGACGGCGCGGAGGTGGCCCTGATCAGCCTCGCCGACGAGAAGGCCGTCGAGGCCGTCCTCTTCGGCCCGGACGGGCTGGCGGAGGCGCTCAAGCCCGGCGCGGTGGTGATCGACGCGTCGACGGTCACCCCGGCGTTCTCCCGCGACGTCACCCGGCGGCTCGCCGAGATCGGTGTCGGCCGGGTCGAGGCCAATGTGATCGCCAACCCCGCGCAGGCCCGCGGCGGTGACGCCCGCGTGTTCGCGGCCGGCGAGCCGGAGACCGTCGCGCGGGTCCGCGAGGTCCTGGTGGCGCTGGGCCGGCAGCTCGTCGAGCTCGGCGCGATCGGGACCGCCAGCACGATGAAACTCGTCCTGAACTCTCTGCTCGGCGCCCAGCTGGTGTCCCTGGCCGAGGCGGTCAGCTACGGCGAGAAGGCCGGACTCGACCGGGATCTGCTGCTGCGCACCATCGCGGACAGCGCGTTCAGCTCCCCGGTGATGTCCTACCGCTGCGGCGTGATGCGTGAGGAGCGCTACGACCGGCCCACCTTCCGGGCCGAGCTCATGGGCAAGGACCTGCGGTTCGCGGTCGGCGACGCGGCCGGGCACGGCCTGGAGCTGCCCGTGATCGCCACCGCCGAGCGGCGCTACCAGGCGCTGGTCGACTCCGGGCGCGGCGGCCTCGACGCGGCGGCCATACTGCTCCAGCAGCTCACCGACGGTGGCGCCCGGAACGACGGTCAGGCCTGATGTCGGGTCTGGTCGGCTGGGTGGACTACGCCCGCGACCAGCGTCGGGAACGGCCGGTGCTGCGGGCGATGGCGGGCGCTCTCGCCGCGCGCGGCCCCGACAACGAGGCGCTGTGGGTGGCTCCGTACGCCGGGTTCGGCTTCCGGTGCCTGGCCGTTCACGGAGACGTCTCGCCTCAGCCGTACACGGTGCGTACCGCGGAGGGGCCCGTCACGGTCTGCGTGACAGGCGCGCCCACCGGGGGCTCCGAACTGCGCGGCCAACTCGCCGGACGCTGGGCCGCGCCCGGGCCGGAGACCGGCGTCGCGGGCCTCGTCGCGCACGCGTACCTGGCCGAGGGCCTGGCCGGGGTGACCCGGCTGACCGGCGGGTTCGCGGTGGCGGTGTGGGACGGGCGCACGGAAGAGTTGCTGCTGGTCCGCGACCGGCTCGGCAACCAGCCCCTCTACTACCACCTGACCGACAGCGGCATCATCTTCGCCTCGGAGCGCAAGGGGCTGCTGGCGCACCCGGCGGTCGAGGCGCAGATCGACCTCGACGGGCTGCGTCAGCTGTTCACCTGCGCCGGCACGGCCGGACACGGCATCTTCTCCGGGGTCCATCAGGTAGGCGCCGGGGAGATGGTCCGCTACGGCCGGTCCGGCCTGACGCACCGCCGATACTGGAGACTGACCACCGAGGCGCACACCGACGACCTCGCCACCACCGTCGCCACCGTTCGGGAGCTGCTGGAGGACAGCGTCGCCGGCCAGTTCGCCGGCGGCGACGACATCGGCATCCTGCTCAGCGGCACCCTCGAGTCCTCGGCGATGACCGCCCTGGCCGCCCGGGGGCTGGCCCGCGGCGCCGGCGGCCGGCTGCGGACGTTCACCGTCACCGTCGCCCAGCAGTCGGAACGCGTGCCACCGCAGGACGCGGGGTCGAGCCCGGACGCCCGCTTCGTCGCGGACGTCGTGCGCCGGCTGGGTGCCGAGAACACCGACGTCGTGCTCGACACCGCGGACATCCTCGACCCGCTGGCCCGCGCCGCGGCGTTGCGGGCCCGCGACGTGCCCGACGCGCTCGGCAGCGCGAACACCTCGACGTACCTGCTCTGCCGCGAGGCCGGCCAGCACGTTCGCGGCGCGCTCTTCGACGAGCTCTCCGACGCGATCTTCGGCTGTCACGCCGCGGCGTGCAACGCGCCGACGACCGACTGGCAGACCCTGCCGTGGATCGCGCTCGCGCGCCAACGGGGCGGCCGGCACGGCTTCGGCGGGGACCTGCTCGACCCGGACCTGCAGGACAGGCTCGATCTCAACGGATACTGCCACGACGAGTGGGCCCGGTCCGTCGCCGACGCGGAGCACCTGCCCGGCGAGGACGAGCGGGACCGCCGGATGCGCCGCACCGCGTACCTGCGGCTGACCCGGTGGGACCAGACCCGGCTGATGCTCCGCGAGTCCCAGGCCATGGCGGCCGGGGTGCAGGCGCGCACGCCGTTCGGCGACCACCGGCTGGTCCAGTACGTCTACAACGTGCCCTGGGCGATGAAGAACTTCGACGGGCGGGACAAGAGCCTGCTGCGGGCCGCCGTCGTGGATCTGCTGCCGCGCTCGGTGCGGCACCGGACGGCGAGCCCGTACCCGGTCACCACCGATCCCGCGTACGGGCGCTGGCTGGTCGACGAGCTCGCCGCGCTGCTCGCCGACTCCAGTTCGCCCGCCGCCGCGCTCGTGGACGTCGGCGGAATCCGCGCCCTGCAAGCCGATCAGGGCGTCCTCGCCCACGGCCCGCGGGCGTGGGTCGCCCGCGCCAGCGCCGAGATGGTGCTGGCCCTCGACGCCTGGCTGCGCCGCTACGGCGTCCGGGTCGCCCTCTAGACCATCCGCATCCCACCCACGCGACACCACCGATGGAGGAGCCATGCCGTACGCCGCGATCACCTACAACGTCAAGCCCGACCACGAGGACGAGATCGCCGAGATCTTCGCCCATTTCCAGCGGGTCAGCTCGCCCGCCGTCCGCGACGCGGGCGGCGCCGAGGTCGGCAGGCTGCTCGGCACCGCCGTGTTCATCAAGGACACGGTGATGGTCCGGGTCATCCACTACGAGGGCGACTTCGCGCACATCGCCCGCACGATGGCGGCGCAGAAGGGCGTGCACGCCATCGAGGACAAGCTCGCGCCGTTCCTCGCCGAGCAGCGCGACACGGCCACCACCGAGGGCTTCGGCGCGTACTTCCGCGACGCCACCATGCGCTGCATCTCGCAGCTCTCGGTCGACACCCTGCCGGCGAACGCCTGAAACGGCGGTTTCGAACCGCCCTGTACCCGGATTCGAGTGCCACCGGCGACGGTGGCACCCGTACCCATCGAGGAGAGGTAACGCCCATGTCAGGACTCGTAGGCTGGATCGACTTCGCGCGGGATCTCGAGCGACAGAGGCCGACGGTCATCACCATGACCGCCACGCTCGCGCAGCGGGGCCCGGACGCCGAGGCGGTGTGGGTGTCCCGGCACGCCGCGCTCGGCTACCGGACGCTCGCCATCGACGAACCCGCCGAGGCTCAACCCTTCGTCGTCAACCTCGGCGACCGGGCGGTCGCCGGCGCGGTCACCGGATGGCCCACCGGCCTGGACACCCTGCGGGCCAAGCTGCGCCCGGTGGAGGGTGCCGGCATCGACACGGCGGGTACGGCCGAGCTGTTCGTGCGGGCGTACCTGCGGTGGGGCACGACCTTCGTGCCGGAGCTGACCGGCACCTTCGCCATCGCGCTCTGGGACGGGCGCACCGACGAGCTGGTCCTGGTGCGCGACCACCTCGGCGGACAGCCCATCTACTACGTCGAGACCCCCACCGGCCTGGTGTTCGGCTCGGAGCGCAAGGCTCTGCTCGCCCACCCCGAGGTGCATCCCCGGGTGGACGCCGCCGGGCTGCGCGAGGCGATCTCCCAGGCGCTGCCGCACGGGGGCATCTTCGGCGGCTTCGGCCGGGTCGGCGCCGCCGAGATCGCCCGCTTCGACCGGTCGGGATGGCGCCGCGAGCGGTACTGGAAGTTCACCACCGAGCCGCACACCGACGACTACGAGACCACCGTCGCCACCGTACGCGACATGCTCGCCACCAGCGTGCGGCAGAACCTCGCGGACGACCCGTCCCGCATGCTCGTCATGCTCTCCGGCGGCATCGACTCGTCCTCGGTGGCCGCCCTCGCCGCCGAGGAGCTGCGCCGCCGTGGCACCGGCCCGTTGCGGACGTTCACCATCGACTTCGCGCGCAGCGAGTTCCAGGCGGACGTCATGCGCAGCACGAACGACACACCCTTCGCCCAGCAGGTCGCCGAGCGGATCGGCTCCCGGCACACATTGGTCGAGCTGGAGACCAACGACATCCTCGACCCGGTCGTGCGCCTCGGCATGCTGCGCTCCAAGGACTTCCCGACCCGGCAGTACGACATGGACACGGCCCAGTACCTCACCGTGCACCGCGCCGCCGAGCAGGGCTGCAAGGTGGTCTTCGCCGGGTACGGCGGCGACAAGTACTTCCAGGGCGCCACCTGGTATACCCACCGCGACCTGGTCGAGTCGGGAACCTTCCCGTGGATCGCTCTCGCCCGCAAGCACGGCTCCCGGCACGGTTTCGGCACCGGCCTGCTCAACGCGGGCACGCTCGCCGCGCTCGACCTGCCCACCTACTACGCCGACGAGTACGCGACCGCCGTCGGCGAAGTGGAGTTCCTGCCGGAGGAGGACCCCTGGCAGCGCAAGATGCGCACGATCGCCTACCTGATGAACACCCGGTTCAGCATCGACGCCGGTTCCTACGCGGCCGCCGGGCTGCAACTGCGCTCGCCGATCAACTACCACCGGCTGGTGCAGTACGCCTACAACATCCCGAACGCCATGCACAACACCGGCGACATCGAGAAGGCGGTGCTGCGCCAGGCGGTCGCCGACCTGCTGCCCGAATCTGTGCTGCGGCGGCACCGCAGCGCCTCCCCGGTCAGCAACAACGCCGACTACCCGGCCGGCCTCCAGCGCGAGATCGCGGCCATTGTCGCGGATCCCCAGGCGCCGGTCCGCGAGCTCATCGACCTCGACCGCGCCGCCGACCTCGCGGGCGACCTGCCGCGGCTCGCCAAGGACCGGATGGCCCGGGCGGACGTCGAGCTCACCATCCAGCTCAACCAATGGCTCGACCACTACCGCGTGCGGCTCGCGCTGTGAAGGACGGTTCCCCATGATTTTCGACAACATCCTCGAGACGATCGGGCGTACGCCGGTCGTCCGGCTGGGATGCCTCGACCGCTCGTACGGCTCCGAGATCCTCGTCAAGCTCGAGTCCTTCAACCCGGCCGGCAGCATCAAGGACCGCCCGGCCCTGCAGATGATCACGGCGGCGGAGCGCGACGGCCGGCTGCGCCCCGGCGGCACGATCGTCGAGTCGTCGTCGGGCAACATGGGCAAGGCGCTCGCGCTGATCGGCGCGGTCAGCGGCTACCGGGTCATCATCGTGGTCGATCCGAAGGCCCCGCGCTCCATGCTCAACTTCGTCGCCGCCCTCGGCGCCGAGGTGGAGATGGTCCGGCAGCCCGACGAGAACGGCGGATTCCAACGCCCGAGGCGGGAGCGGGTGGAGCAGCTCGTCGCCGCCATCCCCGGCGCCTTCTGGCCCAACCAGATGCACAACCCCGACAACCCTCGGGCCCACGCCGAGAACACCGCCCGCGAGCTGCTCGACGACGTGCCGCGGTTCGACGTGCTGATGGCCACGGCGAGCACGGGCGGGCACATCAGCGGCCTGGCCCGCACGGTCAAGGAGAAACTGCCCGAGGTCACCGCGGTCGCGGTGGACGCGGTGGGCTCGGCCGCCTTCGGCCACCCTTTCCGCTCCTACGCCATGCGCGGGCTCGGGCTCGCCTGGCGGCCCGGCAACCTGGAGATGGCGTTGGTGGACCGGGTGCACCTGGTCGACGACGCCGAGGGCATCGCCACCAGCCGGCTGCTCGCCCGCACCGAGGGACTCATGGTGGGGGAGTCGGCGGGCGCGGCGGTCTTCGCGGCGCTGCACCACGCGCAGCACCACCCCGGCAGCCGGATCGTCGTCGTCGCCGCGGACGGCGCGGTCAACTACCTCGACGAGTCCTTCGACGACGGCTGGCTGCGCGCCAAGGGCCTCGCCGCCCGGATCGCCGCGGCCGGCCTCGGTGACCTCGACGGGCTGCTGGCGGCGGCCCGCGAGCCCAGCCATCCCCCGGCCGCCCTCGCCGACCTGTTGGCCCTGACCTGAGCCGCACCGATCCAAGGAGGACCGCATGCTGGCACACCTCGAGCGGCTCGCCCGCCGGATGGACGAGGCCGGCCTCGACGCGTTCGTGGCCACCACGTTCGAGAACGTCTACTACCTGACCGGGGTGGCGAGCCAGCCGGCGCAGACCCACCCGCACGGCGGCCGGTGTCTGGCGGTGGTCGTCCGCGATCAGCTCGCGACGCCGTACTTCCTCACCTCGCGGTGCGACGTCGACCAGTTCCTGGACGCGGTGGTGCCGCTGGCCGACGCCGTCGGCTTCGGCACGTTCCACCGGGAACTGGCCGGCGACGCCGTGCTGACGCCGGCCGAGCAGCGTCTCTACGACGTGTCGGTGCTCGGCCCGGCACCCGCCACGGCCCTGGACGCGCTGACCGACGTGCTGCGCCGGGCGGGGGTGGCCGGCGGCTCGATCGGGATCGACGAGAAGGGCGCGCCGTTCGGTTTCCTGGCCGCCCTCGGCGACGCCCTGCCCGGCGCGCGCATCCTGCCCGCCGCCGAGGATCTGCGCTGGGTCCGCAAGGTGAAGACCCCGGCCGAGGTGGAACGGATCGCCGCCTCGGCCGCGGCCACCGAGGCGGGCATCCGGGCGGCCGTCGCGGTCGCCCGGCCCGGCGCCACCGAACGCGACCTCGTCCGCGAGTTCGAGCTCGAGGTCGTCCGGCACGGCGCCCGTCCCCGGTTCTCGCTCATCAAGTTCGGGCGTGCGGCGGTCGGCGGCCAGCAGCGCCCGACGGACGTGCCGCTGCGGCGCGGCGACGGGATCTGGTTCGACGTCGGCTGCGTTCTGAACGGCTACTGGTCGGACCTGGCCCGCACCTTCGTGCTCGGCGAGCCCGACGCGAAGCTGGCCCGCTACTACGACGCGGTGCTCGCCGGTGAACAGCGCGCGATCGAGGAGGCCCGTCCGGGTCTGCGCGGCAAGGAGCTGTTCGACATCACCGTCGAGGGCGTCCGCCAGGCCGGCCTGCCGCACTACCGCCGCCACCACGTCGGGCACGGCATCGGTGTGGAGATCTACGAACCCGTCCTCGTCACGCCGTCCAGCGAGGACGTGATCGAGGTGGGCACGGTGGTCAACACCGAGACGCCGTACTACGAGTTCGGCTTCGGGGCGGTGCACGTGGAGGACCCGTTCGTGGTGGAGCCCGCCGGGAACCGGCTGCTCACCACCCTGGACCGTGGGCTCGGTGTCCTCTGACCCCCACCCCGGGGCGTTACTTAGGGCAGCCAGCCGGGTAGCGCCCTGCCGGATTCGTAGGCCCACACCACCAGCTGGGCGCGATCGCGCAGGCCCAGCTTGGTGAGGATCCGGCTGACGTGCGTCTTCGCCGTCGCGTGACTGATCACCAGCCGGCCGGCGATCTCCTCGTTCGACAGGCCCTGCGCCACCAGATCCATGATCTCGGCCTCGCGGGCGGTCAGCGTGGCCAGCTCGGGCGCCGGCGGCGGCGGGGTGAGGCGTGCCGCCACCTCGGCGATCAGCCGCCTGGTGACCGACGGGGCGAGCAGGGCGTCGCCTCGGGACACCACCCGCACGCACCGGATCAGCTCGACCGGCTCGGTGTCCTTGAGCAGGAAACCGCTCGCTCCCGCGCGGATCGCGCCGTAGACGTACTCATCGGATTCGAAGGTGGTCAGGATGACCACCTTCACGCCGTCGAGGGCCTTGTCCGCGCAGATCTGCCGGGTGGCCGCGAGGCCGTCGAGCCCCGGCATGCGGATGTCCATCAGCATGACGTCGGGACGCAGCTCCCGGGCCAGCCGGACCGCCTCGTCGCCGTCGGCGGCCTCGCCGACCACGGTCAGATCGGGCTCGCCGGCGAGGATCGAGCGGAAACCCGCCCGGACGAGCGTCTGGTCGTCGGCCAGGACAAGGGAGATCATGGGGTTCCGTTCTCGTCGGGGGTGACAGGCAACCGGGCCTTCACCCGGAAGCCGCCGTCGGGGCGGGGGCCGGCGGTCAGCTCGCCGCCGACCGCGGCGGCCCGTTCGGCCATGCCGAGCAGGCCGTTGCCGTCGCGCAGCGCCCGCGGATCGATCGGCTGGGTGCCGTCGTCATCGACGGTGACCACGACGTGCCCGCCGGTGCACCGGATGTCCACGCCCGCGCTGCTCGCCGACGCGTGCCGCACGGCGTTGGTCAGCGCCTCCTGCACGATCCGGTACGCGGCCAGCTCGACGGCCGTGGGCAGCGGCGTCGTCGGCACGTCCACGCTGGTCCGCACCGGCAGACCGGCGGCCTCGGTACGGGTGATCAACTCGGGCAGCCGCGCCAGCGACGGGCTGGGCCGCACGGGATCGGCGCCGTCGGCCTGGCGCAGCACGCCCAGCACCGCCCGCACCTCGCGCAGGGCTTCCTTGCTGGCGCCGCGGATCGCCTCCAACGCCTCGAACGCACCGTCCGGCGACCGGGTGTGTAGGGCGGCGTTCGCCTGCACGTTGATCAG
The DNA here is from genome assembly GCF_040682215.1 of Actinoplanes sp. NPDC051346. Taxonomy (NCBI): domain Bacteria; kingdom Bacillati; phylum Actinomycetota; class Actinomycetes; order Micromonosporales; family Micromonosporaceae; genus Actinoplanes; species Actinoplanes sp. NPDC051346. The sequence goes on along the minus strand of NZ_JBFBAJ010000009.1, from coordinate 145,056 downwards.
CGAGATCTGGTGCGCGACCACGTCGTGCAGGTCGCGGGCGATGCGCAGGCGTTCCTCCATGGCGCGGCGCGACGCCTCGCTCTCCCGGGTCGCCTCGGCCAGGGCCGCCCGCTGCTCCGCCTGGGCCACGTGCCGCACCCGGCCGCGCGCGACCTCGCCCAGGACGATGGCCAGCAGCAGGATCGCGGCCACCCCGACCGCCGTCTGGACCTGGCTCTGCACCGACGGGTTCCGGCCGGAACCGTTCAGATTGAGCGAGGTCAGCACCGAGAAGGCGATCGCCAGGAAGATCGCGGCGCCGATCGCCAGCCACCGCCCACGGTCGCGGGCCACGGTGTAGAGGGCGATGATGAACGCCACGGCGATCGGCGAGTCGGGAAACCCCAGCGGGTAGTAGAGCAGCCCGGTCGCGCTCGTGACCGCCAGCACGGCCACCGGATAGCGCTGGCGCCACACCAGCGCGACCGCGCTGAGCACCATCAGGGTCCAGCCGCCCGGCACGAGCGGCCGGCCGTCACGGTCGCCGCTGGTCAGCACGACGACGACGTCGAGGATGAGCACCAGGGCCGGGATGGCCACGGCCCGCCACCCCGGCGCCCACCGGGTACGCCACATGCCGACCACTGTAGGCACACCGCCGCGCCGACGGGTGCCCGCCGTCACCGGTCGGTCACTCGTAGCAGGACGGCCACTGCGTCAGGGTCGGCCACTGCTTCGGATCGTGGTTGCGGACGACCATGGCGTTCTCCCGCCGGGCGAGGTCGACGAGCTTGCGCGTACTGGCCCGGGCGCCGTCCGCGTCGAGGTCGAAGCGGGTCATCGGCCGGTTCTCCGGATCCATCGCGGCCTCCTGCGTGATCGCGTCCACCGCCAGCAGCACGGCGCCGGTCCGCGCAAGCCGGACGAGCACCGACTGATGTCCGGTGATGTGGCCGCCGGACTCGATGAGCTCGATCCCGGGCAGCAGCGTCGTGTCACCGTCGACCGTGCGGTACTTCAGGTGCGGCAGATCCCAGTGCGCCCGGGTGGCCTCGAGCCGCGCCTCGGTGCCGGAACGGGCCAGCTCGAGGTGGCTGTGCTGCACGACGAACTCGGCGTCGGGAAACAGGTCGTGGTTGCCGGCGTGGTCGGGATCGAAGTGGGAACAGACCACGATGTCGATGTCACCGGGCCGCACGCCGACCGCGGCGAGCTGATCCAGCAGGCCGGGATCGGTACGCGCGATGATCGGCGAATCGGGCGCGGCGTCGCGGGCGGGCCCGGTGTCCACCAGCACGTCGGTGCCGTCGTCGCGGCGGATGAGGTAGCCGCACGCCGGGCGGTCCTTGTAGTAGCGGATCGTGCCCAACTCGAGCAGATACAGTTTCATCCGGTGTCCTGTCGTCCGTGCGGGCGCCCCGAGCGCCCGATCGAGGAAAATCGTGCGGACCGCCGCTGGAGCGGCGATCCATCCGGGCTCGACGCCGTCGACGCCTCAGCGCAGCTGCCGCCAGAGTCCGCTCTCGACGGGATCAAGGGGCACGTCGGGGATCAGCCGCTCCGGGTGACCCGCCGGCGGTCCGTCCAGCAGCCAGTCCGGCGGAGCGACCGACGGCCTTTCCGAATAGCCCGCGGCGGCGCCCGGATGCCCGGATGCCAACCGCGCCCCACCGGATTGCCCCGCCGCGCCGGTGGGGAACGCCGGGCCCTGTGGCGACGGCTGCACTCCCGTGACGGCCATGCCGTAGGCGGCGAAACTGTGCCAGGTGCAGCGAAGCGCGGCGATGGCCAGCCGTCCGCATCGCCGGAGTGGTCCTGTCGCGTCCATCGGTCGGTACCCCTCTGCGTCCCGCGCGTCGGATCGATCTGATCCTCCGACGTGCCCCTCGACGTCCAAAGACGCAACCGATGGTGAGTGGGGACGCTCGAGGTCCCGTCGAGGCCGGATCCACGGCCGACGCGGCCGGAGCGGGAGGCTTCAGCGGCGGGAGCGGCGCTCCCACACCGTGCGCTGCACGACCACCGCGACGACAAGGCCCACCAACGCCATGATCGCGTGCTTCGCCTCGAAGCCCGGCCCGTCGTCGCCGAGGACGATCAGGCTCATGATCATCCCGAGCACGGCGCCGATGACCGCCGCGGCGATTGTCCTTGCCATGACGCAACCAACCTTCGAGAAATTTCGGCATTCGCCCGGACCCGGTCGAAACCTATTGCCACGGGTACGCCGCCACAACCGTCTGTGGATGTACGCGACGTCATCGCTTCCGTTCCGTGCGTACGACCACGGATGTAGGTGACGCGACGATCCGTGGGTGCGGCATCGCGCACAGTGGATCGTGTCGTAGGTGGCTCCGAACTGCGCCTTTGCCCCCGCCCGGGCGTCGGGACCCGTCCGCGCTCGCTATCCGATCTTCGTCGTGCCGTCCATATTCGCCATTCGCCGGTGTCGGGTCGTCGCCATTGGCGGCGGTGGTCAACAATTCTTTTCCCTATGAGGAAACAGTTCTTTTCTGCTTCGCCGAAGGTTTCGCACGCGGCCACACTCTTGGTGTGCTCCGGGCCGTTCCCTGCATCCTGCCTGCTGGATGCGCCGCCGGGCCGTGCCCGCGCGGCCTCTCGCATCCGGCGGTGTCGATTTCTCGACTCCGGCCTACAGGGCTGTCAGTCGGCTCTCAGGAAGCCTATATTGACGGTGATGCAACCGCTTCGATATTTGCGAGCGCAATCGTCGCCGGGGCGATGCGAGGAGCCGACAACGGGGGGATGACGGTGTTGGTGTGTCAACTGGATTACGCGCACAGACCCGGGCGGTCGACGTGCGGGTGAGCCTGCTCGGTCCGTTCCATGTGGAGCTCGAGGGCCGCCAGGTCGTACCCAGCGCTCCCAAGTTGCGTCAGGTCCTGTCCCTGCTGGCTGTCAACGCCGACCGGGTGGTCAGCTCGGAACAACTCATCGAGGAGCTCTGGGGCGACCGTCCACCGTCGAGCGCGACCACCACCCTGCAGACCTACGTCTACCAGCTGCGCAAGCTCTACCGGCTCGCTTGGAGGACCCGGGCGGCGCGGCCGGGTGGCGACGCGCCCGCCCTCTCCACCTCGCCCACCGGCTACGTGCTGATGCTGGCCTCGGACGCGGTCGACGCGACGAGTTTCGTACGCCTCGCGGACCGGGCCCGCGCGGAGCTGGACGCCGGCTCGCTGGAGCCGGCCGTGGACACCCTGCGGACGGCCCTACGGCTGTGGCGCGGCCCGGCGCTGGCCGAGGTCTCGACCGGTCCGCTGCTGCGGGCCGCCACCGTCTGGCTGGAGGAGCAGCGGCGCGGCCTCACCCTGCAACGCATCGACGCCGACCTGGCGCTGCGCCGGCACCACGAGCTGATCGGCGAACTGACCGCGATGGTCGCTCAGCAGCCCACGGACGAGAGCCTGCAGAGCCGGCTGATGCTCGCGCTCTATCGCGCCGGACGCCGCCTCGACGCCCTGCGCGTCTATCAACAGGCGCGCGAGGTGCTGGCCGCCGAGCTGGGTCTGGAGCCGATGCCGGAGCTGCAGCGGGTCCACCAGGCGGTGCTGGTCGCCGACCCGGCCATCGACGAGGACTTTCCCGGTGCCCGGGCCGTCACGTCGGTGCGCGGTGCCGCCGAGCCGCCGGATCAGCTCCCGCCGGACGTGGCCCGGCTGGTCGGTCGGCGCCACCAGGTGGCCGAGGTGTCGGCACCCCTCGCCGCCACCGACCGCAGTGCGGCGCCCGTGGTGGTGGTCGCGGGGCCGCCGGGGTCGGGCAAGACCGCCCTGTGCGTGCACGTGGCGCACAAACTGCGAGCGCGGTATCCCGACGGGCTGCTCTACGCCCGGCTGACCGACGACGAGGGACGGCCGCTCGACCCGGCCGAGGTTCTCGGCGGCTTCCTGCGCGCGGCCGGATACGCGGCCGGCGCGATCCCCGAGCCGCTCGACGAGCGCTCCAGCCTCTTCCGGAGCTGGTCGGCGGGCCGCCGGGTGCTCGCCGTGCTCGACGACGTGGCCGGCGCCGAGCAGATCGGCTCGCTGCTGCCGACCGGGCTCTCCTGTGGCACGCTCATCGCCGCCCGGCGACGCTTCTCCGACCCGGCCGTCGCGGCCACCGTCCACCTGGGGCCGCTCGCGTGCTCCGACGCGTACAGGTTGCTCGCGCACATCCTGGGGGAGGAGCGGGTCAACCGTCAGATCGCGGCGGCACACGACCTCGTGGAGCTCTGCGAGGGGCTGCCGATGGCGTTGCGGGAGGCCGCCGCCCACCTGGAGTTGAAGCCACACTGGCCGATCGCCCGACAGGTCAGTCGGGCCCGTGCGCGCGAGGAGCGCGGCAGCCGCCCGGCGACGCCCACCGAGGGCGTGCACCGCAGCCTCGGCCGGACGTTGCGGCTGCTCGGCGAGGAACTGCGCGCGGCGTTCTGCGGGCTGGCGCGGATGGAGGACCCGGCGTCGCTGGGCGCCGTGGCCGGGTTGCTGGCGGTCGAGGAGCGCCGCGCGGAGGAACTGGCCGAGGAGCTCGCCACCTTCGGCCTGGTGGAGGTCGAGACCACGGCCGCGATCCCGGACGGCTTCGTCTACCGGGTGCCCCGGCCTTATGCGGCCGCCGTCGCCCTGCTCAGCGTCGGCGGATCCCCGCCGCCGATGCTCACGGGCTGCCACCCCGCGCTGAACTGACCGGACGCCGGCGGAGTCGAGCCGTCCGCGATCCGGCCTCCATCGGCCGGGCGCACGCTGCCTCCTCTGGTGGAGGTGTGGCGATGGTCGAGGACGAGCAGTTACGCGTGGTGGTCGACGAACTGGTGGCCGTCAAACCCGCGCTCGCCGCGGGCAACGTGCGGCCCTACTCGCTGCTCACCGCCGACCTGGACCTCGACGCGCGGGACCTGGCCGAACTCGCCGACCGGTTCCGGATCGGCTATCCCGGCTTCGACCTCGGCGCCTGGGTCAACCACACCCGGACCGTCCACGGCGACAGCGTCGGCGCCATGGCTCGGGTTCTGGCCGTCCTTCGCTGTTGACAGTGGCCGGTTCGCCGGGCCGCGCGGCCGGTTCGCCGGGCCGTACCGCCCACCGACGACACTCGCGATTGGACGAGAACGGTCTCCGTCGGATAAATTGACCTCACGCCGTTGCGAGTTCTTCCCCCGTGGAATTCGCAGCGGCGCTTTTCGTGGTGCACCTTGGGCGCGAGTCGTCGCTGGCCCGTGGCATGCTGCGGGGGTGATCGTGACCTTCGACGCCGCGCTGTGGGTCTGGGACGCCCGGCGGACCGACACGTGGACCTTCGTCAGCCTGCCCGTCGACGAGTCCGAGGTCCTGCGGGAGCTGACCGCCGGCCGGCGGCGCGGCTTCGGCTCGCTGCGGGTCCGGGCCACGGCCGGCACGACCACCTGGACGACGTCGATCTTCCCGGACAAGGAGCGCGACACCTACGTCCTGCCGGTCAAGCGCGACGTCCGGCGCGCGGAGCACCTCGAGGCGGGCGACGTCACGACCGTGCGGGTGCAGATCCTGGACCTCTGATCATCCGCCCGTCAGGACGCCTTGCCGGCGGAGGTCAGCGACCTCAGCCGGAGATTCCTCAGCCCCCTCGCGGCATGGCTGCGGACGGTCGCCGGGCAGCAGCCGACGAGGCCGGCGATAGTCTCGTCGTCGAGCTGCTCGTAGTAGCGCAGCACGAGCACGGCGCGCTGGGCGCGGCCGAGCGTGGCCAGCCGATTCCACAGCTCGTCGGCCTCCACGACCTTCTGCGCGTGGTCGCCGACCCCGCCGCGGGCGTCGTCGAAGTCCGCCAGCCGCTCGCCGACGGCGTACACGTTGCGGGTCGCCCAGCTCCGCCGCCAGGAGAGGTACTCGTTGAGCACCATCCGGCGCACGTACGCCTCGGGCGCGTCGGTGTCGCCGATCCGGTCCCAGCGCACGTGGGCGCGGGCCAGCACCTCCTGGACGACGTCTTGCGCGAGGTGGCGGTCGCCGGTGAGAACCACCGCGTACCGCAGCAGGCCGGCAAGCCGCTCCATCGCGAACTGCTCGAAGGTCACACAATCCAGGATGCCGCCGGCATGCCACCTTATTCACCCGTGAGAGCACAATTTCTCCGACGGCCCCCGGCTGTCCGTCCCGCCGGCCGAGGCAGTATCCTGCGCCGGCCGGATTGCCACGGAAGGGACCATCGTGTACGAGCAGCCACCGTGGGGTCCGCAGCAGCCCGCCTACCCGCCTCACCCCGGCGGCGCCGTGGCGGTGACGCTCAAGCACCACCCGATCGCGTTCCTGCTCGGGCTGTTCAAGCCCGTCGTGGAGATCAACGGTCACCGGGTCACGGACGCCTGGGGGCGTACGGTCGTGCCGCTACCGCCCGGCCAGCACCACGTGCACGTGCACGTGCCGTACCTGTTGCCGACCCGGATCGGCGTCGCGGACCTCGGCGTCACCGTGCACCCGGGGCAGACCGTCGAGCTGGACTACCGGGCTCCGATGATCGCGTTCATCCCGGGAGCGCTGGGCCCGCCGCCGCAGAAGTACCCGGGCATGGCGGCCACGATCGTGCTGGGCGTCCTCACGCTGGTCATGGTGATGTGCATCTGCGCTGGTTTCGCCGTCAGTGCCCGCAGCGGATCCTCCGGCGCTCTCGGCCCGGCGGAAAAGCCCGGCCCGGCGGAAAAGTCGGCGATCGCCGTGGTGGTCGACACGACCGGCTGATTCGCCACCCGACGTCATCCGTTCGGGATTGCTTCCGGCGAATCGTTTTCCGCCGCCGTGCTAGATTTCTCGGCGGTGATATGACATCAATATTCGCGCGCAATCACATGTGCCACCGGCTTCGCTGACGCCGTGGCTGACCGAAGACCCCGCCACGGCGGGGTCGCCCGCCGTCGACGCGTTGCACCTGCGCCCCGTGGATCTGGTGCCCGAGATCCGGCTCTACCTCGCCGAGGATCCGACCCTGCTGTGGGCCCGCCTGGAGGCGGCCGCGGGGCAGCGGCTGCTGGCGCCGTTCTGGGCGTCCGCCTGGCCCGGTGGTCAGGCGTTGGCTCGCTATGTGCTGGACAATCCCGCGCTCGTCGCCGGGCGCCGGGTCCTCGACATCGCCTCCGGCTCCGGCCTGGTCGCGATCGCGGCGGCGCGGGCCGGCGCGGCGTCGGTGGTGGCCAACGACATCGACCCGTACGCGAGCGTGGCCATCGAGGCCAACGCCCGGGCCAACGGCGTGCCCGTGACATGCCTGTCGGATGACCTGCTCGACGGCGAGGCCGGCGACGGCGTGGACGCCGACGTCATCCTCGCGGGCGACGGGCTCTACGAGGAGACCTTGGCGGCCCGGGTCCTGGCCTTCCTGTCCCGACGGGCGGCCCGGGGGGAGCTCGTGCTGGCGGGAGACCCCGGCCGCGGTCATGCGGTCAGCGGGCTCCTCGAACGCGTCGCCGTGTATGAGGAGTCGGCGCTGGGCCCCGCCGAGGATCATCAGAATTCGCAGACGGCGGTGTTCCGCATGCGTCGCCCGGCGCCTCCGGACCCCCGGCGTTCCGCGGGCCTCTGATCGCGATCGGCGACAAGTAATTCACATTCAACCGAGCCAATGTGAATGCCACGCGCCCTACTGAGGGTGATGGCACCATGACGCAGCGCCCCTCGCGAGCCGGCCGTTTCCGTTGGTAGCATCCCGCCGTTCCTGGGCGGACCAACGGACGAAGGATCGTGGAAAGTGATGTTCAACGGGACTTCCTCGCAGGGTGCCACCTCCGAGCACGTGCTGGTCTCGCCGGCCGGACCCAACAACCAGGCGCTCCAGGTGCTCACCATGGCGCAGCGCACCGCCGAGGAGCACCTCGCCAAGGCTCAGCAGCAGGCGGACAAGATCCGCACTGACGCGCTCGCGGCCGCCGAGGAGATCGGCCGCGAGGCTCAGATGCACGCCCACACCGTGCGGCGCGAGGCCGAGCAGGTGCTGTTCGAGGCGCGTGCCGCCGCGGAGCAGACCGCCCGCGAGGCCCAGACCCGGGCGGAGGACGCCCAGCGCGCCGCCGCGAAGGTGGTCCTGGAGGCGCGGGCCACGGCCGGGCGCATCACCGCCGACGCCCAGGCCAACGCCGACCAGCTCCGCCTGGCCGCCCAGCAACGGCACGACGATGTGGTCGGCAGCCTCGGCGCCCGGCGCGAGGCGTTGCAGGAGCAGATCGAGGCCCTGGAGCGCTTCGACCGCGAGTACCGATCCCGGCTCACCGGCTTCATGCAGGGTCAGCTCCGCGCGCTCTGGGTGGACCAGCCTCAGGTGACCGGCGAACTGCCCGACGGCGAGCCGCCGGCCGAGGCGGACACGCGGGTGGAGGCGGAGGCTGCCGGCACTGCCGGGGCCGCGGCGGACGCCGAGCAGCAGGACGAGAGCGCCGAGCCGGGCGACGACGAGAAGTCGGACGAGGGCAGCCCCGGGTACTCGCCGCGACGCGCCGCACCGGCATCCCGCGACGAGTAGGAATCGCGCCCCGCGAGGAGTACCCCGCCCGCCGACGGGTATCGACCATCGTGGACATGCCCTAGGGTGGGCGGGTGACCAGCGAGCGGACGCCGATCGATGAAACCGTGCCGCACTCCGCGCGGGTGTGGAACTACTGGCTCGGCGGGAAGGACAACTTCGAGACCGACCGGCGGGTCGGCGACGAGTTCGCGCGCTTCTATCCCGACATCGAGGCGGTCGCACGCAGCTCCCGCGCGTTCCTCACCCGGGCCGTGACCCACCTGGTCGCCGAGTGCGGCATCCGGCAGCTTCTCGACATCGGCACGGGACTGCCGACCGTCGACAACACCCATCAGGTGGCCCAGGCGGCCGCCCCCGAGGCCCGGATCGTCTACGTCGACAACGATCCGCTGGTCCTCGCGTACGCCCGCGCCCTGCTCACCGGCACCCCGCAGGGCGCGACCGAATATCTCGACGCGGACCTGCGGGACCCGGACACGATCCTGGAGCTCGCCGGGCGGACCACCCTCGATCTCTCGCAACCCGTCGGCCTGATCCTCATGAACATCCTGGGCCACGTCGCCGACCTCGACGAGGCGGTCACGATCGTCCGGCGGCTGCTCGCGGGCCTCGCGCCGGGCAGCTACCTGGTCACCGCGGACGGCACCAACGTGATCGACGGCCCGGCCTTCGAGGACGCCATCGCGGTGTGGAACGCCAACGCGCCGCTGTCCTACCACCTGCGGACGCCGGAGCAGATCTCGCGCTTCCTCACCGGGCTGGAGGTCGTCGAGCCGGGTCTGGTGCCGTGCTCCCGCTGGCGGCCCGCACCGAACGCGACCGCGGAGGAGCTGCGCGAGGTCGACGAGTACGGTGCGGTGGCGCGCAAGCCCACGGCATGATCGGGGCATGACAGACCCGCAGTTGCTGTCGGCGTACGCCGGACACTGGACCGGTGCCGGCACCGGCGTGACCGTCATCCTCCCGCCGCCGGGCACGGTGGCCTCCGGCGAGGTGCGGGGAGGCGCGCCGGCGACGCGGGAGTTCGCGCTGCTCGAGCCGACCCGGCTGGTCGACCGGGTAGACGCCGTGGTGCTCTCTGGCGGTTCCGCGTTCGGCTTGTCGGCCGCCGACGGGGTGGTGGGCCTGCTGCGCGAGCGCGGCCTCGGGTTTCCCACGCCCGCCGGACCGGTGCCGATCGTCATCGGCATGTCCGTGTTCGACGAATCGGTGCGCACCGGGCCGCCCGACGCCGCCGCCGGCCGCGAGGCAGCACTGGCCGCCTGGTCCGGCACGCCGTTCGGCACGGGCCGCGTCGGCGCGGGCACCGGAGCCTCGACGGGCGCCTGGCGCCGGCGGCACGACCCGGGCGGGCTGGGCCGGGCCGAGGGCGCCGCGGGCGCGGCGCGGATCGTCGCGGTCGCCGTGGTCAACGCCTGGGGTGACGTCCTCGCCGCCGACGGCTCGCCGGTCTTCGGCGGCGGCGAGACTCCGCGGGCGACGCCGACGCCGTTCGGGATCGCGAACACCACCGTGGCGGTGGTGCTGACGGACGCCCGGTTGTCCAAGAACGACTGTTACCTGCTGGCCCAGAGCGGCCATGCCGGCTTCGCGAGGGCACTGCACCCGGCGCACTCACGCTTCGACGGCGACGCGGTGGTCGCCCTCGCGACCGGCGAGGTCACGCGGGCGATCGACCTCGATCTGCTACGGGCGGCAGCCGCCGAAACGGTCGCCGCGGCGATCCGCGACGCCGTCGCTCAGCCGTCCTCGTCGCCGGGCACGTCCCCGAGGGTGCGGTGAATCTCCTCAAGCTCGCCCACCATCCAGCCGTCGTGGTGCCCGGTCCGCGGCACGTTCTGATCCTGAACGGGTACGAACACCTCGAACAGCGCATCGCGCATGTCACCGTCCACGGTGTCACCGACCGCCTCGGCGATGTCGGTCATGGTGGCGGGGCGCAGCCCGAGGACGTCGTCGTCGGGGGCAAGCGACAGGCGTTCGTCCAGGTTGAGATGGGGTAGCCAGCCGTACAGGTGCGCGCGTGCCTCGATCGGCAGCGCACCGCAGCCGCGCAGATCCAGCTCGGTCAGCCTGCCCAGGTCCGCGATGGCGGTCAGGTCCTCCAGGGAGGTGCAGTCCGTCGCCCGGAGGTGGTATAGCTCCGGCAGCTCGGCCGCGCCGTCCATCGACGTGATCGCGGACTCCCGGACGTCGAGCCGTTCGAGGTTGTCGCACCCGCTCACCAGCATGAGATCCTGCGCCGCCAGGCGCGGCAGTTCGACGTCCCTGAGGCTGGCGCTCTCGATCACGGACGGGCCGACCTCGACCGCCGACGCGTCATCCAGAAAGAGGACGCGCAGCGCGGGCAGGTGGCCGAGGAAATGCAGGTTCCTGATGCGGGCCGGGCCGTAGACGGCCAGTTCCTCCAGCGCCGGGAAGCAGAGCAGCGTTCGGCAGTCGAGGAAGGCCTCGCCGGTGAAGCAGTCGTACAACACGAGCCTTTGCAGGTGATGGTTACGGCCGGTTCTCGGATCCAGCTCGAGAGCGTCCAGATCCTGGAACGTCGCCTGGGTGACGCCGGCGATCTGCACCAGCCAGTCCATCGCCATGCCGTCGCGGGCGACCATCTCGAGGGAACGGACACGGGCGCCGGAGGCCAGGGCGGGGAAGGTCTCGCCCGGCACGTTCACGGAGAGGTGGACAGAGAAACGCTCAGGCAGCAGCGGGGTGAAGGGGAGCCTGCTGACGTCCTCGAGAAAAATCCACACCGTCTGCCCCGGGATCGCGGCCAGGACCTGGGTGGCGTATCGGGCCGGGTCGAAGTGACTCCAGGCGCTGACGAGCGGGTAGTGGGAGGAGACAGTGCATCTCGCGGCGTGCTCTCTCAGCATGCCCATTGCGCGGTCGCCGCCGATCCTCGCGATGGTGTCGATGAGCGGGAGGGAATCGGTTCCCGGCGCGTTCAGATGACGGTTGAGCAGGGGAAGGGCCGCCTGGCCCAGCGCCACGACGGCGTCGGCGTCGGCCCGGGTGGCCGGGGGGACCAGGGCGGAGAGCAGGCCCATGGCCTTCTCGTGCACGTCGATGTCGACGCGGGTGGAGGCGCTGATGCACCGGGCGAGCAGGTCGCGCCCCTGCTGTTGGCGGGCGCTGCCGGACGGTTCCCGGTCGACCTGATCCAGGATTCCGCGCATGAGCCGCAGCGCGTCGCTGCTGCGGGCGCTGCCGACCGCGAGGGTGATGACGTCCGCCCAGTCCACCGACCACACGTGGGCGAGGAGTTCCTCGATCCGGCCCTCGTCCAGCAGCGACCTGGCGGCCAGGTACTCCAGGAACGAGCGGTGGACGAAGTCGATCGTGTCCGCGGCGGGCAGCCGGATGACGCCCGAGCGTTCGAGCAGCTCCACCAGGATGGACGCGGGGTCGCGGGGCAGGTTCGGCAGGGAGCGCGCGACGGTGGCGATCATGCGTTCGGTGCTGTGCCGGGACGCCTCCGACAGGCCGGCGTTGAGGAAGCGCTGGGCGATGTACTGCAACAAGGTCCACTGCTCGTCGTCGGTCAGCAGCGGCGTGACGCCCCGGTCGCGGTCGCGCCGCCCGAGCATCATCGCCAGCGCCCGATCGTAGACCTCGACCCGGCGGTGCGGCAGCCCGCCCGGACTCGCGTAGTTGAGGGCACAGAGCACCGCGCAGAGCAGCGGACTGCTGGCGAGATCCCGGAGCTGCCAGGAGTTTGTCAGCGTCCGGAACAGCAGCTCGCCCCGGGCTACGTGGGCGGGTCGCTCGGCCGGGGGCAGCCGCTCGGCGGTGGCCGCGTGCCAGTCGGTCACCAGCCGGGACATCTCGGCGTCTCCCATCGGGGCGACCTCGACGCGATGGAACTCCAGGCCGCCGAGGTCGTACGCCTCGTCGCGCAGCGCGATCGGGCGGGACGCCACCACGAATACCGACGACGTCCCGCTCGCCGCGATGAGGTCTGCCAGCCAGCGGCGCACCTCGGGGCGCTTCTCGGCCGGCATCTCGTCGAGGCCGTCGACGAGCACGGCGACCGCGCCGGATTCGAGCCGGTCGCGGCACCAGGCCGGTGGCTGCCGCACCGACACGGCGATGTCGGCCGCCAGCTCGTCCACCGTCGGCAACGCCACCTCGCGGTAGGCGCGCAGCCGGACAAGGAACGGGACCCGGCCGTGCCACTTCCGCAACGGCGGTGGCATGCTGTTGCGGGCGAGCGACACCGCAATCCACTGCAGAAGGGTCGTCTTGCCGTACCCGGCCTCACCGGTGAGCAGGATCCGGTGGGCAGAGGCCAAGGCCACCTCGACGGGTGTGCGGACCGCGGCCGCCATGGCCCGGAGGTCGCCGTCGCCCCGGGAGCCGTCGCGGACCCGCAACGACACGTATCCGGTGGTGAGCGAGTAGCGCCGGACCTCCGGCGCCAGGTCTATGCCGAACATCGATATCTCGTCCAGCGCCTGGGCGACGTTGCGCAGGTAATCGGTGGTGTAGGCGTCCACCGGGTTGCGTCCGGGCCGGCCGTGACCGGGGAACCGGCCGAGGGCCGCGCCGAGCACCACGCCGGGCCGGGGCACCTCGTCCGACAGCCGTGGCAAGGTGTCCATCGTGAGCTCGGGAAGCGCGAGCAGCGCTTCGCTGCCGTACGCCCCCAGCTCGGCGGCGAGGGTGCGCAGCGGAAACAGCGGACCCTCGTCGAGGTCCGACCAGGCGGCACCCGCCTCGGCGAAGTGGGCCGCCAGCGCGTCGGCGCGGACCCTGGGGCGGCGACCCGAGCCGCCTGCCGTCGATGCGGCGCGGTGCAGCGTCCCGGCCAGGCCGTCGACCACGCTCGCAAGCAGCGCCGGGGTCATGAGCTGGACGAGTTGCCGCTGGTTCTCCACCACGTAGGCGATCACCGTCTCGCCCACCTCGACGAGGAAATGGTGGACACGTCGCCGGGAGCCGCGGTCCGCGTAGGCCGCGAGCAGCTGGTCCCAGTTGAGGGTGGCGGCGATCGCGGCGGGGTCGGGGCTGCGAACGGCCAGCAGCGCACGCACCAGCGGAAAGGTCAGGTTCGCCTCGAACCGCCGTCGGCCGGCGGCGGTCCAGCTTCCGGCGACGTCACCCGCGGCCACGTCCTCCGGCACGGCCTGGTGGAGCAGTTCGAACGCGAAGGCGGCGGCGCGTTCCGCCGCGATCCGCTGGCCTCCGGCGACGTCAGCAGCGGCCTTGCCGTCGAGCAGGTCGGAGATCCCGCGCACCATCGCGACCCGCAGGTCGGGCCGGGTCAGTCCGACCAGGACGACGCCTAGGTCCTCCTGGTTGACCGCCACGGCCTGGGAATAGTGCCGGCGGATCAGCGCGGCGGACGGGGTGCCGGAGCCTGCGATGACCTTGCCGCCGGAGGCGACCGGCTCGATCAGGACCCGGACGTCGGCCGCCACGGCGGTCAACTCCCGCGGCAGGCGTCGCAGCCAGGCGCGGTCGGCCCGCACCTGACGGGCGAGCTCCACCAGGGGAAAAGAGGCCGACGCGACCTTGCTGCGCGGGCGAAACTCCAGGTCCTCGTCGCGGCCGTACTCGTACCCGAAGACGTCGGTGGCGACCACGACGTCGCCGACCCGGACATCCTTGAGGCCGCCGGCGACGCCCACGATGAGGGCGACCTGCGCCTGGAACTGCTCGACGGCCCGCTCGGTGGCGATGGCGGCCTGCTCGTTCCCCCGCCCCACCTCCGCGACGATCACCTGCCACTCGAGGACGGTGCCGGAGAACGATCCGACGCGATGCCGCTGCCCGGTGGGGTGGCGCTGCCACCGTACGCCGTCGAGGTGCCCGACGACGGCGTTCGCCTCCTCCTCCAGAGCGGTGACGATGACGACCCGAGCGGCCGGTCCGAGTTCCGTCACGTCGTGTCACCCGCCGTCTCGCTCGTCGATGGGACGGCCATCCTCGCAGGACAGTGACCGACACGCCACGGACGGCTGCCTCGTTCGAGCGAATGCACCGCTCATGACGACACCCCACGCGGGGGTGGTCGCGTGGGGTGTCCTCGTCCCGAAGGGGGCGGTCGGGACGTCTCAGGTGAAGCGGGCGGCGATCCAGGTGGCGACGGTCTCCACGGAGGCGAAGACGGCGCCGTCGTGGGTCTCGCCGGCCAGCGGTACGAACTCGACCGGCTGGCTGTAGCCGCGCAGCTGTTCGAGCAGAAGGTCGGCGGTGATGTCGTAGGGGACCGCGTCGTCGTCGGTGCCCTGCACGATGAGGATCGGGGCGCTCGGCGCCACGGTGGCCGGGTTGCCGTAGCGGGCCAGCTTGGCCAGGACGGTCGGGGACACCACCCCGCCGGGGACCAGCTGTTCCGGGGTGAGGGAGGCGTACGCGTCGAGGATCTCCTCCAGGCAGCCGGTCTGCAGGACCGACGTGCGCTGGCGGGCCGGTGGCGCCAGGTAGGAGTTCGGGTTGAAGGTCGGCTCGACCGCGTTGATGCCGTACAGGGCCATCACCAGGTAACCCTGCCCGGGCGTGCCCGGGATGTACGGGGCGATCGCGTCGAGGTTCGACGCCGGTGCGATGGTCGCCACGCCCTTGAGCACCAGCGAACCGTCGTAGGAGGGAGCGAGCTGCCCGGCGAACAGTGCGCCCTGCCCGCCCTGGGAGTGGCCGTCGACGGCGTACTGGGTGGACAGCGCGCCGTCGAGATAACGGGCGGCCTTGACGCTGTCGATGATGGCCCGGCCCTCGCTGTTGCCCACCAGGTACGGGTGTGCCTCCGGGGTGCCCAGGCCGGGATAGTCGGGAGCGGTGACCGTCCAGCCCTTTCGGAGCAACCCGGCGATCGCCGCGCGGGCCTCGGGCCAGAACACGGCCTGGCTGGTCGACGGGGCGCACCGGTCGGCGAGGCCCGTCGTGCCGTGGCTCCACGCGACCGTCCGGTTCTTCTTGCCGCTCCTGGGTGTCAGCACCAGGCCGGTGGCGGTGGTGATCGTCCCGGTGACTGTGGTGGTGACGTACTGGACGCGCTTGCCGGTGGCCAGCGGGCTCAGCTCGGCGGGAAGCGTCGCTGTGGTGACGGTGAGGACGGTGCCGGGAGCGTACGTGGCGTGCGCGGGGCCGCCGGTGCCGGCGATGACGCCGGCTGCGGCGAGGACGGCGGCGGCGAGGACGGCGAGTCGTCGCCGGAGCGCGGTTCTCATGGGTTTTTCCTCTCGCGGGCATGGGGTGGTGCGGGCACGGTGGTGCGGGTGGGGGCGAGGGGATGTTCGGCGGGAAAGTCTAGGCGAAGTGGTCGGCGACGCGGCGCAACGCGGTGACGGTCTCCCGGTCGCGGGCCTCGTCGTCCTCGGTGGGCCAGGCGCTGCACTTGACGATGACGACGTCGGCGGCGGGATCCACGAAGAGGTACTGACCGTGGACGCCGAGGCCGGTGAAGGCGTGGAAGCAGCTTTCGCCGAGGGTCCACCACTGGTTGGCGTACCCGTAGTGGTCGTAGCCGCTGGCGCCGAGCGCGCCGACCGCCAGGTGGGGCAGGCCGGTGCCGCGGCTGCGGCGTACCCATTCGGTGGTCACGAGGCGGTGGCCGGCGACGACGCCGTCGTCGACCATGAGCTGGCCGACCCGGGCGAGGTCGCGGGCGGTGGCGTTGAAGGCGCCGGCGCCGATGGCCGTCCGGGGGTGGGACCGGGTCAGCCCGTAGTACGCGTCGCGTTCGGCGCCGATGCGCGACCACAGGCGCTCGGACGCGTACGCCGCCAGTGACCGTCCGGTGGCCGCTTCCAGCACCCAGCCGAGCACCTGGGCGTCGAAGGTGGAGTAGTTGAAGCGCTCGCCGATCGAGGCCGTCCGCGGCGCCGCGCGGATGATCGCCGGCACGTCGCCGCCGCTGAGCACGGCCCGCTCGAAGCGCCGGATGAAGCTGTCCGGGGTGTCCCAGGTCTCCAGGTCGCCGACGCCGCTGGTCATGTCGAGCAGGTCGGCCAGCGTGGTGCCGTCGTAGGCCGTGCCCTCGAAGTCGCGCCGGTAGTCGGTGACCTGGTCCTTGACGCTGCCGATCGCACCCTCGGCGAGCGCGATGCCGATGAGGACGGAGGTGACCGACTTGGACAGGGAGAACAGCTGCATCCGGGTGCGCGGCCCGGCGAACGCTCCCGGGTAGCTCTCGTGCACGATCGCGCCGCGGTGCAGCACGACGAACGCCGTGGTGAACGTGCGCCGGTGCAGGTCGGTGAGGCTCAGGTCGCGGTCATCGAAGCGGTAGGTGAGGTCCAGGGGCTCGGGTGCGAAGGGCAGCGGCCGGGCGGCCGGGCCGCGGGCGACCCGCTCGGTCGGCATCAGCCAGTTCATGTGGGTGAAGGTGAACTCGTTGAACGGGCGGCGCATGGCCAGGTCGCTCTGGCGATCCCACCAGGAGGGAGGGTCGGCGGCCCGGACGGCCGGTTGCTGCGTGGTGCTCGTCATGTCACTTCCCGCGGTGCTCGATGGTGCGGTCGGCGGGACGCGCTCGGTTCGAGACGCCTCGGAACTGTTCACGCAGAGTCGAGCCGGTGGGTTCAGCGACCGGTTCGAGGTAGCCGGCGAGGATGGCGAGGACGGCCATGCCCACCAGGTTGTCCTCGGGGTCGTCGCCGACGATGCCGGCGCCGGGATCGCCGAGGTGGTGCAGGGCGAAGCCCTCGGTGACCGCCGCGAGCATGTAGGCGAGCTGATCGAGGGTCACCCCCTCCCGGAGCTGGAAGCCCCGGGAGGCGAATGTGGACTCGTAGATCTTCTTCCACGGTTCGAGGGCGCCGGCGTAGTTGTTGGAGATCGCCTCGTGGATGCCGTCGTTGCGGTCGGCGGTGGCCACCATGATCAGTTGCAGCCGGAACAGCGGCATCCGGCAGATCGCCTGCAGCTCGTGGAAGGTGGCCCGGTCGATGGCGTCGACGAAGCTCTTCTCGTCGTCGAGCCACCCGCGGGTTTCGACCTCCGCGTCGTACTGCGGGTCGTAATTCATGGCGTGGAACAGAAAGGTCAACAGGTCGTTGAGGTAGTCGTCGTGGGTCGCCCACGTGGCGCGATAGGGACCGTCGCCCTTCTGGCGCAGGAACGGCGGTTCGAGATTCTCCATCTCGCGCGACAATGCGCGTTCGGTGAGGAACCGCAGGCCCGACCAGTACTGCTTGCGGCCGTCGACGGCCGGCGGCTCCGTGCGGGCGCCCAGGTTCTGCTCGACCAGATTGGCGCCGGCCTTCAGGTACGACGCGACCTTCGGCGAGTTGACCAGCGCGGCACGGGTCGCCTCCCGGACTCCCTTGACACGCGTGACGATGCCAGAAAAGTCCTGATTATACGGGAAAGGCAGATCCTTCTTGCCGAGCGTCATGCCACGATTCTTTGTCCGATTCCCCGTCGTCGACAAGTGCGCGGGTGCGTAGTACTCGGAGGCTAAGCCTCGTCCACTTGTCACCCCCCGAAAATATGACTTTGTGTAGCTGATCGATAACGCATCGAAATGGTCATGCCGCGGACCGCGCCTGGCGGATGTGTTCCCGTTCGGAATGGTCCGTGACCAGCGGACCGACGTCGAGGATGAGCGCTATCTCTCCACCGCCGAGGATCGTCGATCCACTGATGCACTCGAGCCTGCTGAACAGCACTCCCAGCGGTTTGATCACGGCGCCACCCACTCCTCCCGCGTCGCGAACGGCGTCGGCGGGGTCAGCGGCAACCGGATGCGGTCGTCGTCCCCGCGCCCCAGGTTTCCGCGGTGGAGAATCCGGGCCCGAAAATGAGGTAGTAGACCTCGTTGTCACTCAGGGCGGCACCGGGTGCGACCACCCCGCGCTCGACCGCCTTGTCCAGGATCCGCTCGCGGTCCAGGCCACGCCCGTCGTCGCTGACCTCGATCACGATGCTGCCGGCGTCGTGGTAGGCGTCGAGCCGCACCGTGCCCCGCGCCGCCTTGCCGTGCCGCCGGCGCTCCGCCGGCGCCTCGATGCCGTGGTCCCTCGAATTGCGGACCAGGTGCGGCAACGGGTCGCTGATCCGTTCCACCAGGACCTTGTCCATCTCGGCGTCGCCGCCGGTGATGACCAGCGACACCTCCTTGCCGAGTTCCACGCCGACGTCGCGGACCACCCGGCGGGTTCCCCTCGAGGTCCAGCAGGCCCTCCTCGAGCTGCTGCGCCAGGCCGCGCGCCTCGGTCACGAACGTCTCGAGCGCTTCGGGCATGTCGTCGTCGGCAGACATCACTCCTCCTTCGCACCGATCAGCCTGGCCAGCGCCAGCACCGCGCCGACCGACGGGCTCGGCGTGCCGAGCTCGAAGGCAGGTTGAGCCGCTCGGCCTCGCGGCGCGCGTCACCGGCTCGACGCCGCGGCCGATCATGACCGGCACAGTCGAGCGCCGGGCCGCCAGACCTGGACGAACGACAGCTACCAGCGCGGCGGGGTCTACAACGAGAACAAGACCCCCACCACGAGCCGGGGCGAGGTCGCCGTGCCGGATCTGGAGAGCAAGTTCGAACGCTTCTGAAGCGAGGTCGCGCCCATCCTGTATAACCGGGCGCATGCACAATGAAGCGCTCGTGGGTCTGCTCGGCGAAGTGCCGGGCACGGAGGTGTCGGTCGAGGCCGGCGTGGTGACGGTCCACGTGCCGGCCATCGGCGACTCGGTCCGCCTGGCGGTCCGCGACGTGCTCGGCTTCGAACAGATCGTCGTGCCGACCGGCGACCCGGGCCTCGAGCTCAGCATCCGGCGCGGCCACGAGCAGCTCCCGCTGATCATCACCGTCGACAACGTGGTCTTCATGCCGGCGTACGCCGCCGACATGCTGGTGCCCGACGCCGAGGTCCGGGTGCCGGCCACCCCGGACCTGATCGCCTACTCGGAGATGCACCGCGACGTCCGCGCCCTCGGCCGCGCCGTCGACATCGAGGACGCCGAGTTCGACGACGAGATGCTCGCCGCCACCCTGCTCGTACACCGCTGCTTCCTGGCCGGCGCGGTCCGCGTCGGCCTGTGGCCGGTCCGGGTGGCGGCCTGGTGGGAGTACAGCTGGGCCCGCGTCGGCGGCCGGCTGCCACTGGGCCCGTTCCGCCCCGACCCCGCCTGGGACCGCCTGATGGCCGACGTCACCGAGGCCCGCCGCCGCAGCGGCCAGCCCGCCCGCTAGACCCGGTACTTCGCCCACGCCCCAGTCCAGTCGGCGAGGTCACGCACCCACTTCTCGGTGCTCTGACCCGCCTTGGCCGCCCACTTCGAGGCGTTCCTCGACGCAAACTCATCCAGCGTCGCGGGACCGATCGCACTCCACGCGGGAAAGCGGCTCAACCACCGGTCGGCCTGCTCCGGACTGTGGCCGCCGCCGATCAGCCACTGGGCGAGCAGCGCGAGCTCGAGCCACGGCGCGGCCCGGGTCGCGTACGCCCAGTCGACGATCCGTAGCCCGCTCGGCGTCACGATGAGATTGGTCGGGTTGAGGTCGGAGTGGACGAGCGTCTCGCCGTCCATCGCCGGATGGGAGAACCCGAGCCGGGCCGCCGGGCTGAACCAGGCGGGACCCGACGCGGGCGTCTTTCCGAGGTCGTCCAGGATCTCGGCGAGCAGATCGAGATCCCGGCTGCCCGGAGACAGATCGGCGTGCGGACCGTCGAGATGCTCGAACCCCACCACCACCCAACCGTCCGTCTCGAAATGCCACTCGACCGCTGGTGAGTAGGGCCGGTCGACGGCCGTCGTCACCAGCAGCTCGTACCGCAACGACCGGACACCCAGCTCCGAGCAAGCCGCCTTGACGAACACCGTGCCGTTCGCCCCGGCGACGGACGAGGCGATCTCCGCATGGTCGCCACCGGTAGCCGGGGTCACCCGGGTTCCACCAACCCGCTCCGCGATCTCCGCCGTGACGCTTTCCGGCAAAGCGGTCCAGTCGATGCGCATCGGCCACCCTATCCGTCAGCCGGCGACGCCGGGCTGAGGCGGGTTCGGCGGACAGCAGGACTCGGCCTCGCCAGCCCAGAACTCCATGTCGACCTGGAAGCCGGTCGCGTGCAGTGCCGCCACCGTGTAGGTGATGGCGGTGCCGTCCCCCATGGCCTCGGTCAGGATCGGGCGGTGGTGGACGTAGGCCCCGGCGATCCGCTCGCAGGCGGCGGTGTAGGACTCGCTGATCTGAAGAGCGGCGTGCCAGACGGCGTCGACCGGGCGGGTCGGAACGACCCGGTATGACTCGCCGGTGGGCAGCCGCATCCCGAAGTCGGGGCTGCGGTGCGCGTCGGCGTGTGCCTTGAGGAAGAGCAGAAACTGTCCGGTCGCCCGCTCGGCATAGGTCTGAGTTACCTCGGCCTTGGTGGCGAAGTAGCGGGCAATCCTGTCGAACGTTTCGGCCGAGACGAGAGTCTGGGGGTCCGTAGCGCACGTGACCGATCGGCCTGCGGTGATGCTCAAGACGCCTCCTGAAGTGTCGATGGCGGGCTGCCGCGCCCAGCCGAGGAACCTGTCGAACATGTCGGTCGGCGATCTGCAGCCGGCCGCCCGCACGTCTTCGATGGCGTTGTACATACACGACGCCAGGAAGACGGCGAGGCCTGTCGGCCATCGACCGTACTGCTCACTCAGCTGCACCTTGGCTACGACGCACGGCCACGGATTGGCGCAGACACGGCAGTCCCATGACGGGCCTGATCCGATGTGCTCCGTTCGAGGAACCAACATCACGCCTCCCGCTCCATGGGAAGTTGCCTGTCTCCAGCCAATCGCGCACTGCGCGGAAAGGCCAGGCGCGCAACGTTGTCTCTGTGTTGTCTTCGTCGTCAGGAGCGCTGATCGACCTCGGACCGGGGCGTCGAGCCTGCTATACAGTCCAGTGAAAGCGGAGGTCAGCGATGGCACGTCGAGTACCAGCGACCACACCCCAGCGGCTCGGGCACCCCCTGAGCGTCGTGCGGGCCGAGCGAGGTTGGACGCTGCAAGACGTCGCCAGGATTGCCGATGGGACACGTTCAGCGGCCCGCCGCGAGAAGGCATGGCGCTGGGAGAACTGGGACGTCGTGCCCGACCTGGCCTCGCAGGAAGCGCTGGCGCGAGCTCTCGGGCTCGACCCGGAGATCGTGAGGCGAGTTCGTTGGCCGGCCTGGCTGCCTGACGGTCAGCCCATTCGGACGGACTACGCCTGGACCCAGCGCGGCAGTCTCGAGTCACTGGCAGACGCATTGGAGTACGCCGCCTTGGATCGTCGCGCCTTCATGAAGGTGCTGGGACCGTCGTTGATCAATGTGGCCGACCAGTGGCTGGGGGTGGAGCCGGCCGCGCTGACGGCAGTTCTGCGCGGAGGGCAGGTCGCGTCAGAGTTCGTCGCCAGCATGGAAGCTGGCCTGTGCCGCCTTCGGCTGCTGGAAGCGACTCGCGGGGGGGAGCCGTGCCAGGCGATTGATCGATGCTGAGCTGGGCATCGTTATTGACGTCTTGAACGACTCCAGCTACACCAGCGCGCTCGGAATTCGCCTGTACGCGCTTGCGGCTGAATTGAGTCGGATGGCGGGGTGGGCCTCCTTCGACGCCGGCCTTCATGCCGCCGCGCAACGGTACTGGATCAGCGCGCTTCACCTGGCGCACGCGGCGGACGATCGGTTGCTTGGCGCCAACATCCTGAAGTCCATGAGCCTCCAGTGCTACGACTTCGCAATGCCTGCTGAGGCGTTGGCACTGGCCCAAAGCGCTTACGCGGGCAGCGAGGACTCGCAGCCCCGGGCCAAAGCCATGCTCGCGCTGAGAGAAGCGCGGGCACACGCCGCGTTGAAGGACGCGAAGTCCTGCGAAAGGCTCATCAGGGAAGCGGAGGCGTCCTTTGGCTCGCTTCGGTTCCCGGACGACCATCCCGCCTGGCTGACGTATTTCGATCAGTCAGAGTATTACGCCCAGATGGGAACGTGCTACCTGGACCTTGGAGATTCCCGCCGAGCCGACTTCTATCTTCAGCAATCGCTGTCTCTGGCCCCCGACACCAAGATTCGTGACCGGGCGACATATGTGATTCGGCGCGCCGCCGCACAGGCGGCCAGTGGTGAGATGGACGAGGCGGCTCACCTCATCAAGGAGGCTGTTCCCCTGATCCACCAGGCGCCGTCAGAGCGAAACCTGCAGCGGATCCACCGCACCCGCGAGAAGATCACGTTCAGCGGCTCCGACCCGAGGGGCGAGGAGTTGGACGAGCAGTTGGCGGGGCTGGTGGCATGAGCGGGACCGTCGAACAACGAGTCGCGCTCATCACCGGAGCCAATCGGGGCCTCGGATTCGCGATCGCCGAAGGTCTTGGCAGGCAAGGCATGCACGTCCTGGTCGCAGGTCGCGACTCCTACGCGGTTGAAACGGCGGCAAACAAGCTCCGCCGTGACGGAATCGCGGCCACTGCCTCCCGACTTGACGTGACAGACCCGGCGAGTGTCGTCCGCGCCCTCGCAGACGCCGGGAAGAAATGGGGCCGGCTCGATGTGCTCGTGAACAACGCGGGTATTGCCATCGATCGGGGACAACTCGCCACCAATCCCGACTTCGAGAAGGTCCGCGCGACGCTGGAGACAAACCTGCTCGGCGCATGGCGATGCTCGGCTGCCGCGGTCTCGGAGATGAAGAAGAACAACTACGGAAGAATCGTCAACATCACCAGCCATCTAGGCTCTGTATCGACCATGTCGGACACCAACGTCGCCTACCGGGTCTCGAAGGCCGGCCTCAACGCGTTGACCCGCGTCCTCGCCGCCGAGGTGAAGGGCGAGGGCATTCTCGTCAATGCCTGCTCGCCGGGCCGTATGAACACCAGGATGGCCTACGGCGAGACCTCCCGAAGCCCCGAGGAGGGAGCCACCACGCCAATCTGGCTCGCCACCTTGCCGGCCGACGGGCCGACGGGGGGTCTCTTCGCTGATGGCAAGCCGCTCGACTGGTGAGCTCAGAAGCTGGAAGGACGCAAGAAGGAGCACACCGGTGTGGTGCGCCCCTTCCTCCCCCGTAGCGACCGGCTCAGCCGCAGTGGTCGTTCCACTGCACCCAGGACATGCCCTTGTAGCCGACCGTGCCGCCCCAGTCGATGCAGGCGTTCGGGGCGTAGACGTAGACCGGCCCGGCGTACTTCGTGTAGTAGCCCTCGTCGTCGATCCAGCCGTTGCCCGGCGAGCTCGACAGTTCGATGCTGGCCACCATCCAGTCCCGCTTGCCGGGGGTGTTGGTGATGACCACGACGCAGTTCCAGCCGTTGTTGTACGTCAGGTACGCGGTGCCCGTGCCGGTGCCGCCGACGCTCATCTGGTCGATGACCCGGTAGCCGGCACCGCAGGCGCCGTTGTAGCCGGCGGCCTGGGCCGGGGCGGCGCTGAGCGCGAGGCCCGTGGCGGCGAGCGCGAGAGCCGCGCCGCCGCCCGCGAGCTTACGTGCGAGCTTCACGATGGTTTTCTCCTTTGCGTCAGCAGACCTTGCTGGTGGATCCGCCGACCGAGTTCAGGTAGCCGGTCACGTGCGTGCAGTGCGCGGCGGTGTTCGCCGGGGGGCCCCACAGCTCCTTGCGGGTCGTGTTGTTCAGCGTGGCCATGCCGTAGTCGGAGCCGCTGTCCGAGTGGTCGATGACGTGCACGTGCAGGTCCCACTTGCTGTGGGTGTTGCGGTACTGCTCCCACACGTAGATGTAGGCGTAGTTGTAGCCGCAGCCGTAGTACTGCTTGACCGAGGCGGCCTCCATGCCGCCGACGGTCAGCACCCGGGTGCTGCCGATCTGGCGCACGTCGGAGCAGCTCGCCGGGGTGCTGGCGAGAGCGGGTGTCGGATTGAACACAGTCACGACACCGGCGGCGGCGACCGCGGCGGCTCCGGCGAGGGTGCGGCTGAGGATCGACATGTGGTTCCCTTCCACGAATTTCTTGGCCGTGCAAAGAAAACCAGCCGGTGCGGGGTGGCCGACAGGTGTCGAAATGGCCACCGTTCCCTCCCCGAAGCCGTCCGTACGGGGTCGGTATCATCGCCTCGCCGCCGACGTTCACGAGGGCGCGGCGAACTCACGGGAGGCGACTGTGCGCCGCCAGGAATCCGTGGCCGTGTCCGGCCTGGACATCGGCGTACCCGGATGTGGTGACGCCGCTGAGATCGGCCGTGGCGGCTTCGGCGTCGTCTATCGGGTGCGGCAGCCGGCGTTTTCGCGGACGGTCGCCGTCAAGGTGCTCGCCGCCGACGGCCTCGACGCCGCGGCCCGCCGTCGCTTCGAGCGGGAGGTGCAGGCGATGGGGCGGCTTTCCGGCCACCCGCACATCGTCACCGTGCACCAGGCGGGTTTCACCACCGCCGGCAATCCGTACCTGCTCATGGCGTTCGAGGAGGGCGGCTCGCTCGCCGGGCGGGGTGCGGCGCCGTGGCCGGAGGCCATAGCCGGCGCCATCGCGATCGCGGGGGCGTTGGAGAGTGCCCACCGCGCCGGCGTTCTGCACCGCGACGTCAAACCCGAGAACATCCTGATCTCACGGTACGGGGACCCGAAGCTGGCCGACTTCGGCCTGGCCCGCCCGGTGCGCCGCGACGCCCCGCCGCCGAGCACGGTCACCGCGACTGTGCTGCACGCCGCACCGGAAGTGTTGCGGGGGCAGCCGGCCACTGTGGCCTCCGACGTCTACTCGCTGGCGTCGACGCTCTACTGGTGGCTGCGCGGCGGCACCGCTTTCGGCCCGGCACCGCACGAGCCGGTCGGTGACCTCGTGGCGCGCGTCGTCGCCGCCCGCGTGCCCGATCTGCGGCCGCACGGCGTGCCCGACGCCGTCTGCGCGGTGGTGGAACGGGCGCTGGCGAAGGACCCCGCCGCCCGGCCCGCGTCGGCCGCCCGCTTCGCGGAGGAGCTTCAGCGGGCGCAACGGGCGACCGGCCATGCCGTCACCCCGCTGATCGCCAGCGAGGAGGGCGGGGAAGACGGCTCCGGCGCGGAGTCCGACGGGCTCGTGTCCGTGCCCATCCCGGCCCCTCGGTCGGGTGGCATGTCGGTGACCATCGTCAGCCGACCCGTGCGAAGCCGAGCCCCGAAGCGGGCCGCGGCGGCGGTGGGCGTGGTGGCGGCGACGCTCGCCCTCGCCGGCGGATCGGGTGTCGTGCGGAATTCCGCGGTGTCCGGGCCCGCCACCGTCGACTTCGGCGGCCAGGAGGTCAGTTCGCCCGCGGGGGAACGCCCGGTGGCGGTGCGCAACGACGGTAGCCGGCCGGTGGCCGTGCGGCAGGTGGCGCTCGACGGCCCCGACTTCCGGATCGTCGCCGACGGCTGCGGCGGGCATACGCTCCTGCCGGGCGCCGGTTGCGAGGTCAGGGTCGCGTTCGCGCCCACCGGCACCGGGCCGCGCCGGGGCACGCTGCGGCTGCCCGGCAGCACGGTCGCGGTCACCGGTTCGGGCCTGCTGTCCTACGCGATCGACGACGACCCGCCCCCGGGGCCCTGCTACGCCGACGCCTACCAGGTCGGGCAGTCGGCGTACGGATTTGTCGGCGGCCAGAAGTCCATCTCGGTGAAGCAGTACTGGTCGCCGGGCTGCCGCAAGGTGATGGCGTACGCGTGGATCTGGAAGCAGTACCGCGACAACGCCGGCCCGCGCGGCACCTGGTCGGTGGAGCTGGGCATCGCGGAGCGGGGCAAGAGGGACCGTGCCGCCGGCCAGCCGCTGGAACTGTGGACGGACCCGGTGGCCACCACCACCGGATGCACCCGGGCGACCGCCACCATGACCGGCGCAGGCCTCACCGGCCCCCTGGCCGTGACGACCGACGCGCACTGCCCGTGAGCTATCTCGAGGTGCACCAGGCCGGCGCCGTCCGGCTGGTGCCGTTGGCCGCCGGCCCGCTGGCGATCGGTCGGGCGCCGGCCAACGAGCTGACCATCGACAGCCGCAGCGTCTCGCGGCTGCACGCGGTCGTGGAGCGTTTCCCGTCCGGCTGGTCGATCCGCGACCTGGGCAGCACCAACGGCACGACGGTCAACGGCGTGCGGCTGCGGCAGGCCCGCCAGCTGCGCGACGGTGACCGGGTCGAGATCGGGCCGGCCCGGTTGCTCTTCCGGGCACCGGCGGATCATCCGGCGACCGTGACGGTGAGCACCGACCCGCCGCCGGCCCCGCCGGCGCTGACCCGCCGGGAACGCGACGTGCTCGCGGCGCTCTGCGCGCCGTACACGGCGGGTGGCACGGCGTTTCCGGAGCCGCCGTCGGTGCGCGAGCTGGCGTCCGCCCTGGGGCTGTCGGAGAGCGCCGTGAAGAAGCACCTGACCCGTCTTTTCGACAAGTTCGGCCTGCTGAGCAACGCCGACCGGCGGCGTTCCCGGCTTGCCGCCGAGGCGGTCCGGCGCGGCGTCTGCTCCGCCTGATCCCGGCTCCGATCGACGGCGGCGATGATGCCACGATTTCTTCCATGCGTTCGGCGTCTCCGGGGCCGTCCCGGCCCCACCCGGCGATCTTTGTCCCGCCTCGCCGCCGGCATCCCGATCATTGGCTGGAGCGGCGCTGTGACGAGGTGATCTCGCCCGCGGTGCGGGCCGTCCTCTGGGACTTCGTGCGCGGGGCGGTCCCCGTGCTGCACCCCGGTGCTTCGGCGCCCGCCGGCGTCGCGAAGTTGTCCGGCCTCAACGACGGCCGCGCCGCAGCCGTCAAGATCGCCATGGTGAGCGTCGAGGGTGCCGGGGTGTGCCTGGTGCTGCGGGCCGGCCCGGGCGAGCCGGACCCGGGCCCCGGCCCGCACCGCCCGTGGCGCCACGACCTCGGGGCCCCGGGCGTCCGAGCGGGTGCGGTGGCCGTCAGTGGCATCGAGCAGGTGGCGCCCGAGGACGTGGCGGGCCTGTTTTCCCAGGCGCCGCTGGTCCGGCCGTGGCTCGTGGTGCGTGCCGCTCTGCCCGAGGCGACCGGCACGCTCCGCGTCGACCCGGGCGACGGGCTGCTGCGCCCGGTGCTGGATTTCACGGTGCTCGCCCTCGACGGGCCCCGGCCGCCGGGGGAGCGTCCGGCTCGCTGCCCGCTCTGCGAGCGCGGACGGGTCCGCCGGTACACCACCTTCGATCTGTGCCCCGACTGCGGCTGGCTCGCCCGAGGTCCCGCTACGCGACGCCACCCTGCTGCCGGGTGACCCCGGCCGCCTCCGCGGGCCCGTCGCTCGCGGCCCGCTGCTGGGGCACGGAGGGGCGGGTGGTGGTTTCCGGCTCGGGCGAGGTCCAGCCGCGGGCCGCCAGCGCGAGGCGGGCCTCGTCGGCGTCGTTCCACTCGACCTTGCCCTGGGCCAGGGCCTGGTACCGCTCGTGCCCCTTGCCCGCGAGGACGATCGTGTCGCCGGGCTCGGCCCGGTCGATGAGCGTGCGCAGGGCCTGCCGGCGGTCGACGTTCACGGAGACGTCGTGGGTCGCGCCCTCGCGCTCCCGGGCGCCGGCGACGATCTCCGTGGCGATCGCCTCGGGGTCCTCGTGCAGCGGGTTGTCCGCCGTCACCATCACCACGTCGGCGAGGCCCGCGGCGACCGCGCCCATGGGCGCGCGGTTGGCCGCGTCGCGGCCTCCGGCGTGCCCGAAGAGCACCATCAGGCGGTTCTTGGTCTGCGGCCGCACCGTCTTCAGCACGGTCGCCAGCGCGTGCGGCGTGTGGGCGAAGTCCACGAACACCTTGAACGGCTGCCCGCTGTCGACGCTCTCCAGGCGGCCGTCCACGGTGGTGACCTCGGCCGCGGCCCGGACCGCCTCCAGGGACACGCCCAGGCCCAGCGCGGTGGTCGCGGCGGCCAGCCAGTTGTAGACGTTGACCCGGCCGGGGATCGCGGAGACGATCTTCTGCTCGCCCCAGGGGGTGACCATGGTGAACGTGGTCTGGTCGGGCTCGCACCGGATGTCGACGGCCCGCACGTCCGCGTCGTTGTCTATGCCGTAGCTCAGGATCCGGCTCGGGCCGTGCTGGCGCATGACGGCCGACGCCGGGTCGTCGGCGTTGACGACGCCGAACCCGCCCGGTGCCTTCCGCGCGACCATCGCGAACAGCTGGGCCTTCGCCGCGGCGTACTCGGGCATGCTGCCGTGGAAGTCGAGGTGCTCGGGCGTCAGGTTGGTGAAGACCGCGACCTGGAAGGTGCATCCGCGTACCCGCTGGAGGGCCAGCGCGTGTGAGCTCACCTCGGCCACCGCCGTGGTGCAGCCGGCGTCCGCCATGCCGGCCAGCATCCGGTGCAGGTCGCCGGCCTCGGGGGTGGTGAAGCCGAAGCCGGCCGGCGGCGCTCCCTCGCCGGCGGTCATCCCGACCGTGCTCAGCCGCCCGGCCCGCTCGCCGTGCGCCTCCAGCGCCGCGTGGATCATGTGCGTCGTGGTGGTCTTGCCGTCCGTGCCGGTCACGCCGATCAGGCGCAGGCGTTCGGGGGCGGGGCCGTACACGGCGGTGGCGAAGTCGGCGAGGGCGGCGCGGGCGGAGGGGACCCGGATGACCACCGTGCCGTCCGGCACGTCGACGGGTCCCTCGGTGACGACGCCGGCGGCGCCGCGCGCGAGCGCGTCGGCGACGAACCGGCGCGCGTCGTAGCGCTCGCCGGGGATGGCGACGAACAGCTCGCCCGCACCCACCCGGCGGGAGTCGTGGGTGACGCCGGAGATCGGACCGTCCGCGTCGCCCTGCTCCAGGCTGGCGGTGGGCACGGCGGCGAGGAGGTGCCGGATGGTCGGATTCGTGGTCATGGGAAGGGAACGCTTCCCGCCCGGTCCGCTGTTGCAGTCAGGGTCGATTTTCACGCTATCCGGCCGCCTTTGTCGAGGGAGGGAGAATCACTCTGCGCCGCGAAACGGGTTTTGTCAGTGATTGGCATCTCCCAAGTGCCCAGATATGCCCGATAGCGTCCGCCGAACGACTGCTTGAACTGGGTGAAGCCGGCCCACGCGTGATCGGGCTGGTCCGCCGGGGCGGCGCCCATGAAGTCGAAGACCGCCTGCCCGCGCTCCTGCGCGTCGAGGACCATGGTCGCGAGCATGGGGCCACCGGGGTGCAGGTTGCGGGCCTCGAGCAGGCTCCCGGAGTGCGCGTAGTACCGCGTGGTGGCGCTGTCGTACACGAGGGCGGCGGCGACCGGCTTGTCGTGGTGCCGGGTGACGTAGATGGTGGCCGCGCCCCGGTCGAGCAGCGCCTTGGCCTGGCGCCGGTAGTAGTCGTCGTTGTGCGGCTGCATGCCGGTGTTGTTGGAGACGTCATGGATCATGTCCAGCACGATCTCGATGTCGGCCACATCGGTGCTGGACGCGATGGTGATGCCCTTCTTGTGCGCGTTGCGGAACCGGTTGCGGTTGTTCGCCGAGAACTCGCTGAAGAGCTCGTCGCGCGTCTTGCGCAGGTCCTGGATCCAGGTCAGCGCGGGCTGCAGGCTGCGGGCCCGGAAGAAGCCGAGCGCCGCGACGTCGTCCTGCGCGACGGGAGCCCACGGCTCCGACCGGATGAACAGCACGTTGTACTTCTCGCCCAGCGCGCGCAGGGCGGCCACCGCGGCGGTGAACGCCTCGAGGTCGTCAGCGACCGGTCCGTACGGGGCGTAGAGGCGGGCGTTCTCCCCGGCCCGTTCGAGGATCGCCATGCACTGCCAGCCCGGTCCCTCGCCGAAGAAGACCTCTCGTCCCTGAGCCTGCTGGAATGCGGCCCAATGGGTGCTTTGCAGGAAATGTGCGTCGCGGTCGGATAATTGCTGGTCCCACGAGTCGCCCGGCATTACGGAGTGCCACGGCCATGATACGTCGAGTGACATCGGAATCCTTCACGAGGCATTGGGAACGCCGACCACCTTAAGGCGGAATCGGCGCCGGATCGGTGCCACCCCTTGTCTGAGCGGAATTTGTGACGCATCGGGCGACACCGCACCGGCCGTCCGGTCGTTATCGGTGATCGCTCAGGCCGGCCGCGCGGCGGTCGATACCAGGGTCATGCTGCGCCGACTCGCCCTCGTGCTCGCCGCCGTCCTCGGGACGGGCGGCCTCGCCACCCCGGCGGCCCCCGCGGCCGCCGCGTCCGGCTCCTGCCTGCCCACCGGCGGCGGTCCGGCCTGCCAGACCTGGACCGGCAGGGTGGTACGCGTCGGCGACGGCGACACGGTCCTGGTCGACATCACCGGCGACGGCCGTGACAACCCGCGCTGGATCCGGCTCGTCAACGTGCAGGCCATGGAGCTGACCGTCTACTCGTCGGTCGCGGCCCGCCGCCGCGGGCAGTGCCACGCCGTGAACGCCGCCGCGCGGGTCGAGCAGCTGATCAGGGCCGGTGGTGGGGTCGTGCGGCTCACCGCGCAGCACGCCTCGAGCTCCAGCAAGAACCGACCGCTGCGCTCCGTACAGGTCCGGATCAACGGGGTGTGGCGCGACATCGGCCTCGACCTGCTGAGCCGCGGGCTGACGCTGTGGCAGCCGTTCAAGGGCGAGTACGCCTGGAACGCGACGTACCGTGCCGCGGAGGCCCGCGCCGCCCAGAACGGCCTCAACCTCTTCGACACCGACGCCTGCGGCAGCGGCCCGTCGCAGCACGCGCCGATCACGGCCTTCGTCAACTACGACGCCGAGGGCCTCGACGACCAGAACCTCAACGGCGAGTACGTCCGCCTCGACAACCCCTCCGCGTCGGCCGTGCCGATCGGCGGCTGGTGGGTGCGCGACTCGGGCCTGCGCCGCTACACGTTCCGCGCGGGCAGCGCGATCCCGGCGGGCGGCTCGGTCTACGTCCACGTCGGCAAGGGCAAAGACACCGCCACCCACAAGTACTGGGGTCTGACCACGCCGGTCTTCGACAACCCGACCGACGACGCGCAGGCGCTGGGCGATGGCGCGTACCTGTTCGATCCGAAGGGCGACATGCGCGCCTGGATGCTGTATCCCGTCGCGGGGACGGTGGGTGACCGCTCGCCGGCCTGACAGGCCCTAAGCTGTGCGGCGACGTACAGGGAGGGACACCATGGTCGAGGTCGCCGGCGAGCGTGAGCGCCTGCCCGGGTCGCGCCCGACCGACGCGCGGTTGCCCCGGGGGCGCCACGACCTGCCCCGGGAGTTCGTCTCGCGCACCCAGCGGGACAGGCTCATCGACGCGATGGCCCGGGTGGTGGCCCAGAAGGGCTATGCGAACGCCTCCCTGACCGAGGTCTGCACCACCGCGGGCGTGTCGACGCGGGCGTTCTACGAGCACTTCGCCGACAAGGAGACGTGCCTGCTCGCGGCCTTCGATCTCGGGATCGTCCTGATGCAGAAGACGGTCGCCGAGGCGTTCGCCCAGCCGGCGGGGTGGCCGCAGCGGATCCACCGCGGGCTCGACACGCTGTTGCGGATCCTCGCCGCCGAGCCCGCGTTCGCGGTGCTCGCGATCGTCGAGGTGCTCGCCGCCGGGCCGCGGGCCCGCGAGCGCCGCCGGCGGCTGCTGGAGGGCTACGTCGGCTTCTTCTCCGAGGTGCCCCGGCGCCCCGGTGCTCCCGAGGTGCCCGACGGCGTCGTGGAGGCCGTCATCAACGGCGTGTACGGCGTCATCTTCGATCTGGTCTCGACGGGTCGGGCGGCGGAGCTTCCGGACCGCCTGCCCGACCTCACCTACTTCGTCCTGGTGCCCTTCCTCGGCCCGACCGTCGCGGCCCGGGTGGCGCTTCCGTCCTAGTTCAGCCTTCGGGCGGCGGCGGGGGAGTGCCGTCCGAGACGGTGATCCGCTGGGTCGGGTCCGTCGTGTCGGCGATCGTGTACTGCGCCCGGAAGGTCGCCGTGGTCGCCCCCGTCGGGCAGGCGAAGCCGCCGGTGACCTGGATCGGAAGGGTGACGCCGCCGGAGAAGTCGAGGACCGGCGGGCCGGCCTCGTCACCCGGGCGCCACGGCCCGCTCACCGTCGCCGGGCCGTCCGGTGCCACCGTGACCGTGCACGAGGCGAGTCCGGTGATCGTGGTGACCACGCCGGCGGCGGGGATGGACATCGTGCCGGTGGCGCCCGCGGGGTCCCACCGCAGTGCGATCGTCCACGGACCGTTGGTGGAGTTGGAGACCGTGCGGGCCGTCGTGAACGGCACGTTGGTCGGGCAGTTGGCGCCGTTGTTGCCGAAGGTCGCCGGGGTGAGCGGTGACGTGACCGGGCCGTCGGGGCTGGTGTTGGCGGGCTCCGCCGGCACCTGGCCGACGGTGCCGGACTGGTTGCACTTCACCGTGGTGTTGCCGACCACGAAGTCCGCGGTCGTGCCGCTCAGCAGCGCGGCGGCGTATTCGTGTCCGGCCGGACCGACGGTGGTGCCCGGGGCGAGCGCGAGGGCGGGTGCCGCCGGCAGCGCGCCGAGGCCGAGTCCGACGGCGGCGGCGACGACGCCCGCACGGATGTGTCGCATCGTGTCTCCTTAGAAGCACTCGTCCTTGCCCCAGTGCAGGGCCAGCTTGAGGTTGCGCAGGTTGAACTCGGCCGCGTTCGTGGACCAGGCGACCTGCTGGAGGTTGGTGATGGTGACCTTGTCGGCCTGCTGGCTGAAGAAGCCCTCGCGGCGCTGCGCCTTCTCGCCGGGGTCGTTCTCCGGCCCCTTGTCGAGGGTGGACGCGTCGCGGCCGATCTCGATGGTCTCGAACCGGGCGTTGCCGTCGAGCTGGGTCATGTCGACGACCATGTTCCGGGCGGTGACCGGCTGCTCGCCGGTGCCCGCGCGGATGACCAGGCTCACCGAGCCGAAGTCGCCGAGGTCGGTGATCACCGACTGGCACAGGTTCTTGATCGTCGCGGTCTTCATGGCCGAGACAGCGACCGGCTCGGGCTTCTGGGACCCGGAGCCGCCGGGGTCGAGGCGGGCGTCGACCGTGCCGTACTGGATGAAGCCGGTCGCCACGAGCTCATCGGCGCTGACCTTGAACTGTTGGCCGGAGACCACGAAGGTCGCCGCCAGCGCGCCGTGGGAGATGAGCGACACCACGCCGGCGGTGGCGACGGCGCTGAGCGCCATCACCACGCCGAAGCGGCGCCAGTTCGTGCGTCCCGGGGATGTCGAAGGGTGATCGGTCACCGTCGTCACTCCGTCCGGAGGAGTCGAGAAAAGGTGGGTTTTCTCAGGTGGCTCGGACGGTAGTCAAGACATTAACAACTGTCAATGAATGGAGGAGGCGGGCCACGAGCGCAGCGCCCACCACCACCGCACGGTCTCCAGCACGGTCAGCCGCTCGCCGAGCCCGGTCAGTTCCTCCAGGCGGCGCAGCCGGTAGCGGACCGTGTTCGGGTGCAGGTGCAGCGCCTCGGCGGTGCGGTCCAGGCGCTGCCCGTGGTCCAGATAGGTCAGGGCCGTCGAGGCGAGCTCGTGGTGGAACTCGTCGCCGGGGTCCAGGCCGCCGAGCAGGCTCTCGCTGAGGAAGCCGGCCAGCATCGGCTGCGCCGCGAGGGCCGTCTCGCCGGCCAGCGCGGTCACGTCGTGCGTCCCGGCCCGGCGGGTCCCGGCTCGGGCGTCACCGCCGGCCGCGCGCAGGGCGGTCAGACACAGGGCGTACGCGGCCGGCGCCCGGCCGAGGGCGACCGCCGGGGTGGTCACCACCAGGGCGGGCGTATCGGGCGCCGGGGACGGGAGCCGGGGCACGAGCCCGGCCAGTCGGCCGCTGACCGGGGCGACGGCCCCGCCGCACCGGGAGAAGGCCCGTTCCAGGTGCCGGATCTGCGCCGGATCGGCGGCGTCGGCGACCAGGCAGTGGTAGCGGCCGTCGGCGCGTACGCCGAAGCGGGCCGGGTCCGGGGCCGGACCGTCGCCGTGCTCGCCCAGCAGCAGCGTGCGCAGCAGGGCGATCCGGGCGTCGCGGTGATCGCGGCGCAGGTCCCGCCGTGCCGCCCGGTACGCCTCGACGACGTGCCGCTCCAGCAGGATCCCGTACCGGTCGAGCCGGAGCAGCGCCTGCATCATCACCTCGGCGGGGATGCCGGCCGCGCGTCCGCGCTCGATCGCGATCTCCAGGATCCGGCCGCGACCGGCGTGCACCCCGGACAGCAGCGCCGCGACCGGCACGCCCAGCGCCGCCCGGCCGGCGCCGAACCGGCACGCCTCGGTGAAGTCCGGCTCGCCGTCGCGGGTGAAGGCGACGAACCCGGCGGTGAGCAGCGCGGCCACCGCCTGCCGGATCTCCGCCGACGGCCGCCGGGTGGCCTCGGGAAACGCCGCGCGGACCGCGCGGACCACCTCGTCGACGAGGTGGGGATCGGCTGCCAGGTCGTCCACGAGCGCCGCGAGGGCGTCGTCGCGCGGTTGTGGTCGGTGCACAACGGGCGGCTGCGGCATTGGTTCCCGTCCTCTACCGGCACGGGGGACATTCATTGTTCCCTATGCGTTACCGCAAAGTAACATTTGCGGGGCGTC
Organism: Actinoplanes sp. NPDC051346; assembly: GCF_040682215.1. Classification (NCBI taxonomy): domain Bacteria; kingdom Bacillati; phylum Actinomycetota; class Actinomycetes; order Micromonosporales; family Micromonosporaceae; genus Actinoplanes; species Actinoplanes sp. NPDC051346. The sequence continues at coordinate 110,288 of NZ_JBFBAJ010000009.1, read as the reverse complement.
CGGCGGAACACCCACCGCGTCCCGCCCGTCCGCCGGAGGCGTCGTGAGCGCTGCGTCCGTACCGAAGAAGACCCGGGCTCTGGTCGCCCTCCTGCTCGCGGTGTCCGTCGGCGCCGTGCCGGCCCCGACCCCCGCGGCCGCGACCCCCGCGCTGCGCGAGGTCATGTTCGTCGGCAACAACTGGGACGGGACCGTGGACGTCATCGAGGCCCGCGGCGACTTCGCACCCGTCGGCCGGATCAACGTCGTGCCCGACCGGCTCGAACGGCTCCGGGAGATCTACACGGACCCGATCAAGCTCGTCTTCTTCCTCGGCGTGCGGTACAGCTCCGGCGAGGGCCACGACCAGCTGGTCGACGACATGTACGCCACCCCGGACGGTGACGCGCTGGTGGTCTCGCGCCCCAGCTTCGCCGACGTGGTCTCGATCGACCTGACCACCGGGGCGGTCCGGTGGCGTTTCGGGGTATCCGGGTTCCGCAGCGACCACATGGCCGTCTCTCCCGACGGCCGTTCCGTCGCGGTCTCGGCCTCGACCTCCAACACCGTGCACGTGCTGGACATCGTCACCGGCCGCGAGCTGGGCTCGTTCGGCACCGGCGACCAGCCGCACGAAAACCTCTACACCGGCGGCGGACGGCAGCTGTGGAACATGTCGATCGGCGCGGTCACGACCTCGCTCGACGACCCGTCGCAGGACTGGACCAAGGGCGACCGGCACATCACGATCGCCGACCCGAGGACCTTCCAGACCGTACGCACCATCGACATGCGCCCGCGCCTCGACGCCTTCGGCCGTCCCGACCTGAACGACGCCGTCCGCCCGGCCGTCTTCACCCCCGACGAGTCCACCCTGTATTTCCAGCTGTCCTTCCTCGGCGGCGTCGTGGAGTACGACGTGGCGGCCGACCGCATCACCCGGATCCGCGAGTTCCCCAAGAGTCCGACGACCAATGAGGACCGCACCACCTGGGTGAACGACTCCCGCCACCACGGGCTGTCGATGAGCCCCGACGGCGCCAAACTGTGCGTGGCCGGCACCGTCGACGACTACGCCACGATCGTCGACCGGGCCACGCTGGCGCCCGGGGAGCTGGTCGGCGCGAGCAAGCCGTACTGGGCGACGGTCAGCGGCGACGGGCAGAGCTGCGTGATCTCGGAGTCCGGCGCCGACCGGGTGACGGCGATCAGCTTCGCGACCGGCCGCCGGGTCGCCACCGTCGCCGTCGGCGACCACCCGCAGCGGGTCCGGATCGGCCACATCCCGACGATCTGGACGCCGCCCACCGCGAGGTGATGTGCTTCGATCCATGAGCGACGAGCGGGTCACCAACTGGGCGGGCACCATCGCCTACAGCGCGCGCCGGTTCCACGAGCCGGACACCGTCGAGCGGGTGCGGGACCTGGTGGCGGCCGGGGGGCCGGTCAAGGTGCTCGGCAGCGGGCACTCCTTCAACCACATGGCGGACACCGCCGGCGACCTGATCTCGCTGGCCGGCCTGCCGCGCGTCGTCGAGATCGGCCCGGACCGCGCGTCGGTGCGGATCGACGGGGGCATCCGCTATGGCGAGCTCGCCGCGAGGCTGCACGCCGAGGGTCTCGCCCTGCACAACCTGGCGTCGCTGCCGCACATCTCGGTCGCCGGCGCCGTCGCGACGGCCACCCACGGCTCGGGCACCCGGCACGCCAACCTCGCCGCCGCCGTCTCGGCGATCGAGCTGATCCGAGGCGACGGTACGGCGGTCACCCTGCGCCGCGACACCGACGGCTTCGCGGGCGCGGTCGTGCATCTGGGGGCGCTGGGCGTCATCACCGCGCTGACCCTCGACGTCGAGCCCGCCTACGAGATCCGCCAGTACGTCTACGACGACCTGCCCCGCGCCGCGCTAGAGGCCCACCTGCCGGAGATCCTCGACGACGGCTACAGCGTCAGCCTCTTCACGACCTGGACCAGTCCCGACATCGAGATGGTCTGGCTCAAGCGGCGCGAGCCGATGCCCTCCGGCGACTTCCACGGCGCCCGCCGTGCCACCGCGCAGCGCCACCCGGTCCCGGGCATGGCGGCGCGCAACAGCACCGACCAGTCCGGTGAGCCCGGACCGTGGCACACCCGGCTGCCGCATTTCCGGATGGAGTTCACCCCGAGCAGTGGCGAGGAGCTCCAGTCGGAATACCACGTGCCGCGCGACCGCGCCCTCGAGGCGATCGACGCCCTCCAGGCGATCGGCGAGCGGGTCGCGCCGGTCCTCCAGGTCTGCGAGCTGCGTACGGTCGCGGCCGACGCGCTGTGGCTGAGCCCGAACTACCGACGCGACTCGTTCGCCCTGCACTTCACCTGGATCGCCGACGCGGACGCGGTCCTGCCGGCGGTGGCGCGGGTGGAGGAGGCGCTGGCCCCGCTCGACCCGCGCCCGCACTGGGGCAAGGTCTACACCATCGATCCGGATACCGTACGCGGCCGGTACGAGCGCTTCGCCGACTTCGTGGCACTGGCCGGCGAGCACGACCCGGACGGCGTCTTCCGCAACCCGTGGCTGGACGAACTGCTCGGCTGAGCTCAGGAGGCCTTGGGCTGCGCGCGCTGCCAGCGGGGCGCCGGCAGGTTCTCCGGGTCCAGCTTCTTGCGCGGCGGGCGCACCGAGGCCGGCCCCCGGTTCGGCAACGACAGGCGGATGATCTTCGCCCAGGCCGAGGCGACCTGCTTCGGCATCGGGCCGGTCACGTACTTCAGGTCGTACTTCTCGAACAGCGCACGGACCTTCGGCGCGATCTCCTGGTAGCGGTTGCTCGGCAGGTCGGGGAAGAGGTGGTGCTCGATCTGGTGCGACAGGTTGCCGGTCATGATGTGCAACAGCTTGCTGCCGCTGATGTTGGCCGAGCCGAGCATCTGCCGCAGGTACCACTCGCCGCGGGTCTCGCCCTCGATCGACATCCGCTCGAAGGTCTCGACGCCGTTCGGGAAGTGGCCGCACATGATGACCGAGTGCGTCCACAGGTTGCGGATGATGTTGGCGGTGAAGTTCGCGGCCATCGTGTGCAGGAACGACGGCCCGGACAGCGCCGGGTGCACGACGTAGTCCTTCAGCATCTGCTTGCCGATCTTGCGGCGGACCTGCTTCAGCCGGGCCTTGAACTCCGGCGAGCGGCGGCGCTTCTTCGACTTGAGGTTGCGGCCCAGCTCCAGGTCGTACGCGGCGATGCCGTACTCGAAGAAGACGGCGTTGACGAAGTTGTAGAACGGCTGGCCCAGGTAGGCCGGGGTCCACGGCTGGTCCTCGTCGACGCGCATGATGCCGTACCCGAGGTCGTTGTCCTTGCCGACCACGTTCGTGTACGTGTGGTGCAGCTCGTTGTGCGAGTGCTTCCACTGCTCGGCCGGGGTGGCGCTGTCCCACTCCCAGGTCGACGAGTGGATCTTCGGGTCCCGCATCCAGTCCCACTGGCCGTGCAGGATGTTGTGCCCGACCTCCATGTTGTCGAGGATCTTGGCGACCGACAGCCCGGCCGTGCCCACCAGCCAGGCCGGCGGGAAGATCGAGAACAGCAGCACCACCCGGCTGCCCAGCTCCAGCCGGCGCTGGATGGCGATCATCCTGCGGATGTACTTCGCGTCGTTCTCGCCCCGGCTCGCGATCACCTCGTCACGGATCGCGTCGAGTTCGATCCCGAGCTGCTCGATGTCCTCGGGCGTCAGGTGCGCGATCGGGCTGTCCTTCTTGCGCTGCAACGTGGTCATGGTGATCCTCTTCTACAGCTCGATACGGCACGGGCCGGCGGCCGCGTTGATGCAGGTCTGAACGAGAATGGAGTCGCCGGGCTCGGCGACGGTGAGGCTGCCGTCGCGCAGGTCGCGCACGGCGCCCTCCCGCAGCGGCAGCACGCATTTGAAACAGATGCCCATGCGGCACCCGGACGGCATGATCACGCCCGCGGCCTCGCCGGCGTCCAGCAGCGGTTCCCCGCCGCCGGCCGAGACCGTCTTTCCGGTACGGGTGAAGGTCACGTCCCCGCCGCCGGCGTCGTCCGCCACCACCGTGGGACGGAACCGCTCGGTGCGCAGGCGGGAGCGGGCACCGGCCTGCTCCCAGTGCTCCTCGAGGTCGTCGAGCAGCGAATTGGGCCCACAGGCCCAGGTGTCGCGCTCGAAGAGGTCGGGCACCAGTTCGTCGAGGTCGGCCGGCTTGATCCGGCCGTCGGTCCGGGTGTGCCGTTCCACCAGACGGATCCGACCCTGCGCGGCCAGAGCCCGCAGGTCGGCGCCGAAGACCACGTCGTCGGCGGCACGCGCCGAGTGCACGACCACCACGTCGGCGAGCTCGTGCAGGCGGCTGCGCAGCATGCCCATGACCGGGGTGATCCCGCTGCCGGCCGTCACGAACAGCACCTTGGCCGGGGCGACGGCGGGCAGCGTGAACTCGCCGTCGGGCAGGTCGAGATGCAGGATCATGCCCGTCCGCGCCCGGCGCACCAGCTCGGTGCTCACCGCGCCGCCCGGGACCGCGTTGACGGTGACGGTGAACCGGTCGTCACCCCGCCGGCCGGCCGGCCGGGCCGCGCTGGTGATCGAGTACGAGCGCCAGAGGCGTACGCCGTCGACGTCGACGCCGAGCCGGACATACTGACCGGGCGTGTGCGGCCGCCAGCCGACGCCGGGGCGCAGGGTCAACGTCACACTGTTCGACGTCTCGGCCTGGACGCCGACGATCTTCGCGCGCAGCACCGAACGGTTGCGCAGGGGAACGATCGCGTCGAGGTGGTCGGCAGGGACAAGCGGCGTCGTGATCAACTCGACGACCCGCCAGGCCCCGGTTCGCAGGGTCCGCGTGAGAGCCATCACCCAAGCCTGCTGTGGCGGGGGAACGAACGCATGACCTGACGAAGTGAATCGCGCGGCGGATATTATGCGCGGAGGACAACATCGCGCGGTGAAACCCGGAGAGACCATGAACGAAGCGCTACCCGACGTTCGCGACTTCCGGCTCGCCGAGGACATCGTCGCCCCGCTGCGCCAGCGGCTGCCCGAGGTCGCGGTCCAGACGATCGGCGCCATCACCGCGACCGTCCCGGCGTACGCGGAGGCCTTCGCGGGCGAACTCGGCGCCAAGATCGAGAAGGCGGTCCGGGCCGCCCTCGGCACGTTCCTCAACCTCGTCTCCCGGGCGGCCGGCCCCGACCCCGGCTCACCGCTGGCCCCGGCGATCGAGGCGGCGTACGCCCTGGGCCGCGGCGAGGCCCGCTCCGGCCGCAGCCTCGACGCCCTGCTCGGGGCGTACCGGGTCGGTGCCCGCGTCGCCTGGCGTCAGTTCGCCGCCATCAGCGTCAGCACCGGCCAGCCCGCCACCACGATCGCCCGCTTCGCCGAACTGGTCTTCGCCTACATCGACGAGCTGTCGGCGGCCAGCGTCGCCGGCCACGCCGACGAACTGGCCTCCTCCGGCCGGGCCCGCCGCCGCCAGCTCGAACTGCTCGCCCAGGCCCTGGTCGCGGGCGACCCCCCGGAAGTGGTGATCGCCGCCGCGGAACGCGCCGAATGGCCCCCACCGCAGACCCTGACCGCCGTCCTTGTCCCCGAGCGCTCCGCCCGCTCGATGGCCGACCTGTTCGACGCCCGCACGCTCCAGGTGGCCGAAGCGGGCCCGGAGCTCCCGGAAACCGCGGTGCTCCTGGTCCCGGAGGCACAGGGCCCCTCCCGCGCCCACCTCATCCGGCTCCTCGCCGGCCGGGGTGCCATCGTCGGCCCGGCCCGCCCCTGGCTACGCGCCCGAGACTCGCTCACCCGGGCGATCCGCGTCTCCCGCATGGACCTCCGCACTCCCGCGGGCGCCGTCGTCGACACGGAGGACCATCTGCTCGCCCTGGTCGTCACGGCGGACCTCCAGGCCCTCGCCGACCTGCGCGACCGGGTGCTGGCCCCGCTGTCCGCGGAACGGGCCGCAACGGGTGCCAAACTGGTCGAAACCCTACGAAGCTGGCTCCTCCATCAGGGTCGGCGCGAGGACGTCGCCGCGGAACTGTTCGTCCACCCACAGACCGTGCGTTACCGCATGTCCCGCCTCCGCGAGCTCTACGGCGACCGCCTCCGCGACCCCCAATGGCTCCTCATGCTCACCCTGGCCCTGGCCACCCCGCAGCCGGAGTAGGCCCTCGGCCTCGTGTCTCTATGTTGCTTACATAGCGACAAGTGAGAGTAGAGTGTTGTTATGTTAGCGACATCGCAGCACCATGATCTTCGTTAGTCCCACGTTGACCGCGGAGGACCGCGTGGTCCTCGCCGAGATTCATGAGATGCGGCGACAGTTGGCGAGCGTTCTGCGGGCCCCCCGCCGCTGGCAGGGCGGCCTGCGGCGCACGATGCTCGCCCGGGCGATTCAGGGATCGAACAGCATCGAGGGCTATGTCGTCGACGAGGACGACGCCGCCGCGGCCCTCGACGACGAGGAGCCGCTGAGCGCGGACGAGCGCACGTGGGCGGAGATCCGCGGATACCGGCAGGCGCTCGGCTACGTCCTCCAGATGGCCGGCGATCCGCACTTCAGGACCGACACCTCGGCGTTGCGGGGCATGCACTACATGATGCTCGCGCACGACCTGGGCAAGAGCCCCGGCCAGTATCGCACCGGCACGATCTACGTTTATGACGACAAAAGCGGACTCATTGTCTACGAAGGCCCGGACGTCGGCAGGGTCCCCGCGCTGATGGAGGAACTGGCGTCCAGCGTGCAGGAGGATTCTGGCGTCGACCCTCTGGTCCGCGGCGCGATGGCACATCTCAACCTCGTCATGATCCATCCGTTCCGTGACGGCAACGGCCGGATGGCCCGGGCTCTGCAGACTCTGACGATCGCCCGGCAAACCATCCTCGAGCCGCCGTTCTCGAGCATCGAGGAATGGCTCGGGCACAACACCGAGGACTACTACCGGGTGCTTGCGATCACCGGCCAGGGTTCGTGGCAGCCCCGCCCCGACGCGAACCTGTGGGCCGCCTTCAATCTCCGCGCACACCACATGCAGGCGCAGACCGTCGCGCAGCGGGTGGATGAGGCCTCCCAGATCTGGGGTGAGCTCGACCAGCTCATCGGCGCTGACCGGCTGCCCGAGCGGATGACGGGCATGCTCTATGAGGCAGTCCTCGGCTACCGGGTCCGGCGTTCCGGATACATGAAGATGACCGGCGTCGAAAGACACACCGCCACGCGCGACTTTGGCCGTTTGGCGGACCTTGGGCTGCTGCGTCCACATGGGGAAACCCGTGGCCGGCACTACCTGGCTGGCCAGCGGCTGAGCGAGCTCCGCGAGGAGTGCCGCCGGCGGCGCCGGGCCATCGTCGACCCGTACCCCTGGATGCGAGCCCGTCTGTCCGAGGCCGGCTGACAGCGTGCCTACTCGCGGGCGCCGGCTGACTCGATGGGACGCGTCCGCAGGGCGCCGACCGCGGAGAGCATGGCAGCCACGACGGCCACCACCGCGCACGCCGCCAGTGTCGCGCCGAGTGTCTGCCAGGGCAGGACGATCGGAGACCGAACCGACAGCGCCGCCAGTGAACCCCAGATGCCCAGCAGGTTCAGCGCCGTCACGATCGAGCCGAGCACGGCGCCGACCACGACGACCGTCAGCGCCTCCGCGCCGACGAGCACGAGGATCTGCCGCTTGGTGGCACCGGTGAGCCGCAGCGTCGCGAGGTCGGGTGCACGGTCCGAGGTCCCCATCACCATGGTGTTGGCCAGCGCGATCCCGGTGTAGACCAGGGTGATGCCGAGGACCACCGCGTAGCCGACCCGGGTCTGGCGGCTGACGCTCGGGTCGGCCGCCTCGATCCACTGCGCCCGGGTCAGCACCCGCGCCCCGATGGGCTCGAGGGCGGCCCGGACGGCGGCGTCGCCGGCGACGCGGTCGGCCCCGGGAGCCCAGGTCACGTCGAGGCGGTCCGGTGCCACGTCCCGGGCGTGGTGCCGGGTCAGGTAGACGCCGTTGTCGCCCGTACCGGCGGCGATCACGGCGGCGATCCGCAGCGATGTTCTGGTGCCGTCGCCCAGCCACACGTCGACCCGCTCACCGACGGTGTGCTGCGCCCACTCGGTGTTGACGACGATGCTCGTGTCGTCGAGGCCGTCGAGGCTGCCGGCCTCCACCGGAAGGGTGCGCGCGCCGGACAACCCCCGGGCGTCGACCGCCCGGGCGTCCGAGCGGATCAGGGCGTGGCCGTCCTCGAGCCGGTAGACGGCGGTGGTGGCGCTGACCATGACCGTGGCGCCCGGCACCGCGCGGATCCGCGCCACCGTACGGTCGTCGAAGCCGGCGCTCGTGTCGTCCGCCCGCACGACGAGGTCGGCCCTGGTCTGTTCGCGGATCTCGGCGGCCTTCGCCTCGTCGATGGTCGCCGTCGCGCCCAGCAGCGAGCCGGCCAGCGCGACGGTGACGAGGACCGGCGCCGCGACCGCCGCCGTGCGCCGCACGCCCGCCGCGGCGTTCTGGAGGACCAGCATGCCGGTAGCGCCGGGCAGTTGGGCAGGCGGCCACGCCAGCAGCCGGGTCAACGGCCGGACGAGGATCGGCGCGAGCAGAGCGACCGCCGTGATCAGCAGCATCGGCTGGGTGGTGTAGGTCTTGCGGTGCAGTGCGTCGCCGGGGTCGGCTAGGAGCCGCCACACGAGCATGCCCACGCCGGTGGCGAGCAGACCGACGCCGAAGAGCCACCGGCCCGGCGTCATGGCCTTGTCGATCGACGCCTCGCGCAGTGCCTCGACCGCGCGGATGCGCCCGGCCCGGACGGTGGCGACCGTGACGCCGGCCAGCGCCACCAGCAGCCCGGTCCAGAACGCCACCTGGTAGGGCCAGGTGTGTGCCCCGATGGTGAACCAGGACGGCGCGAGCTTCTCGTCCACGAGGAGGCCGGCGAGGATCGGGGCGCCGTGGGAGCCGAGCACACATCCGGTGGCCGAGGCCAGCACTCCCACCACCGCCGCCTCGATGACCAGCATCCGGCGGATCTGTCGCGGGGTCGCCCCGGCGGTGCGCAGGAGGCCGATGTCGCGGCGCCGCTGGGCCACGGCGAACGCGAAGGTCGACGCGACCACGAAGACGCAGACGAAGGTGGTGACGCCGCCCGCGGTGCCGAGCAGCGCGTTCATGGCGATCAGGGCGTCGCGGTCGCGGTCGGGATCCGGGTCGGCCCGGCGCCGGTCGTCGCCGGTGAGGACCTGGACGTCCGCGCCGGGCCCGACCAGGGTACGGACCAACTCGGGTGCCGCCTCCACGACGAGGTGGTCTATCCGCGGCGAGAGCCTCGCGGCCTCGGCGTCGGAAAAGAACAGCGCCCGCTCGAAGCGCACCGGCGCGACGACACCCGCGACCGTCCGCGTGCTCACGCCCGCTGGGGTGCGCACCCGCACCGCCGTGCCGACCAGCGCCGGCGATCCGGCGAGCACGACCTCGCCGGCGCGGGGCTCGTGCCCGGCGTTGAGCCGGTAACCGCCGAAGGTCGCGACCGACCACGGGTGCCCGACGAGCGTGTCGTCGCCGTCGCGCCTGCTCACGCGGACGGGGAAGGATCGGTCGGCGACCGTACGGGCCTTCGCGGCCAGCGCCTTCGCCACCTCGGGCGCGACGCCACGGGGCCGGGCGAGGGGCTGTTTGCGTTCTCCGATCGGCGACGGCACCCGCAGTTCGTCGGCACCGCGGACCACGACGGCCGCGCCGGCGAACCGCTCAGGCTCGCGCGCCGGGGCTTCCCACGTCGACGCCAGCCCGAGACCCATGGTGGCGATCAGCGCCACGCCCAGCGCGAGCGCGACGAAGGTGCCCACGAGTGTCACCCAGCGGGTCCGCAGGGTGCGGAGGGTCACGGTCAGCACGCGACGGTCTCCATCCGGGTCATGCGGGCGGCGATGGACTCCGCGGAGGGCGCCGTCAGTTCACCGTGGAGGCGTCCGTCGGCGAGGAAGACGACGCGGTCGGCGTACGACGCCGCGACCGGGTCGTGGGTGACCATCACGATGGTCTGCCGCTGCTCGTCGACCATCGCGCGCAGCATCCGCAGCACCTCGCGGCCCGTCGTGGAGTCGAGCGCCCCGGTGGGTTCGTCGCCGAAGAGGACGTCCGGGTGGGTGATCAGGGCGCGGGCGATCGCGACCCGCTGCTGCTGGCCGCCGGACATCTCACCGGGGCGGTGCCTCGCGCGGCCCGCGAGCCCGACGCGGGCCAGCACGTCCTGTACCTCCGAGCGCCCCGGGCGGCGTCCGCCGAGCCGCAACGGCAGCGCGACGTTCTGCTCGGCGGTCAGTGCCGGCAGGAGGTTGAAGGACTGGAACACGAAGCCGATGCGCTGGCGGCGCAGCAGTGTCAGTTTCGTCTCGCTGAGGGCCGTCAGGTCGGTCTCGCCGAGCAGCACCGAGCCGGAGGTGGGCCGGTCGAGGCCGGCCGCACAGTGCAGCAGTGTCGACTTTCCGGACCCGGAGGGGCCCATGACTGCGGTGAAGGTGCCCTCGGTGAAGGAGAGGGAGAGGTCGTCGAGTGCGGTCACCGCGTCGTCCGCCGAACCATAGGACCGGGAGACGGAGCGGAGCCGGATCGCGTCACGGATCATGGAATCAACCCTGGTCCGCGGCGCGGCCGGGCACACTCCCCTCCAGGCGAGTCTTGCCGGTAGCGCAGGCACTACCTCCGGCGTCTACGGTGGTGCCGGTGAGAGCGCGGAACGTGTGGCAGGCCCTGGCCCGGCCCGGTTTTCTGTTGTCCGCTTGGCCGTTGCGCTCCCTCGGATATCTCGTCGCCGACGGGTTGACCGGGCTGCTGACGCTGATCGTCGCGCTGCTCCTGCTGTCGGTTGGCGGACTGCTGACCGTGGTCGTGATCGGCCTTCCGCTCCTGGGCGCGCTCGCCCTGCTCGGCCTGCCCGTGGCGGAGCTCGAGCGGTGGTCGCTGCGGATGATCGACGACCGCCCGGTGCCCGACGGCCATCGTGCCCCGCCCCGCCGCGGCCTGGTCTCCTGGCTGCGCACCCGGTTCGCGGAGCGGCTCACCTGGCGGGAGTGGGGCTACGCGGTCCTGCTCATGCTGGTGCTCTGGCCGATCGACCTGCTCGCTGTGGTCCTGGGAGTGTCCGTGCCGCTTGCGCTGCTCGCCACCCCCGTGCTGCTCGCCACGGTGGGCGACGGCGAGCAGGTCAATGTGCTGAAGGCGTACGCCGTCACCTCCTGGCCGGCCGCGCTCGCCGTCTGCGCCGCGGGGCTCGTCGCCCTGGGCGCCTGCGCGTACGGCCTGGGCCTGCTGGCCGGCGCGCGCGGTGCGCTGGCCCGGTTTCTCCTCACCCCGGCCGGCGGTGCGCTGGGTGAGCGGATCACCGAGCTGACCCGGTCCCGGGTCCGGCTGGTCGACGCGTTCGAGGCGGAGCGCGGCCGCATCGAGCGGGATCTGCACGACGGTGCCCAGCAACGGCTCGTCGCCCTCACGATGATGCTCGGCATAGCCCGACTGGACGCGCCGCCCGGCCCGCTCGCGGAGCAGTTGACGCGCGCCCACGACGAGGCCGAAGTGGCTCTCGTCGAGCTGCGGGAGCTGATCCGCGGCATCCATCCACCCGTGCTCACCGATTTCGGCGTGGCCGAGGCGGTGACGGATCTCGCGACCCGGTCGGCCATTCCCGTCGACGTCGCCCTCTGTCTCCCGCAACGGTTCTCGCGCCCGATCGAGTCGACCGTCTACTTCGTCGTCTCGGAGGCCCTGTCGAACATGGCCAAGCATTCCGGCGCCGACCGTGGTGAGATCCATGGCGAATATTCGCAGGGGCGTGTCGTCGTCAGCGTCTGCGACAACGGTCGCGGTGGTGCCGACGTCAATGGCGGTACCGGCCTGCTCGGCCTCGGAGACCGGGTCTCCGTCGTCGATGGCAGACTGTCGCTGACGAGTCCGCCGGGCGGACCGACCCGGATAGTTGTGGAGATCCCTTGCCAGCCGCTGCCCAGCTCCGGATAGTCCTCGCCGAGGACAGCGTCCTGCTGCGGGAGGGGCTCATCGGTCTGTTGGCGCGGTTCGGGCACCGCGTCGTGGCAGCGGTCTCCGATGTCGCAAGCCTGCGGGAGGCGGTCGAGTCCCACGATCCCGACGCGGTCGTGACGGATGTGCGCATGCCGCCGGGGTTCAAGGACGAGGGTCTACGGGCCGCGATCGAGTTGCGCCGGATCCGCCCCTTCCTGCCGATTCTCGTGCTCAGTCAGTATGTCGAGACGAGATATGCCACGGAATTGCTCAATGCCGGTGACGGCACCAGCGTCGGCTATCTCTTGAAGGACCGGATCGGGCATGTCGAGGAGTTTCTCGATGCCCTCGGCCGGGTCGTGGCAGGGGGTACCGTCGTCGACCCGGAGGTGGTGCGCCAGCTTCTGCGCCGCCGCGTCGATCCCCTCGAGTCGCTCACCAACCGCGAGCGTGAGGTGCTGGCCCTCGTCGCCGAGGGCCGCTCGAACGCCGCGATCGCCGCGAAACTGGTGGTCACCGAGGCGGCGGTGGCGAAGCACATCCGCAACATCTTCCTCAAGCTCGATCTTTCCCAGACCGAGCAGAGCCACCGGCGCGTGCTGGCGGTGCTGACCTTCCTCCGCTCCTGACGCCGCTCGCGCGGGGTGCCGTGAGCGAGGTCACAATGGGTGGGGTACGGAACCCGGCAACTAAGGGTAGCCTTGCCTGGTCGAACCGGAGGAAGTCAATGTCGAACAGTCCCGTCCGGGTGGCCCGGACCGGTGTCGTGACCCGCGTCGAGCGGCTCACCCCGCACATGGTGCGGATCGTCGTGGGCGGGCCCGGCCTGCACGGCCTCACCGCCGGCGACCGCACCGACCACTACGTCAAGGTGCAGTTCCCGCAGCCCGGCGTCACCTACCCCGAGCCGTTCGACCTCGGCGTGATCCGCGAGACCATGCCGCGCGAGAGTTGGCCGGTCGTGCGGACATACACGGTCCGGCGCTGGCTGCCGGAGGTCCCCGAGCTGTGGCTGGACTTCGTGGTGCACGGCGACGAGGGCATCGCCGGGCCGTGGGCGGCCAATGCCCGGGTCGGCGATCCGATCCGCTTCATGGGGCCGGGTGGCGGGTACGCCCCGGACCCCGCCGCCGGCTGGCACCTGCTCGCCGGTGACGAGAGCGCGCTGCCCGCGATCGCCGCCGCGTTGGAGGGCATGCCCGCCGGCGCGCGCGTGCACGCCTTCATCGAGGTGGCCGGTCCCGCCGAGGAGCAGAAGATCGAGACGGCCGCCGACGCCGACGTCACCTGGGTGCACCGTGGCGATCGGCCGGTCGGTGCGGCGCTGGTGGCGGCCGTGCGCGGTCTCGACTGGCCGGACGGGGACGTGCAGGCCTTCGTCCACGGCGAGGCCGCCTTCGTCAAGGATCTGCGGCGGCTGCTGCGCGTCGAGAAGCAACTTCCGATGGACCGGTTGTCGATCTCCGGGTACTGGCGGCGTGGGCTGAACGAGGACGGCTGGCAGTCGAGCAAGCGCGAGTGGAACCAGCAGGTCGAGGCGGAACAGGCCGCATAGGACCGTCCGTGCGTTCTTGCACGATGCGATGTAACTACATGTCAGGCCTTGCAAGTCCTTGCATGGGGGTTTCGGCGGGAGTTAGCGTGCGTCGTCCGCCATAGGAAGGCCTCGATGTGAAGACCTCGCGGGTGAGCACGTTGCTGCTCGCCGTTCTGTTGGTGCTCGGCATGCCGGTCTACGCCCCGGCGCAGGCCGCACCGGCCGCGCCGACGGCCGCCGACCGGGGGTTCGACCGGCCCGGCGGCACCACCGCCAACGAGCAGTTCTACTTTGTCCTGCCGGACCGGTTCGCCAACGGCGACACCGGCAACGACCGCGGCGGCCTGGCCGGCGACCGGCTCGCCACCGGGTACGACCCCACGGACAAGGGCTTCTACCACGGCGGTGACCTGCGGGGTGTCATCGATCGCCTCGACTACATCCAGGGGCTCGGCACGACGGCGATCTGGCTGGCGCCGGTCTTCAAGAACCGGCCCGTGCAGGGCAGCGGCGCCGACGTGTCGGCCGGGTACCACGGTTACTGGATCACGGACTTCACCCAGGTCGACCCGCACTTCGGGACGAACGCCGACCTCAAGCGGCTGGTCGATCTCGCGCACCGGCGCGGCATGAAGATCTACCTGGACATCATCGTCAACCACACCGCCGACGTCATCAGGTACGCGCAGAACACGTACGCCTACGTCGACAAGGCCGCGAAGCCGTACCGGGACGCGCGGGGGCGGATCTTCGAGGACCGCAACTACTCCGACGGCACCCGGGCGTTCCCGGCCGTGAACGAGGCGTCGTTCCCGTACACGCCGGTGGTGGCCGCCGCGGACAAGAAGGTCAAGGTTCCCGCCTGGCTCAACGATCCGAGGATGTACCACAACCGCGGCGACACCACCTTCGTCGGCGAGGACAGCGAGTACGGCGACTTCTTCGGCCTCGACGACCTGTGGACCGAGCGGCCCGAGGTGCTCCGCGGCATGACGAAGATCTACGCCGACTGGATCGCCGACACCGGCATCGACGGCTACCGGCTCGACACCGTCAAGCATTCCAACCTGGACTTCTGGCCGCGGTTCTCGGCGGGCATCGAGGCGGCCGCGAAGCGGGCGGGCAAGCCCGGGTTCTTCATGTTCGGCGAGGTCTACAGCGCCGACCAGGAGATCGAGTCGACCTACGTGCGGCGCGGCGGCCTGCCCGCCACCCTCGACTTCTCCTTCCAGGCCGCGGCCCGCACGTTCACCGCCGACGGCGGCTCCGCCGAGGCGCTGGCCGCCCTGTACGCCAAGGACGACCTCTACACCACCGACGACACGAGCGCGGACCGGCTGCCGACCTTCCTCGGCAACCACGACATGGGCAGGATCGGTTCCTTCATCGCGGCGGGCGGCACCGACCCGGCCACCCACCTGCGCCGCGACCAGCTGGCCCACGAGCTGATGTTCCTCACCCGTGGCCAGCCGGTGATCTACTCGGGTGACGAGCAGGGCTTTACCGGCCCGGGCGGCGACAAGGACGCCCGCCAGGACATGTTCCCCAGCCGCACGCCCGACTACCTCGACGACGACCTGCTCGGCACGGACCGCACGCACGCGCAGGCCAACTACGAGACGACGCACCCGGTCTACCAGACGATCGCCGCGCTGGGCGCGCTGCGCAAGGCTCACCCCGCGCTCCGCGACGGCCTTCAGGTGACCCGGCACGCCGCCGGCGGACCCGGCGTCTTCGCCGCGTCGCGCATCGACCGCGCCCAGCGCAGGGAATACGTGATCGCCGTCAACAACGCGACCGCCGCGCGGACGGTCACCATCGACACGTGGACCCCGGGCACGGCGTTCCAGGGCATCTACGGCGGTGCGGGCGCCGCGGCCACCGGCGCCGACGGCAAGCTGACCGTCACCGTTCCGGCCCTGTCGTCGGTCGCCTACCGGGCCGGCGGGACCGTCGCCGCGCCCACCGCCGCGCCGACGGTGCGGATCACGGCGCCCGAGTCCGGTGCGTACGTGCCCACGCGCACCGAGCTGACCGCCGCCGTCACCGGCGACCCGCTCGCCACGGTCCGGTTCGAGGCCCGGGTGGGCGACGGCCGCTGGCGGACCCTGGGCACCGCCGACACCGCGCCGTACCGCGTCTATCACGATCTGACCGGCCTCGCCGGCGCCACCGGTGTCACCTACCGGGCCACCGTGCGTGACAGCAAGGGACGGACGGCCATGACGACCAGTGGGATCAAGGTGGGCACGCCCGTCGTGACGACCGGACCCGGCTACGCGGTCGTGCACTATCAGCGGCCGGCGGGCGACTACGACGACTGGGGGCTGTACGCCTTCGGCGACATCGACGAGTCCGCCCAGACCCCCTGGCCGCAGGGGCAGCCGTTCGCCGGCGTGGACGCGTACGGTCGCTTCGCCTGGGTCAAACTCAAGCCCGGCGCCCGCAACGTCGGCTTCATCGTGGTGGACTCCAACGGCACGAAGGACGTGGCCGCCGACCGCTTCCTCGACCCGGCGGTCAATCCCGAGATCTGGCTGAAGCAGGGCGATCCGGCGATCGGCACCGAACGACCGCCGGTGGCGCAGGACGAAAACACCGCGATCATCCACTATCGCCGCGCCGACGGTGACTACACCGGCTGGGGCCTGCACGTGTGGGACGGCGCCGCGACCCCGACCGACTGGTCGGCACCGCTGCCGCCGGCCGGCACCGACTCGTTCGGAGTGACGTTCCGGGTGCCGCTCGCCGCCGGAGCCGCCGGGCTGAACTACATCATCCACAAGGGAGACATCAAGGACCTGCCCGAGGACCAGCGGCTCGACTTCGCCTCGGCCGGTCGGGAGGTGTGGCTCCTGGCCGGCGTCGCGGACCGGCTCGTTCCGGCGGTGCGCAAGGCCGGCGGCGGGGGAGGGGTGGACCTCACCAAGGCCGCCGCCGTCTGGCTGGACCGCGCGACCATCGCCTGGAAGACCGGCACCGGCAGCAGCCTGGAACCGGTAGGCGCCGGCACCGACGGACGCGTCTACGACCTGATCTGGGCACCCGGCGGTGGGCTGGACCCGGAGGAGCCCGGGCACAGCATCCGGCTGAGCTCCCAGCGCAACGGCCTCACCGAGGCGCAGCGGCAGAAGTTCCCGCACCTGTGGCAGTACGGCGCCTTCACGCTCCCGCGCGGCACCGACGTCCGCGAGATCCTCAAAGGACAGGTCGCGATCACCGAGCGCGACGCTCACGGCAAGCTGCTGTCGGCCACCGGCGTGCAGACCGCCGCTGTGCTCGACGACGTCTACGCCGCCGCGACGAGCGCCCGGCTCGGTCCGGTCGTCGACCGCGGCCGTCCCCGGCTCGCCGTCTGGGCGCCGACCGCCCAGTCGGTGCGGCTGGAACTCTTCGACACCCCGGCCTCCGCCGCCCGGATCGTGCCGATGTCGCGGGACCCGCGGACCGGCGTCTGGTCGGTGACCGGCGCACGGAACTGGAAGGGCAAGTACTACCGCTACCTGGTGACCGCCTGGCAGCCCGCCGCCGGCAAGGTCGTCACGGCGAGCGTCACCGACCCGTATTCGCTGGCGCTGTCGGCGAACTCCACGCACAGCCAGATCGCCGACCTGAACGACCCGTCCCTGGCCCCGGCGGGCTGGAACCGGCTGCGGAAGCCCAAGCCTGGCAAGACCCAGATCACCGAGCTGTCCGTACGGGACTTCTCCGACCAGGGTACGTACGCGGCCTTCACCGACGCCGATTCCGCCGGGATGACGCACCTCAACAAACTCGCCCGGGCCGGCACGACCCACGTGCATCTGCTGCCGGTCTTCGACTTCGCCACCATCCCCGAGAAACGCGCCGACCAGAAGCTGCCCGCCTGTGACCTCGCCGCGCTGCCGCCCGACTCCGCCGAGCAGCAGAAGTGCGTCGCGGCCGTGGCCGACAGCGACGGCTACAACTGGGGTTACGACCCGCTGCACTACACGACGCCGGAGGGCGGCTATGCCACCGATCCCGAAGGCGCGGCGCGGACGAGGGAATTCCGGCAGATGGTGGCCGCGCTCAACGGCACCGGGCTGCGCGTGGTCATGGACGTGGTCTACAACCACACGTCGGCCGCCGGCACCGATCCGCATTCGGTGTTGGACCAGATCGTGCCCGGCTACTACCAGCGGCTGCTCGCCGACGGCTCGGTCGCGAACTCCACCTGCTGCGCCAACACCGCGCCCGAACACGCGATGATGGGCAAACTCGTCGTCGACTCCGTTGTCACCTGGGCAAGGGCGTACAAGGTGGACGGGTTCCGGTTCGACCTGATGGGCCACCACCCGAAGGCGAACATCCTGGCCGTCCGGGCCGCTCTCGACCGGCTCACCCCCGCCCGCGACGGCGTGGACGGCAAGAACATCCTCCTGTACGGCGAAGGCTGGAACTTCGGCGAGGTGGCCGACGACGCGCGCTTCGTCCAGGCGACCCAGGCCAACATGGCCGGCACCGGCGTCGGCACCTTCAACGACCGGTTGCGCGACGCCGTCCGCGGCGGCGGCCCGTTCGACGACAACCCGCGCGTGCAGGGATTCGGCTCCGGCCTGTTCACCGCGCCCAACGGCGATCCGGTCAACGGGACGGCCGAGGAGCAGAAGGCCCGCCTGCTGCACTACCAGGACCTGATCAAGGTGGGGTTGAGCGGCAACCTCGCGTCGTACTCCTTCACCGCCTCCGACGGCACGGTGAAGACCGGCGCCCAGATCGACTACAACGGCTCCCCGGCCGGATACACCACCGATCCGGCCGAGGCGGTCACCTATGTGGACGCCCACGACAACGAGATCCTCTACGACGCGCTCGCCTACAAGCTGCCGCAGGGCACCTCGGCGACCGACCGGGCCCGCATGCAGTCCCTGGCGCTGGCCACCACCGCCCTCGGCCAGGGCCCGGGCTTCGTCACGGGCGGCAGCGAGCTGCTGCGGTCGAAGTCGCTGGACCGTAACTCGTACAACTCCGGGGACTGGTTCAAACGCATCGAATGGGACTGCGCCCGGGGCAACGGCTTCGGCCGCGGCCTGCCCCCGGCGGCGGACAACGAGGCGAAGTGGCCGTACGCGAAGCCGCTGTTGGCCGACCCGGCGCTCAAGCCGGACTGCGCGGCGATCGGTCTCGCCGACGCCACCTACCGCGAGCTGCTGAGCATCCGCCGCTCGTCGCCGGTGTTCGGGCTGCCCACCGCCGCCGAGGTGCGCAAGCGGCTGTCGTTCCCGCTCTCCGGCGGCGCCGAGACCCCCGGCGTCATCACGATGACGCTCGACGGGCGCGGCATCGACCCGTGCTGGACCTCGGTGACGGTGGTCTTCAACGCGACGCCGTCGGTGACCACCCAGACGGTCGCCGCGCTGCGCGGGGCCGAGGTTTCGCTGCACCCGGTGCAGCAAGCCGCGGCCGACCCGGCCCTGCGCACCGCGTCCTTCGCCCCGGAAACCGGCACGTTCACCGTCCCGGCGAGATCGGTCGCGGTGTTCGTGCGGAGCTGAGGGTCACCCGCCGCCTCAGGAGCCTCACAGGTCCGGTCGGCAGGATTGTCCTCGTTGACCACTGAAACGGGGGACCATTCATGACGACCGGTATTCTGCGGGCGACGGATGACGCGTCCGCTGAGGCGAATCGGCCGCCGCGGTGGGCGGTTGTCGCGGCGTACGCGGTGCCGGCGGGTGTGCTGCCGTCAGCGGTGTGGCGCTGCACCCTGCTCCTCGACGGCACGGTCGACCTGGACGCCGAAGGCTGGTACCTGCTGATCCTGTCGGTCGGCTCCCTCGGTCTGGCGCTGCTCACACTCGGCCTGGTGCACCCGTGGGGTGAACGCGTCCCTCGGTGGGTGCCGTTCCTGGGCGGCCGGGCCATTCCGGCACCGGCCGTCGCCGTGCCCGCGATGGCCGGTGCGCTGCTGCTCATCGGGCTGTGCCTCTACGCGCTCCTGAACCCTGTGTTCCACTGGGTTGAGCAGGCACCGGTACTGATCGGACCGACCAGGGCGGAGGCGTCGCGCCCGCAACCCGGATCCGAGGTGGCGGCGCTCTACCTCCCCATGCTCACCTGGGGACCGCTGCTCCTCGTCGTGGCCGGGAACTATGCCCGTCGCCGCCGACACGGCGCGAACTGAGCCGTCCCTCTGGCCGGCGGCGGCTCAGGCGGCGGCCTTGGCGAGCAGCTCGAAGGAGCGCTGCCGGGCCACCGCGTCGTAGATCGTGGTCGCCAGCATGATCTCGTCGGCGCCGGTCGAGTCGGCGAGCTCCGCCAGCCGCGCGGCCGCGGTCGTCGGTGACCCCTGGGCCTGCTGGGCGCGGTAGTCCCGGAGCCGTTCCTGCACGTCCTCCGGCAGGATCACCTCCGTCGCCTCGGCGGGCGACAGCAGGGGCTCGTCGGCCCGCCCGGCGAACAGCGCGGCCTTGACGAGGTCCAGCGGGCGGCCCAGGAGGGCCGCCTCGGCGTCGGTGTCCGCGCAGATCGTCTCGACAGCGATCATCACGTACGGCCGTTCGAGCCACCGCGACGGCCGGAACGACTCCCGATAGCGCTCCAACGCCTCGGCGGTGTTCTGCGGGCGGATGTGGTGCGCGAACGCGACAGGCAGACCCAGCTCGCCGGCGAGCGAGGCACCGGTCGTGCTGGACGACAACAGCCACGGCTGGACGGCGGCACGGTATCCCGGCAGCAGCGGCGGCCCGCCCTCCCCGGACAGGTATCCGAGCAGTTCGACGATCCCGGCGCGGTAGCTGTCGTCGGTGGTCGGCGCCGCGCCGCGTTGCAGCGCGGCGACGACCGAGGCGTCGAAGGTGCCGGGGCCACGGCCGATCCCCAGGTCGATCCGGCCCGGGTGCAGCGCGTCCAGCGTCGCGAACTGCTCGGCGACCGCCCGCGGCGCGTGGTTCGGCAGGAGCACCCCGCCGGAGCCGGTCCGGATCCGGGTGGTGGTCGCCGCCGCGTGCGCGATCAGCACCGCGGGCGCCACGCTGCTGATCAGCGGGGCGCCGTGGTGCTCGGCGAACCACGCGCGGCGCAGGCCGAGGTCGTCGGCCACCTTCACCGTCGCGGTGGTGGCGGCGAGCGTCTCCGACGCGGTGCGGCCCTTCTCCGCCGGTGCGACCTCCAGGATGGACAGCGGCGGCAGACTCATGCCCGGAACTCTAGCCGCTGCGGGCCGGGCGTCACCCCGCGAGGCTGAAACGCTCCGCGTGGATCTGCCGGCGGGGCACCTTCAGGACCCGGAGCGCCCGGATCACCGCCGCCGTCATCGCGGGCGGTCCGCACACATAGACGTCCCGATCGGTGACGTCCGGCACCGTGGCGGCCAGGTTGTCCGGTTCGAACGGGGCGAAGGGCGGGTCTCCGGCGCCCGTACGCCCGGTCAGCAGGTGGATCTGGGCTCCCCGAGCCCGCGCCAGCGACTCCAGCTCGGCGAGCAGCACCGCGTCGGCCCGGCTGTGCGCGCGGTAGAGCACCACGACGTCGCCGGACAGCTCTTCCAGCAGCGCCCGGATCGGCGTGACGCCGACCCCGCCGGCGACCAGCAGGGTCTTGTCCCGGGTGCGGTGCAGGGAGGTGAAGGCGCCGTACGGCCCCTCGGCGAACACCCGGGATCCGACCGGGACGTGCCGCAGTGCCGCGCTCGCCGTGCCGACGGCCTTCGCGGTCAGCCGCAGGGAACGCCCGTCCGGCGCCGCCGACAGCGAGAACGGGTTGGCCTGCCACCAGGAGGCGTACCCGGGGAACCGCCAGATGAAGAACTGCCCGGCCCGGGCGGGCAGGCGGTCGAGATCGCGGCCGCTGATGTGGACCGAGACGACGTTGTCCGACTCGGGCACCACCGCGGCGACCCGGAACTGGTGCCGGGCGTTGCGCCACAGCGGCATCGCGACCCGGCCGACGAGCAGGGCGCCGAGTGCGAAGACCCACAGCGCCCACCAGTAGGCGGTCGCGACCGGCGAGGCGGTGAACGTGGAGATCTCGAACAGCTGGTGGACCAGGACGAGCGCGATGGCCACGTACAGGAAGACGTGTACGGCGTGCCAGGTCTCGTACTGCAGGCGGCGGCGGGCGTACCGGATGGATGTCCCGGCGGCGACCACGATGACGACCAGCGCGATCATGCCGACCAACGGCCCGGGCATTCCGGCCAGGTTCTTCAATTCCCGCAGGACCGTGGAGTGGTAGGTGGCCGCGTAACCCGCCATCACGAACATCGGATGGGCCAGGACGACCCAGAACAGCGTGAACCCGGTCCACCGGTGCCACGTGGTGAGCCGGTCCATGCCCACCCGCCGGTCCAGCCACGGCAGCCGCGCGATGAGGGTCAACTGCAGGATCATGAGCAGGGCGGCGTGCAGTCCGAGGAACTGGCCGACGCCGACCAGCACATGTTTCGGCTCGGGCGCCATGGTGAAGAACAGCGTCCACACCACGGCGACGTTGAGGAGCACGACACCCCAGAACAGCTGAGCGGCTCGCATGCCGGCCTCCTGCGACTTGACGGTGCGGAACAGACTAGGCCGCCTCGGCGCGGACGGGCATCGGCCGCCCGGCGCCCTCGGGTGGATCGCCGCGCTGTCGCCCACCGCGAGTGAGGACTCTCACGAGGCGCTCGTCGAGCCACGTCACATACCTGGGGTCGGCACCGTTCACGACGCTCAGCACGAGGTAGATCGCCACACCGAGCGCGAGGCCCGCGACGGTGTCGGTGAGCCAGTGATACCCGGACAGGATCGTCGCGACCGCGGTGACCGTCGCGGCCGCACCCTGGATCAGCCATCGGGCCGCCAGGGTCACGGCGCTCGCCAGGAGGAGCATCGCCAGCCCGTACCACGCCACGGCGTTGGCCGCGTGTCCGGAAGGATAGGACTGACACTCAGGGCCACCGCAGAAAGATTTGCTGAAGAACCGCACGGCGTCGGTCTCGGGATCGGCCGGGGCGCCCCGTCGGAAATAGACCTTCGGCAGTCCGACGACAACCATCACGAGAATGAACGTCGCGAGGAAGAGAATCGCGGGCTTGCACGTTTTGCGCCGCCAGGTCAGAAAGGCGGCGAGTGCGAGCGTGGCAAGCGTGAGTGGTCCGCCCTGGCCGACGTACGTAGCGGTGCGGGCTGCCGTGGCGAGCCACGACGGCCCCGCGTGAGCGAGCCAGTCGCGGGTGGTTAGGTCCGCGGTGAGGCCGGATTCGGAAGGCGCGAGAGCGGTGATGACCGCGAATGTTCCGATCGCCGTGCCCGCGCCCGCCAGTTTCAGTTTCGGTCCCCGACGCACGTGTGGAAACGCTACACGTCGGGAGAGCGGGGAAATGTGACCACCCACACGATCGACGCACCGGTGGAATGGGCAAGGTGTGAGGGACCGAAGCCGAGCGATACCGTACCCGGGGAACGACAAACGACCACGGAGGCCCACATGGCACAACGCACTGCTCAACGGCACCGCGTCGTGATCGTCGGAGCCGGGTTCGGCGGTCTCTTCGCCGCCAAGGCGCTGCGCCGCGCCGACGTCGACATCACCCTGATCAACGGCACCGCCTACCACCTCTTCCAGCCCCTGCTCTACCAGGTGGCGACCGGGATCCTGTCCGAGGGCGAGATCGCCCCGCCGATCCGCGAGATCGTGAAGCGCCAGGAGAACGTGGACGTCAGGCTCGGCTGGGTCACCGACGTCGACGTCGAGGCGAAGAAGGTGTTCGTCGCGGCGCCCGGCATCGACTACACCGTCGAGTACGACACGCTCATCGTCGGCGCCGGCGCGTCCCAGTCGTACTTCGGCAACGACAAGTTCGCCGACCACGCGCCCGGCATGAAGAGCATCGACGACGCGCTCGAGCTGCGCGCCCGGATCTTCGGCGCCTTCGAGCTGGCCGACCTGCAGCCGGACGCGGCCGAACGGGAGCGCTGGATGACCTTCGTCGTCGTCGGCGCGGGCCCGACCGGCGTCGAGATGGCCGGGCAGATCGCCGAGCTGGCCCACCGCAACCTGCCCGGTCAGTACAAGCACATCGACCCGCGCAAGGCGCGGGTGATCCTGATC
This sequence comes from Actinoplanes sp. NPDC051346, assembly GCF_040682215.1. NCBI lineage: Bacteria > Bacillati > Actinomycetota > Actinomycetes > Micromonosporales > Micromonosporaceae > Actinoplanes > Actinoplanes sp. NPDC051346. Next base: position 86,731 of record NZ_JBFBAJ010000009.1, on the reverse strand, counting down.
GACGCCGTGGACGCGGTGCTGAAGACCTTCGGCGACCGCCTCTCCACCCGGGCGCTGCGCCAGCTGCACCTGCTCGGCGTCGAGGTCGAGCTGGAGACGAAGGTCGTCGGCGTGGACGCCACCGGCATCGACGTCGACACCCCGCGCGGGCGCGAGCGCATCGAGTCGATGACGAAGATGTGGGCGGCCGGCGTCGCGGCGCCGCCGCTGGCCCGCAAGCTCGCCGAGGCCGCGGGGGTGTCGACCGACCGCGCCGGCCGGATCCAGGTGGAGCCGGACTGCAGCCTGCCCGGGCACCCGGAGATCTTCGCCGTCGGCGACATGATGGCCCTCGACAACCTTCCCGGCGTCGCCCAGGTGGCCATCCAGAGCGGCCGGCACGCCGCCGACCAGATCAAGCGCCGGCTCGCGGGACGGGAGACGGGCCAGAAGTTCCGGTACTTCGACAAGGGCAGCATGGCGACCATTTCGCGCTTCCACGCGGTCGCCAGCATCGGCAAGGTGAACGTCTCGGGCTTCATCGGCTGGCTGATGTGGCTCGCCGTCCACCTGCTCTACCTCGTCGGCTTCAAGAACCGGGTGACCGCCGTGCTGCACTGGTTCGTCAGCTTCCTCGGCCGGGGCCGGTCCGAGCGGGTGGCGACGTTCCAGCAGGCGTACGCCCGGGCCGCGGTCCGCGAGTACGGCGACCCGTTCGAGCGCCGCAGGGTGGCCGCCGGATCGGACGGGACACAGTAGGCGGGTGGGCGATATCGGCCGAAAGGAGGAGACGGCGCAAGATCTGATTCAGTCGCGCGCCGGATTCCGTTAAGCCGTTCGTTACGCCAGGCTTGCCCCTTGATCGACGGGGGAGGCACGGGTGTCACGACGAGGATGGCGCGAGATCGTCCTGTTGCTGGGGGCGTTCGCCATGTACAGCGCGGCGCGGATGCTTGCGGATCCCGATCTCGCCTCGGCGCGGGCCACGGCGGGGGCGCTGCTCGATGTGGAGCACCTGGTGCGCTTGGACCTCGAGGGTGTGCTCAACCGGGCCGTGACCGGCACGCCGTGGTTGGCCGCCGCGATGTCGTTCTGGTACGCCGCCCTGCACTACCTCGTGACCCCGCTGGTGCTCGTGTGGCTCTACCGCCGGCATCCCGACCGCTACCCGGTGGCCCGCAACGGCCTGATCATCGGGTCGGCGCTCGGCCTGGTGGGCTACGTGCTGCTGCCGACCGCGCCGCCCCGCCTCATGCCCACGGGCTTCGTCGACACCCTCGCGAGCACCGCCGACCTGGGCTGGTGGTCGAGCCACGCGTCGGCGCCCGCCGGGCTCGGCCACTTCACCAACGAACTCGCCGCGATGCCGTCGCTGCACGTCGGCTGGGCGTTCTGGGTCGCCTGGGCACTGCCCGGCCTGCTGCCGCGCGTGCTCGGTGGGCTCTACGCCGCGATCACGGCGGTGGTCGTGGTCGGCACCGCCAACCACTGGGTGTTGGACGCGATCGCCGGTGTAGCGGTGATCACAATCGGTATGCTGATCGCCGCGCGGCGGCGTCGCGGGGTGCGGACCGCTGAAAAGCGGGAGGTCGTGACCGCCGCCATTCCCCGCCAGGCCACCACCGGCCCCGACGACGAGGGCGGCATTGTACGTCCCGCGGAGCCTGTCGGCGTCAGGCTGTAACGTGCCGCACTTTCCTGACCGATCGGCCAGTCTCTGACCGATCGGTCAGGCATGATGGGATCATGGTTCGCGTCAGCACCCGCGACGAGATTCTCCGCGTCGCCGCCGAGCAGTTCGCCCACTTCGGGTACAAGGGCACCTCCCTGCAGGACATCGCCGCCGGGGTGGGGTGCTCGAAGGCGACGTTGCTCTACCACTTCGCCAGCAAGGACACGATCCTCGCCGAACTGGTCGAGGCCGCCGCGCGGGAGCTCGGCGAGCTGGTCGCGCGGCTGGAGCCGCTCGACGCCGCCGCCGCCCAGGAGGCGGCCATCGACGGCTTCGTCGACCTCGTCCTGCGCTACCGGCAGGAGGCCGCGCTCATCTACGGCGGCATGCCGCAGTTTCTGCAGGAACCGGCTTTCGCCGACCTGCTGCCGCACTTCGACGCACTCTGCGCCGCGTTCGCCGCCCGGTCCACCGACCCGGACGAGTGCGTCGCCGCCAAGGTGCTCCTCTCCGGGATCGTCACCGTCGTCATCGATGAGGACCTGGAACCCACCGATCTGCGGGCCACCCTCGTGGGTGTGGCCCGGCGTGCCCTGATCCACCCTCACGACAAGGACTGACATGGCAACCCTGTTGTACCGGCTCGGCCGGGTCTCCTTCCGGCGCCGCGGGCTGGTGGTCGTCATATGGCTCGTGCTGTTGACCGCCCTCGGCGGCGCGGCGATGGCCTTCAAGGGACAGACCTCCAGCGACTTCACCATGCCCGGCACCGAGTCCCAGCGCGCGATCGACGCCCTGCAGCACGAGTTTCCGGAGGCCAGCGGCGCCACCGGCACCATCGTGGTGGCCGCACCGCGGGGCCGCACGCTGACCGACCCGCAGCTCCAGCAGGCGGTGCAGGGTCTGGTCAAGGAGGCGTCCGTGCTTCCGGGCGTGCTCGGTGCCATCGACCCGTTCCAGGTCAAGGCCCTGTCCCAGGACGGTCGCCACGCCCTGATCCAGGTCCAGTTCGCCGAGCGGGCCGACGGGGTCACCGCAGAGCAGCGCGACGCGTACGAGCACAGCGGCGCCGCCGCCGAGAGCGCGGGCCTGCGGGTCGAGCACGGCGGCGAGGTCATGAACACCGAACCGGAGGTCGGTGGCACCGAGGGCATCGGCGTCGTCATCGCGCTGGCCGTTCTGGTGATCACGTTCGGCTCGCTGGTCGCCGCGGGGATGACCATGCTGAACGCGCTCATCGGTGTCGGCGCCGGCATGGCCGGACTGTTCGCGCTCAGCAGCACCGTCGAGCTCACCGGCACCGCGCCGGTCCTCGCGCTCATGCTGGGCCTGGCGGTCGGCATCGACTACTCGCTGTTCATCACCTCCCGGCACCGTCAGCACCTGACCGAGGGCATGGAGCCGGAGGAGGCTGTGGGCCGCGCGGTGGGCACCGCCGGCTCCGCCGTGGTCTTCGCCGGCATCACCGTGGTCATCGCCCTGGCCGGACTCGCCGTGGTGAACATCCCGTTCCTCACCGTCATGGGCCTGGCCGCCGCCGGCACGGTCGCCGTGGCGGTCCTGGTGGCCATCACGCTGCTGCCGGCGCTGCTCGGCTTCGCCGGCGCCCGGGTGCTGCCCCGGCGGCTGCGCGGCGACCGCGCGCCGCTGGCGGCCGAGAAGGAGGGCTTCGGCTTCCGCTGGGCCCGCCTGGTGACCAAGCTGCGCGTTCCCGTGATCCTGGTCGGCATCCTCGGCCTGGGCGCGCTGGCGCTGCCGGCCCTCGACATGCGGGTGGCACTGCCGGCCGCGAGCGCGAGCCCCGAGGGCACAGCCCCCCGCGAGGCCGCCGATCTGATCACCGAGGGCTTCGGTAAGGGCTTCAACGGCCGGCTGGCGCTCGTGGTCTCCAGCGACTCTGCGGAGAAGACCAAGGCCGCGGTCGGTGCGGTGAACCAGGCACTGCGGGGCACGCCGAACCTGCTCGCCGTCACCCCGCCGAACCTCAGCCGGGACCAGCGGACCGCGGTGCTGGCGGTCATCCCGACGACCGGGCCGACCGAGGAGGCCACCGAGACGCTGGTGCACGAGATCCGCGACCGCACCCACGGGCTCGGCGGGGCGGACGTCTCGCTGACCGGGCAGACCGCGGTCGGCATCGACGTGTCCGAGAAGCTCTCCGACGCCCTGCCGGTCTACCTGCTGCTCGTCGTCGGGCTCTCGGTGCTGCTGCTGATGCTGGTGTTCCGCTCGATCCTGGTGCCGCTCAAGGCCGCGCTCGGCTTCCTGCTCACCGTGGGGGCGACCTTCGGCATCACCGTGCTGGTGTTCCAGAAGGGCCACCTCGCCGACCTGGTCGGCCTCTCGGTGCCCGGCCCGCTGATCAGCTTCCTGCCGATCCTGCTCATCGGCATCCTCTTCGGGCTGGCGATGGACTACGAGGTCTTCCTGGTGTCGCGGATGCGCGAGGATTTCGTGCACGGCGAGACCCCGCAGGAGGCGACCATCAGCGGCATGGGCCACGGCGCCCGGGTGGTGACCGCCGCCGCGCTCATCATGATCTCGGTCTTCTCCGGCTTCGTGCTGCTCGACGACCCGGTCATCAAGTCGATGGGCTTCGCGCTGGCGGTCGGCGTCGCGATCGACGCGTTCGTCGTCCGGATGACGATCGTGCCAGCGGTCATCTCACTCCTCGGTCGCTCAGCGTGGTGGTTGCCGGGTTGGCTGAACCGCCTGCTGCCGAACGTCGACATCGAGGGAGAAAAGCTCCGGAAGGAGCTTGACCAGGCATCCGAGCGGGTGCCAGTCGCCGTCGGTTGACGGTTTGTCCTGAACGAGAGCGGGTTGCCGAAGCGGCGGCCCGCTCTCTTCATTGCCGGATTGTTACCTGAGCGTCGATCTCGCCGCTTGCGGAGCCGTCTCGCGTCGGAATAGGTTGCCGTCGGCAACAAAACATCGGAACGACCCCGACTCCCCTCCGGAGGCATCATGACGATCGCGAGGTGGTGCGTGCGATGACTACCGAACCCATCCTCCTGGAGATGCGGTCCATCACCAAGGAGTTCCCCGGCGTCAAGGCGCTCTCCGACGTCAGTCTGGTGGTCCGGGCCGGCGAGATCCACGCCATCTGTGGCGAGAACGGCGCCGGCAAGTCCACGCTCATGAAGGTGCTCAGCGGCGTCTACCCGTACGGGACTTACGCGGGTGACATCGTTTACCACGGTGCGCAGGCGCGGTTTTCGGACATCCGGCAGAGCGAGCGCGCCGGCATCGTCATCATCCACCAGGAGCTCGCGCTCATCCCGCACATGTCGATCACCGAGAACATCTTCCTCGGCAACGAGCCGCGCAAGCGCGGCGCGATCGACTGGAAGGCCGCCCAGCGGCAGGCGCTCGAGCTGATGGCCCGGGTCGGCCTCGACGAGGACCCGGACACCCTGATCAAGGACATCGGGGTCGGCAAGCAGCAGCTCGTGGAGATCGCCAAGGCGTTCGCCAAGGACGTCAAGCTGCTGATCCTCGACGAGCCCACGGCGGCGCTCAACGAGCACGACTCCCAGCACCTGCTGGACCTGCTGCGCGGGTTCCGCGAGCGCGGCATCACCTCGATCATGATCTCGCACAAGCTCAACGAGATCGAGGCGATCGCCGACGAGATCACCATCCTGCGCGACGGCAAGTCGGTCGAGACCCTGAACATCAAGCGGGACGGCGTCGACGAGGACCGGATCGTGCGCGGCATGGTCGGCCGCGAACTGGGCAGCCGCTTCCCGGACCACACGCCGAAGATCGGCGAGGTGTTCTTCGAGGTCCGTGACTGGACGGTCCGGCACCCGATCTCCGCCGAGCGGCTGGTCTGCAAGGGCGAGAGCTTCCATGTGCGCCGCGGCGAGATCGTCGGCTTCGCCGGTCTCATGGGCGCCGGACGCACCGAACTGGCGATGAGCGTCTTCGGCCGCTCCTACGGCGTCTATCTCGGCGGCCAGATCATCAAGGACGGCAAGCCGATCCAGCTCAAGTCGGTGGCGGACGCGATCCACCACGGACTGGCGTACGTGAGCGAGGACCGCAAGGCGATCGGCCTCAACCTGCTCGACGACATCAAGACGTCGACGGTCTCCGCCAAGCTCTCCAAGATCACGAAGCGGGGCGTGGTCGACGAGGTGGCCGAGTACCAGGCCGCGGAGGCCTACCGCAAGGACCTGCGCACCAAGGCGCCCACGGTCGACGAGGGCGTCTCGAAGCTGTCCGGCGGCAACCAGCAGAAGGTCGTCCTGGCGAAGTGGATGTTCACGGACCCCGACCTGCTGATCCTCGACGAGCCCACCCGGGGCATCGACGTGGGTGCGAAGTACGAGATCTACGGCATCATCCAGCGGCTCGCCAACCAGGGTAAGGGCGTCATCGTCATCTCCTCGGAGCTGCCCGAGCTGATCGGGCTCTGCGACCGCATCTACACCGTGTTCGAAGGCCAGATCACGGGTGACATCGCCCGCAAGGACGCGGATCCGGAGACCCTCATGAAGCAGATGACCTCGACGAAGAAGATGCAGAGCCGATGAGCCGATTCAAGGACCTTCAGAAGAACCTGTTCGGGGGCACGACCTCCAACGCGCGCCAGTTCGGAATGATCTTCACGTTGGTGGCGATCGTCCTGCTGTTCCAGTTCCTCACCGCGCGCGACGCCGGCGCCAGCTTCGGTGACGGCCTGACCCTGCGGTCGGACAACCTGATCGCGCTGTTCCAGCAGAATTCCTACATCCTCATCCTGGCCATCGGCATGCTGATGGTGATCGTGGCCGGCCACATCGACCTGTCGGTCGGTTCGGTCGCCGCCTTCGTGGGCATCGTCGTCGCCAAGGCGATGGTGGACTGGGACCTGCCCTGGCCGGTGGCGATCCTCTACGGACTGGGTATCGGCGCGGTCATCGGCGCGTGGCAGGGCTTCTGGGTGGCCTACATCGGCGTCCCGGCGTTCATCGTCACGCTGGCCGGCATGCTGCTGTTCCGCGGCGCCAACCAGTACGTCGGCAACGCCGACACGATTCCGGTACCCGAGGGCTTCCAGAGCATCGGCGGCGGCTTCCTGCCGGAGATCGGGCCGAACACCGGCTACAACAACCTCACCCTGCTGCTCGGCCTCGCCGCCTGCGTCGCCGTGGTCCTGCGGGAGTTGCAGGGTCGCCGTACCCGCAAGGAGATGAACGCCGAGCCGACGCCGATGTGGGTCTCGCTCATCCGCATGGCCATCATGGTCGGTGTCCTGATCTTCGTGACGCTGCGCTTCGCGGGCGGTCGGGTCGGCACCAGTTTCCCGATCTCCGGGCTCATCCTGGTGGTGCTGGTGATCGCGTACGGCTTCTACACCCGCAACACCGCGGGCGGCCGGCACATCTACGCTGTCGGCGGCAACTCCCGCGCCGCGGAGCTCTCCGGCGTGAAGCTCAAGCGCGTCAACTTCTTCGTCATGATGAACATGTCGGTCCTGGCCGCGCTGGCCGGCATGATCTTCGTGGCCCGGTCCGCCGCCTCCGGCCCGCAGGACGGCCTCAGCTGGGAGCTCGACGCCATCGCGGCCGTCTTCATCGGCGGCGCGGCGGTCTCCGGCGGCATCGGTACGATCTCCGGCTCCATCGTCGGCGGTCTCGTCATGGCCGTGCTCAACAACGGCCTGCAGTTGCTCGGCGTCGGCACCGACCGGGTCCAGATCATCAAGGGCCTGGTCCTGCTGCTCGCCGTCGCCCTGGACGTCATCAACAAGAGCCAGGGCCGGTTCTCGATCATCGGCAGCATCACTCGCCCGTTCCGCCGGGAGGCACCCGCCACACCGGCTTCATCGTCGGAAGCGGGCAGCCAGCCCGCCAAGACGACGGTGGCCGGCTGACGGCCCACCGACCTCCTCTCACCCCGCAACACCCCGAGAAGAAGGGCAACACCTCCCATGCGCAATTTCCTCGGCAAGTCGGTGGCCGTCGGTGCCATCGCGATGCTGGCCCTCACGGCCTGCGGCTCCGGCCGCGAAGGTGACAGCAAGACCGCCGGCGGCTCGGCCAAGGGCTTCGCGGCGGACTCCCTGATCGGGGTCGCGCTGCCCGCGAAGACCTCGGAGAACTGGGTGCTCGCCAAGGACCTGTTCGACAAGGGTCTGACGGAGGCCGGTTTCAAGGCTGACGTGCAGCACGCCGGTGCGTCGACCACGGTCGCCGACCAGCAGGCGCAGATCACCGCCATGGTCACCAAGGGCGCCAAGGTCATCGTCATCGGCGCGACCGACGCCGCGCAGCTGTCGACCCAGGTCGCCGCCGCGAAGAAGGCCGGCGTCAAGGTCATCGCGTACGACCGCCTGATCCTGAACACCCCGGACCTCGACTACTACGTCGCGTTCGACAACTTCAAGGTCGGCCAGCTCCAGGGCACCGCCCTGCTGGAGGGCATGAAGAAGAAGAAGGCGAAGGGCCCGTACACCATCGAGCTGTTCTCCGGCTCGCCGGACGACAACAACGCCGGTGTCTTCTTCAACGGCGCCATGGACGTGCTCAAGCCGGAGATCGACAAGGGCAACGTCGTGGTCGGCTCGAAGCAGACCGACGTCAAGCAGACCGCCACCCAGGGCTGGAAGGCCGAAGAGGCCCAGAAGCGCATGGACAGCCTGCTGACCTCGACCTACGGCAACAAGGAGCTCGACGGCGTCCTGTCGCCGAACGACACCCTGGCCCGCGCGATCATCCAGTCGATCAAGGGCGCCGGCAAGACCGTCCCGGTCGTCACCGGCCAGGACTCCGAGGTCGAGTCGGTCAAGTCGATCGTCAAGGGCGAGCAGTACATGACGATCAACAAGGACACCCGGAACCTGGTCAAGGAGACGATCACCATGATCAAGGCTCTCCAGGCCGGCACCGAGCCGCAGATCAACGACACCAAGTCGTACAACAACGGCAACAAGATCGTCCCGACGTACCTGCTCCCGCCGGTCGCCGTGACCAAGGACAACGCCGCTGAGGCGTACGCGAACGACCCGACGCTCGGACCGCTCACCAAGGGGTAGGTCGCCAGTATCTAGCTGACGGCCCTTGGGGTCCCCGGAGTCCGTCTCCGGGGACCCTTTGCCGTGCACCACCCGCCGCCCTTAAGGAGCTCGTTCTCGTGGCCATACCGCTGCGGCGCGGTCTGCGCCGAGCCGGGCCCGCCGCCCCGGCTCCCGAGCAGCAGCCCTCGCCGCCGTCGCCCGCCGCCGGGCAGGAGGAGATCCGTCGCCAGAACCTCGGCGCGGTGCTGCGCTTCGTCCACCTGCACGGGCCCACCTCCCGCGCCGAGCTGACCAGCCGGCTCGGACTCAACCGCAGCACCATCGGCGCGCTGGCCGCGGACCTCGCCGCCGCCGGTCTGGTCACCGAGGAGGCGCCGACCACCGCGCGGCGCGCGGGCCGGCCCTCGCTCGTGGTGAGCCCCTGCTCGACCCGGGTCCACGCCACCGCGCTGAGCATCGAGCCGCACCGGCTGCGCGCGGCCCGCGTCGGCCTCGGCGGCCGCATCCTCGATCTGCGCGAGACGCCGCGCCCGTGCGGCGCGTCACCGCTCGACGCCGTCGTCCCGCTCGCCGAACTGGTCCGCGCGATGGAGCGGGATCTGAGCGACGACACGCGTGGTGCCGGGAGCGCCGTCGCGGTCGCCGACACCGTCCGGGAGGCCGACGGGACGGTGCGCGTGGCCGGTGCGGACGAGACGCTCGTGGCGGCGCTGGACACCGCCCTCGCAAGCGCCGGGCGCGGCCGTCCCGGCTTCGTGGCCGGCGACCTCGCCGACATCGCCGCGCTGGCCGAGCACACCCGCGGCGTCGCCACCGGCGTCGACGACCTCGTCTACCTGCACGGCGACCCGGGCCTGAGCGCCGGCATCGTGACCGGCGGCCGCCTGGTCGTCGGCCACGGCGGGCGCAGCGGCAAGGTCGGTCACATGGTGGTCGACCCGAACGGCCGACGCTGCGGCTGCGGATCCCGCGGCTGCTGGGAGACCGAGGCCGGCTCCGACGCCCTGCTGCGGCGGGCCGGAGCGCCGCCGGGCACCAGCCCGGTCGCCGTCCTCCGGGCGGCCGCCCTCGGCGACGCCGTGGCCCGCGACGCCGTGCACGGGGTCGCGGAATGGCTGGGCTTCGGGGTCGCCAACCTGGTCAACGTCTTCAACCCCGACCTCGTGGTCTTTGGGGGAACCCTGCGTGAGCTGTACGCGGCGGGCGCCGGCACCGTGCGCCGCCGGCTCGACACGATGGCACTGCCGGCCTCCCGCGAGCACCTCCACCTGCGCGCGGCCTCCCTCGGCGCGGACGCGCCCCTGATCGGCGCGGCGGAACTGGCCTTCGACAGCCTCCTGAGCGACCCGCTGAACGCACCCGGCGCCGTGGGCGCGAGCGGTCAGTAGCCCCGGGGGTAGGTGCGGCGAGCGGTGAGCCCGGGCAGCAGGGACAGGGCGGCCACGAACGCCCCGGCGATCGTCATCAGGTAGGCGATCACCAGCGCCTCGGGGCCGCCCTCGAACAGGGCGGCCAGCACGACCAGCGCGAACCCGAGCAGCGCCGGCCCGGCGGCGAGAACCCAGGCGGCCGTCTTGTGCGCGGCGCTCCAGCGCGGCGAACCGGAGATCAGCAGCATCCCGGCCAGCGGGGCGACCACCGGCAGCAGCACGCTCCCGCCCGCCAGCAACGCGAGGCCCGCGTATTCGGCACCCGCCGACGGGCCCGGCGCCGGCGCGGGCGCGAGCACCGCGGGCCGCCGCAGGTGGGCGGGCATCCGGCCGCGCCGGGCCGCGGCGGCCAGCGACTCCGGCGACCCGAGGCGCCGCAGAGTCATCACCGGATCGTCGGCCGGCCCGCCCGCGGCGCCGCGGCGCATGGCGATGTAGTCGGCGACCGTGGTCATGAGCTCGTCGCGCAGCTCCGGATCGAGATCTTCCCCGGCAGCCCAGAGCGCCGCCAGATAGTCGAGAACCAGCACGTCGGTGTGCGCCAACGGCGTGGCGTCGGACGAGTACGGCCCGGACGTCATCGTTTCCCCCTGAGAGCTAGGCCGGCACGGCCCGGTCAGCATCGCTAAGCCCGCGCCGGGGGACCATCCGGCGGGGGAGGGGCCTTGAGCGGCCTCCCTCTGCCTTTCGGCCGACCCCCGTTTTCCTAACGCGTCCGGGCGGGTGGCCGATCGGGTCGGGTATGGCCGAGGACGGGCGCGCACCGCTGCGCTATGTGTGGACCGTCGCCGGTCTCGTGCTCGCCAGCTGGGTGTGGTTCGCGGTCTGGCGTACCTTCGGGGTCGGTCCGGTCGCCTTCGGCTATGTGGCCGTGCCGCTCGGCGGGGCGGTCTCGGTGGTCGCCCTGTGTCGCCTGTGGCGGGCGGTGCGCGACGACCCCCACGCCCGCCGGTTCTGCGGGGTGCTGCTGATCGGCGCCTGCTTCATGACCATCGGCTTCCTGCTCATGGCGGTCAACGCGTTCCGCTACTCGGTGGGCGACGATCCGCCGGACATGACGATCTTCGCCGCGGTGTGCGTCGGGCTCGGGTTCGCGGCGGCGATGTGGGCGGCCGCCCGCGTGCCGGTGGACACCGCGGGCCGGGCCGAGCGGCGGCGGATGAACCTCGACCGGACGATCGCCTTCCTCGGCTGCGCGACCCCGCTCTGGCACTTCGGCCTCGCGCCGATGATCACCGCCACGGAGCGGTGGAGCGTGCAGACGCTGTCGCTCATCGGGCTCGCGTTTCTGCTGTCGGTGGCCGGCATGACCAAGGTGGCGTACCTCAGCGACGGGCCGGTCGACCGTACGGCGCTGCGCCTGGTCGCGGCCATCGGTCTGACCGCGGCCGGGGTGGCGGTGTGCGCCACCAGGTACGGCGACGCCGGCGGTCCGCCCTCGCAGGCACTCGTGCTGCCGCTGGGGCCGTTGCTGCTGGTGCTGGCCGTCCGCGCGCAGTGGAACTCTGCGATCGGTCACCGTCGCGTCTCGCGGCGTTCCTCGCACCTGCTGCCGTACCTGGCGGTGGCCGCGGTCGACCTGCCGCTGATCGCGGTCGTGGTGGGGGAGCTGCGATGGCCCGGGCGGCTCACCCTCGGCTCGGCGGTCGTGGTCAGCGTGCTCGTGATCGCGCGCCAGTTCCTGGCGTTCCGGGACAACGCCGCGCTGCTGCGCGACATCCGCGCGCACGAGGAGCGGCTGCAGCACGAGGCCAGCCACGACGGGCTGACCGGTCTGGCCAACCGTGCCATGTTCCGGAGCACGATGCACGACGCGCTCACCCGCTCCGACGGCGTCACCGTGCTGCTGGTCGACCTCGACGACTTCAAGACCGTCAACGACTCGCTCGGCCACGACGTCGGCGACCACCTGCTGGTGTCGGTGGCCGCCATGCTGCGCGAGCAGGCCGGCGAGGACGGCCTGCCGGTGCGCATCGGCGGTGACGAGTTCGCCGTGCTGTTGGTCGGCGGCACGACGGTGGGCGAGACCGTGGCCCAGCGGATCCTGGACGCGCTGACCGAGCCGATCAGCGAGCACCGGCTGCTCGTGCAGGCCAGCATCGGCATCGCGACGGCGGAGGCGGGCGCCTCCGTCGACAGCGTGCTGCGCGAGGCGGACGTCGCCATGTACGCCGCCAAGCAGCGCGGCAAGGCGGCGTACGTGCGCTACCTGCCCGGCATGGCACAGCCCGTCACGGCGCACATGCGGCTCGGCGGCGAACTGCGCCGGGCGCTGGCGCGCCAGGAGTTCGAGGTGTTCTACCAGCCGATCCTCGACCTGGGCACGAACAAGATCGTGGGCGCCGAGGCGCTGGTGCGCTGGAACCACCCGGACCGGGGTCTGGTCTCGCCCTGCGAGTTCATCCCGGCCGCCGAGCGGACCGGACTGATCATGGAGCTGGGCCGCTATGTGCTGCGCGAGGCCTGCCGGCAGGAGGCGTCGTGGCTGGCCGAGTTCGGCTCGGACGCGCCGGGCCACGTGGCCGTCAACGTGTCGGCCCGGCAGTTGCACGACTTCGACTTCGTCGCGGACGTGCGCGACGCGCTGCGTGACACCGGTCTGACGCCGGGGCACCTCGTGCTGGAGCTCACCGAGTCGGCCGTGCTGCGCGGCAGCCAGGTCTCGCGGGCGCTGCACGACCTGGACGGTGCCGGCGTGCGGCTCGCGCTCGACGACTTCGGCACGGGCGAGTCGTCGCTGAGCCTGCTGCGGACCTTCCCGGTGGCGATCGTGAAGCTCGACAAGTCGTTCGTGGACGGCCTCGAGTTCGACGAGGTCGATCCGGCCTGCCGGGACGCGCGCCAGGCGGTCGCCCGAGCCGTGATCCAGCTCGCCGGGGCCCTGCGCCTGGAAACGGTCGCCGAGGGCATCGAGAACGAGGCACAGGCGCGGGAGTTGCGGGCGCTCGGCTACTCGTACGGCCAGGGTTATCACCTGGCGATGCCGATGTCCGCCGCGAGCATGACGGAGCTGCTGGTGGCGCAGCGCCGGGCGGTCGCCACGGGCTGAGCCCGAGATTTGCCCCGTTTGACGCGGACTTAGGCGCCGACGCGTCCAAACTTTTGCATATTTCGAAGATTCTTTTCTTCGCTGCGGCGAAACCTGTGCTTACCATCCTTCTTCGAAGGCTCTCGATGCACCACCGCGCTCCGTTGTGGCACGCGACCCGTCGCCGCCGGATCGGCCGTCCCCGCGTGCCCACGTCCATCGGAGCACCATCGACCGGGAGGCAGTGCAAGCGATGCAGAACGAGTACACCGTCAGCCGCCGCCAGCTTCTGGGCGCCGCCGCGGGCGCGGCCGCCATCGGCACCACCGCGATAGTCGCCTCGCCCGCCGAGGGCACCACCGGGGGCGACTCCCACCCGTCCCGCGTCCCGCTCGACCGGATCAGCGTGCAGCTCTACACGCTGCGCAACCAGCTCGCCATCGACCTGCCCGGCACCCTCGCCGCGCTCGCCGAGATCGGCTACACCCGGGTCGAGCACGCCGGCTTCGTCGGCCGCACGGCGACCGAGTTCCGGGCCGCCCTGGACCGTGCCGGCCTGCGCGCCACCTCCGGGCACGCTGGCATACCGCAGCCGTTCGACGAGGCCAAGTGGCGCGCGACGCTCGATGACGCGCTGATCGTCGGGAACAGGTTCATCGTCCACCCGTACTTCGGCGCCCGCCCCGACGGCTCGCCGATCCGCGACGGCGCCGTCTACAAGGCCTTCGCCCGCGACCTCGACCGAGCCGGCGCGATCGCCCGGGAGTACGGCCTCAGCCTCGGCTATCACAACCACCAGAACGAGTTCGCCCGCCAGGACGGCAGCACCACCACCGGGTACGACATCCTGACCCGGGAGACGGACCCCGCCCTCGTCCATCTCGAGGTGGACCTCTTCTGGGCCTTCCGGGGCGCCCGGGACCCCGTCGACCTGATCGGCGAGAACCGGGGTCGGGTACGCCAGGTGCACGTCAAGGATCTGGCGCACACCGGCGGCTTCGCCGATCCCGGCGCCGGGCTCATCGACTTCGCCCGGATCTTCGAGCACTCCCGGGAGGCCGGCCTGGTGGAGTACATCGTCGAGCGAGACGACGCCGGCAGCCCCCCGCGGACGCCCGCGGACGCACTGGTCACCGCGGAAATCGGTTACGACTACCTCGCGACCCTGCGGTTCTAGGAGGAGCGTCGATGAAGCGTCCGTTCGCCGCCGTACCCGCGCTCGCGCTCGTCCTGACCGCCCTGACCGCCCCCACGACCGCGGTCTCGGCCGCGCCGGCGGCCGCCGTGCCGCCGCCCGACTCGCAGTTCCAGAAGGTCACGCTCAACGACTTCCCGGGCGAACCCATCGCCCTCGCCGTCCTGCCGGACAAGCGGGTCCTGCACACCGCCCGCAAGGGCGCCGTGCGCCTCAACGACCCGAAGAGCGGCCGCAACATCCTCGCCGCCACCCTCCCCGTCTATCAGCACGACGAGGAGGGCGTGCAGGGCATCGCCATCGACCCGGACTTCGCGGTGAACAAGTGGGTCTACATCTACTACTCGCCGCTGCTCGACACGCCGACCGACGATCCGTCGACGCCGACGGTGAACGAGGGCGACGCGCCGGAGGAAGGCACCGCCGCGGACTTCGCGCCGTTCAAGGGTGTGATGCGGCTGTCGCGCTTCAAGCTCGACGGCAACACGCTGGCCCTGGGCAGTGAACAGAGGATCCTCGACGTGCCCACCGACCGCGGCATCTGCTGCCACGTCGGCGGGAAGATCGACTTCGACGCCGCGGGCAACCTCTATCTGTCCACGGGCGACGACACCAACCCGTTCGCCTCCGACGGCTACGCGCCCCTGGACGAGCGGGCGAACCGCAATCCGGCCTTCGACGCGCAGCGCTCCGCGGCCAACACCAACGACCTGCGCGGCAAGATCCTGCGGATCGCGGTGAACCCCACCGGCGGCTACCGCATTCCGAGGGGCAACCTCTTTAGGCCGGGTACGGCGTACACCCGCCCGGAGATCTACGCGATGGGCCTGCGCAACCCGTTCCGCTTCGCGGTCGACAAGGGCACCGGCGTGATCTACCTGGGCGACTACTCGCCGGACGCGAACATGCCGAACCCGAGGCGTGGACCGGCCGGGCACGGGCGCTGGATGGCCGTCGACAAGCCCGCCAACTACGGCTGGCCCTACTGCGTGGCGCCGGACCTGCCCTACGTCGACTACGACTTCGCCACCCACACCTCCGGCGCGCCGTTCAACTGCGCGGCCCCGGTGAACGAGTCGCCGCACAACACCGGCCTGCGCACGCTGCCGCCGGTGGAGAAGGCCGAGGTCATCTACGGGTACGGGCTCAGCGCCGAATTCCCCGAGCTGGGCGTCGGCGGCATCGGCCCGATGGGCGGCCCGGCGTACGACTACGAGGCGCGGAACAACTCGGCGACCAAGTGGCCGGAGCACTACGACGGCAAGCCGCTGTTCTACGAGTGGACCCGCGACTACGTCAAGGAGTTCACCCTCGGCCCCGACAACGCGGTCACCGCGATCGCACCGGTGCTGCCGTCGGTCATCTTCGACAACCCGATGGATCTGGAGTTCGGCCCGGACGGCGCGCTCTACGTCCTCGAGTACGGCGACGGCTTCTTCTCCGAGAACCCGGAGGCGCAACTCGCCCGCATCGACTACGTGCGCGGTAACCGCAGCCCGATCCCGAAGGTCTCGGCGACCCCGGCGGGCGGGCAGGCGCCGCTGACGGTGACGTTCTCCAGCGCCGGCACCGTCGACCCGGACGGCGACACCCTGCGGTACGCCTGGGACTTCAACGCCGACGGCATCGTCGACTCGCGGCAGCCGAACGCGGTACACACGTTCACCGAGAACGGCAACTACCGGCCGACGCTCAAGGTCACCGACCCGACCGGCCGCTGGGCCTCCGCCGAGGTGATCCTGCCGGTCGGCACGCTGGCGCCGCAGGTGACCTTCGTGACGCCGACGGAGGATCAGCCGTTCGAGTTCGGCGACACGGTGCCCTTCCGGGTGGCCGTCGTCGACGACCAGCCGGTCGACTGCTCGCGGGTCACCGTGACCTACATCCTGGGCCACGACCAGCACGGGCACCCGCTGTCCACGGCCTCCGGCTGCACCGGTTCGATCACCACCTTCATCGACGGCGGCCAC
The DNA here is from genome assembly GCF_040682215.1 of Actinoplanes sp. NPDC051346. Lineage (NCBI taxonomy): Bacteria > Bacillati > Actinomycetota > Actinomycetes > Micromonosporales > Micromonosporaceae > Actinoplanes > Actinoplanes sp. NPDC051346. The sequence goes on along the minus strand of NZ_JBFBAJ010000009.1, from coordinate 70,451 downwards.
TCCGGCGCCGACAACCTCGTTGCCGTGTTCGTGGCGGAATACACCGATCCCGGAAGCCCGCCGCAGACCGGATCGGCGACGGTGGTCCTGACCCCATCCGAGGACTGACCGCCCTGTCGGGGCTCCGGCGCACCCGGCGCCGGGCCCCGCGAGGGTAACTCCGCGCGTTTCGGTCCCGAAGCGGCCGTCTTTCCGCCACCCTGATCGTGTGGAGGTGCACCTGGCGTCGTGGTGGGCGCAGTTCCTGGAACACTCGGACCGATTCGACCGGGCCTATCTGCTCGAGAACTTCAGCGACCTGGTCGCTCCGCACATCAACTCGCCCCTGCTGCGTCGTGAGGTCAAGAACGCCGCGGACGCGGTGGTGCGGTATCTGGAACGGCCCGCCAACGAGGAGCGGGCGGAGCAGGCCCGCGAGTCGATAGAGCGGCTCACGAAGACGCTCGAACGCATCGAGGACCGTTCGACCGGAGGGGCCATCGCCACCGAGGAGGCGGCGATCGTGCTGGCGGCCATGCGAGGCGAGTTCGGCGAGGCGGCGGCCGCCGCCGAACCGCTGGTCGGCTCGGTCAAGCTCCGCCGCCTGTTCGTCACCGCGCTGCGCCTGGAACGCTTCGACATCCCGATGACCCTGCGGCTGCTCGAGGGCGGCCAGTCGCCGGCCGACGCGGTCCGCTCGGGCCATCTGATCGGCCGCTACAGCTGGTGGCCCAACTGGCTGCTGCGCATCGTCACCGAGCGGGCCCTGGCCGGCAACCTCGACGAGGAGACGGTCACGGCACTCGACAAGTGCGCCTACGCCGAGCTGACCCCGATCCAGGCCAACCTCGCCCGCAAGCTGCTCACCGAGGGCAACGAGCGCCTGGTCGACACCGCCGCCGAGCGCCTCGTCAGCCTCGGCGAACCGGGCGCGGCGGCGCGCCTGCGCCAGGGCGACATCGCCGCCGTCGCCCTCGCCGCCCGCCTCACCTCGATGTAGCTCCGACGGAGATTCTCATCAGGCGGCTCTCGTCCGGCCGGCGCTAGGATTGTCGGCGCTATGAACAATTTTCGCGAGCATCCCGACTTCGCGCTGCTGGAGAGTCTTGCGCTGGTTCGGGGGGATTTCGCGATAGCCGGAAGTGGGCCGCTGTACGTCCGCGGGCTGATCGACGACATCGGTGACGTCGATGTCGTCGCCCGAGGTGCGGCGTGGCGCGAGGTCTGCCGGTTGGGGACGGTGGTCGACGCGCCATTCTCGACCGTCCATCGGGTGTGCCTGTTCGGCGGCAAGATCGAGGTCCTCGACGGATGGTTCCCCGAACTCTGGGACGTCGACCAGTTGATCGACGGGGCGGACGTGATCGACGGGTTCAGGCTCGTGCGGTTGGACGTCGTCACGGCCACCAAGCGGATGCTCCAGCGACCCCGGGACCGCACGCATCTCGAACTGCTCGCCGCGCGACAAGCGTGAAACGGGCCGAGACGTGCCCGGGCGGACGACCGCCGACGACTGACGTGGTCGATCGCGCTCGCCCGGCACGTTTCGCAAACAGCGGAGACATTCGGTCAGGACATCGTCGCAATGATGTCCTTTCCGTACGCCTCGAGCGTCGCCTCCTTGTCGTCGTGCTGCAGGTAGAGGGCGAACTGGTCGACGCCGAGTTCCCGCAGCTCCGCGAGGCGCTCGAGGTGGCTCTCGACCGGGCCCAGCAGGCAGAACCGGTCCACGACCTCGTCGGGCACGAACGTGGCGTGGGAGTTGCCGGCCCGTCCGTGCTCGGCGTAGTCGTAGCCCTGGCGGCCCTTGATGTAGTCGGTCAGCACCTTCGGCACCGCGCCGTCCGCGCCGTACCGGGCGACGATGTCCGCGACGTGGTTGCCGACCATGCCGCCGAACCATCGGGTCTGCTCCCGCTGGTGAGCCAGGTCGTCGCCGACGTAGGCGGGAGCCGCCACGCAGAACTTGATCGCCGCCGGGTCGCGGCCCGCCCGCTCCGCCGCGCTCCGGACGGCCTTGATCATCCAGGCCGCGATGTCCGGGTCGGCGAGCTGCAGGATGAAGCCGTCACCCACCTCGCCGGTCAGGGCCAGGGCCTTGGGACCGTACGCGGCGACCCACACGTCCAGCCGGCTGTTCGGGGCCCAGGCGAACTGGAGCTCCCGGTCCCGCAGGGTCACGGCCTCGCCGCTGGCCAACCCGCGGATCACCCCGACGCTCTCGCGCAGCTGGCCGAGGGTGTTCGGCGGCAGGCCCAGGACCCGCAGCGCCGAGTCGCCCCGGCCGATGCCGCAGATCGTGCGGTTGCCGTACATCTCGTTGAGGGTGGCGAACTGCGAGGCGATGACCGTCCAGTCCCGGGTGCCCGGGTTGGTGACCATCGGTCCCACGACGACCCGCGAGGTCTCCGCGAGGATCTTGCTGTAGATGACGAACGGCTCCTGCCACAGCACGTGCGAGTCGAACGTCCACACGTGGCTGAAGCCCAGGTCCTCTGCGCGCTTCGCCAGCGTCACGACCTCGCTCGACGGTGGGTCGCACTGCAGGACGACACCGATGTCCATCGTTCTCACCGTACCTTCGGGAAGCCGAGGTCGACCTCGGACGTGGCGGGGTCGGGCCAGCGGGAGGTGACGACCTTGGTGCGGGTGTAGAACTGCAGACCCTCCGGGCCGTACATGTGCAGGTCGCCGAAGAGCGACGACTTCCAGCCGCCGAAGCTGTAGTAGGCGACCGGTACGGGAACCGGCACGTTGACGCCGACCATGCCGCACACGACGTCGTACTGGAACTGTCGGGCGGCGCCACCGTCGCGGGTGAAGATGGCGGTGCCGTTGCCGAACTCGTTGTCGTTGACCAGCTCCAGGGCCTGCTCGTAGGAATCCACCCGGACCACCGCCAGCACCGGGCCGAAGATCTCGTCGGTGTAGAGCGGCGAGTCGGTCGGCACCTTGTCCACCAGCGACGCGCCGAGGAAGAAGCCGGGACCCTCGCAGATCGGCGCCGACCGCCCGTCGACGACGACCTCGGCCGCGCCGGGCTCGGCCAGGTAGCCGGCCACCTTGTCGCGGTGCTCGCGGCTGATCAGCGGCCCCATCTCGGCGGCGGGGTCGGTGGCCGGACCGACCGAGATCCGGCCGACCCGCTCCTTGATGGCCTCGACCAGCGGGTCCGCGCTCGCGCCGACGGCGACGACGACCGAGATCGCCATGCACCGCTCGCCCGCGGAGCCGTATCCGGCGCTGACCGCCGCGTCGGCCGCCGCGTCGATGTCCGCGTCCGGGAGCACCACCATGTGGTTCTTGGCGCCGCCGAGCGCCTGCACCCGCTTGCCCGCGCGCGTGCCCCGCTCGTAGACGGCGCGGGCGATCGGAGTCGACCCCACGAACGACAGCGCCCGCACGTCCGGGTGGTCGATGAGCGTCTCGACGGCCTCGCGGTCGCCCTGCACGACGTTGAACGCGCCGTCCGGCAGCCCGGCCTGGCGCAGCAGGTCGGCGAGCATCAGCGCGACCGACGGGTCCTTCTCGCTGGGCTTGAGCACGAACGTGTTGCCACAGACGAGCGCGTTGCACAGCATCCAGAGCGGCACCATCGCCGGGAAGTTGAACGGCGTGATGCCGGCGACGACCCCGAGCGGCTGGCGGATCGAGTAGACGTCCACGCCGGTCGACGCCTGCTCGCTGTATCCACCCTTGAGCAGGTGCGGCGCGCCGGCGGCGAACTCGATGTTCTCCAGGCCGCGGGCCAGCTCGCCGGCCGCGTCGGCCACGGTCTTGCCGTGCTCGGCGCTGATGAGGGAGGCGATCTCCTTGCGGTGGGCGTCGACCAGCTCGCGGAAGCGGAACATGACCTCGGCCCGGCGTGACAACGACGCCGCCCGCCATCCCGGGTACGCCCGTTGGGCCGAGGCCACCGCACGCGCGGTCTCCTCGGCGGTCGCGGCGACCACGTACGCCTGCTGCTCGCCCGTCGCCGGGTCCCACACGGGCAACCGTCGGCCGCTCGTGCCCTCGACGGCCGTACCGTCGAGCCAGTGTTTGATCTCGTGCACTTGTGTTTCTCCTACCCCGGAATGTCTTGTGCAGTGCGGCGAAGCCGCCTTGGCGTTACAGCAGGTAGTCGGACAGGCCGCGGGGGACGTAGCGGCCGCGACCGGCGCGGCCCGTGTACTCCCCGCCGGAGCTGATCACCTCGCCGCGGGAGAGGACGGTGTCCACCCTGCCGTCGATCTCCCAGCCCTCCCAGGCGGAGTGGTCCATGTTCATGTGGTGGGTCTCGGCGCTGATCCGGGTGCGGCCGTTCGGGTCGTAGATCACGATGTCGGCGTCCGAGCCGGGCGCGATGACGCCCTTGCGGGGATAGAGGCCGAACATCCGGGCCGGCGTGGTCGCGATCGTCTCGACCCAGCGGGCCAGCGACAGCTTGCCGTCCACCACGCCCTGATAGAGCAGGTCGACCCGGTGCTCGACGCTGCCGATGCCGTTCGGGATCTTGGAGAAGTCGCCGCGGCCGAGTTCCTTCTGGTCCTTGAAGCAGAAGGGGCAGTGGTCGGTCGACACCACCGACAGGTCGTTGGTGCGCAGGCCCTGCCAGAGGTCGGCGTGGTGGGACTCGTGCTTGCTGCGCAGCGGCGTCGAGCAGACCCACTTGGCGCCCTCGAAGCCGGGCGCGCCGAGCTGATCCTCGAGCGTGAGATACAGGTACTGCGGGCAGGTCTCGGCGAAGACGTTGCGGCCCAGGTCGCGGGCGGCCTTGACCTGTTCGAGCGCCTTCGACGCGCTCAGGTGCACGATGTAGAGCGGGCAGTCCGCGGCCACCGACGCCAGCCAGATCGCCCGGCTGGTCGCCTCGGCCTCGAGCTCCTGCGGCCGGGTCAGCCCGTGGTTGATCGGGTCGGTCTCGCCGCGCTCCAGGGCCTGCTTCACCAGCACGTCGATGGCGGGGCCGTTCTCGGCGTGCATCATGATCATGGCGCCGTTGTCGCGCGCCTTCTGCATCGCCCGCAGGATCTGGCCGTCGTCGGAGTAGAAGACCCCGGGGTACGCCATGAACAGCTTGAAGCTGCTGATGCCCTCGGTGGCCACCAGCTGATCCATGGCCTTGAGCGACTCGTCGTCGACCCCGCCCATGATCATGTGGAAGCCGTAGTCGATGTGGCAGTTGCCGTCGGCCTTGGCGTGCCAGGCGGCCAGCCCGTCCTGGACCACCTCGCCGTAGCGCTGCACCGCGAAGTCGATGATCGTGGTCGTGCCGCCGATCGCCGCCGCCCGGGTGCCGGTGTCGAAGGTGTCGCTGGCATGGGTGCCGCCGAACGGCAGCTCCATGTGCGTGTGCGCGTCCACCGCGCCCGGGATCACGTACTTCCCGGTGGCGTCGATGACCTCGGTGCCTTCCGCGGGGCCGCGCCCGGGCGCGTAGATCGCCGCGATGGTCTCGCCGTCCACCAGCACATCCGCGGCGACGGCCCCGGTCGGCCCGACGACCGTCCCGCCCTTGATCAAGATGCTCACGGAGCTGCCTCCAATGCCATGCCGTTCTGGCCCTCGCGTGCGATGCCGTTGTTCGGTGCGGCTGGGTGCCGCTCGGTGCAGGCGGTCATGGCTGTGCCTCCAATGCCATGCCCTTCTGGCCCTCGCGTGCGATGCCGTTGTTCGGTGCGGCTGGGTGCCGCTCGGTGCAGGCGGTCATGGCTGTGCCTCCAATGCCATGCCCTTCTGGC
>NZ_JBFBAJ010000009.1:1654-64651 GCF_040682215.1 Actinoplanes sp. NPDC051346 | reverse complement strand
GCCCTCGCGTGCGATGCCGTTGTTCGGTGCGGCTGGGTGCCGCTCGGTGCGGCTGGGTGCCGCTCGGTGCAGGCGGTCATGGCGCTACCAACCCGTCGTAGGCGTCCGGGCGGCGGTCGCGGTAGAACTGCCAGCGGTCGCGGACGGTCTTGAGCAGGCTCAGGTCGAGGTCCCGGACGATCAGCTCCGGCTTGTGGGTGTCGCCCACCTCGCCGACGAACTTGCCCTCCGGGTCCACGAAGTAGGACTGGCCGTAGAAGTCGTTGTCGCCGAGCGACTCGACGCCGACCCGGTTGATCGCGCCGACGAAGTATTCGTTGGCCACGGCGCTCGCGGGCTGTTCGAGCTGCCACAGGTACGACGAGAGGCCACGGCTGGTCGCCGACGGGTTGAAGACGATCTCGGCGCCGTTGAGGCCGAGCGCGCGCCAGCCCTCGGGGAAGTGCCGGTCGTAGCAGATGTAGACGCCCACCTTGCCGACCGCGGTGTCGAACACCGGGAAGCCCAGGTTGCCGGGGCGGAAGTAGAACTTCTCCCAGAAGCCGTTCACCTGCGGGATGTGGTGCTTGCGGTACTTACCGAGGTACGAGCCGTCGGCGTCGACCACGGCGGCGGTGTTGTAGAGGACACCCGCCTGCTCCTGCTCGTACATCGGCAGGACCATCACCATGCCGAGCTCGGCGGCCAGTGCCTGGAACCGCTCGGTGGTGGGGCCGGGGATCGACTCCGCGTACTCGTAGTAGGCGGCGTCCTGGACCTGGCAGAAGTAGGGGCCGTAGAACAGCTCCTGGAAGCAGATCACCTTCGCGCCCTGGGCGGCGGCTTGACGAGCGTATTCCTCGTGCGCCTTGATCATCGATTCCTTGTCGCCCGTCCACGTGGTCTGGACGAGGGCGGCTCGAACCACCCTGCTCATGCTGCTGTCCCTCTCGATAGGTCCGTCGACGGCGGTGTCGTGTGTCACGCCTAGATGGTGATCTACTTCACCGTCCGTCGTCTCCCCGGTGCTGTGCTTGACATCGGGGGCTCATGTCGTAGGACACTAATGACACAGCGCAAGGCGGACAATGGTTCGCGTGTTACCAAATGTTCTGGAGACGGCATGCTCGGGCTCATCGCGGACGCGGTCGACGACCGCAGTGCCCGGGGCATCGCCGCGGCCGTCAGCCGTCTCGTCAGCGCCGGGGAGCTCCCGACCGGCGCCCGGCTGCCCACCGTGCGCGACGTCGCCCGGACCCTGGGGGTCAGCCCGACCACGGTGAGCGAGGCCTGGCGCAGCCTGGCCCGGGCCGGGGCGATCCAGACCCGCGGCCGGTCCGGCTCGTTCGTCGCCGTCCCGGTGCTGCCGCGCAAACGGCTTCGGTACGCCCGCCTCGCGAGCGGCCTCGGCAACGTCGCCCGTGACTTCTCCACCGGGGTGCCCGACTACGACCTGCTGCCCAGCCTCGCCGGCTCGCTGGCGCGGATCGGCGACGCCCGGCTCACCACGAGCTACCTCGAGGCGGCCGTGCTGCCGCCGCTGGAGACGGTGCTGCGGCAGCGGTGGCCGTACCCGCCCGAGCGGCTGACCGTGGTCGACGGCGCGCTGGACGCCATGGACAGGGTGATCGCCGCCGTGGTGCGCTTCGGTGACCACGTGCTCGTCGAGAATCCCACCTTCCCGCCGGTGCTCGACCTGCTCGACGCCGCCGGCGCCACGGTGGTGGGCGTGCCGATGGACGAGCACGGCATGCTGCCCGACGCGCTCGGCGCCGCGCTGACGGCGTACGACCCGGTCGCGGTATTCCTGCAGCCGAGGGCCCACAACCCGACCGGGGTGGGCCTGAGCGCCCGGCGGGTCGCCGAGCTCGCCGCCGAACTGGCCGCCTATCCGCAGGTCACCATCGTCGAGGACGACCACGCCGGCGCCATCGCGGCGGCACCGCCGGTGAGCCTCGGCACCCGGCTGCCGGACCGGACCGTGCACATCGCCGGCTTCTCCAAGAGCCACGGCCCCGACCTGCGGCTCGCGGCGCTCGGTGGGCCCGCCGAGGTGGTCACCGCGGTCGCCGACCGGCGCCTGCTCGGGCCCGGTTGGTCCAGCCGCCTGTTGCAGGCCGTGCTTCTGGACCTGCTGACCTCGCCGGAGGCGGCGGCGCAGATCGAGGCCGCGCGCGACACGTACGCACGCCGGCGCGAGGCGATGCTCCGCGAGCTCGCGGCACGCGGCGTGAGCGCTACCGCGGCGGACGGGATCAACCTCTGGATGACCGTCGAGGACGAGCAGGCCGCGATGCTCTCCCTCGCCGCGCACGGCATCGCCGTGGCACCCGGCGCGCCCTTCGGCGTCACGCCGCTGGGTGCCCACCACGTCCGGATCACCGTCGGCCTGATCCACGACGACCACGCCGAGCTCGCCGACATCTTCGCCGCCGCCGCCCACGCCGGATCCGGCGGTGCGGTGCGGGGCCGTCCTCATCCGCGCGGCTGGCGATAGACGCACCCCAACGAATCGACCCCTTGGAGACCCCCATGACCGACGATCTGCTCGCCCGGCACCGGGCCGTAATGCCCTCCTGGGTAGCGACGTACTACGGCGACGAGGCGATCGAGCTGGTCGCCGGCTCCGGACGCCGCGTCACCGACAGCGCCGGCAGGTCCTACCTGGACTTCTTCGGCGGTGTGCTGACCACCATGCTCGGCCACGACGTGGCGGAGGTGCGCGAGGCGGTCGAGCGGCAGCTCGCGACCGGCCTGGTGCACAGCTCCACGCTCTACCTGATCCGGCAGCAGGTCGAACTGGCCGAGAAGATCGCCGAACTCTCCGGCATCCCGGACGCGCGGGTCTTCTTCACCACCTCCGGCACCGAGGCCAACGAGGCGGCGCTGCTGTTCGCCACCAACCATCGCCGCAGCAACCAGATCCTGGCGATCCGCAACAGCTACCACGGCCGCTCGTTCGGCGCGATGGCGATCACCGGGCACCGCAGCTGGTCGGCGAGCGGCCTGAGCCCGCTGTCGGTGAGCTGGCTGCACTCCGGCGACCGCCTGCGCGGGCGGCTGGCGGGGCTTTCCGACGACCAGCACATCGACGCGGCCGTCGAGGATCTGCGCGAAGTGCTCGCCACCACCACCGCCGGCGACGTGGCCGCGCTCATCGCCGAGCCGATCCAGGGGGTCGGCGGCTTCGTGCACGCCCCGGACGGCCTGTTCGGCGCGCTGAAGAAGGAGCTCGACAACCACGGCATCCTGTTCATCGCCGACGAGGTGCAGACCGGCTGGGGCCGCACCGGCGACCACTTCTGGGGCTACCAGGCCCACGACGTGCAGCCCGACCTCATCACCTTCGCCAAGGGCATCGGCAACGGCTTCGCGCTCGCCGGCGTGGTCGGCCGGGCCGAGCTCGTCAACGCGGTCCCAGCGACCAGCTTCTCCACCTTCGGCGGAAACCCCGTCTCCACAGTGGCCGGCAAGGCGGTCCTCGACTACGTGCTGGAGCACGACCTGCAGCACCAGGCGAAAACCGTCGGCAAGATCCTGCTCGACGGCCTGCGCGCCGGAGCGGGCGACGCGGGCATCGTCGGCGAGATCCGTGGCCGCGGCCTGATGCTCGCGGTCGAGTTCGTCCGCCCTGGCACCACCGAGCCGGACCCGGCGGCGACGGTACGCGTCGTCGACGAATGCCGCCGGGGCGGTCTGCTCGTCGGCAAGGGCGGCCTCTACGGCAACGTCCTGCGCATGGGCCCGGCGCTGACCCTGACCGAGGACGAGGCGCGGGAAGGCCTGGCCATCCTGGTCGACGCCATCCACAAGGCCGACGCCACCGCCGGCTGAGCGCCCGGTATGTCGGGCCCCGCCTGTGGCGGCGATCACAACGGGCGGGTTACAGTCGCCGGATGGCGGGTCGAACGTGGCAGAACTGAAGACCGTGCGGACCGGTGCGAGCGTCGGGGATTTCCTCGCCGCCGTGCCGGATCCGAAACGGCGGGCCGACGCACAGACGCTCTGTGCGCTCATGGCGGAGGCGACCGACGCCGTCCCCGAGATGTGGGGTGACAGCATCGTCGGCTTCGGCTGCTACCACTACCGGTACGCCTCCGGCCAGGAGGGCGACTGGCCACCGGTCGGGCTCTCCCCGCGCAAGACCACGCTGACCGTCTACTTCTCCGCCGGCTTCGACGAGGACCTCCTCGCGAAGCTGGGGCCGCACCGCACCGGCCGGTCCTGTCTCTACCTGAAGCGCCTGGCGGACATCGACGCGGACGTGCTGCGCGCGCTGGTCTCCGACGGCTTCCGCAAGCTCGACGGAAAAATCCTCGCCCCGGACTGATGACGTGGCGGCAGTGGAAACCTCGGTTCTCGTCAAGGCCCTCGCCTTCGGGGTCAAGCCCGTGGCCGAGCGGCTCAAGCGCCGAGAGGGCGTCGTCGCGGTCCTGCACCAACTGCGGCTCGCGCCCGAGCGGCCACCGGCCGACTTCGACGGCGTCTACACGTACGCCATCGTGCACTTCTGCTATGGCAAGCCGGAGCCGGTCGTCCGTCTCTTCCAGAACGAGTACGTCCGCGCCGCCTTCCGCAGGTCCTTCGAGACCGGCGACCAGCGGCACCTGCGGCGCGAGGTCGACGAGATCCTGCAATGGAACGAGGAGACCGGCGGGCTCGGCCGCATCGACTACAACCTCGCCCTGGAGCTGACCGGTTTCCAGGCGGTGTTCGACCAACTGGTCGACAAGACCCGCACCGCCGCCGAGACCCGGCTGGAGCGGGGGGTCGGCGACGTCCAGCAGACCCTCGTCGAGCTCGTCGACCGCATCGACCGGATGAGCACGCCGGAGGAGATCGTCCGCTATGTCGTGCGCGACGACACCCCGGCGGCGGCGCTGGCCGGAGAACTGCGCGAATGGTTCGCCGCGGTCGAGTATCTGATCGCCGAGGAAGTGGAGACCGGCCCCGACGAGTTCGTCTGGCGGGTACGGGTGCCGGCCCGCCGAGGATACGACTGGGTCGTGGTCCTGGGCGTCGGCGGAGAGCTGAGCGCCCCGGACGTCACCCGGGCGGCGGAGTTGGTCCGCGTACACCGGGCCAAGGAGGGGTGGGTCGTCGCGTCGCAGCGGATCAGCCAGGCGGCGCGGGTCGTCGATGACGACCTGCCGGAGATCTACTGCTACACCCTCGACGAGCTGATCGACGAGCGGGCCGACTTCGAGCCGTACCTGCGCTGGCTCGAGGCGGAGGTCCGGTCCCGCCACATCGACGAGCGCTACATTCCCTTGTCCTGCGCCAAGGAGGACATCGACCGGCGATCGGGGAAGACCGGCGGCACCAGCGTCTACGGGTGGGCGGACGGGGGCCTGGACGCCTATGTCAGCCGCTGGCTGGAGGACGACTCCAAGGAGCACCTGTCCGTGCTGGGCGAGTTCGGCATGGGCAAGAGCTGGTTCTGCCTGCACTACGCGTGGACCCTGGCCCTGCGGTGGCGTGAGGCCAAGGCCGCCGGCCGCAAGCGGCCACGGTTGCCGCTCGTCGTTCCGCTGCGCGATTACGCCAAGGCGGTGACGGTGGAGTCGCTCTTCTCCGAGTTCTTCTTCCGCAAGCACGAGATCCTTCCCGACCACTACCGCGTGTTCGAGACGCTCAACCGGCTCGGGCGCCTGCTGCTCATCTTCGACGGCTTCGACGAGATGGCCGCCCGGGTCGACAAGCAGGCGATGATCAACAACTTCTGGGAGCTGGCGCGCGCGGTCGTACCCGGTTCGAAGGTGTTGCTGACCTGCCGCACGGAGCACTTCCCGGAGGCGCAGCAGGGCCGCGACGTGCTCGGTGCCCGGCTCGCCGCCTCGACCTCGGCCCTCAGCGGTGAGCCGCCGCAGTTCGAGGTCGTCGAGCTGCGACCGTTCGAGGACGCGCAGATCGACACCCTGCTGTCCCGGCTCACCGACGAGCGGACCCGCGACCTCGTCCTCGGCCACGGCGAGCTGATGGACCTGATGCGCCGGCCGGTGATGTCGGAGCTCGTCCTCGACGCGCTCCCGGCCATCGCGCGGGGCGCCAAGGTGGACATCTCCCGCGTCTACCTGTACGCGGTGCAGGGCAAGATCGAGGCCGACATCCGGGCGGAGCGCACCTTCACGTCGCTGGCGGACAAGGTCTACTTCCTGTGCGAACTGTCGTGGCACATGCTGGCCGAGTCCACGATGACCATCAACTACCGCGAGATCCCGGACCGGATCAGGGCCTGCTTCTCCGACGTCGTGCGGGAGCAGCGCGACCTCGACCACTGGCACTACGACATGATGGGCCAGACCATGCTGGTCCGCGACGCCGAGGGCAACTACACGCCGGCGCACCGGTCGCTGCTCGAGTTCTTCGCGGCGTACAAGATCGCGGCGGAGCTCGGCGTCATGGACGGCGACTTCCTCGCCCTCGTCGGGTCGGTCGAGCCTTCGGAACCCGCGGCCTTCTCGTGGTCCGACCTGCCCGCCACGACCGCGGCGCGGCGGCGGTCCGCCGGAGGATGGAGGGCCGAGCCGCTGGAGGTGGTGGTGGCGAGCTTCCGCTCCTTGGCGCTCGACAACACGTTCGTCGGTCTGTTGATCCCCATGCTCGTTCCCGGCGCGCTCCCGACGCTCGTCCGGGCGCTGGAGGACACGTGCCACCTCGCACCCGACGACGCCGGCCGGATGGGCGCCGACCTGGTCGCGATCATCGGCGCGGTCGACCGCACCGCGCTGCGCGGCGCCCGCCTGGACGGCGCGGTCCTCGACGGCGCGGAGATCGACCAGTTCGGCGCCGGCATGGACCTGACCGGTGCCTCGCTGCGCGGTGCCCGCCTGCGCCGTGCGGACCTGGAGGACGCGGTGCTGGTCGACGCGGATCTGACCGGGGCGGACCTCACCGACGCGGACTATCTGGGCTTCGAGCGGTGCGCCGCCGTCCGCGTCGACGCGAGCGCCGCCGGCGAGGCCTTCCTCATCGACCGGGAGAACACGATCTCGCGCTGGACCGTCGGCGAACGACCGACAACTCTGCTCGAGGCCGAGGCGCTCGACGACGAGATCTCGTTCCTTCCGGACGGCCGGCTGGTCGTCACCACCTACGCGTACGACGACGAGGGAAAACAATGCCTCGTCGTCGATCATCGCACCGGACAGACGCGCACCCTCCACCTGCCGCACGGTGGCTGGGCGAGCGGGGCGCTGCTCGGCGAGCGTCCCGTGATCATCATCCGGTCCTATTCGGAAGGAGGCACCCTCGTCACGGTGATGGACGCGTCGGACCTGACCCCGTTCGCCGAGGTGCGCGTCCCCGGCGCCAGAATCGTCGCGATCCGCTCCGACGGGGCGGGCCGGGTGGTGGGGCTGGTGAGCGCGGACCCGTCATCGTCGGAACCGCTGGCGCGTTCGCTCGTCGCTTTCACGATGACCGACGGCGGTGCGGTGCGGTCCGAGGCCGTCGCCCTCGACGACCTGCGGGACCACGAGGGCGGCGTGGAGATCTTCTGGTTCCGGCCCGGAGGCCTCGCCGTCGTCCGGTCCGCGGCGGAGAACCTGATCGTGTCGCTGGTCGACATGGTGCGGGGGACGCACCGCGAGGTCCACCTCCCACCGGGCCTTGCCACGGGCTACCTCCAGGACTATCCGTTCAGCAGCCGGGGGCGTTGCGCGATCGACGCGGCGACGACCGTGGTGGCCGTGGTGACGGACGACCGTCACGTGCACGTCCTCGAGATGTCCGATCCGATCCGGACCCGCTTCGTGATCGAGGACGTGCCGATGGTCACGAGCCTGGCCCGGCTGCCGGGCACGGACCTGTTGGTCGTCACGTCGATCTACGGGAGAGTGGCCGCGTACGACCTGCGCTCCGGCGCCGAGGTGGACTCGGTCACCCTCAGCCGCAAGGTGCGGGGCGCGGTGTTCGCGGACGTGGTGGGGGTACCCCCGGAGGTTCTCGCGGAGCTGGCCCGCAACGGCGCGATCATTAAGTCTTCCTTAGGCTCCGCCGGAGCCTGATCCGCGCTGGGAGCGCTCCCGTACTGCTCGCCGAGGTCCTCTGACAGGAAGGCTCAGGCGAAGATGCAATTCTCCCGTAGTTCCGCCCGTCGCTGGCAGGTCGCCGGCGTCGTCGCCGTCGCCGTGGCGCTCACGGGCGCCGGCCTCGGTGTGGCCACGGCCGGCGACAAGCCCGCCGCGGGCAGCGCACGCACGGTGAACTGTCCCGCGGTCGCGGGCAAGCTCGGCGCCGTCCCCGCCACCGCCCGGGCCGAGATCGAACGCAACCTGGCGCAGCTCAACACGCAGATCTCCGAGGCGAACGCGCGGCTGGCGTCGACCGTGGGCCAGGGCGGCCCGAACTTCGTCCAGAACGCGATCCTCGGCCCGCTGAAGGACAAGCGCGTCGCCGCCATCAACCGGATGGCCACCGCGATCGGCCGCACCGCCCCGAAGCCGACCCTCGACGTCCAGGCGCTCGCGACCTGCACCCTGAACGGCGGCGGCGGCGGCGCCGTCGCCGCACCGGAGCCGACCGCCGTCAGGACCGCCCCGCCCGAGGCAGGCGCGGGTTCCGGTGCCGCGCCCACCGTCAAGTGCCCGGCGGTGAGTGGGCTGCCGTCCATCCCGGCGCCGGCCCGCGACGAGGTGGCCCGCAACCTGGCGCAGCTCGACACCCAGATCGCCGAGGCGAACAAGCGCCTGGCGACCAGCGTCGGACAGGGCGGCCCCAACTTCATCCGCAACGCCATTCTCGGCCCGCTGGAGGACAAGCGCGTCGCGGCGCTCAACCGCATCGAGACGGCGATCGGCCGACACGCGGCCAAGCCGGAGGGCCTCGAACGCTTCGCCCCCTGCGGCCTCAACGGCTGACGACCGGACCCGGGGGAGCGCCGCCCGCCGGCGGCGCGCCCCCGGCTGTTCCGGCGGCAGGTCGCGGCGGTAACGCGGTCGCCGGGAGCGGCGCCGGCTTCTACGCTCGGCGACCATGACCACGAGCTGGATGGACGGCGTCACGCGGGTGGCGGTGCTGACCGGGGCCGGAATCTCGACGGATTCCGGCATCCCCGACTACCGGGGCCCGTCCGGCGTCTGGACGCGCGACCCCACGCTGATCGAAGCCTTCACCTACGGGTCCTTCATGGTCGATCCCGAGGTGCGCGCCACCTTCTGGCGTACGTACCGGGGCCATCCCGCCTTCAGCGCCCGGCCCAACGGGGCGCATCGCGCGCTCGCCGACCTGGAGCGGGGCGGGTTCGCCGTGCGCGTCCTCACCCAGAACGTCGACGGCCTGCATCAGCGTGCCGGGTCCAGCCCCCGCAAGGTGCTCGAACTGCACGGCTCGATCCGCGAGACCGTCTGCACCGGATGCGGCGCCCGGACCCCCACCAGCATCGACGAGGGCGACGAAGATCGTCGGTGCGCGGACTGCGGCGGCATCCTGAAGCTCGGCGTCGTCATGTTCGGCGAGCACCTGGACCCGGCCACCGTGGGCCTGGCCGAACGGATCGCCTCGCACAGCGAGCTCATGCTGGTCGTCGGCAGCTCCCTGCTGGTGGAGCCGGTGGCTTCGCTGTGCGCGGTGGCCGTCAACGGCGGCAACCGCCTGGTGATCGTCAACCGGGATCCGACGCCGTACGACGACCTGGCCACCGCGGTGATCCGGGAACCCATCGGCACCGCGCTGCCCCGGATCTGCGCCGCGCTGGCGGGCGGCTGAGCGTATCCACGTCTGAGCAGAATCTTGCCAATCTTGGTATCGCCACCACCGAACGCCGTGGTCACCCAAATTCGTGACGCTTCACGGTCGCGGGGTCGTTAGTGTTCTTGTGTTCCATGCTGATGCTGCCCAACCGAAATGGTGTGACATGGAAACGTTGACACTCGACGTCCGGGTTCTCGGTGCCGACCTTGACGCCGAGCAGATCCAGGAATGTGTGCGTTCCCTCCGCACCTCGATCCTTGCCGCGGACGTCGACGATGCGAGGCCGGCGGTTGCGGGATCGGCTCCCGCGGGCGCCAAATCGGGGGAGATGCTCGCCGTCGGGGCGCTGATGGTGACGTTGGCTCCGACAGTCCTGGAAGCCATGATGGGCGTGGTTGCCTCGTGGCTCAGCCGTCAGCCCGACGACATCGAGATGGAGATCGACGGTCAGCGGTTCAGGGGACACGTCACCAAGGCCCAACGAGACGATATGGTGGCCGCCTATCTGCGACGGCTCGATGAGACGCAATGAGCGGCGCCTCCTCGCGGCGGGCGCTGCTTCTCGGGTGCACCACCTTCGCCGATCCCACGCTGGCGCCGTTGCGGTCGCCGCGACGCGATGTCGAGGAACTGGCGGGGGTGCTGAGCCGCTCAGGGACCTGTGGCTACACGGTCAGCGCCGAGCTGGACTGCACGAGTCGAACCGCTCAGCGGGCGATCGAGGGCTTCTTGGCGCGGGCCAGGACCACCGATGGCATCAATGTCCTCTATCTGTCCTGCCACGGAATCCAGGATGCCCGCGGGCGACTCCACTTCGCCTTTGCGGATACGGAAAAGGAGTATCTGAGCTCCACCGCGGTGGCTGGCGACTGGGTCACGGAGCGCCTTGATGCGAGCCGGTCGAAGTCGACGCTGATGCTGATCGACTGCTGTTTCAGTGGGGCGTTCATCGAAGGCATGAGACCCCGTTCGAGCGGTGCCGTGAATGTCGAGTCCCTCGTGAGCGGAGTCTCGCAGGGTCGCCGCCTGGCGGTCCTGACCGCCTCCGGGGAGACGGAGATCAGTCTGGAGGACGCCGACTCCACCGAGGTCCGACCCTCGTACTTCACCGAGGCGCTCATCGCGGGCCTGTCCTCCGGCGCTGCGGACCTCAACCGCGACGGTCGAGTGACCGTGGACGAGCTGTACGAATACGTATACGACCGGATCGTCAGCGGCCCCTCGCCGCAACGGCCGCGCAAGCTCGGCATGGGCGAGGGGACCTTGGTGGTGGCCGACGCGCCGACGCGGGCATACGCACCGGTGGCCCCACCACTCCCACCGCCCGACCCGGCGCCTGCCGAGCAGCCCCCACCGCTCTCGCGGCAGTCGGAGGTCCTTCGTCTGCAAGGGGTGATGGGGTACGCCTCCTTCGACGGGCGGTGGGTGGTGGTCGGCAAGGACGGCGTCGGTCAGGCACACAAGAGCGAGCGGCGGTTCGACGTCGGTCGTCTTGTCGGCGTCGCGGGCCGGCCGGCCACCCGACTCCATCACGGGTTCTTCCAGGTCCTGCTCGAGGGAGTCGGACCCGCACCCGTTTCACGGTTCGGCGCGCACGCCGGCCTTCCTCCGATGGACGACGTCGCGTCCATCTCGTATCCCTACAAGGCGAACGCGAACGCCGAGCGCCTCAGTGCGGCAGTGCAGGCTGCCATCGATGTGGCGAAGGGCATCAAGCCCACCATCGAAGCGCCGGCGGCGACATTCGTGAGCTCTGCGGCCTCGAGCGATCGATCAGCGACACCAACGCACTCCGCCGCGTCGAGGAGCGCCGCCCGGACCACCGTGCCGCACGACCCGGTTGCTCACGAGCCTCGCGCCGAGGCGAACGCCGGCGAACGCGACGGTGCCGAGGCCATGACCTCACTGCCCATGATCGCGGTGGACGGCCTGGTGTCCTGCCAGTTCGACGTGGTGCGTTGGCTCGGACCATGGCGCGCGCAGTGGGCCTCGGGTCAGCAGCCGGCGCCATGGTTACCGGCTCTCGCGCGGTCCCTGGGCGGATACGCGGCACCGGACGGATGCACGAACGGGGATTTCTGGCCGTCACCAGCGTACCTCGCGGGATATTGCGAGGGGATGCGGCGGACGTGGTACGGCGAGGTGCGGTCCGGCCTCGTGCCCGCCGATCATCCGGCGTTCATGCGGTGGATCGCGCAGCCCCGGGATCCACGACTCCCCGGTGTTCCGGCGGCGACCACCATCGCGGACCTCCGTAAGGCCCGTGGCCGCGCCAACCGCAGGACGGTGATTCGATGGGTCTCTCGTCCGCTGATGTGGCTGTTCATCGTTTTCCTTGCCATCACCGAGACAATTGCGATCGTCGAAACGGTTCGGGGAGGCCTCAAGGACGAGAACGGAGTGCCCTTCCCGACCGCTACGGCAATCGGCTTGCACGTCTGCTTCGTCGCTCCGCTTGCGGTTCTCGTCACTCTAACGATCTTGGACCTGCTACGACTGTTCCGGGAGCATCGCAGGCCACAGTAGGCGGCGTTTCCCGGCCGGCCGGGAGGGAATCTCCCGGCCGGCCCCGGCGGGTCATTGCAGCTGCAACGGAACGACGTCGGGAGCGCCGAGGCGGGCGGCGTCCGCCGTCTCGTCGTCGGGCTGTTCCTGCGAGGCCCGCTCCGCCTCCACCCGCAGGCGGTAGTTCTCGACCTCGCGTTCCCGCTGCTCCTTCGTCCAGTCGAGCACGTCGCCCATCAGCTCCGCGGCCATCGGCGCCGCGGTCACCCCGCGGTCGAAGGTCTCGATCGAGATTCGGGTACGGCGGGTGAGCACGTCCTCCAGGTGCCGGGCGCCCTCGTGGCCGGCCGCGTACGTGATCTCCGCACGCAGATGGTCGTCGGCGCCGTCCAGGGGGCGGCCCAGCGACGGGTCCTCGCGGATCAGGTCGAGGAGTTCGTGCACCAGGGAGCCGTACCGCTTCAGGAGGTGTTCGACGCGGGCCACGTGCAGGCCCGACTCCTCGGCGAGCACCCGGCGGCGGTTCCACAGCGCCGTGTAGCCCTCGGCGCCGAGCAGGGGCACGCGTTCCGTGCACGACTTCGGCACCGAGCGGCCGAGGCCGTGCACGGCCGCGTCGATCGCGTCCTTGGCCATCACGCGGTAGGTCGTGTACTTGCCGCCCGCCACCACCACGAGCCCGGGCACCGGGCTGGCGACCGTGTGTTCGCGGGACAGCTTCGAGGTCGACTCCGACTCGCCGGACAGCAGCGGCCGCAGGCCGGCGTAGACGCCCTGGACGTCGGTGCGGTCCAGCGGGGTCGCCAGCACCTCGTTGACCTGACTCAGCAGGTAGTCGATGTCGGTGCTGGACGCCGCCGGGTGCGATTTGTCCAGGGCCCAGTCGGTGTCCGTGGTGCCGATGATCCAGTGCCGGCCCCACGGGATGACGAAGAGCACGCTGCTCGGCGTACGCGTGATCAGGCCCGTGGACGACTGGATCCGGTCGCGCGGCACCACCAGGTGGATGCCCTTGCTCGCGCGGACGTGGAACTGGCCGCGCTCGCCGACCAGCGCCTGGGTGTCGTCCGTCCACACCCCGGTCGCGTTGACGACCTGCTGGGCGCGGACCTCGAAGGTGCGGTCGTGTTCGAGGTCGTGCACGCGGACGCCGGTGACGCGCTCGCCCTCGCGCAGGAAGCCCACCACCTCCGCGCGGGAGGCGACGTGGGCGCCGTACGACGCCGCCGTGCGGGCCAGGAACATGGTGTGCCGGGCGTCGTCGATCTGGGCGTCGTAATACTGCAGCGCACCGACCAGGGAGTCCTTCTTCAGGGCCGGGGCGGCCCGCAGCGCGCCGCGGCGCGACAGGTTGCGGTGCCGGGGCAGGCCGCCGCTGGTGGTGGCCATCAGGTCGTAGAGCTGTACGCCGGTGCCCGCGTACAGCCGCTCCCAGACCCGGTGCTGCAGCGGGTAGAGGAACGGCACCGGGCGGGCCAGGTGCGGCGCGAGGCGTTGCAGGATCAGGCCGCGTTCCCGCAGCGCCTCGCGGACCAGCGCGAAGTCGAGCATCTCCAGGTAGCGCAGGCCGCCGTGGATGAGCTTGCTCGAGCGGCTGGAGGTGCCCGACGCGAAGTCGCGCGCCTCGACGAGCCCGACGGACAGGCCGCGGGTGGCGGCGTCCAGGGCGCAACCCGCGCCCGTCACGCCGCCACCCACGACCAGCACGTCCAGCTCGCCCTCGGCCATGGCGGTCAGGGCCGCCTCACGACCGGCGGGGGAAAGAGCTGTGTTGTCAGTCAATGTCTACCCAATCGAGAGTGCGCTGGACGGCCTTCTTCCAGCGGCCGTATCCGTGCTCGCGTTGATCCGCGGACCACTCCGGCTGCCAGCGCTGTGATTCGTTCCAGTTCTCGCGCAGCTCGTCGGTCGACTTCCAGAAGCCGACCGCGAGACCGGCCGCGTACGCGGCGCCGAGCGCGGTGGTCTCGGCCACCACGGGCCGGCTCACCGCGACGCCGAGGACGTCGGCCTGGATCTGCATGCACAGGTTGTTGACGGTGATGCCGCCGTCGACCTTGAGCACGTCCAGGGTCACGCCGGAGTCCTGCGCCATCGCCTCGACCACGTCGCGGGTCTGGTAGCAGATGGACTCGAGGGTGGCCCGGGCCAGGTGCGCGTCGGTGTTGAAGCGGGAGAGCCCCACGATCGCGCCGCGGGCGTCGGAACGCCAGTACGGCGCGAACAGGCCCGAGAACGCCGGGACGAAGTAGACGCCGCCGGTGTCCGGGACCGAGGCGGCCAGCGTCTCGCTCTCCGCCGCCGAGTTGATGACGTGCAGCTGGTCGCGCAGCCACTGCACGGCCGATCCCGTGACCGCGATCGAGCCCTCCAGGGCGTAGACCGGTGCGGCGTCGCCGAACTTGTAGCAGACCGTGGTCAGCAGGCCGTTCTCCGAGCGTACGAGCTCGTTGCCGGTGTTGAGCAGCATGAAGTTGCCCGTACCGTAGGTGTTCTTGGCCTCGCCGACGTTGAAGCAGACCTGCCCGACCGTGGCGGCCTGCTGGTCGCCGAGGTCGCCGGTGAGCGGCACCTCCCCGCCCAGCGAGCCCGGGAAGCGGGCGACGCCGTAGGTGTTCGGGTCCGACGAGGGCCGGATCTCCGGCAGCATCTGCCGGGGGATGTTGAAGAACCCGAGCAGCTCGTCGTCCCAGTCGAGAGTTTCGAGGTTCATCAGCATGGTGCGGCTGGCGTTGGTCACGTCGGTGACGTGGTTGCCGCCGTCAACGCCGCCGGTCAGATGCCACAGCAGCCAACTGTCGGTGTTGCCGAAGATGGCGTCGCCGCGTTCGGCCGCCTCCCGGACTCCGCCGACGTTCTCCAGGATCCACTGGATCTTGCCGCCGGAGAAGTACGTGGCGGGTGGCAGGCCGGCCTTGCGCCGGATGACGTCGCCGCGCCCGTCGCGGTCCAGCGCGGAGGCGATCCGGTCGGTGCGGGTGTCCTGCCAGACGATCGCGTTGTAGAGGGGCCGGCCGGTGCGCCGGTCCCACACGACCGTCGTCTCGCGCTGGTTGGTGACGCCCAGCGCGGCCAGGTCGCTGGCCTGCAGGTTCGCGTTCTGCATCGCCGTGCGGATCACCGAGGCCGTACGGTCCCAGATCTCGTTCGGGTTGTGCTCGACCCAGCCGGCCTGCGGCAGGATCTGCTCGTGCTCCAGCTGGTGGCGGGCAATCTCGTTGCCGCCATGATCGAAGATCATGAAACGCGTACTGGTGGTGCCCTGGTCCACTGCGCCGACGAAGTCAGCCACGTCGTGCCTCCACGGTCTCGGGGGTGTCGGGTAGGCGGCCCGGTTCGGGGGCGTCTTCCTTGGGCAGGAACCGTCCGATCAGCGCCTTGTAGAGTCCTGCGCCGAGCAGACCGCCCAGAATCGGTGCCACGATCGGTATCCAGAAATACAGGTAGCCGGTCTGGTCGCGGAACGCCCCGCCGTACCCGGTGAAGAAGCTCGCCAGGCGCGGGCCGAAGTCACGGGCGGGGTTGATGGCGTAGCCGGCGTTGGTGCCCCAGGCCATGCCGATGGCGACCACCAGCAGGCCGATGATGAACGGTGCGAGGTTCGCCGCCGGCGGGGTGCCGGCCGCGTCGGTGATGGCCAGAATCAGGAACAACAGGATCGCCGTGCCGATGATCTGGTCCCGGAACGCGCCCCACTCGCCGACCGGAAGTGTCCCATTTCCCGGCAGGGTGGAGAAAACGCCCTGGGTCTTGATGGTCAGTTCGGGGTCCGCCTGGTGCAGGACCTCGGTGTAGTTCCAGCGCACCAGCAGCGCGGCGACGAACGCGCCGAGGAACTGTGCGCCGATATAGGGCGCCACCTTGCGCCACTCGAAGCCCTTGAAGGCGGCGAGCGCGATGGTGACCGCGGGATTGAGGTGGGCGCCGCTGATGCGTCCGGCGACGTAGACGCCGAGCATCACGCCCAGCCCCCAGGCCCAGGCGATGCTGTCGTGGTCGCCGATACCGCCGCCAGCGACCTGCGCGACGACACCGACACCGAAGAGGATGAGGATCATTGTCCCGGCGAATTCCGCGGCCAGTTCGCCCGCGAGGCCCGGGACTTTCAATCGGGCTGCCATGGGAAGAAGCTATGAACGGCGTCACAGTCGGGCAATGAACGCCGTTCGACATTGTCGAACGGGAACCGGTGGGCTGGTGTTACCTCGTGGCATAGAGTCGTTCACGTGCCCGGAACGGTCCAGTCGATCGAGCGAGCGGCCGCGATCCTGCGGATGCTGGCCGGCGGCTCGGGGCGGCTCGGGCTCGCCGAGATCTCCCGCTCGCTCGACCTGGCCAAGGGCACGGTGCACGGTATTCTGCGCACGCTGCAGCACGTCGGCTTCGTGGAGCAGGACCGGGCCTCGGGCCACTACCAGCTCGGTGCCGCGCTGCTGCACCTGGGCACGAGCTATCTGGACATCAACGAGCTGCGGTCCCGTTCGATCAACTGGGCGGACCCGCTGGCGGCGCGCTCCGGCGAGGCCGTCCGGATCGGCACGGTCCTGGAAGGACGCGTGCTGGTCGTGCACCACGTCTTCCGTCCCGACGACACCTTCCAGACCCTGGACATCGGCTCGCTCCTGCCGCTGCACGCGACCGCGCTCGGCAAGGTGCTGCTGGCGTACCGGGCGGCCCGCCCACCGGCGTCGCCCGAGCCGTTCACGCACCGCACGGTCGTGGCGTCGAAGGAGCTCGCCGCGGAGCTCGACAAGGTGCGCGAGGCGGGGTGGGCCGCCGAGATCGAGGAGTACACCGTCGGCGAGGCGGCCGTCGCGGCGCCGATCCGGGGGTACGGCGGCCTGGTCGTCGGCGCCATCGGCGTCTCCGGGCTGGTCGAGCGGGTCTGCGACAGCAGATACCGGCCGCGGGCGAGGTTGGTCGGCTATGTCCGGGACGCCGCCCGGGCGGTCTCCCGTGACCTGGGAGCCGCCCGGCACTGAGCAGCAGGGAGCATCTGATGGCCGAACGCTTCGTGGTCGCGATCGACCAGGGAACCACGTCGACGCGGTGCATCGTGTTCGATCGGCGCGGTCAGCTCGTGTCCCTCGCCCAGCAGGAGCACAAGCAGTTCTTTCCGAAGCCCGGCTGGGTGGAGCACGACGCCGCCGAGATCTGGCGCAACGTGGAACGCCTGGCGCCGCTCGCGCTGAGCCGCGCCGGAATCACCCTGGACCAGGTCGCCGCGGTCGGCATCGCCAACCAGCGGGAGACGACGGTGCTCTGGGACCGGCGTACGGGCGCGCCGATCGGCCGAGCGCTGGTCTGGCAGGACACCCGCACCGACTCGCTGGTGAACCGGCTGCTCACCGAGCCGGGCGCCGAGCAGGTGCAGCGGCAGTCGGCGCTACCGCTGGCGACCTACTTCTCCGGGCCCCGGCTGCGCTGGATGCTCGACCACACGCCGGGCCTGCAGAAACGGGCCGAACGCGGCGAGATCCTGTTCGGCACGATGGAGACCTGGCTGATCTGGAACCTGACCGGCGGGCTGCACGTCACGGACGTGACCAACGCGAGCCGCACCAACCTGCTCGACGTGCATACCCTCGACTGGTCGCCCGAGGCGCTGCACTTCTTCGGCATCCCCCGGGAAATGCTGCCCGAGGTCCGGCCGTCGGTGGCGGTCTTCGGGACGGCGACGGCGGCCTTTCCGGGGGTACGGATCGGGGCGGCGCTCGGCGACCAGCAGGCGGCGCTGTTCGGGCAGACGTGCTTCACGCCCGGCGAGGCGAAGTGCACGTACGGCACCGGCAGCTTCCTGCTGTTGAACACCGGCACGGAGCTCGTCCGCTCGGACAACGGGCTGCTCAGCACGGTCGCGTACCAGATCGGCGGCGAGCCGGCCCACTTCGCGCTCGAGGGCTCGATCGCGATCACCGGTTCGCTGGTGCAGTGGTTCCGCGACCAGCTCGAGCTGATCGCCACGGCACCGGAGATCGAGACGCTGGCGCGGACGGTCGCCGACAACGGCGGCTGCTACATCGTCCCGGCGTTCTCCGGCCTGTACGCGCCGCACTGGCGCTCGGAGGCCCGCGGGGTGATCGTCGGGCTGACGTCGTACATCACCAAGGGCCACCTGGCCCGGGCCGTGCTGGAGGCGACGGCCTGGCAGACCCGCGAGGTGGTGGACGCGATGAACGCCGACTCGGGCCTGACGCTGAAGACGCTGAAGGTCGACGGCGGGATGACGGCGGACAACCTGCTCATGCAGTACATCGCGGACGTCCTGGACGTGCCGGTGGTGCGCCCGCTCGCCTCCGAGACGGTGTCGCTCGGCGCGGCGTACGCGGCGGGCCTGGCGGTGGGTCACTGGCCCGACCTCGAGGACCTGCGCCGCAACTGGCACCGCGCGGGGCAATGGGTCCCGGCCATGGACCCCCGGCGGCGCGACACCGAGTACGCGAACTGGCGGCGCGCCGTCGAGCGCACTTTCGACTGGATCCAGCCGGACTGCTAAAGTTCTCCCCGTCGCGGACGTAGCGCAGCTGGTAGCGCATCACCTTGCCAAGGTGAGGGTCGCGGGTTCGAATCCCGTCGTCCGCTCTCTCTTTTCTCTCAGGCGAAGGCTCAGACGAACGCGCTCAGCCCCGTCACCGCCCGCCCGACGATCAGCGTGTTGATCTCGCGGGTGCCCTCGTAGGAATACAGCGCCTCGGCGTCCGCGACGAATCGGCCGATGTCGTAATCGAGCACGATGCCGTTGCCGGCCAGCAACTCGCGGGCCCAGCCCACCACCTCGCGCATCCGCGTCGTCGTGTACGCCTTCGCCAGCGCCGAGTGCTCGTCGCGGAACTCGCCCGCGTCCTGCAACTGGGCGAGGCGCACGCACATGCCCATCGCGCCGGTCACGTTGCCCAGCATGCGCACCAGCAGATCCTGGACGAGCTGGAACGCGCCGATCGGCCGGCCGAACTGCTCGCGCTCCTTGGCGTAGTTCAACGCGATCTCGTACGCCGCCAGCATCACGCCGACGGCCTCCCACGCCACCCCGCTGCGGGTCTGCCGCAGAATCTTGGCGGTGTCCTTGAAGGAGCGGGCGTTCTGCAGGCGGTCGGCCTCCGGCACCTCGCACTCGGTCAGCGTGATGTCCGCGTTCTGCACGGTCCGCAGCGCGATCTTGTTCTCGATCTTCGTCGCCGCGTACCCCGGATTGTCCTGGTGCACCACGAAGCCCTTGACCTGATCGTCCGCCAGGTCACGGGCCCACACCACGATGAGGTCGGCGAAGGTCGCGTTGCCGATCCACCGCTTGCCGCCGTTGAGGATCCAGCGGTCGCCGTCCCGGCGGGCCGTGGTGCGCAGGCCGGCGGCCACATCGGAGCCTCCGGTCGGCTCGGTGAGCGCGAACGCGCCGATCTTGTCGAAGGTGCGCATCGCCGGCAGCCACCGTTCCCGCTGCTCGGGCGAGCCGCAGGTCTCGATGCTGCCCATCGCCAGGCCCGAATGCACCCCGAAGAACGTGGCCATCGAGGCGTCCGCGTGGGCCATCTCCAGCGCGATCCAGCCGGAGAGCAGGTTGGAGTGCTTCGCCCCGGCGATGCCCAGGTCGGCGAAGCCCTTGACGAGGGGGAACGGGAACTCGGCCCGGGCCCAGTGGTCGTTGGCGACCGGGACCACCTCGGCTTCGAGGAAGGCGCGGACGCGCGTCACCACCTCGGCGTCCTCAGGGGTCAGCAGGTCCTGAAAGCGGTAGAGGTCACCCGTAAGCAGCTCCGACATGGGCGTCCTGATACCCAGCTGATCACTTTGTCAGACATCGATCCCTGCCGCGAAGATCACATTTCGCGGCCCGCCACCGGCGGTTCGGGCCCGACCTCGCTAGCCTGCGCGGCCATGAACAACGGGGACAATGCCACTACTCCCGCCGCGCGGGACACCTCACCACCAGCTCCGACACCCGGACCGGCTCGCCGGCCGCCGCGCCGCCGCGCGGCCGTCGTCTCGGCGGTCATCGTCGCGGGGCTCACCGCCGCCGGAGGGGCGGCCGCCTACGCCACGTGGGGCACCGGCGAGGACGGCCCTCGGGCCGGCCGCAGCGTCGGCACGCTGGAACCCGCCGGGTACGGGCGCCTGCGACTCGGCATGACGCGCGCCGAGGCCGTCGCCACCGGGGAGATCGGCACGGCGCCGGTCGGCTATCCGATGGGCTGCGAGTGGTACTCCCTGCGAGGCGGCCCGGAGCCGGACCCCGAGTTGCTGCGGGCGCTCGAGCAGGCGCGGAAGAACGCCGACGACGCGAAGCGCAAGGCGGACCTGGCCAACAAGGAACTCCGCCGGGTGACCGCCGAGGCCTCGGATACCGCCCAAATCGTGGAACGGTTCGAGGAACGCAAGGCGGCCAGTCGTGTCGCCGCCGACGCGCTGCTCGATGTCGCCCGCGTCCTGCTGCGGCAGTCCACCAGGATCGAGGCGGCCGGCGGGGTCGCGTTCGGCAAGGACGGCCGGCTCGCGCGGATCGCGGCGCCTCCGGAGGTCCACACGCCCGAGGGCATCGGCCTCGGATCGGACGAAGCGGCGATGACCTCGGCCTACCGCGACCGTGGACTGCGCAAGCCCACCGAGGGCAGCACCTACGAGGTGGCGGCCTCCGAGGCCCAGCCGGACCGGCGCTACTCGTTCCGGGTGAAGGACGGCCGGGTCGTGGCCGCCGTGGTCCTCGCGAAGGACATCACCTGCGGTTGAGCCCGGGTTGGCCGGCGCCCTGATCGCTAGACTTCGAGCCCATGCTCACCATGCAGGAGGCGCTGGCCCGGCTGGCCGCGTACTGGAGCGATCAGGGTTGCCTGGTCGTCCAGCCGATGAACACCGAGGTGGGTGCCGGCACCCTCAACCCCGCCACGTTCCTGCGGGTGCTGGGGCCGGAGCCGTGGCGGGTGGTCTATCCCGAGCCCTCGGTGCGGCCCGACGACTCGCGCTACGGCGAGAACCCGAACCGGTTGCAGACGCACACCCAGCTGCAGGTGATCCTCAAGCCGGACCCCGGCAATCCGCAGGAGCTCTATCTGGGCAGTCTCACCGCGCTCGGCATCGACGTGGCCGCGCACGACGTGCGGTTCGTCGAGGACAACTGGGCGTCGCCCGCCCTCGGCGCGTGGGGGCTGGGCTGGGAGGTCTGGCTCGACGGGCTGGAGATCACCCAGTTCACCTACTTCCAGCAGGCCGGCGGGCTCGACCTCGAACCGGTCTCGGTCGAGATCACCTACGGCGTCGAACGCATCCTCATGGCGTTGCAGGGCGCCACCCACGTCAAGGACGTGGAGTACGCGCCCGGCATCGGCTACGGCGAGCTCTTCGGCCAGTCCGAGTACGAGATGTCGCGCTACTACCTCGACGACGCGGACGTGGCCGTCCACCGGCGGTTGCTCGAGCTGTACGCGACCGAGGCGCGGCGTCTCGTCGACGCGGGCCTGCCCGTGCCCGCGCACACCTACGTCCTCAAGTGCTCGCAGGCGTTCAACGTGCTCGACGCGCGCGGCGCCGTCTCCACCGCCGACCGGGCCGCCGAGTTCGCCAGGATGCGCCGGCTCGCCGGCGACGTCGCCCGGCTCTGGGCGGCCCGCCGGGAGGAGCTCGGTCACCCGCTGGGCGTCGCCGGCCCCCTACCCGAGGCGGCCGGGCCCGCCGGGCCCCCGGCTCTCGCCGGGAGCGGGAGTCGCCCGCGGACGCTGGTCGTGGAGATCGGCACCGAGGAGATGCCGCCCGCCGAGGCCCGCGCTGCCCGCGAGCAGGTGCGCCGCGAGCTCACCGGTCAGCTCGCCGGGACCCGCCTCGCCCACGGCGACGTCCGCGTGTACGCGACACCGCGCCGGCTCATCGCGGTCGTCGGCGAGGTCGCGGCCCGCGAGGACGACCACACGCACACCGTGAAGGGTCCGCGGACCACGGCGCCGGCGCGGGCCCGTGAGGGGTTCGCGCGTGCTCAGGGCGTACCCGTGGAAGAGCTGGAGACCGCAGACGGCCATCTTGTCGTGCGGCGGCACCTGGCCGGCGGCGCCGCACCGACCGTCCTCGCCGGCGTGCTCGCGAAGGTCGTCGCCGGCCTGCGCTCGGCGCGCAACATGCGCTGGAACGACCCGCGGCTCACCTTCACCCGGCCGATCCGCTGGCTGCTCGCGCTCTGGGGCGACGACGTCGTGCCGGTCGCCGTCGGCGCGCTGCGGGCCGGCCGCGAGACCCGCGTCCTGCGGACGGCCGCGGAACCGGTCCTGCGGATCGCGTCTGCCGAGACCTTCATGGAGACCGTCTCCGTGCACGGCATCGTCGCCGACCCCGACGACCGGCGCGAGCTGATCGTCTCCGGCGCGCAGGAGCTCGCGTACGGCGAGGGCCGCGTCGACGTTGCCGCCGAGAGCGCCCTGATCGATCAGATCACCTACCTGGTGGAACAGCCGACTGCGCTGCTCGGCCGCTTCGAGGAACGTCACCTGGAGCTGCCCGACGCCGTGCTCACCACCGTGATGCGCAAACACCAGCGCTATCTTCCGGTACGCGACGACGACGGCGCCCTGCTGCCGATGTTCGTCACGGTGGCCAACGGCCCGGTCGACGCCGACCTCGTGCGGGCCGGGAACGAGGCGGTCCTGCGCGCCCGTTACGAGGACGCGGCGTTCTTCTACCGCGCCGACCGGGACACCCCCCTCGCCGCCATGCTCGAACGGCTGCACCGGCTGACCTTCACCGACAAGCTCGGCTCGATGGCCGACCGCGCGGCGCGCATCGCCGCGCTCACCGCCGAGCTCGCCTCGGCGGCCTCCGTGGGCACCTCGATCACCGAGCGCGCGGGAGAGCTCGTCAAATTCGACCTCGGCTCCCAACTCGTCACCGAGATGACCAGCCTCGCCGGCGTGATGGCCCGCGACTACGCCCTGCACGCGGGCGAGTCCACGGCGGTGGCCCAGGCGGTGTACGAGGCCGAGCTGCCACGGCACGCCGGAGACGACCTGCCTGAGTCCGTACCCGGGGCCCTGCTTTCGCTTGCCGACCGCCTGGACCTGATCGCGGGCCTCGCGGCGACGGTGGGCCTGCCGACCGGCAGCAGCGATCCGTTCGCGGTCCGGCGCGCGGTGCTCGGCCTGATCGCCGTGCACCGCGCCCATCCGGACCTGGCCGGCATCGATCTCGTCGACGCGCTGGCCTGGGCGGCGGCACAACAACCCGTCGAGGTGGCGCCGGCCGTGCTCGGCGACATCCGGGAGTTCCTCGCCCGGCGCCTCGAACAGATCCTCACCGAGGAGGGCCACCCGGTCGACCGGGTCCGCGCGGTGCTGCCGCACGCCGGCCGCCCCTCGGTCGCGGACCGGCTGCTGGCGCAGCTCGGCCGGCTCGTCGCGGAGCCCGACTTCCGGGCGCTGACCGAGGCGATCCAGCGGGCCCGGCGCATCGTCCCCGCCGGCACCCCGGCCGGCTACGACCCGGCCCGGCTCACCGAAGCTGCGGAGGTTGCGCTGCACGAGGCGGTCACGGCGGTGACGGCGGTCAGCGCCGGCGGGACGGCGTCGGCGGACCTGAGCCGCTTCGCGTCGGTGACGGCGCCGCTCACCGCGCCGGTGACCCGCTTCTTCGACGAGGTCTACGTGATGGCCGACGACCCGGACGTGCGCGCGGCCCGGCTGGGGCTGCTCGCCACGGTGCGGGACCTGGGATCCGGCCTCCTGGACTGGCCCCAGCTGAGGTGATCGCCGGACGCACGCCGACGCGGGGTGCTGCAATGACACCCGTGGGCCACGGTAAAAGCTCAACCGGTGAGAAGATTGAGCTGGTTGTGCGCGTCGGGAGCACGCTGGCAATCAGCTACTTCGCGTCCATGTTCGCCGTTGGTTGCTGGGTGTTGATGGAGTTTCAGATCCATCCGATGACAGGGACAGGCTCCTTCACATTCTGGGCCGCCTGTTTCGGCATTGCGATGAGCGCATGCATGGTCGCACCCATGGTCGCCTGGTGGTTCCTGGTGCCACGAGCTCGCTGGTGGGGCATCCCCGTCAGCGCGCTCGTCACCGCGGGCACTTTCACCCTCATGCTCACCGACAACGTATTCACCACGGCGTGACCGACGACCATCCGCGGGGCACGCCCTGGCGCGCCGGTGAGATGGTGCGCTGGCGCGGGATCGGGGCCGCCTGTGCGACGTGGAGTTCGGATCGGTGCAGCAGAGCGATGCCGGCGAGCAGCAGAGCGGCGGCCAGATATCCCACGATGATCAGCTGTGCGCTGGCGCCGAGGGGCGGTAGGGCTACCGCGATCAGTGCGCTGATCACGGCGAGGACCGTCCGGTTGCGACGGGTGCGGGCCGCCGCGGCGAGGGGGAGCACCGCCCACAGGAGATACCAGGGCTGAACGATCGGTCCGCACAGGACCACGGCGGCGAAGACGAGGCCGAGGCCCCGAATCGCGCCGAGCCGGCCTTGGTACATCGCCCACAGCAGGCGTGCCACCAGGACGGCGCAGACGGCGGCGCCGAGCATTACCGCGATCTCGATGGCGGTGTCGGTGAGGTTGGTTCCGGCGGCCCTGCCGATGGCGCCGATCAGGAAGCCGACCAGGTTGGTCGGCGCCAGCCAGCTGTGGATGGCGGTGCTGGACTGGATCGCGCCGATCCAGCCGAAGCCGAGGCCGGAGCCGAGCGAGATGGCGACCGTGACCGTCGCGCTGCCGAGCAGCATGCCGAGGACCGTCAGGAACGGCCGGCCGTGCCGGCGGGCCAGTGCGGCCGCCAGGCAGCAGACCGCCGCGAAACCCACCACTTTGATGTTCGCCGCGATCGTGAGCAGCGTCAGTCCGGCCGCGATGCGCGGTCCGGCCGCGTTTCGCCCGCGGTCGGTGCCCCGCAGCGCGATCTCCATTCCGCAGAGCATCAGGCCGAGCATGATGCCGTCGTTGTGCGCACCCGCCACGAGGTGCCAGAGCACCAGCGGGTTGAGCAGACCCAGCCACAGGGCGGAGGACGGGTCGGCGCCCGAGCGTCGGGCGAGGTGGGGGAGGGCCCAGGCGATGAGCGCGACGCCGGCGAGGGCGATCAGTCGGTACAGCAGCACGCTCGTCACCAAATGCTCGCCGGTCAGGCCCGCGACCGTCCGGGACACCGTAAGCCACGCCGGGCCGTACGGTGCCGGCGTCTCCACCCAGTAGTGGCTCACGTGCTGGGTCACGGGGGAGGCAGCCCCGAGCGCCTGGAGCGGACCGAGCGTGTACGGGTCCTGCCCGGTCGCCGCGATCAGACCCTGCGCGAGGTAGCTCCAGACGTCCCCGCTGAACAGCGGAGTGGCCGCCACGAGGGGAAGGCTCCACGCCGCCGCGATGGCATAGAGGGAGCGGGGTGGGAGCTGACGGTGGCGGCGGCCCAGGAGTAGCCAGGCGGCGACGACCAGACCCATGCCGGTCAGGCTGAGCGCCATCGTCACCGGCATCGGCGCGAACCGGCACAGGATGGCGGCGACCATCAATGTGCTGCCGACACAGCCGGTGACGACGGCATGGGAAACCGGTGACCGGCGCGGGGGAGCGGTCGGCGGAGACGGGCGGGACTCGGGGGGCGTGCCGGGACGAAAGTCCAGCACAGCGGCACTGTGTCTCACGTCCGGCTAGACGATCACGGTGCCTTTCGCGGTTCTGCGTCGGCGGTGACGACCGTCACTCACGGCGAGATTCCGGTTCAGTCAGCGGACGGTGGGCGGTCGGGCAGGGTCAGGGTGATCCGGGACAGCGTCTCGCCGTCCGGGGTGAACTGGGCGTGCAGGTGGAAGCCTGGCAGCGTCCACCGGTCCCACGGGCCGTAGTCGCCGAGGAAGCGGTCGTGGTAGGGCTCGCCCATCTCCTCCGGGCGGCCGAGGCGCTCCCACAGCACGGTGCGCCGGGGAACGGAACCGGCGCCTCCCGGGATCTCGCCGCGGTAGGAGGTGAACCCGTCGTCGCCGTGGAAGTGCAGAAAGACGGTCGTCACGAGACCGTGCGCGTCGGCGGCCAGTTCGACGCCGGACTCGCGGGCCAGGTAGGAGCGGGACAGGCTGGAGCCCGCCGCGGTGCCGGGCTGCGGCATGAGGCCGTATTCCTGGCAGATCTCCTGGACGCGGGCCTCGAGGACGGTGTGGCCCAGCAGTTGGGTGAGGTCG
Organism: Actinoplanes sp. NPDC051346; assembly: GCF_040682215.1. Lineage (NCBI taxonomy): Bacteria > Bacillati > Actinomycetota > Actinomycetes > Micromonosporales > Micromonosporaceae > Actinoplanes > Actinoplanes sp. NPDC051346. The sequence goes on along the minus strand of NZ_JBFBAJ010000009.1, from coordinate 38,330 downwards.
GGCCGCGGCGCCGGTGTCGGGGGCGGGGCGGCCAGCGGGATCGGGTCGACCTCGGGTGGGGTCCGATGCCGGGGGCCGTAGAGCGGCTCGTTCGATCCGGACGAGCCCGGGCCGGGCTTGGTCCCGTACCGGTCGTCGGGCCGGGTACGACGCTCGAGAAATCCCATGGTGGCACCTAACGATGGCCGCGGCTGTCGTCCTCGATTTTGTCATTCCCGTTACGGGTCCGCCCCAATCGGCCGTTCCCGACCTGGGCCGATGATCCTTCCGGCCGTGTTCTCCCGGCTGTCACGACAATGTCGCCGCAGTGTCGTAACGATCACTTGGAATGCTGCCGGGACGTCCGGCGACCGTCGCCGGTGAGAACCCGTGGAGGATGTCGTGGCAGACCGCCGACAGGTGCTGCGTCTCGGTGCGATCGCCGCCGGGGCGCCCGTCGTGCTCGGAGCCGTCGGCTCGCCGGTCGAGGCGGCGCCGCGCCGGGGAGGACGGACGCTGGTCATCGGGCATCGGGGCGCGTCGGGCTACCGGCCCGAGCACACCCTCGCGTCGTACGAGCTGGCCGCCCGGACGGGCGCCGACTTCATCGAGCCGGACCTGGTCGCGACGAAGGACCATGTGCTGGTGGCGCGGCACGAGCCGGAGATCGGCGGCACCACCGACGTCGCCTCGAGGCCCGAGTTCGCGTCGCGCCGGCGTACGGTCGTGGTCGACGGGGTTTCGGTCACCGGGTGGTTCACGCATGACTTCACGCTGGCCGAGCTGAAGACGCTGCGTGCCACCGAGCGGATCCCCGAGGTACGCCAGCACAACACCCTGTATGACGGGCTGTTCCAGGTGCCGACCCTGAGTGAGGTGCTGGAGCTGCGGGAGCGGCTCTGCCGGGACCTGGGTCGCGAGATCGGCGTCTATCCCGAGACCAAGCATCCCACCTACTTCCGCCGGCTCGGGCTGGACCTGGAGACCCCACTGGTCGCGGCGCTGAGGCGGCGAGGGCTGAACCGGCGGGACGCCCCGGTCTTCGTGCAGTCGTTCGAGGCGACGAACCTGCGGAGTCTGCACGACGACTACCGGCTCCGGGTCCCGCTGGTGTTCCTGACCAGCGCGACCGGCGGGCCCTTCGAGGATCCGTTGAGCTACGCCGAGTATCTGACCCCGGCCGGGCTGCGCGAGCTCGCCCGTTACACCGACGGCGTCGGCCCGGAGAAGGGGCAGGTCATCCCGCGCGAGGCCGATGGCACGCTGGGCACGCCGACCCGCCTGGTCGCCGACGCGCACGCCGCGGGGCTCCGGGTCATGCCATATACGTTCCGCGCCGAAAATCAGTTTCTGCCCGCGGAGCTGCGGACCGGTACGGATCCGGCCGCGTACGGTCGCGCGCTCGACGAGCAGGTCATTTTTCTGCGTACGGGAATCGACGGCCTCTTCACCGACCAGCCGGACATCGGCGTGCTGGCCCGGGACCTGGCTCTCGCCCCCGCCTGACCGACAGCCCGACCGGTCAGAGGGCGGCGCGGACCCCGCCGCCGGCGCGCTTCGCGCGGTACATCGCGGCGTCCGCGCCCCGCATCAGCGTGGTCATGTCGCTGGCGTCCGAGGGATACAGGGCGATGCCGATGCTGGCACCGACCAGCACGTCCTGGCCCTCGATGTCGAACGGCTCGCTGAGCCGGGCGTGGATGCGGCCGGCGATCGTCGCCGCGGAGGCGCTGTCGGGGTTGCGGGTCAGCAGGATCGCGAACTCGTCACCGCCGAGGCGGGCGACGACGTCGTGGTCGCGGACCGCCGCCTGCAACCGCTGGCCGACCGCCTGCAGCAGCGCGTCGCCGGCGTGGTGGCCGACCGTGTCGTTGACCCGCTTGAAGCCGTCGAGGTCGAGCAGGAGCAGCGCGAGCCGCCCGCCGTTCGCCGTCGCGAGCTCGACCTCGTGCCCCGCGCGCTCCATCAGGTGCGAGCGGTTCGGCAGGCCGGTCAGCGCGTCGTGGTAGGCCTGCCGGGTCAGCTCGGCCACGTGCTGCTGCTCGGCCTGGCGCATGCGGGCGCCGTCGACGATGAGGGCGCCCTCCATCGCGACCTGGCGGGCCAGGCTGTGGTCGCGGCCCGACCAGTCGCGGACCGAGGTGTCGCCGCAGAGCACCACGCCGACCGGGCCGGAGGCCGACATCAGCGGCATGGCGAGGAAGGAGCGCAGCTTCATGGTCTGCACGAAGCCGCCCGTACTGATGTCGCTCTGATCGGTGTCGGAGACCAGGACCGGGCCGTTGATCTTCTGCATCAGCTGCCAGACGGGCGAGTCCGCCGCCCGCTTGCCGACCAGGTTGCGGCGCAGGTCGTCGCTCATCTCCTGGGTGAGCCCGACGCCGACGGCGTAGCGGATCAAGCCGTCCGGACCGACCAGGTGCACGGCGGCCCGCTCGGTGCGGAACGCTTCGCCGGTGGCCTTCGCGAGCAGTTGCCCGGCCGCCTCGACAGAGGTCGCCGTGGCGCCCTCCTCGAAGAGCTTGCGGATGGTGCTGGTGGCGTGCTCGGTGTACTGCCGGTGCACCTCGGCGGCGAGCACCTGCAGCGTGGCGGCGACCTGGAGGGCGGTCCCGGCGGCCACGTCCGGGCGCAGCTGGTCGAGGTCGGTGCCGGTCAGCACGAGGACGCCGACGGTCTGGCCGCCGATACGCAGGCGGATCGCCGTACGGTCGCCGACGTGCACCGGCGGCGCGCCGGCCGACACGCGGAACACCCGGCCGGCGACCCGCAGGTCGTCGTGGGCGGCGGGACCGATCGTGGCGGCGGCGCGCAGGCTGCCGTCGTCCGGGTCGAGGGTGAAGACGGTGGCCGCGGTCATCCCGCACGGCAGGCTCAGCCGGCGGTCGACGAGCGCGAGAATGTGGTCCAGCGACGGGATGTCGCGGGTCATGACCTCGACGAGGTCCGCGAGCAGCTGGGACTGGCCGTCGAGCTCGGGCAGCAGCGTACCGGTGGCGAGGCCGCCACTGGATCGCATCGCGCTGCTGAGGGTCACGGACCCATGAATCGGCAGCGGAAGGACGCGCCTGAGCATCCCGCGGTGACGTGGTGCGGGACACGAACGATTACCGTGCCACCGTGCGGTCGAATCGCGGCCCGGACGCGTGACGAGAGGAAGTGCGGACATGAGGGTGTGCGTCGTCGGGACCGGCTATGTGGGGCTCACCACGGGCGTCAGCCTGGCGTTCCTTGGCCACGACGTGACCTGTGTCGATCTTGATCAGGCCAAGGTCGACCTGCTCAGCGCGGGTCGCTCGCCGATTTACGAGCCGCACATGGACGCGCTGCTGTCCGAGGCGGCCGAGCGGCTGACGTTCACGACCGACTACAGCGAGGCGGTGCCGGACGCCGAGGTGGTGTTCATCGCCGTGCAGACCCCGTCGCTACCGGACGGCAACCCGGACCTGCGCTACCTGCGGTCGGCCGCGGAGAGCGTGGGCGAGCACATCGGCGGGGAGTTCACGGTCGTGGTGAACAAGTCGACCGTGCCGATCGGCAGCAGCAACTGGGTCGACTCCATCCTGCGGGAGTCGTGGGAGCGCACCCGGGAGCGGCGCAGCGATGGGGAATTCTCCGTGGCTTCCAACCCGGAATTCCTGCGTCAGGGCGCCGCGATCCAGGACACCCTGTACCCCGACCGGGTGGTTGTCGGCTCCGACAACCCCCGCAGCCTCGACGTGCTCAACCGCCTCTACCGCACCATCCTGAACCAGACGTTCACCCCGCCCACCTACCTGCCGCGCCCCGGCGACCTGGGGGCCGTGCCGATGGTCTCCACCGATCTGGCGTCGGCCGAGCTGATCAAGTACGCCGCCAACGCCTTCCTGGCCCTCAAGATCAGCTTTGCCAACGAGATCGGGCAGCTCGCCGGCCGGGTCGGCGCCGACATCACCCAGGTCACCCGGGGCATCGGCCTCGACACCCGGATCGGGCCGCGCTTCCTTCAACCGGGCATCGGCTGGGGCGGGTCCTGCTTCGGCAAGGACACCGCGGCGCTGATCGCGACCGGTGCCGAGTACCACCACGAGATGCCGATCGTGTCGGCGGCCCGGGAGGTCAACCAGCATCAGCGGCGCCTGGTGGTGGACCGGCTCCTGGACGAGCTGCGCATCCTCAAGGGCCGGCGCGTCGGCCTGCTCGGCCTGGCCTTCAAGCCCAACACCGACGACATGCGCGACGCTCCGGCCCTGGACATCGCCCGCATGCTCCTCGACCGGGGCGCCCGCATCCGCCTGCACGACCCGGTCGCGGCCGAGCGGTTCCGGCGCGAGCAGCTGGATCTGGCTCAGTACCTTTCCGACGACGTGTCGGAGGTGTTCGACGACAGCGACGCGGTCGTCCTGGTGACCGAGTGGTCGCAGTACCTCGACCTCGACTGGGGCAAGCTGGCGTCGCTGATGCGTACCCCGGTGCTGCTGGACGGCCGGCACGTGCTGGACCCGGCGCGGCTCACCAAGCTCGGCTACCGCTATCTGTCGGCGACCGGGCGGTGAACCCCTAGCAGCTCGCGCCAGCCGCGGACCAGGCCGGCGTCGACCGGGGCGTCCCAGCTGCCGCCCGGGCGCACCGCGCTGCCGGTGTGGAAGGCGTCGACGCCGGCGGCGAGCAGGGGAGCGAGGTGGTGCGCGCGCAGCCCGCCGCCGGCCAGGACCCGCGGGGTGCGGCCGGCCTCGGCGCGCAGGGTGTCCAGCCCGGCGCTCACGCCGCCCGGGCCGCCCGCCGTCAGCACGAAGTCGAGGCCGGGCAGGCCCTCCAGGGCCCGCCAGGCGGCGGCGCGGTCGGCGGCGTGGTCGAAGGCCCGGTGGAAGGTCCACCGGCAGCCGTCGATGACGGCGAGGACGGCCTCGACCGCGGCCCGGTCGACCGCACCGCCGGCGTCCAGGAAGCCCAGCACGAACTCGTCGGCGCCGGCGTCGCGCAGGGCCGCCGCCGCGCGGACGAGCCCGGCGGTGTCGCCGCTCGCGTACCCGTCCTGGGCGCGCAGCATGGTCCGGACCGGGAGGCCGCCGGCGTCGCGGACCTCGGCGAACGTGTCGACCGCCGGGGTGAGCCCCTGCCGGGCGATGTCCGTGACCAGTTCGACCCGGTCCGCGCCGCCCTCGCGGGCGGCGACCGCGTCGGCGGCGGTGAGCGCGATGACTTCCAGGACCGGTGCCGGCACGGCGGCATCGTCGCACATCGATCGGGCGGCCCGGCGGCCGGGCCGCCCGGCAACGGTCAGGAGAGCGGCGGGTACGCGTTCGCCATCAACTGGCGGAACTGGGCGGAGAACCAGGCGCCGGAGATCGGTGCCCCGGACAGCGCGCCCGGCGGGTTGTGGCCGTTGCGCTCGTTGCCCGCGTAGGTCGGGTCGCACATCCGGTCGAAGCCCTTGCCCTCGTCGTTCGGGATGAGCGTGCTGGAGCCGTCCGACTCGCCCGGGGGCTTGGCCCAGACGTAGGCGTCGATGTCCGCCGCCGGTGCCGGCCTCGGGCGCTCGCCGAGGCCCGCACCGTCCTGATTGCACCAGTTGCCGGCGTGGATCCGGCGGTCGACGCGGGACCGGTCGACGAAGGTGTTGACGTCGGTGGAAGTGCTCGCCGCGGTGGGCCGGGCGGCGCCGCCCCAGCCGTTGCGGGACGTGTCGATCAGCATGCCGATGCCGGGGTCGAAGCCGATCGAGACCAGCCTGCGGCGGAACGCCTGGGCGAACGACAGCTCGTCGACGTAGCTGTTCCAGTCAACCCATCGCGACTGGCGCACCGAGGTGCCGTTCACCGTGGTGGCGACGGTGAAGTACGGCTCGGTCAGCGCCGAGTAGTTCGCCGTGTTGGTGATGAAGCCGTGCACGGTGCGGACGTCGCCGGAGGCCCGGGCCGCCTCGAGCATGACGTCGGCGGAGGGGCCGAAGTTCGAGTCCCAGCCGATCCAGCCGTGGTGTGCGGCGTCGAGGTAGTTGTAGGTGTTCCCAAGAGCGCCGAGTTTGCGCAGCGCGTACCCGATGCCCTGCACGTAGCCGCCGTTCTGCTTCATCGTGGCGCAGGTGGCGACGTTGGTGTTGGTCACCAGGTTCGGCAGCGAGTCGATCTCGACGATGTTGACGATGCGCAGGTCGCGATACTTCGGGTCACCCTGGATCGCGGCGATGGGGTCGATGTATTCGGCCTTGTATCGGGGGAGGTCGTTGACGCCGAGCTCGCCGTTGGAGGCCAGCGCCGAGCAGTCGCGCCCGGGCAGGTTGTAGATGACGAACTGGGCGTAGCCGGCGCCCTGGGCGAGCGCGGCGTCCAGGTGGGCGCGCAGGCCCATCGTGTCGGAGGTGCCCTGGATGACGGCGATGCGGTCCAGCCAGACCGCGGTCGGGTTACCAGAGACGCGGCCGCCGCCGGGCTCCGCCTCGGCCCTGGCCTTCCATTGTGGGTTCACATAACCGCGGGCGCCCGCGTACGGGTTGTCGACCCGCGGATCGGTCGGTGGTGGATCGGACGGTGGTGGATCGGTCGGCACCGAGCCGGTGCACCGGGTGCCGTCGAGGGTGAACGAGGCCGGTGCGGCGTTGGCGCCCGAGTAGCCGGCGTGGAAACCCAGCGTCGCCGTCGCGCCGGTGGGCAGGGCGCTCGCGTACGGCGGTGCGGCGACGTCGACGTGCTGCCCGGCCTGGGTGAAGGTGCCGTTCCAGCCCTGGGTGATCCGCTGATTGCCGGCGAAGTCCCAGGCCAGGGTCCAGCCGCCGGTGATGGGGTCGCCGAGGTTGGTCACCGCGACCGACGCGGTGAATCCGGTGTCCCACTGGTTGACCGAGTAGCTGACCCGGCAACCGGCCGCGGCGCTGGCCGGCGGGGCGGCGACGGCGACTCCGGCCGCGGTGAGGACGAGGACGGCGGCCGCGGCGGTCAGACCGCGGCTCGTGCTGGTGGGGGGACGTGGTCTCATGAGCGAGCGCTCCTGGAGGACGTGGTGGCGCCCGGGGCAGGCGCTGCCGGGGGAAGCCGCCGGAGCGATCGACAAGCATCACTGACCGGCGACGTTTTTCAGCCTATGGGAGCGCTCCCATGGCGGCAACCTGTCACAGTGTCGAAACTTTGTGCCACTCGCCGCCCGGCCCGGCCTCGGCCGGCGCGAGCGACGGTCGGGCGTTCGGTAGGCTGCCGCCACTGAGGACGCCGGACGCGGACAACGAGTGGACGGGAGCCGGCATGACGGAGATCGGCCTGCGCTTAGTGCGCGACGAGGACCTGGACGCCATCTACGACCAGATGCGCGATCCCGAGGCGGTCCGGATGGCGGCGTTCACCGCCGAGGACCCCGACGACCGGGTCGCCTTCGACGAGCACCTGGTCCGGCTGCGGACGTCGCCGGAGATCAAGCTGCGAGCGGTCACGGTCGACGGCGAGCTCGCCGGGACGATCGCGAGCTTCGCCGTCGGCGACGACACGGAGATCACGTACTGGCTGGGCCGGGACTGGTGGGGCCGGGGCGTCGCCACCGCCGCCGTCCGGATGTTCCTCACGACCGTCCCGGTGCGTCCCATCACCGCCCGGGCCGCGAGCGACAACGCCGGCTCGCTGGCGGTGCTGCGCAAGGCGGGTTTCCGGGTGGTCGGCAAGGAGGTCGCGTACGCCACGGCGCGCGGCCGCGAGATCGAGGAGACCGTGTTACGCCTGGACGGGCCGTAGGATCACCGGATGGTGATCGTCGTCCCCTACCACCAGGACGAGCGGCTCCCCGGCGACCTGCTGCCGCTGCCCGACCGGGAATCGGTCCGGGTGGTCGATCCAGTGTTGCCGCCGGGTGATCTGTGGACCCGCCTCGCCGCCCTCGACGACGCGGTGGCCGCCGAGGTGTCCGCCGCCCCCGGCCCGGTCACAGTCGTCTCCGGCGACTGTCTGCTCGCGGTCGCCGCCCTCGCCGGCGCTCAGCGTGCCGGCCTGGACCCGGCACTCGTGTGGTTCGACGCGCACGGCGACGTGCACACCATGGCGACGTCCACGTCCGGCTATCCGGGCGGGCTCTCCCTGCGGCTGGCCATGGGCGGCGATCCGGGGCTGCTGGCCGACCGCCTCGGCCTGCGGCCGGTCGCCGAGGAGCGGGTCCTGCTGGTCGGCGCGCGCGACCTCGACCCGCCCGAGGTGTCCTTCCTGGCCGCCAGCCGGGTGCGCCGGACGACGGTCACGGGCCTGTCCGCCGCCGACGCGCCGGAGGGCCCACTGATCGTGCACGTCGACCTGGACGTGGTCGACCCGGCGGAGCTGCCGGGCCTGCTCTTCCCCGCCCCCGGTGGCCCACCGGCGTCCGAGGTGGTGGCGGCGGTGCGGCGGTTGCGCGCTACCGGTCGGGTCGCGGTTCTCGACATCGCCTGCCCGTGGCAGCGAACACCCGACCCGGCGGGTCGTACCGCCCTGTTGGACGCGTTGATTCCCTAGCCCGAAGATGGATGCCGGTGCCCCGCCGCGATGGCGGGACACCGGCATCCGGCCCCTCGAGAACGTTTCAGGCAGCCCGGTCAGGCGCGGGCGCGGGCGGGCATGGTCGCGCGCTGGGCGGAACGGCTGCGCGTCCGCAGGCGCAGCAGCAGGCCGACGCCGAGGAACATCAGCACCGCGCCGATGATCAGACCCGGTCCCAGCAGGGAGGGTGTGCCACCGTTGGACGACGCCGGGACCCCGGCGAGGTTGTCGCGCTCACGGCTGGGTTCGGGCGTGGCCTCCTCCTCGTCCTCGGAGGCCTGCTCGGCGTCGCTCGCCTCCGGCGATGGCGATGGCGACGTGGTCGCGCCCTTCTGCCCGATGACCGGGCTCAGCCCGGAAGCCTCCTGCAACAGGGTGCCCCTGGCGCTGAACGCCTGGGACGCGAAGGCGACCTGTCCCGTCTCGGCGTCGTCGTCGACGCTGATCCGATAGCGGGCGGTGACCGTGCTGCCACGGCACAGCTCGCCCGGGTCCACCTGTTCGTCGGTGATCCGCGCGATGTCGCCGTCGCGCTCGACGCGGACGGGGAAGTCGTCGTCGTTCTCCACCCGTTCGACGTCGACCTCGTCGAGGTCGGGGCCCTGCACCCGCAGCACCAGCGACCACCGCACCTTCTGGCAGCGGCGGCGGTCGCTCGACGCCACGACGGTGAGGGTCCGGCTCTCGGCGCCCGCCCCGAACGTCGATGGCAGCTCGGTGATGCGCACCTCGATGCCGGGTTCCACCGCGGTGGCCCGGCCGGGAAGGGCAAGGGTCGCCACGGCCACGGCCAAGGCGGTCGCCGCCAGCGCAGCGCGATGCCGCACAGCAATCAACTCCTTACGGAACGTCATCTAATGACCCCCATCGGAAGGTAGTTCGGCGCAGCGGCCCGAAAGGTTCACGCCGGGGCGAGGATCACTGCGACCGGCATATTTTCTTTCGCTGCCCTTAAGGTGCTTGCGGCGACGTATCCCCAGCTCAGAGACTTCTCCCCGGATCTGGTTAGCAGAGTTGCGCAAACTTGTCGGCAAAGAAGTGCCCGAACGTTCATCCGATCCCGGCCGCCACACGTAGATGGGGGAGGGCAGGGACCGGCAGCAACGCACCGTGAGGAAAGGAAGGACCCACCGGACCGCCCGACAGTAATGAGCGCGGGGCATCCCCCACGGATGCCGACGTCTGCGAATGCCCACGACGGACGCCTTGACCGCTGCGGAGAACGAGGAGCCATGGCCCGGACGAAGACGAAAGAACGATCCACCGCGCGGGTGGACGTCGAGATGGGATCCACGGGTGGCCCGACCCCACCCTCCAAGCTCACCGTCGCCCTGTTCGGCACGTCGATCCTCGCGGCGATCTGGGCCGTGATGATGCTCATCCCGGCCGGACGCGTCGCGTACATCTACATCTTTATGTACCTGGAGTTCTACATGGGCGTGGTGTCGCTCGTGTCGCTCTCCATCACGATCATGGTGGGACTGGTCTCCACCGACCGCCTGGTCCTCTCGATCCGCCAGCGCCTGCTCCTGCAGTCCGCTCACCGCACGACCGGTGTCCTGGCGATCTCCGCCCTCGGCGTGCATGTCTGGACCAAGTTCGCCGGCGAGCACATCGGCCTGATCGATATTTTCGTCCCGTTCCTGTACCAGGGCGTCAACAAGACGTACGTCGGGTTCGGCACGATCTCGGGCTGGATCATGGTGATGGTGATGTGGACCGGCATCGCCCGTGCCCGGTTCATCGGCCGTGGCAAGCCGTGGATGTGGCGCGCCGTGCACAGCGTCTCCTACCTGATGTGGCCGATCGCCCTGCTGCACGGCCTCAACGCGGGCCGGCTCGCCGACACCTGGGTCAACGTCAGCTACGTCATCTGCGTGCTGGGCGTGCTCATCGGCCTCGCGGTCCGCATCGCCGTCAGCCTGAACCGCCGCAAGGACTTCGCCTCGCAGGCCGGCACGGCCGGCGGCACCGGCGGCATGAAGCCGGTCGGCAAGCTGGCGCCCGCCGGGCCCATCGCCAAGAGCCGGGGCGCCCGCAAGCGGCTCGACGACCCGATGGTCTCCGACCGCGGCAACGCCGTCGACTCCTGGGTGCCCGCCGCCCCGCCCCGCCCCGCGGCCGCCGCCGAGCCCGCCGCCCGCTCGGTCAGCCCGGCCGCGCCCGTTAGCGCCGTCCCGGCACCCGGGCGCCGTCCGCGCCGCCAGGTCGACGAGGACGAACGCGCCCGCCGCCGGCGCGACTTCGACGACGCGCCCACGCAGCGCTGGGAGTTCGAGGACGAGGACGACATGCCGGCGGCGCGCTCCCGCTACGCCGACGACGCCCCGGCGCCGCGCCAGCGCCGCGCCGCCGAGGCGGAGCGGTTCGACGAGCCGACCCGGCCCATCTCGCGCCGGGCCCTCGAGGAGGACATGCGTCGTTACGACGAGGACGAGGTCCCGGCCCCGTCCAGCCGGCGGCGCCGCCACTACGTCGAGACCGACCTCGCCGAGGAACCGGCCCCGCGCTCCCGGGGCCGCCGGTACGCCGGCGAGGACGACGCCGTGCCGGTCCCCCGGGGCCGCCGGGGGCCGGACGACGACCTGCCGCCGTCGCGCTACGCCGACGACGAGCCGGTGCGGCCGCGCCGGTACCCCGACGAGGACCGCTACGACGACGCCTACGACGACGACCGGTACGAGCAGTCCCCGCGGCGCCGCACCGCCCGGTACGCCGAGGAGCGCCCCCCGCGGGAATCGCGGTCCTCCCGCTACGTCGAGGAGGACGACGACGCGCCCCGGGCCCGGCGCGACCGGGGCGCCGACGTCGACCGCGCCGACTCCGGGCGGCACAGCCGCAGCGAGTTTGTGGACCTGGCCGGTGGGCCGGAGCCGGCCCGGCCGGCCTACGACGATCCGAACTACCTGGAGCCCGACGAGACGCCGACGCTCGTTGACATGGCGCAACGCCGGGCTCGCAAGGCGACACAGCAGGAACCCGTGCGGACGGGATCGGGCCGGGGGGCCCGCCGAGGATCCCGCACCCGCCCGACCGAAGATGCGGCTGACGACCGGTACTGGGCGCAGCTGCGAGGGGAAGCACAGTGATGCAGCACAGGGGATCAATCAGGGGACGTCGCGGCGGCGCCGCGTGGAGCGGGGCGTCGGCGTGAGCGGCGGCAAGGTGCCGCCCGTCACCTCGATCGGCACGCCGCGGCTCACCGCGGGTTTCGACGAGTACGGGCGACTCGACCTCGTGGCACACCAGGAGGTGCACGGCGGATTCGCGGCCCTGTCCAGCGGAGAGCTGATCGGCCTCGCCGACCGGATCGAGCTGCGCGGTCGGGGCGGCGCGGGATTCCCGTTCGCCCGCAAGGTGCGCGCGGTGCTCGACTCGTGCCAGCGCCAGGATCTGCCGCCGATCATCGTCGTCAACGCCACCGAGGGCGAGCCGCCCTCGTGGAAGGACAAGGCGATCCTGACCCGCGCGCCGCACCTGATCCTCGACGGTGCCGCGCTGGCCGCGGCCGCGCTCGACGCCGAGGAGATCGTGATCGGCGTCGCCGACGACGGCATCGGCCAGGACTCGCTCGCCGCGGCCCTCGCCGAGCGCCGGATGCCGGTGCCCACCCGGATCGTCACCGTGCCGCACCGGTTCATCTCCGGCGAGGGCGGTGCCCTGGTCCGCGGCATCAACGGCGAGGCGCACATCCCGCCCGGGCGCAAGGTGCGCTCCAGCGACAACGGCGTCGCCGGCCTGCCCACCCTGCTCTCCAACGCGGAGACGTACTCGCAGCTCGCCATCGCGGCCCGGCTGGGTCCGTGGGACTACAACGCGGTCGGCATCCCCGAGGAGCCGGGCACGGTCATGCTGACCGTCGGCGGCTCGTCGACCGCCCCCGCGGTGGTCGAGGCACCCACCGGCACCCCCCTCATGGAGGTGCTGGAGATGTGCGGCGCGGACATCGGTCCCGGCCTGCTCGTCGGCGGCTACCACGGCAAGTGGATCAGCGCCGAGGCCGCGAAGACGGTCACCATCTCGCGTAAGGGCTTCGCCAAGGTCGGCGGCACCCTCGGCGCCGGCATGCTGATCCCGATCGGCTCGCAGACCTGCCCGCTCGGCGAGGTCGCCCAGGTCGTGCAGTACCTCGCCGGCGAGTCCGCCGGGCAGTGCGGCCCGTGCCGGCTCGGCCTGCCCGACCTGGCCCGGGCGGTGACGCTGGTGGCGCTCGGCGGCAGCGCCCTGGAGAACGTGCGCCAGGCCGCCGGCGTGGTCAAGGGCCGCGGTGCCTGCAGCCACCCGGACGGCACCTCGCGCTTCGCCCTCTCGGCGCTCGAGGTCTTCGCCCGCGACGTCGAGCTGCACGCCAACGGCGAGGGCTGCGGCAAGCAGGTCCGGGGCATTCTGCCGCTGCCGTACCACCAGCAGCAGGGCGCGCGGAAGCTGGCGCTGGACTGGTCGCGCTGCGACGGGCACGGGCTCTGCTCGGCCGTCGCCCCCGAGATCATCCGGCTGGACGCGAACGGCTTCCCGGCGTTCCCGCAGACCCCGCTGCCGCCGTGGCTGGAGAACGGCGCGCGCAAGGCCGTCAACGTCTGCCCGGCCCTGGCGCTGCGGCTCACGGAGGCGGGCAAGAAGTGAGGGTCAGGGTCCTGCTCGCGACGGCCGCCGCACTCGCGGCGGCCGGCTGCGGCACCACCGCGTCGCCCGCGTCGCCGGCCGGGCCGGCGCCCGCCGCCGCACCGGCCTCCACGGCCGCACCGGCTTCCAAGGCCGCGGCGGCAGGGGCCGCGGCGGCCGCGGTCACGGTGCCCGCGTCGCTCACCTTCACGGGCCGGACCCTCGACGGCAAACCCTTCGACGCCTCCACCCTGGCGGGCAAACCCACGATCCTGTGGTTCTGGGCGCCGTGGTGCGCGACCTGCGCCAGCCAGGCGATGTCCATCGCCGACGTCCGCGAGGAATACGGCGACCGCCTCAACATCCTGGGCATCGCCGGCATGGGCGGCAACAAGGAGATGCACGAGTTCGTCTCCGACCTCGACGTGGGCTCCGTGCCCCACCTCGACGACGAGCCCGGCGTCCTCTGGAAGAAGTTCGGCATCACCGAGCAGAGCACGTACGTGATCATCGATCGCGCCGGCCGGACGGTCGTCACCGGCTACCTCGACGATCTGCAGCTGACCTCGCGGGTCAAGACGCTGGTGGCCTGAGGCGTGGAGGCGCCGCTGCTGCTCGCGCTCACCGCCGGGATGCTCGGTGCCGTCAACCCCTGCGGCTTCGCGCTGCTGCCCGCGTACCTGTCGGTCCTGGTGGCCTCGGACTCGCCGCGCTCGGGTCTCGCCGCCGTGGGCCGGGCCTTGCGCTGCACTGCCGCGCTGACCCTGGGCTATGTCACGGTCTTCGCCGGCTTCGGCCTGATCCTCATGCCGATGGCGGGGTGGCTGCAGCCGCGCCTGCCGTGGCTGACCGTGGTCTTCGGGATCGGGCTGGCGCTGGTCGGCGGCTGGCTGCTCGCGGGCCGGACGCTGCCCGCGCTGGGCCGGGGGATCCGGGCGCCGCGCCTGACCGGCTCGGCGGCGTCGATGGTGCTCTTCGGCATGGCGTACGCGGTGGCGTCGCTCGGCTGCGCGATCGGGCCGTTCCTCGCGCTCGTGGCCTCGAGTCTGCGCGCGGGATCCGTCGGTGCGGGCATGGCGCTGTTCGTCAGCTATGCCGCGGGCATGGGACTGGTCATCGGCGTCACCGCGATCGCGGTCGCCCTGGTGCGGGTCTCGGCGGTCGCCCGGCTGCGGCGGGCCGCGGCGTTCGTGCCCCGGGTCGGCGGCGCCGTGCTCGTCGCCGCCGGAACGTACGTGGCCTACTACGGCTGGTACGAACTGCGCCTCGCCGCGGACCTGCGGGCCGCCGGCCGGGACCCCGTGGTCAACCTCGCCGCGGACGTTCAGCGGGCGCTGAGCGGTCTGGTCGGCCGGCTGGGCGCGGGCTGGTTCGCGCTCGCGCTGGCCCTGCTCGTGCTGGCGGCATACGTGTCCCGCCGCCGCGCCTCGGCGGGGAGCTGATCGATCGTGGACATCGCGGACCGCGCGGACCCGCTGCGCCGGGGCGACCCCCGGTGGCTGGGCGACTATCAGCTCATCGGCCGGCTCGGCTCGGGTGGCATGGGCGTGGTCTATCTGGCCGAGGAGCGCGACGGCGCCCTCGTGGCGATCAAGCTGATCCACGCCTCCCTGTCCCACGACCCGGAGTTCCGGCACCGCTTCCGCAGCGAGGTGGAGCGCGCCCGGCAGGTGCCCTCGTTCTGCACGGCCGAGGTGCTCGACGCCGATCTCGACCACGATCCGCCGTACCTGGTGGTCGAGTACGTTGACGGGCCGAGCCTGGCCGACGTGGTGGAGCAGCGGGGTCCGCTGCGGTCCGCGGCGTTGCACTCGCTGGCGGTCGGGGTGGCCACGGCGCTGTCCGGCATCCACGGCGCGGGTGTCATCCACCGCGACCTGAAGCCGGGCAACGTGCTGCTCGCGCCGGGCAGCCCGAAGGTGATCGACTTCGGCATCGCCCGCGCCTTCGAGGCGACCAGCCAGCACACGCGCACCGATCAGATGGTCGGGACGGTGGCGTACATGGCGCCGGAGCGGTTCTCGTCCGGGCCGGGCACGTCGCTGACCGCGGCGGCGGACGTGTTCGGGTGGGGGTGCGTGGTCGCGTACGCCGGCACCGGCCGGACGCCGTTCCACGGCGATTCCCCGCCGGCGACCGCCGCCCGGATCCTGACCCAACCGCCGCAGCTGGAGGGCCTGCCGCGGCCGCTGCGGGACCTGGTCGCCCTCGCCCTGGCCAAGGAACCCCGGGACCGCCCGACCGCGCGGGAACTGCTGGACATGCTCCTGGGCGACCGTCCCGCCGTACGTCCGACGGCCGTCCCGTCGTCGTGGCCCGACGCGCCGGTCGCCGTCGCGCCGGACCTCGGCCCGCCACCGGTGCCGGCCCGCGGCGGACGGTCCCGTGGGCACACCCTGCTGGCCACTCTGGCGGTGTTGCTCGTCGTCGCCGGCATCGTCACCGTCGGCCTCGTCGTGAACGCCGGCGCCGGGAGCCGCGCGCCGACCGCGACAGCTCCCTCCGCGGAGGGAGGCGAGGGGGGCGGAGAGCCTTCCCCGGCCCCGACCTCGCGGGCGCCGGCGCCCGACGAGGAGGAATCGGCCTCGCCGGCGCCGGAACGGTCGCGGGAGCCGACCGGCGGCAAGCGGATCATCCAGGATTCGCTCGCCCGTCCCGGGCAATGGTTCGACAGCCAGACCCGCGAGGGGGACGCCCGGTGCGTCACCCGCGGTGCGCTGCGCGCCGAACTGGCCGTCAGCGGCGCCTTCCAGTGCCTCGGACCCACCGACGAGATCCGGGATGACGTCGGCGTCGAGGTGACCACCGCCCTGCTGGCGGCCGGGAGCTGCGCCGCCGTCTGGTTCCACTGGGACGACGATCGCGGCGGGCACGTCCTGGAGGTCTGTCAGGACGAGATCTCCGTGGCCACGGAGACGCCGGCGCGGCGTACGGTCCTCGAACGCGTACGGTTAGACGAACGCGTCGCCCTGCGCGAGACGACCCGGATCCACCTCGTGGTGCGCGAGGGGGAGGCGCAGGTCTTCCTCGACGGCGGGTTCGTCGGCGGGTTCGCGTTGCCCGCCGGCGGCCCGGACACCGGGCAGGTCCGGCTCGGCCTGAGCACGCGGGAGGACGACGCCGACCCGCCGTACGCGGTCACCTTCGCCGACGTCGACATCCGGGCCCTGCCGGCCGTGGAATGAGCCGAGGTGTCGGTTAGGCGGCAACCGGCGGATGGGCCTTCGCGGGCAGTGACATCGCCCGATAGGGTTCCTCCCTGTCGGGGGTGATCACCCGCGCCCTCGCGGCGTGGGAAGGGCGGCGAACGGGCCGCCGGTGGCGTAGGAGCAGCGAGCATGGCGGACGAGCGGACGACCCCGCTGCGCCCGAACGACCCGCGCCGGCTCGGGCGGTACGAGCTGCTCGGCCGGCTGGGTGAGGGCGGCATGGGCACCGTTTACCTGGCGCGGGCCGACGACGGTCTGGTGGCGGTCAAGATGGTGCGCGCCGATCTGGCGACCGACGACGCGTTCCGGCGCCGCTTCCGCAGCGAGGTCGCCCGGGTCCGGCAGGTGCCGCCCTTCTGCACCGCCGAGGTGCTCGACGCCGATCCCGACCACGAGCAGCCCTACCTGGTCGTCGAGTACGTCGACGGGCCGAACCTCGGCGAGGTCGTCGAGAAGCGCGGCCCGCTAACCGCCGCCAACCTGCACGGCGTCGCGATCGGCGTGGCGACGGCGCTCACCGCGATCCACGGCGCCGGGATCATCCACCGCGACCTGAAGCCGCGCAACGTGCTGCTCGCCCCGGGCAGCCCGAAGGTCATCGACTTCGGCATCGCCCGGCCGCTGGAGGCCACGAGCGGGCACACCCAGACGGGCGAGATGGTCGGGACGGTCGCGTACATGGCGCCCGAGCGCTTCGGCGACGAGTCGACGCTGCTCACCCCGGCCGCCGACGTCTTCGCCTGGGGCGCGGTGGTCGCCTTCGCGGGCACCGGCCGTACCCCTTTCAACGCCGACTCGCCGCCGGCGATCGCCGCCCGGATCCTGACCCGCCCGCCGGACCTGACCGGCCTGAGCGGGCCGCTGCGCGACCTGGTCGCGCACGCCCTGGAGAAGGACCCGGCCGACCGGCCCACCGCCCGCGAACTGCTCGACCTGCTCGTGGCGGGCCCGCGGCAGTCGGCTCCCGCCGCGGCGGCGCTGGCTCACCAGCCGGGCCTGCGCGTCGCGGCGCAGGAGGCGCAGGCGGTCACCGGCTATCACGACGCCCGGCAGCTGACCGCGCTCGCGCCGCCGCCCGAGTTGGTCGGATACGCCGAGGACTCGATCGTCACCCAGCCGGTGCCGGCCCCACCGGCGACCCCGTTCCGGCGCGACCCGCACCCCCGGCGGCCCTGGGCCCTGCCCGTGGCGGTGGCCCTGCTGGTGGCCGCGCTGTTGGCCGCCGGCGGGCTGACCGCGGCGTTCTGGCCGAAGGCCGTGAAGAGCGCCGGCGCGGCGGCCGAGAAGGAGAATCCCGGGGTCGGCGCGGCCGCGACCCCGACCGCGACCCCGCCGCTCATTGCGGACTCGTTGCGCCAGCCGCGCCTGTGGCAGACCTCCGACAATTCCGGCGAGAAGGCCTCCTGTTCGTTCCGCGACGGCCTGGTCGTGCGCCGCCAGAAGGCGGGCGTCTTTCGCTGCCGGGGCCCGGTGGAGGCCGTGCCGAACGACCTGCGCATCGACGTCGGCGTGCGGATTCTGACGCCGAAGAGCTGCGCCGCGATCTGGCTGCGCTTTCGCGAGAACCGGGGCTATCAGGTACGCGTCTGCGAACGCAACGCGTACGTGAGCACCCACAAGTCGTCCGTCGTCGAGGTGCTCAAGACCTTCCCGCTCGACGGCACCCCGCTCACCGTCGGCGCGCCCACCTCGAAGGTCACCGTGAGCGTTGACGGCGGCATTCTCGAGGTCCTGCGCGACGCCAAGCCGGTCGGCAGCATGCGCCTCACCGACCGCGACATCAAGAGCGGAAGCCTGGTGCTGGGCATCTTCAACGAGGAGTACGCGCCCGCGACCGGCCCGTACGAAGTGGCGTTCACCGACGTCGCCGTCTGGCCGGTGCCCTAGGGGGTATCCGGCGCCGCGAGGGTGCCGATCGAGGCGAGCGCGGCGTCGCGGTCGGCGCCGAGGCCGCTGAGCAGGCTCGCGAACATCGGCACCAGGACGTGCTCGACGCCGTCGTCGCCGAAGTAGCCGCCGACGTCGAGCATCACGTAACCGTGCATGGCGGTCCACAGCTGGCTCGCGATCGCCCGCGGCTCGGCCGGGCGCAGCCGTCCCTGCTCCACCGCGCGCCGGGCGGCGTCGACGATCTCGTCGAACGTGTACCGGCCGCGCTCGCGCTCGTCGGCGGTCCGCGGCCGGTACGAGCCCAGGGAGGCGGTGCCGAACATGACGGCGTACAGGTGGGGGTTCTGCCGGGCGTGGACCAGGTAGGCGCGGCCGAGGCCGGCCAGCTCGGCGATCGCGTCGTCTGTGGCCGGCACCTCGACGAGCAGCGCGGCCAGCCGGGCGAAGCCCTCCGCGACCACCGCGTCGGCGAGATCGGCCATGGAGCCGAAGTGGGTGTACACCGCCATGGTCGACGTGTCGGCCTCGGTGGCGACCCGGCGCAACGTGAGCGCCGAGGGGCCCTCCTCGGCGAGCAGACGGGCGGCTCCCTCGAGCAGGCGCACGCGCACCGCGGGGTTGGCACGGCGTTCGGTCACGGATCGATCTTAGTGCTATAGCAATTGATATAGCAGATGCTAGCGTGGCGGCGGAGGTGTCCTTCATGACTGAATGGGACGCGATCGTCATCGGCTCCGGCCTCGGCGGGCTCACCTGCGCCGCCTACCTCACCGCCGCCGGCAAACGCACCCTGGTGCTCGAGCAGAACCAGGTGGCCGGCGGCTGCAGCCAGGTCTTCCGGCGCAAGGGCAACCGCTACGAGTTCGACGTCGGCATGCACTACATCGGGGAGTGCCACCCCGGCGGGCGCATGACGACCGCCCTTCGCGGCCTCGGCCTCGCGGACCGGATCGAGTTTCGCCAGCTCGACCCCGACGGACACTCCACCCTGGTCTTCCCCGATCTCACCTTCCGGGTACCCAGCGACTGGGACACCTACCTGGCCCGGCTGATCGAGGCCTTCCCCGACCAGCGGCGTGGCCTGCGGCTCTGCGTCGGCATCCTGCGCCGGATCGGCGCCGAGCTGCGCACCGCTGTGCTGCCCCGGCGTTCCCTGCGAAGCCTCCTGCGGTTCGCCCGCACGGCGCCGACCGTCGCCACCGCCGGACAGCTGCCGCTGACCTGGCTGTTCGCCGCGTGCCGGCTCAGCCCCCTCGCCCGCGCGGTGATCGTCGCCGAGTCCGGCGACTACGGGGCCCCACCGTCGCGAACCTCGGTCGCACTGCACGGCGGCTTCCTCGACCACTACCTCACCGGCGGCGCCTGGTATCCGCGAGGTGGCGGCCAAGTCGTCCCCGCCCACCTCATCGACGTCATCCAGACCCACGGCGGCCGCGTACGCACCAAGGCCCGCGTCACCCGCATCCTCACCTCCGACGGCGCGGTCGTCGGCGTCGAACTGGCCGGAGGCGAGACGATCCACGCCCCCATCGTGGTGTCGAACGCCGACCTCAAACGCACCTACCTCGACCTCGTCGGCCCCGAGCACCTGACGCCGGCCACCGTCGCCCGGGTAGAGGGCTACCGGATGGCGCTCCCGCTGTTCAGCGTCTACCTCGGACTCGACATCGACCTCGCCGACCGCCTGCCGAACAGCACCTACTGGTGCTACCCGCACACGGACGTCGAAGGCGCCTACCGCGACGCCTACGAGGGCCGGATCCCGGACGAGATGCCCATCTTCCTGACCTCGGCCACCACCAAGGACCCGGGCAACCCGCACGCCGCCCCGCCCGGACACAGCACACTCGAGGTGATGTGCCTCGCCCCGCAGGGCACGTTCTGGCCCGGCGGCGACGGATACCGCCAGGACCCGGACTATGTCGCGCTCAAGGACGCCCTCACCGAGAAGCTGATCGACCGGGCCGGCACCCTGATTCCCGACCTGCGCCAGCACATCGTCTGGCAGGAGGCGTCCAGCCCGGTCACCCACGAGCGGTTCACGCTCTCCAGCCTCGGCTCCTGCTACGGCATCGAAATGGCCGCCGACCAGATCGGCCCCCGCCGGCCGGGCCCGCGCACCGAGATCGCCGGCCTGTGGCTCACCGGCGCCAGCACCACCTGGGGCAACGGCATCGTCGGCGCCGTCAGCAGCGGCCTCGGCACGGCCGGAGCGATCCTGCGCCGTCCGCTCAGCGCCGAGGTCAAGGCCGGCGCGGTCATCGCCGACCCCGCCAAGCTCACGCCGATCGGCCCGGGATGGGACCCGCTCGCGGCGTCCAAGCCCAGCTCTCCGCTGCGCCGCCAGTCCCGCGTCGCCGCCGAATAGCGACCACAGCACCCGCCCGCCCATGCGCGGGCATCTGCTTGTGCGTGGGTGTCTGCTCGTGCGCGTCCGTCGGTCCGCGCGCTCGTCGGTCCGCGCGCTCGTCGGTCCGCGCGCTCGTCGGTCCGCGCGCTCGTCGGTCCGCGTCCGCGCCCGAGGTGTCGCGGGTGGACACGTTGGGTGCCCACCCGCTTGCGGAGGCGGCCGCCGAGGCGGCACCGCCGCGGTCAGTCCTTGGTGAGGCCCGCGCGGCGCAGGGCGTCGGCCATCGCGCCACCGTTGAAGCTGGTGCCGCCGGAGCCCTGGCCACCCGAGCCCTGCCCGCCGCGGCGCTGCTGGCCTGCGCCCTGGCGCTGGCCGCCGCCCTGAGCGGGTCGGCCACCGTCCCGGCCGCCGGCCTGCCGGCCATCGCGGCCGCCCTGCCCGCCTGCCGGGCCGCCTTGGCCGCCCGCCTGGCCGTCGCGGCCACCCTGCCCACCTGCGCGGCCGTCGCGGGCGCCCTGCCGGGCGTCGGCGGCGTCGCGAGGGCCGGCAGGGCGGGCGTCGCGGCCGCCCTGGCGGGGGCGGTCGCCGCCGGGACCGCGGCGGTCGCCGCCGCCCTGGCGGGGTTCGTCGGTGAGGCGCATGGTCAGCGAGATGCGTTTGCGGACCTCGTCCACCTCGACCACGCGAACCTTGACCACGTCGCCGGACTTCACGACCTCGCGCGGGTCCTTCACGAAGGTGTTCGACAGCGCCGACACGTGGACCAGGCCGTCCTGGTGGACGCCGACGTCGACGAACGCGCCGAACGCCGCCACGTTGGTCACCACGCCTTCCAGGACCATGCCCGGCCGTAGGTCGGCGATCTTCTCGACGCCCTCGGCGAAGGTGGCCGTGGTGAAGGCCGGGCGGGGGTCGCGGCCCGGCTTCTCCAGCTCGCGCAGGATGTCGGTGATCGTGGGAAGGCCGACGGTGTCGGTGACGAACCGCTCCGGCTTGAGCGCGCGCAGGATGGGGCTGTTGCCCATGGCGCTGCGCAGGTCGGTGCCGGCCGCGGCGAGGATCGTGCGGACCACCGGGTACGACTCCGGGTGCACGCTCGAGGCGTCGAGGGGATCGTCGCCGTCGGGGATGCGCAGGAAGCCGGCGCACTGCTCGAACGCCTTCGGGCCGAGCCGGGCGACCTTCTTGATGTCCTTGCGGCTCTTGAACGGGCCGTTGGCGTCGCGGTGCAGCACGATGTTCTCGGCCAGGCCCGCGCCGATGCCGGAGACCCGGGTCAGCAGGGGAGCGGACGCCGTGTTGACGTCGACGCCGACCGCGTTGACGCAGTCCTCGACCACGGCGTCGAGGGAGCGGGACAGCTTCACCTCGGAGAGGTCGTGCTGGTATTGCCCGACGCCGATCGAGCGAGGATCGATCTTGACGAGCTCGGCCAGCGGGTCCTGCAACCGCCGGGCGATGGAGACCGCGCCGCGCAGCGAGACGTCCATGCCGGGCAGTTCCTGCGATGCGTACGCCGAAGCCGAGTAGACCGACGCACCGGCCTCCGACACCATGACCTTGGTGAGGCTCAGCTCGGGATGCCGCTTGATGAGATCGGCCGCCAGTTTGTCGGTCTCGCGCGACGCCGTGCCGTTGCCGATCGCCACCAGGTCGACGTTGTGCTGCTTGGCGAGCTCCGCCAGCGTGTGGATCGACGCGTCCCACTTGTTCTGCGGGACGTGCGGGTAGATCGTCGAGGTGGCCACGCATTTGCCCGTGGAGTCGACGACGGCCACCTTCACCCCCGTACGGAATCCGGGGTCGAGGCCCATGGTGGCGCGCGTGCCGGCGGGCGCGGCAAGGAGCAGGTCGCGCAGGTTGGCCGCGAAGACCCGCACGGCCTCGTCCTCGGCCGCCTGCCACAGCCGCACCCGCAGGTCGGCGCCGAGGTGGATGAGGATGCGGGTGCGCCAGGCCCAACGGACCGTGTCGAGCAGCCACCGGTCGCCGGGGCGGCCGTGGTCGGCGATGTCGAAGCGGCCGGCGACCGCGGCCTCGAACGCCGGCAGGTCGGCCTCGTCGGCGGTCGGCTCCATCGTGAGGTCGAGGACCTCTTCCTTCTCGCCGCGGAACATGGCGAGAATCCGGTGCGAGGGCAGCTTGGTGAACGGCTCCGCGAAGTCGAAGTAGTCGGCGAACTTCGCGCCCTCGGTCTCCTTGCCCTCGCGGACCTTTGCCACCAGCCGGCCGCGGGTCCACATCCGCTCGCGCAGCGCGCCGATCAGGTCGGCGTCCTCGGCGAACCGCTCCACGAGGATCGCCCGGGCGCCGTCGAGGGCGGCGGCCGCGTCGGCGACGCCCTTGTCCGCGTCCACGAACGCCGCGGCCTCGGCGCGGGGGTCGCGCCCGGCGTCACCGAGCAGCAGGTCGGCCAGCGGCTCCAGGCCAGCCTCGCGGGCGATCTGGGCGCGGGTCCGGCGCTTGGGTTTGAAGGGCAGGTAGATGTCCTCGAGGCGCGCCTTGGACTCGGCGCCCATGATCTGGGCCTCGAGCGCCTCGTCGAGCTTGCCCTGCGACCGGATCGACTCGAGCACGGCGGTGCGCCGCTCCTCGAGCTCGCGCAGGTAGCCGAGCCGCTCCTCCAGCACGCGCAGCTGCTGGTCGTCGAGGGTGCCGGTGACCTCCTTGCGGTACCGGGCGATGAAGGGCACGGTGGCGCCGCCGTCGAGCAGCTCGACGGCCGCGGCGACCTGGCCCTCACGGACCCCGAGCTCCTGGGCGATGCGCTGATGGATGGCTGTCGTCACGCGCACGATTGTCGCCCAGGGGTCCGACACTTGTCGCGGCGCCCCGCGAGGCGGGAGTAGATGATCACCCGGTCCGGGCGCCCGTATCGCGCTGCACGGCCCACAGCGCCGCCTCCGTCCGGGACGCGGCACCGGTCTTCCGCAGCAGGTTGGAGACGTGCACGGTGACCGTACGCACCGAGATGCCGAGCGCTCCGGCGATCTGCTTGTTGCTCCTGCCCTCGGCCAGGCAGCCGAGCACCTCCCGCTCACGCGCGGTCAACTCAGGCTCGCGCAGGTGCTCGGCGAGGTCGTCCCGCCCTCCGGCGACGGCCAGCAGCTCGGTCAGCCGGTACGGGTTGCCGCCCGTACGGCGCCACACCGCGTCCGAGAGCTCGCGCGGTGGCCCGTCGTCCCCGTACGCGTAGCCGAGAATCTGGGCTACGTGCCCGGCGGAGAGCGGACCCAGGTGGCGGCGCACGGCTCCCGGGGCGCCGGCCAGGCGCTCCAGTGCCCGGACGGCCAGCGCCGGGTCGGCCGCGGTGTCCGGCGGCCGGGAGGTCACCACGAGCAGCGCGGGAAGATCCGCGCCGGCCAGCTCGGCGATCAGGCTCAGGCTCGCCGGGTCCAGCGCGTGGAGATCCTCGACCAGCAGCACGGCCGGCCGACCGGCGACCAGCGCGCGCACCGCCGTCACCGCCAGCCGCAGCAGGGCGTCCGGCGCGTACCGCTCACGGGGGACATCGGGGTCCTGGGCGAGCCAGGCCAGCGCGTCCGGCGGCACCGGCAGGTCCGGGCGCGGCCCGTGGGTGGCCAGCACGGCGGCCAGCCAGTCGTAGGGCGCGGGGGAGTGCAGCCGCGCCGACCCGGACAGCACCACTTCAGCGCCCGCGACCTGCGCCGCGGCGGCGGCCAGGGTGCTTTTGCCGGTTCCGGGCAGCCCGGTGAGGACGGCGGGGACACAGCGGCCGCCGCCGCGCACACGTTCCCAGGCGTGCCGTAACTCCTCCAGCTCGGCCGCCCGGCCCACCATCGGTACCGGCATCACCACCCAACACTACGTAGTACGTACTACAGACATGCTCTCCGCCCTTTGGCAGTCTTGGAGCATGAGCATGGTGCTACGCGCGGTCGCCGCCTCCGATCAGGGGCTGGTCCGGTCGAACAACGAGGACGCGGTCTTCGTCGGTGGACGGCTGCTGGTCGTGGCGGACGGCATGGGCGGCCTGCCCGCCGGGGAACTCGCCAGCGACATCCTGGTCACCTCGGTCGCCGTCGTCGACGACCTGCCCGACACGGGGGAACCCCTGCAGGATCTGATCGCCGCGCTCGGCACGGCGAACGAGCGGATCGAGGCCGCGGTCGCGGACGACGACGCCCGCGACGGCATGGGTACGACGGTGACGGCGCTGCTGCTGGCCGGTGACCGCGTCGCGGCCCTGAACGTCGGCGACTCCCGCTGCTACCTGTTGCGCGAGGGGAGCCTGACCCAGATCACCCGCGACGACACGTACGTGCAGGCCCTGGTCGACCAGGGGGTGCTCACCCCGGACGACGCCCGGCGGCATCCGCAGCGCGCGCTGGTCACCCAGGCCGTGCAGGGCGGACCGTTCCGGCCGGCCGGGCGGATGGTGCCGGTGCAGAAGGGCGACCGGTTCCTGCTGTGCAGCGACGGGCTCAGCGACTACGTCGAGGACGAGGTCATCGCGACGACGCTGCGGGCGTACCCGGATCGGCAGGTCTGCGCGGCGGAGCTGATCGCGCGGACGCTGGAGGCGGGCGCGCCGGACAACGTCACCGTGATCGTCGCCGATCTCGAGCCGGCGGACGACTAGAATCGACCGGTGCTGATCACCACCGAGCGTCTGGTGCTGCGCCGGTTCCGGCTCGAGGACGTCCCGGCGCTGGCTCGGTACCGCTCCGATCCCGAGGTCGCCCGCTACCAGTCGTGGCGCTCGCCCTACTCGCTCGACAAGGCCCGCTACGCGGTCCAGACGATGGTCGCGGCCGATCCCGGTCAGCCCGGTTGGTTTCAGTACGCCGTCGAGCTCCCGGGTGAGGCGGCGCTGATCGGCGACGTGGGCGTCAACCTGGCCGACAACCTGCGGCAGGCCGAGATCGGCTACACCCTCGACCCGCGCTGGCAGGGGCACGGCTACGCGTCGGAAGCGGTTCGCGGCGTCCTCGGTCACCTCTTCTCCGTGGCGGGGCTGGCGCGCGTGTCGGCGGAGTGCGACGCCCGCAACACGGCGTCGGCGCGGCTGCTGGAACGGGTCGGCTTCACCCGCGAGGGTCTGCGCCGGCAGCACACCTGGATCAAGAACGAGTGGACCGACGACCTGCTCTACGGCCTGCTGTCGAGCGACTGGGAGAGCGCGCGCCGGTAGTTCGCCACCCGGTCGAGCGGTTGTCCACAGTCTCGGCGGGAACCAGGGCGCGGCGGGGCCGGCCGGAGCTATGGTGCTCGTGCGTCACCGCCCGTCCGTCCGGCAAAGGAGCCGTCATGACCAGTCGCCTGAACCCGTACATCTCGTTTCCCGACGGCACCGCGCATGCCGCGATGGAGTTCTACCAGTCGGTCTTCGGCGGCGACCTGCGCGTGAGCACCTTCGGCGAGTACGGTGCGCCCGACCCCAGCCTGACCGACAAGATCATGCACGGCATGCTGGAGACCCCGAGCGGGTTCACCCTGATGGGCGCCGACACGCCACCGGGCATGCCACACGTCGCCGGCACCAGCATCTCGGTCAGCCTCAGCGGCGACGACGCCGACGAGCTGCGCGGCTACTGGGAGAAGCTGTCCGACGGCGGCACGGTGACCATGCCGCTGGAGAAGCAGATGTGGGGCGACGAGTTCGGCATGTGCAAGGACCGCTTCGGCGTCGACTGGATGGTCAACATCACGGCGAAATCCTGACGGGTGCTGGAGCGACTCCGCCGGATCTGCCTCGCCCTGCCGGAGGTCACCGAGCGGCTCAGCCACGGATCGCCGACCTGGTTCGTCCGGGGCAAGCGGTCCTTCGTGTCGCTCATGGCGGACGGCCACCACGACCTGCACTTCCCGCACCTGTGGTGTGCCGCCCCGCCGGGCGCTCAGGAGGAGCTGATCGCGGCCGACCCCGACCGCTTCTTCCGGCCGCCGTATGTCGGCCATCGGGGCTGGCTCGGCGTGCGGCTGGACGGTGAGGTGGACTGGGGCGAGATCGCGGAGCTGTGCGAGGACGCGTTCCAGACGGTCGCCCCGAAGTCGCTGCGGGCCGCGGTCGAACAGCGGCGCACCGACCCGTCCTGAGGCTGCCGCGCGGCTTGAGTGTCTCGCGCGGAGCGCGGGGTGCTATCCGGCAGTCTCCGCCCACCGGTGACCTCCACCCGTAGTCCCGGGCGGCGGGGCTGGCGGACCTCCAGGTGCGGGCCGGAAAGTATCTCGAGATCATGCTACGGCGCTTGATCTCGTCACCCCGTTTGCGTGGAGTCCGCACACGCGAAGCAGGCGGGTGAGCACGTGAAGACGCGACCGGCTCATGCGGCGGGCCCGCGACGCGAGCGCATTCCGGGGCCGGTGCGGCCATGGCCCGGGTTGTTGTCCGGCGGCGGCACGGTGACCCTGCTGCTGGAGAAAGACATGCGCCGACGACCGTGCCGACGGGGACAGCGGGCACGCGAGGCCTTGACGTGTCGGTTCGAGGCCGTCGACGCGTCGATCGCGTCGAGCATTGGCATGCAGCCGGGCTGTGTTGTTTCCAGGCTGCCGGGAGCGTGTCGGTTCTAGGCTGCGGATCATGACCGAGGAGCGGGCGGGCGTCCGGATGCGGCGCGCCTACGTGGCGCTCGCTTGCTGGTACGCGGCGGTGTGGCTCGCGCCGGCGGTTCTGGCGACGTTGATCAACATTTCGAACGTCGGCGACACCCCCGGCTACACGGAGGTCCAGGGCCGGGTGACGCGGTGCGTCGGCGAGTTCGGGTGCCCCTCGGAGCCGATCGGCCTCGGCGGCGTCCTGTTGTGGACGGCGATGGTCCTGGCGCCGAGTCTTCTGATGGCGGTGCCGCTCTGCGTGCGTCTCGCCCGCAAGTGGGAGATGCCGATCCTGGCGGGATCCGTCGCGGCTGTCACCAGCTGGATGACCTTCTGTCTGGGCTTCTGGCTCATCCAGGAGGTCTGGGCGGGCTGACAGCAGCCCTGGTGTAAGGGGTGGGGCACAATATCGGTCATGACAACTAACTCGGTGCCGTTTGGTTACCGCCTGGTCAGTGGCCCGCCGGAGGTCGACGACTACCTGGGTCTCCGCGAGCGGGCCGGACTGTCGCCGCGCCGGCCCGACCAGGCGGCGGCCGCGCTCGGCGGCAGTTGGGCGGCCGTGCACGTGGTGCACGAGCAGACCCGGACGACGGTCGGCATGGGCCGGGTGCTCGGCGACGGCGGCTGGTATTTCCACGTGGTGGACATGGCTGTCCTGCCCGAGCATCAACGCCGCGGGATCGGGGACGCGGTGCTCAGCACGCTCCTGGAGGCCATCCGGCGGGAGGCGCCGCCCGGTGCGTACGTGAATCTGCTGGCCGATCCGCCGGGCCGCCGGCTCTACGAACGGCATGGTTTCCAGCCGACGGCGCCGGCCTCGGAGGGGATGGCCCTGACTCTGCGCTGACCGGCACCGGCGGACGGCGGCGGGTTCGCCGCCGTCCGGGTCCGGGTTCAGCTCTCGAGGCGCGCCCAGGCCGCGCCCTGCGGCGGGTTCGCCGCCGTCCGGGTCCGGGTTCAGCTCTCGAGGCGCAGCCAGACCGCGCCGAGCGGCGGCACCCGCAGCGACGCCGACGCGTTCAGCCCGTGCCACGGCAGGGCCTCGGCGTGCACCTCGCCCAGGTTGCCCACGCCGGAGCCGCCGTAAAGGGAGCTGTCCGTGTTGATGATCTCGCGCCACACGCCCGCGCGTGGCAGGCCGATGCGGTAGCCCTCGTGCGGGACCGCCGCGAAGTTGATGATGCAGGCGAGGGTGTCGCCGTTGGGGGCGAACCGCAGGAACGAGAACGTGTTGTGCTGCGAGTCCTCGGAGGTGATCCACCGGAAGCCGCTCGGGGTGGTGTCCTGCGTCCACAGCGCCGGGGTCTGCCGGTACTCGCGGTTCAGGTCCTTGATCAGGCGGTGGATGCCGCCGCCGCGGCTCTCGTCGGCGAGCAGGTCCCAGTCGAGGCCCCGTTCCTCGCTCCACTCGCGTTCGTCGCCCATTTCGGCGCCCATGAACAGCAGTTGCTTGCCGGTGAAGGCCCACATGAAGCCCAGCAGGGCGCGGTTGTTCGCCAGCTTCTGCCAGAGGTCGCCGGGCATCTTGCCGGTCAGTGAGCCCTTGCCGTGCACGACCTCGTCGTGGCTGATCGGCAGGATGTAGTTCTCGCTCCAGGCGTACACGGTGGCGAAGGTCATCTGGTGGTGGTGCCACTGCCGGTAGATCGGCTCCTTCTCCATGTAGGAGAGGGTGTCGTTCATCCAGCCCATGTTCCATTTGAAGCCGAAGCCGAGGCCGCCGAGGTGGGTCGGGCGGGTGACGCCGGGCCAGGCCGTCGACTCCTCGGCGATGGTGACCACGCCGGGGTTGTGCTTGTAGACCGTCGCGTTCATCTCCTGCAGGAAGCTGATCGCGTCGAGGTTCTCGCGGCCGCCGTACTGGTTCGGGGTCCACTCGCCGTCCTTGCGCGAGTAGTCCAGGTAGAGCATCGAGGCGACCGCGTCGACGCGCAGGCCGTCGGCGTGGAACTCCTCGCACCAGTAGAGCGCGTTGGCGACCAGGAAGTTGCGGACCTCGCGGCGGCCGAAGTCGAAGACGTACGTGCCCCAGTCCGGGTGCTCGCCGCGCCGCCAGTCCTCGTGTTCGTAGAGCGGGGTGCCGTCGAAGCGGGCCAGGGCCCACTCGTCCTTGGGGAAGTGGGCCGGCACCCAGTCCAGGATCACTCCGATGCCCGCCTGGTGCAGCTTGTCGACCAGGTAGCGGAACTCGTCCGGGTTGCCGAAGCGCGAGGTCGGCGCGAAGTAGCCGGTGACCTGATATCCCCAGGAGCCGCCGAACGGGTGCTCCATCACGGGCATCAGCTCGACGTGGGTGAAGCCGGTCTCGACCACGTAGTCGACCAACTGGGTGGCCAGCTCGGTGTAGGACAGGCCCGGCCGCCACGAGCCGAGGTGCACCTCGTAGGCGCTCATCGGCTCCTGGTGCCAGTGCCGGGTGGCGCGTTCGGCCATCCACTGGCCGTCCTGCCACTCGTAGGAGGACTCGAAGACCACCGACGCCGTGGCCGGCGGCACCTCGGTGTACTGGGCCATCGGGTCGGCCTTCTCGCGCCACACGCCGTCCCGGCCGAGGATCTTGAACTTGTACTTGGTGCCGGCCGCCGCGCCGGGGAGGTAGAGCTCCCAGACGCCGCTGCTGCCGAGGGAGCGCATCGGCAGCCCGTCGTACGGCCCCCAGCCCGCGAAGTCGCCGATGACCTGCACGCCACGCGCGGACGGCGCCCACACGGCGAACGCGACGCCCTCGCCGCGCGGGTGGGCGCCGAGCACCGTCCACAGCTTCTCGTGCCGGCCCTCGCCGATCAGGTGCAGGTCGAGCTCGCCCAGCGTCGGCGGATGCCGGTACGGGTCGTCGCAGACCGTGCCGTCCACGTCGACGCGGTAGTCGAACACGGAACCCGGCACCTCGGCGGCGAAGACGCCGTCGGGGTGCACCTGGGTCATCTCGGTGCGCTCGTCCCCGGCGATGACGGTGACGGTCTTCGCGCCCTTGCGCATCGTCCGGATCACCGTGTGGTCGCCGGTGGGATGCGCGCCGAGCAGCGAGTGCGGGTCGTGGGTGTCGCCCGAGATGACGGCGTGCAGCAGGCGTTGGTCGGCGCCGCCGGGGACGTTGGATGGTGCGGACGGGGGCGGGGCTTGCCCGATCATCGGTTCTTCCTCCGGGGTGTCAGCCGACGAGCCGGGCGATGGACCGCAGCGGAATCCGCAGCCATCCGGGCCGGTGCCGGGCTTCGTACGCGGCCTCGTAGACCGCCTTGTCGAGCTCGTACGCCGCCAGCAACGCGCCCTGCTCGCGCGGGTCGGCACCGGCGGCGGCCGCGTACCCGTCACAGAAGGATGCCCGGTTGCGGTCGACCCATTCGCGGGCCCGCGCGGCAAGATGATCCTCGTCGGCCTGGTCCACCAGCAGCTGGTACGCGGCGTACTCGTAGCTGCGCAGCACGCCGGCGACGTCCCGCAGCGGCGAGTCCGGCATCCGGCGTTCCTCCAGCGGCTGGCCCGGCTCGCCCTCGAAGTCGATGAGCAGCCACGCCTGCGGGGTACGCAGCACCTGACCGAGGTGCAGATCGCCGTGCACGCGCTGGACGGTGACCTGCTCGCCGGTCAGCTTGCGGAACCGTTCCTCGATGACGGGGATGTATTCGCGCAGCTCCGGCACGGTGCCGGCGGCGGCGTTCAGCCGGGCCACGACGGCGTCGACCGGGAACGGCGACGGTCCGGTGCCCAGCTGCTCGGCGAGGGTCCGGTGCACCGAGGCGACCGCCTCGCCCAGCCGGTACGACTCGCCGGCGAAGTCGCCGCCGGTTTCGTCGGCGCGCAGTTCGGCGTCGTCGGCGAACAGGTCGCGGGCGCTGGCCGTGGCCATCGCCCAGCCCTCGGCCGAGTTGGCCGCGTACGCGGTGACCATGCCCAGTGGGCAGGGCGAGCTCTCGGAGCCCATCTCGACGGAGCCGAGCAGCCGGGCGACGTGCGGGTTTCCGGCCCGGCCGAGCACGCGGTTGAGCTCGATGTCGGGATTGATCCCGCAGTCGACCCGCCGGAAGATCTTGAGGATGGCCTCCTGCTCGAAGATCACGCTGGTGTTGCTCTGTTCGGCGTCGAAGACCCGGGGTGCCGCGTCCACCGGCAGCGTGGTGCCGGGCTCCTTGGCGAAGACCACGTCGCCGACGATCGCCGACGAGTCGATGAGGGACAGCAGGTGTTTGGCGGCGCCGGTGTCGTAGAGGGCGTCGTAGCCGGTGCGGTCGTTGTCGGTGCCGATCGTGGCGACCGTGCTGTATTCGGAGATCGGGCCGTTGTCCCAGGCGACCAGCACCTGGTAGCGCTCCGAGCTGCCGTCGGTGTAGGTGGCGTCGACGAGCATCAGGTCGAGGTCGTCGCGCAGGGCCGTCACCGAGCCGGGCTCGGCGGAGGCCAGGGTCCGGCTGCGGCCCGCGTACCAGCGTTGCTGGGGCAGCCATTCGGCGAAGGGCAGCGTCATTGCTTCTCCTCGGACCCGCAGAGCTGGAACCAGTAGAACCCGTGGCCCGGCAGCGTCAGCAGATAGGGCAGCTGGCCGATGCGCGGGAAGTTCACGTGGCCGGTCAGCTCGACCGGGGTGTACCCGTTCCAGTGCTGCAGGTTCAACTCGATGGGCTGGGGGAACCGCGAGAGGTTGTTGACGCAGAGCACCACGTCGTCGCCCGCCTCGCGCAGGTATGCCAGCACCGACGGATTCGAGCCGCCGAGCTCGCGGAACGTGCCGATGGCGAACGCGTCGTGGCGTCGCCGTACGGCCAGCATGGTGCGGGTCCAGTTGAGCAGCGAGGTGGAGCTGTCGCGCTGGGCCTCCACGTTCACGGACTGGTAGCCGTAGATCGGGTCCTGGTTGGCGGGCAGGAAGAGCCGGCCCGGGTGGGCGGTCGAGAAGCCGGCGTTGCGGTCGGGCGTCCACTGCATCGGCGTACGGACGCCGTCGCGGTCACCCAGCCAGATGTTGTCACCCATGCCGATCTCGTCGCCGTAGTACAGCACCGGCGAGCCGGGCAGC
The DNA here is from genome assembly GCF_040682215.1 of Actinoplanes sp. NPDC051346. Taxonomy (NCBI): domain Bacteria; kingdom Bacillati; phylum Actinomycetota; class Actinomycetes; order Micromonosporales; family Micromonosporaceae; genus Actinoplanes; species Actinoplanes sp. NPDC051346. The sequence goes on along the minus strand of NZ_JBFBAJ010000009.1, from coordinate 6,254 downwards.
GACAACAGCAGGGCGGTGAACAGTTCGATCTGGTTGCGGTCGTTCTCCAGCAGCGGGGCGAGGCGCCGGCGGATGCCGACGTTCGCCTTCATCCGCGGGTCCTTGGCGTACTCGGAGTACATGTAGTCGCGTTCTTCGTCCGTGACCATCTCGAGCGTGAGCTCGTCGTGGTTGCGCAGGAAGATGCCCCACTGCGCCATGTCCGGGATGCCGGGCGTCTGGGCCAGGATCTCGGAGATCGGGAAGCGCGACTCGCGGCGCACCGCCATGAAGATGCGCGGCATCAGCGGGAAGTGGAACGCCATGTGGCACTCGTCGCCGCCGGTCTCCGGGTCGCCGAAGTACTCGACCACGTCGGCCGGCCACTGATTGGCCTCGGCGAGCAACACCCGACCCGGGAACTCGTCGTCGATCACCTTGCGGCAGTGCTTGAGGAAGGCGTGCGTCTCGGGCAGGTTCTCGCAGTTGGTGCCCTCGCGCTCGAAGAGGTAGGGCACGGCGTCCAGCCGGAAGCCGTCGATGCCGAGGTCGAGCCAGAAGCGCAGGACGTCGAGCATCGCCTCCTGCACCCGGGGGTTGTCGTAGTTGAGGTCCGGCTGGTGGCTGAAGAAGCGGTGCCAGTAGAACTGCCGGCGCACCGGGTCGAAAGTCCAGTTCGACTCCTCGGTGTCCACGAAGATGATCCGCGCCTCGGAGTACGGCTCGCTCGTGTCGCTCCACACGTAGTAGTCGCCGTACGGGCCGTCGGGGTCGCGGCGCGACTCCTGGAACCACGCGTGCGAGTCCGAGGTGTGGTTCATGACCAGGTCGGTGATGACCCGGATGCCGCGCTTGTGCGCCGCGTCGAGCAGCGCGACGAAGTCGTCGACCGTGCCGAAGTCCGGTAGGACCTTGTAGAAGTCGCGGATGTCGTAGCCGCCGTCGCGCAGCGGCGAGTCGTAGAACGGCGGCAGCCAGAGGCAGTCGACGCCCAGCCACTGCAGATAGTCCAGGCGCTCGATGAGCCCGCGCAGGTCGCCGGACCCGTCGGCGCTGGAGTCGTAGAAGGCCCGGACGAGCACCTCGTAGAACACCGCGCGCTTGAACCACGTGCGGTCCGCCGGCAACGCGCGGGCGTGCCCGAAGTCATCGGCGGTGGGGTGCTCGACCACACCGTCCTCGACGTGGCTGCCCTCCGCGGGATCGTGCTCGACGGTATCGCCGAGGTCGTTCGTCAGATCCATCAGACGTTTCACCTACCCCAACCCCGCAGGAACTTGCATCGCGTGCGCCTTCAGCGGCGCGGGTGCACCACGAAGACATGTGCCGGCTCGACGTACGGATCGATCCGCACGGCGTTGTGCTGGCCCCACTCGTACGACGCCCCGGTGATCTGGTCGACCACGTCGAAGCGCTCGTGCCAGTCCATGCCCAACGCCGGCATGTCGAGGGTCGTGTTGCCCCACTGCACGTTCGCCGAGTCGAACGAGCAGATCGCCAGAACGGTGTTGCCCGTTTCCGGATCGCGTTTGGACCAGCACAGCAGCTCGGAGTTGTCGATCTCGTGGAATTCGGTGTTCCGCAGCCAGTGCAGCGCCGGATTGTCGCGCCGGATGGCGTTCAGCCGGGTGATGTAGGGCGCCAGCGACCGCCCGGCCCGCTCCGCGCCGGCCCAGTCCCGCGGCTTCAGCTCGAACTTCTCGTTGTCGATGTACTCTTCCGCGCCCGGGCGGGCCACGTGCTCGAACAGCTCCAGCCCCGAGTACATGCCCCAGGACGGCGAGAGCATGCTCGCCAGCACCGTCCGGATCTTGAACATCGGCGGGCCGCCGTGCTGCAGCGTCTCGTGCAGGATGTCCGGCGTGTTGGGCCAGAAGTTCGGCCGCATCCAGTCGATCGACGCCTTGAGCTGGTTGACGTACTCGCGCATCTCCCAGGCCGTCGTGCGCCAGGTGAAGTACGTGTACGACTGGGAGAAGCCGATCTTGCCGAGCCCGTTCATCATCGCGGGTCGGGTGAACGCCTCGGCGAGGAACAGCACGTCGGGGTCGACGGCCTTGACCTTGGCGATGCACCACTGCCAGAAGTTCAGGGCCTTGGTGTGCGGGTTGTCGACCCGGAAGATCTTGATGCCCTGCGCGACCCAGTGCAGCACGACGCGCAGCACTTCCTCGCGCAGGCCCTTCGGGTCGTTGTCCCAGTTCAGCGGGTAGATGTCCTGGTACTTCTTGGGCGGGTTCTCGGCGTAGGCGATGGTGCCGTCGGCGCGGGTGGTGAACCACTGCGGGTGGTCGCGGACCCAGGGGTGGTCCGGCGCGGCCTGCAGGGCGAGGTCCATGGCGACCTCGAGGCCGTGCTCGTTCGCCGTACGGATGAAGGCCCGGAAGTCCTCACACGTGCCCAGCCGGGGCTCGATGGCGTCGTGACCGCCCTCGTCGGAGCCGATCGCCCAGGGCGAGCCGACGTCCTCGGGACGGGCCACCAGCGTGTTGTTGCGGCCTTTACGGTTGATCTTGCCGATCGGGTGGATCGGCGGCAGGTACAGCACGTCGAAGCCCATGGCCGCCACCGCCGGGATCCGTCCGGCGGCGGTCGCGAACGTGCCGTGCTTGATCGGGATCGCATCGGGTCCGATCTCCGCGCCCTCCGAGCGCGGGAAGAACTCGTACCACGCGGAGTAGAGGGCGCGCTTGCGGTCGACCCAGATCACGTAGGAACGGGTGGTGGTCACGAGCTGGCGCACCGGGTTGTCCCAGAGCAGCTCCTCCAGCTCGAGGGCGGGGGAGACCCGGGAGAACAGCGAGCGCTGGTCGTCGCGCAGCGCGGCGGCGGCGTCGCGGACCCGCTCCTCCGCCTCCTGCGGCACGATCTTGGCGGCCAGGTCCAGCACCTCGGCGCCCTCGGCCAGGTCGTTGGCGAGGTCCTCGAGGCCCTGCCCGGCGCCGATCTTCTTGGTGACCGCGTTGCGCCAGGTCTGATAGGGGTCGTCGAACGCCTCGATCGTGAACGTCCACCGGCCCACCCGGTCCGGCTTGATCACCCCGTGCCACTGGTCCAGGCCCGGCTCGCCCGGCCGCAGCCGGGTGAACGGCTGGGCCTCGCCGTCCGGACCGGTCCATACCACGTTCACGCCCAGCGCGTCGTGGCCTTCCCGATAGGACACCGCCGAGACCGGGACGAGCTCGCCCACCACCGCCTTCGCCGGATAGCGGCCGCAGGACACGGACGGTGTCACGTCGTCGATGGGAAAGCGTCCGGTCATGATCTCCACCGTAGTCAGAATGCGCGGGAGGGTGCTCGGAGACGGGCGAAATGCATCGGCCGTTCACGCTAGTTTCTCCGCAATGGAGCAACCGCAAACGGCAGTGCGTTCGGCGCTGTTCAACCTACCGGAGCGAGCTCAGACCTACCCGTCGAGGCGCGCCTTTGCCCCACCGGAGAAAGTCGCTCAAAACCGTGCCGTGCCACACCCGAGCGGGCTGTGGATCGCGCGCCCGCGTCGCGGAGATCAAGCGGGGGCGGCGTCAGCCCACCGCGCCCCAAATGCAAGATCCGCAACGGTACGGCCGTGGGCGCACCCACCCGCAGCACCGTCGCCAACCGGCGCACGTACTCGAAGGCCAGGAACGTGGGATCGCCCAGATCGACATATGACTGCGGCACCCCGTCCACGCACACGGTCCAGCCCTCGGAGCGCGCGGGGTCCGGTTTCGGGGTGACGGTGCCGGACACCACCCGCGCGACGACCGTTGCGCGCCGGTTGCCGTGCGTTGCCATCGGGAGAGGGTGCTCACGGTCCGGCCCGAGCCGCCGAGCAATAGCGGTGAGGCACCCCGTCACGGGGCGCACCGAGCCCTGGGGGAAACATGGCGGGTCCGTCGACCGCGCTCTCGCCGGTCATCGCGGCCAGCACGCACTGGCTGGTCCGCGCCTACCCGGCGACCGGCGGGGACCGGGTCGCGCCCACCCTCAACGAACTCCAGGCCCGCCAGGCGATCACCGTGGCGGCGTGGCTGCGCTACCCGACGCCGGTCGACGCCGAACTCGTCGCCATGGCCGGCCCGGGCGGCTCCGCGGTGCTCGACTGGCGCACCGGCAGCGAACCCGACGACGACCTGGCCGAGGACGAGGGCTGGCGCACCTGGGTCGACGAGGTCGTCGTCAGCTGGGCCGCCTGCCTGCTCGCCGACCCGCTCCTGGCCGCCCGCGCGGTCGACGCGGTCGCCGCCGCCGTCCCACCGGGCCACGACCCGGCCGGCACCCGCCCGCGCCCCCGCCGCTTCGCGGGAGACCTCCCCGCCGAATTCCAGCGCCTGACGGCCCCGGACGAGCGCGAGAGCGCCGCCTCCATCCTCCTGCGCCACCCCGACCTGTTGGAGCCAGTGGCGGAGATGCATCGGGAAGATCTTTTCTATCTGTTGCCCATGGCCGCGCCTGCGGCACGGCGTGGATTGCGCCCCCGAGAAGGTGGTGTCGAGGGCGCCGAAACGAACCACGGCTTCGCCTAGTCCTTGCCCATGGCCGCGCCTGCGGCACGGCGTGGATTGCGCCCCCGAGAAGGTGGTGTCGAGGGCGCCGAAACGAACCACGGCTTCGCCTAGTCCGTTTCGGCGCCCTCGAC
>NZ_JBFBAJ010000009.1:0-1644 GCF_040682215.1 Actinoplanes sp. NPDC051346 | reverse complement strand
TGTGTGGCCCCCCGTTTCGGGGGTGGTGGGCGCCCCTAAACCCCCCCCCGGCCCCCGCTGGGTTTTGCGCCCCCCCCCCCCACCACCGGGCGCAATCCGTGGTGGTTGCGGTTACCACTGCCCGCAACCCTGGTGCTCAGCCTTCGTGGGCGCCGGCGGCTACTCCTTCGGCGCCGGGGCGGTCGGCTTCGACGCGGACGGCGCCAGGGTGGCCAGCCGCCTGCTCGGCGGTGACGGCGGCGCCGATGATGCCGGCGTTGTTGAGGAGGGTGGCAGGGACGATCGGGGTGCGGATGTCGATCAGAGGCAGCCACTTGTCCGACTTCTTGCTGACGCCGCCGCCGACGATGATCAGGCGCGGCGACAGCAGCATCTCCACGTGGCGCAGGTAGGTCTGGACGCGTTCGGCCCAGTGCTCCCAGCTCAGGTCCTCCTGCTCGCGGGCCCGGTCCGAGGCGCGCAGCTCGGCGTCGTGGCCGTGGAGCTCGAGGTGGCCGAACTCGGTGTTCGGGATGAGGGTGCCGTCGAGGAACAGCGCGCTGCCGATGCCGGTGCCGAAGGTCAACATCATCACCAGGCCGCGTTCGTCGCGCCCAGCGCCGAAGGCGACCTCGGCGACGCCCGCGGCGTCGGCGTCGTTGAGCACGGAGACCGGCCGGCCCAGCCGCTCGGTGAACAGCCGCGCCGCCGGGGCGTCCAGCCATGACTTGTCGACGTTCGCCGCGGTCCGGGTGACGCCGTCGACCACCACCCCGGGAAAGGTCACCCCGACGTGGTCGAAGTCGCCGAACTGGCCGGCCACCTCCGCGACCGCCTCCGCCACGCTCGTCACGTCGGACGGCTGTGGCGTCGGCACGCGGTAGCGCTCCGCGAGCAGCTCTCCCCGTACCGTGTCGACCGGTGCACCCTTCACGCCGGACCCGCCGATGTCGATGCCCAGGATGGCCATATCCAGTTCTCCGTCCCCGGTGCGGTTTTCCTCAGCCGTGTACCCACACGCACCCGGCATCGAATCGTGCCATTCCCCGAACTCTCCGAATGAGGCGGATGGTACCGCTGTCACGTAACGTGACTCATACTTTCGGCTAGTCAACGGTCGGCTGACCGGCTAGCGTGGGAGGGAGTGAACGGTCGCCGCGTGCGGGCACGGCTCTCTGCCCGCTGATGGAGGACCTCCGTTATGACCGTTACCGCCCCTAAGGCAAACACGGTGAGTGACGCCCCGCCGGAGAGCGCCGCCGATCTCCTCGACGCCATGGCCGCCGTGCCCACCGGAGACCACCGCCGCGCCGGGTTGCGTGACAAGGCGATCGAGGCCTGGCTGCCCCTGGCCCGCCACCTCGCCCACCGCTACTCCGGCCGCGGCGAACCCACCGACGACCTCATCCAGACCGCCACCGTCGGCCTCATCAAAGCCGTCGACAAATTCGACCCCACCCGCGGCGTCGACTTCGCCGGCTACGCCATCCCCACCATCATCGGCGAAATCAAACGCCACTTCCGCGACCGCACCTGGTCCGTCCGCGTCCCCCGCCGCCTGCAAGAACTGCGCCTGGCCATCACCGAAGCCAACGCCACCCTCACACACACCCTCGGCCGCTCACCCCTGGTCGCCGACATCGCCACCCACCTCGGCGTCACCGA
>NZ_JBFBAJ010000008.1:391163-419456 GCF_040682215.1 Actinoplanes sp. NPDC051346 | reverse complement strand
GTCCGTCATGCCATCCTCTTCGGGCCCCACGCCGCCCCGCCGAGTGCACAACGGGCGCACAACGGTTGCAGTCAGGTTCGCGGCCCCGGATTCCTTAAGTCAGACCCTTGGCGACCATCAAGCCCGCGAGGAGATCTGCTGGACCGCCCAGCCGTTGCCGTCGGGGTCGCTGAAGAAGAGGAACCCGACGTTGTCCAGCGGATCGGGCGTCGGGCTCGGGTTCTCACCCAGCTTCTGCACGTCGCTGACGGCCACACCCCGCCCCACCAGCTCCGCGTGGGCCCGGTTGATATCCGGCACCACGAGCTGCAGGCCCCTCAGCGAGCCCGGCGGCATCTCTGGCACCGCGCCCCGGCCGATGACGATCGAGCAGCCCGATCCGGGGGGCGTGAGCTGCACGATCCGAGCGTCGTCGCCGATCACGGTGTCGTGGTCGACGACGAAGCCGAGCTTCTCGGCGTAGAACTCCTTCGCCCGGTCGATGTCCGAGACCGGGACGATCACCACTTCCAGGGTCCAGTTCACCGGCCCATCCTGACAGGTACGCGTACCGCCCGGGGAGACGTCAGCCGAAGGACCGGTCACGGCGTGGTGCTGGGCGAAATGTCCCCCGGACCGCCGGTCGGAAACTCGTTGATCAACGGCGACGGGCTCGACGGCAGCGATGGCTCCGGCCACGGAGAAGGATCCGATGACCCGGGAGAGCCCGACGGATACACCGCACCGGGCGCTCCCGGCGGACTCGGCACGGGGCTGTCGTGCTCTGCGGGGAACACGGCGAGGCCTACCAGGGCCAGCGCGGCGGCCGCCCCCACCGCCGCCGCACCGAGCCGCCACCCGGCCGGAAACCGCCGCCTGAGCGCCATCGCGGTGGGCGGAACGGCGGGTGCCAGATCCTCCGCCGTGACCGAGCGGGCCCGGGCGTCCAACGCCGCGCGCAGCCTTCCCTCGAGCGCGCTCATTGCCGCTCCCCCAGCAGACCCCGCAGGAGGGTCAGCGCCCGGTGCGCGGTCGATTTCACGGTGCCCCGGGATACGTCCAGCGCGTTCGCGATCTCTTCCTCCGACAACTCCGACCAGTAGCGCAGCACCACCACCAGGCGCTGCCGCACCGTCAGCCTCCCCAGCGCCTCCAACACCTGGGTGTCCCCCTCCTTTCGCAGCATCCGCTCGTCGGCGGCCGGTGCCGTCCCGGCCGCCGGCGGCGCGTAGGCCCGGGCGGTCCGCCGGCGCCGCAACGCCGAGCGCGCCGCGTTCATCACCCCGGCGGTGAGGTAGGCGTCCGGGTCGTCGACACTGCGCAGCTGTGCGCCGTGCCGCCGGTAGAGAGCGGCGAACACGTCCTGCACGATGTCCTCGGCCGTGCCCAGGTCGTCGACCATGAGCACGGCCAGCCGGACGAGCCGCAACCGCCGCGCGTGATACAGCTCGTTGATGGCCGGAGGCCCCGACGAGGCGCCCCGGACCGCCGTCGGGGAGCCGGACAGCACGGAACGCCACCACCGCAGCAGAGGGTGAGGCAGGGGCAGTGCGAGCGTCATGGGCGCGGCCTGGGGATCAGCGGGTCCGGGTGGGCGACGGTACCTGGCCCGGGCTCGCCGGGGGCGCGACGGTGACGGATGCGGAGCCGGGAGCCTCGGTCGGCATCGGCGACGGGCAGTCGACGGACCTCGACGGCGACGGCATCGGAGTCTCGGCCGGACCCGACGCCGTCGGCCGCGCGCACTCCGGCAGCGGCTCCGGCGCACCGACCGAGCCCGACGGCCACGGCTCCGGCATGACGGCCGAGCCCGACGGCCACGGCTCCGGCATGACGGCCGAGCTCGACGGCCACGGCTGCGTCGCGCCGACCGAGCCCGACGGCTCAGGCCACGGGCACGGCGGGTACGACGGCGACGCCATCGGCTTGACCACCGAACCCGAGGGCGACGGCGCCGGCGACACGTCGGGCTCGCAGGCCGAATCGTCGGCCGGCCAGCTGGGCTGCGCGCTCGGCACCGGGCGCGGCCCGGCCGAGTCCGCGAACGCGGTGGCGGCGAGGCCCCCGCCGAGCAGGATGACGGTCGTCGCGGCGACGGTATATGTGGTGGCTCGGGTGCTCAGACGCATCAGGCAACTCCAGCGGCTCGGCGACAAGGTCTCACCGGGAGGGACGCGTGGCCGGGGAAAAGGTTGGCGGCCGGACGGTGATCTGGATCACAGATCTTGGCCGCCTAGAATTCCGCCGTGCAGCCTGCGATCCGCGCGTACCGGCCGGGTGACCTCGATGCCGTCTACGACATCTGCGTGCGGACCGCCGACGCGGGCGGCGACGCCCGGGGCCGGTACTCGTCCGACACGCTGGTGGGCGACATCTTCGCCGTCCCGTACGTCGTCCTGGAGCCCGAGCACGCCCACATCCTCGACGACGGCTCCGGTGCCGCCGTCGGTTACGTGCTCGGCACCGCCGACACCGCGCGTTTCGCCCGGCGCTACCGCGACGAGTGGCTGCCCGCGACGGCCGGGCGCTATCCACCGCCGAACGACCCGCCGGTGACACCCGACGACGACATGCTGGCCCTGCACTACCACCCGGAGCATCTGATCGTGCCCGAGCTGGCGGACTATCCCGCGCACCTGCACATCGACCTGCTGTCCGAGTGGCAGGGCCGTGGCTGGGGCCGCGAACTGATCGCGGTGTTCCTGGAGGGGCTGCGCGCCGCGGGTGCGCCTCGGGTGCACCTGGGCATGGTCGCCGCGAACATCGCCGCACGGGCGTTCTATCACCGGCTCGGCTTCGTCGAGCTGCACGTGCCCGGGGCAGCCACGGAGACCTACCTGGGACGCGACACCACGCCCCTGTGACGATCGGTCAGCTCCGGGCCACCTATTCGCCGCGGCGCTGCCGGACCTTGGCGAGCGCCTCGGCCAGGATCGCCGCGCCGTCGGCGTCGGAGCGGCGCTCCTTCACGTACGCAAGGTGGGATTTGTAGGGCTCGGCCCGCATCCGACCCGGCGGGTTGGCGGGGTCGAGGCCGGCCGGCTGGCCGCATCGGGTGCAGTCCCAGGTCTCGGGCGGGTGCACGTCGGCGGCGAACCGGACCCGCATCTCGTGCCCGGCAGCGCACCAATATCCCACCTCCCGCCGGGGCGCGGGCTCGCTGCGCTCATCGGGGCGCATCGGGCTGGAGCCGACGCGGCTGCCGCGGATCGCACTGCCACTGGACACGGATGTGACTCCTGTCTTTCAGGGGCGTCATCGCCGAACCAAGGTCGGCGGTGGTGAGCGGGAGGAACAGCGGAGGAAACAACGCGGAAAAACAACCGCGCGGCCCGGACGCACCGGACCGCGCGGCAGAGTCTACGACTCCCTCAGGGGCCTCAGGAAGGGTTGTTGACAAACCGTAAGAAGACGGTCGCCAACAATGCGCTATCAGGCGGTCTGGGCGAGCTTGAGCCAGAGACCGAGGCCCACGATGCACGCGAACCACACGATGCCCACCAGCACGGTGTAGCGGTCGAGGTTCTTCTCCGCGACCGAGGAGCCGGCCAGGCTGGAGGTGACGCCGCCGCCGAACATGCTGGACATTCCGCCGCCCTTGCCGCGGTGCAGGAGGATCAGCAGGGTCAGCAGGATGCTGGTGATGATAAGCAACACGATCAACGTGTACGCGAACCCGATCGGCATGGTCCGGTCATTCCTCTCGAAGGGCACTGCAGCGCCACCACAATAGCGGGCGCGGGAAAAACCGGCCGCCCTGGGGCGGCCGGTCCCTCATTCGATGTCAGCGCTGGACGTGCTCGCGGAAGCGGACGATCGAGGCGAACTCCTCGGCGTCCAGGCTGGCGCCGCCGATCAGCGCGCCGTCGACGTCCGGCTGCGCCATGATCGCGGCGATGTTCGCCGCCTTCACGGAGCCGCCGTACTGGATCCGCACCGCGTCGGCAGTCTCGGCGCCGTACTTCTCGGCGAGCCGCGCCCGGATGGCGCCGCACACCTCCTGCGCGTCGTCGGGCGTCGCGGTCTTGCCGGTGCCGATCGCCCACACCGGCTCGTACGCGATGACGATGTTCTTGACCTGCTCGGCCTTGAGCCCCTCGAGGGCACCGTCGAGCTGGGCGCTGCAGTGCGCGACCTGGCCGGCGGCCTCGCGGATCTCCAGCCCCTCACCCACGCAGAGGATGGGCGTGACCTCGTTGGCGAGCGCCGCCTTCACCTTCGCGTTGATCAGGGCGTCGTCCTCGCCGTGGTACTCGCGGCGCTCGGAGTGCCCGACCACCACGTACGAACAGCCCAGCTTGGCCAGCATCGCGCCGGAGATCTCCCCGGTGTACGCGCCGCCCTTGTGCTGGGAGAGGTCCTGGGCGCCGTACCCGATCCGCACCTTGTCGCCGTCGATCGCCGTCTGCACGCTGCGCAGGTCGGTGAACGGCGGCAGCACGACCGCCTCGACGTCGGTGAGCTGCTGTTCGGTCAGGCTGGCGGCCAGCTTCTGCACCAGGAGGATCGCCTCGAGGTGGTTGAGGTTCATCTTCCAGTTGCCGGCCATGATCGGCCGGCGGGTGACGTCCGCCATGCTCAGCTCTCCAACGCGGCGAGACCCGGCAGGGTCTTGCCCTCGAGGTATTCCAGCGACGCGCCGCCGCCGGTCGAGATGTGCCCGAACGCGGACTCGTCGATGCCCAGCGTGCGCACGGCCGCGGCCGAGTCGCCGCCGCCGACCACGGAGAAGCCGTCGATCTTCGTGATCGCCTCGGCCACGCCCCGGGTGCCGGCGGCGAACGGCGCGAGCTCGAACACGCCCATCGGCCCGTTCCAGAACACCGTCTTGGCGGACCCGATCGACTCGGCGAACAGCGCCACCGACCTCGGCCCGATGTCGAGCCCGAGCCGGTCCGGCGAAATTTCAGAAATGTCGGAAATGTCGTGCTCGGCGTCCGCGGAGAACGCGTCCGCCGCGACAACGTCCACCGGCAGCACGATCCGACCGTTGGCCTCCGCCAGCAGCGACGCGCAGGTGTCGATCATCTCGGCTTCGAGCAGCGACTTGCCGACCTCGTGACCCTGGGCCTTGAGGAACGTGAAGCACATGCCGCCGCCCACGAGCAGCTTGTCGACCTTCGGCAGCAGCGCCTTGATCACGGCGAGCTTGTCGGAGACCTTCGAGCCGCCGAGCACGACCACATAGGGCTGCTCCGGGCTCTCGGTCACCCGCCGCAGCACCTCGACCTCGCGCCGCACCAGGCCACCGGCGAAGTGCGGCAGCCGAGCCGGCACGTCGAACACCGAGGCGTGCTTGCGGTGCACCGCGCCGAAGGCGTCGTCGACATAGGCGTCGGCGAACGCCGCCAACTGGTCGGCGAACGCGCCCCGCTCGGCGTCGTCCTTCGAGGTCTCCCCCGCGTTGAACCGCAGGTTCTCCAGCAGCAGCACCTGGCCGTCGAGCAGCGCCGCGACGGCCTCCGACGCCGAGACGCCGACGGTGTCATCGGCCATGACCACGGGGTTGCCGAGCAGCTCACCGAGGCGCTCGGCCACCGGCGCGAGCGTGAACTTCGGGTCCGGCGCGCCCTTGGGGCGGCCCAGATGCGAGCACACGATGACCCGGGCGCCCGCGTCGCGCAGCGCGGTGATGGTGGGCAGCACGGCCCGGATCCGGCCATCGTCGGAGATGACGGAGGCGTCAGTCTTGTCGAACGGGACGTTCAGGTCGGCGCGCACGAGCACGCGCCGACCCGATACACCCTCGCCGAGCAGGTCGTCGAGAGCCTTCACGTGACTCAGCCGACCAGCTTGACCAGGTCGACGAGGCGGTTCGAGTAACCCCACTCGTTGTCGTACCAGCCGACGACCTTGACCTGGTCGCCGATGACCTTGGTGAGGCCGGCGTCGAAGATGCAGGACGCCGGGTCGGTGACGATGTCGGCCGACACGATCGGGTCCTCGGTGTAGACCAGGTAGCCCTTCAGCGCACCCTCCGCGGCGGCCTTGACGGCGGCGTTGACCTCGTCGACCGAGGTCTCCCGCGACGCGGTGAAGGTCAGGTCGGTGGCCGAGCCGGTCGGGATCGGCACGCGCATCGCGAAACCGTCCAGCTTGCCCTTGAGCTCCGGCATGACCAGGGCGATCGCCTTGGCGGCACCGGTCGAGGTCGGCACCACGTTGAGGGCGGCGGCGCGGGCGCGGCGCAGGTCGCTGTGCGGGCCGTCCTGCAGGTTCTGGTCCTGGGTGTAGGCGTGGATCGTGGTCATCAGACCGCGCTCGATGCCGATCGCGTCGTGCAGGGCCTTCGCCATCGGCGCGAGGCAGTTGGTCGTGCAGGACGCGTTGGAGATGACGTTGTGCTTCGCGGCGTCGTACTTGTCGTCGTTGACGCCCATCACGATCGTGATGTCCTCGTTCTTGGCCGGCGCCGAGATGATGACCTTCTTCGCGCCGTTGTCCGCGTGCACCTTGGCCTTGGTGGCGTCGGTGAAGAAGCCGGTCGACTCGATGACCACGTCGGCGCCGATGTCACCCCACTTCAGGTTGGCCGGGTCACGGTCGGCGAACGCCTTGAAGGTCTTGCCACCGACGGTGATCTCGTCGGCCGTGGCCTTCACCTCGTGCGGCAGGCGACCCAGAATGCTGTCGTACTTCAGCAGATGAGCCAGCGTGGCGTTGTCGGTGAGGTCGTTGACGCCCACGATCTCGATGTCCGCGCCGGAGGCGAGCACGGCCCGGAAGAAGTTACGGCCGATACGGCCGAAGCCGTTGATGCCAACCCGGATGGTCACAGGTCGATCTCCTCGTTTCGGTCCGCCGGGCACTACGACCGGCGGAGGTGAGCGTGCCGGCCAATGGCTCGAAGGCCGGCGATGAGTGGGCCGCGCTTGCCGTTGAAATACCGCGTCGGTCGCGGCGTCCCGGCGCGTCCGGCCGTGCTGCCGGCACCGTCGCCGTCCCCCAAGACCCTAGCCGAGAAGCTCGGTCGCCCTCGCGTCGGGGCGCAACCTTATCGTTACCTCAGGGTTGTGGGTTGTCGCTCTTCAGGCTCCTTCATGGGTACGCGCACAGGAGTTCACAAAAGCAACACCGACCGCACTTGATCAGGGCAGGAAGCGCCGTCGTGCTCCGGGCCGCACCCCAGCGCCGGCCCGGAGTGGTGGGTGGCCGAGCCACGCCGCACACCCACATCAGCTCGGCCCGGAACGCGCCGCCAGCCCGGGCCGGGCCGCCGCCCCGCCTGCACCGCCACGCTGCACCGCACCGCCCGCCGCACCGCCGCGCGGCACCGCTGCACCGCCGCCCGCCCCGCCGCCCGCACCGCCCCGCCGGCACCGCCCCGCCTGCACCGCCGCCCGCACCGCCCCGCACCATCGGCGCGGGCGCTGAGCCTGGCCGCATGGCCGCACCTGGCCTGGGCGAGCGACGCTCGGCCGGCCGCGAGTCCGCGGCCGCGTCTATGCACGGTGCTGAGTCGGGCGGGGGGCTCGTAGCCGTCCTACCCTGACCGTATGGCCCCCCATGCCGGTGCATCTCTGGACATCCCCGCTCTGCTCGGCGCACTCACGCTCGAGGAGAAGGCCGCCCTGCTCGATGGCGCCGACTTCTGGCGTACCCAATCCGTGGAACGCCTTGGAATCCCCAGCGTGACGGTTACCGACGGGCCGCACGGCCTGCGGAAGCAGGCCGGCGAGGCGGACCACCTCGCTCTGAACGACAGCGTTCCGGCGACCTGCTTCCCGCCCGCCGCGGGGCTCGCCTCGAGCTGGGACCCGGAGCTGCTGACCCGCATCGGCGTGGCCCTCGGCCGCGAGTGCCGTGCCGCGGAGGTGGCCGTGCTGCTCGGGCCGGGCGTCAACATGAAGCGTTCGCCGCTGTGCGGGCGCAACTTCGAGTACTTCTCCGAGGACCCGCTGCTCGCCGGCGAACTCGGCGCGGCGCTGGTCGACGGCGTGCAGAGCCAGGGCGTCGGCACCTCGCTGAAACACTTCGCGGCGAACAACCAGGAGACCGACCGGATGACGGTCTCCGCCGACGTGGACGAGCGGACGCTGCGGGAGATCTACTTCCCGGCGTTCGAGCGGATCGTCACCCGGTCACAGCCGTGGACGGTCATGTGCGCCTACAACCGGATCAACGGCACGTACGCGAGCGAGGATCCCTGGCTGCTCACCGGCGTCCTGCGCGATGAATGGGGTTTCCAGGGGCTGGTCGTCTCCGACTGGGGCGCGGTCGACCGCCGCGACGCGGGCGTGGCGGCCGGCCTCGACCTGGAGATGCCGTCCTCCGGCGGGGCCGGCACCCGGGTCATCCTGGACGCCGTGCACGCCGGCACCCTGAGCGAGAAGGACGTCGACCGGGCCGCCACCCGGGTCCTCGAACTGCTCAACCGCGCCCTGCCGGCGCTCAGGCCGGGGCAGACCTTCGACGCCGGCGCCCACCACGCGCTCGCCCGGGAGGCGGCGGCTGCCAGCGCGGTCCTGCTCAAGAACGACGGCATCCTGCCGCTCGCGCGCACCGGCGGGCCGATCGCGGTGATCGGGGAGTTCGCCCGTACGCCCCGGTTCCAGGGGACTGGCTCCTCGCAGGTCAACCCGACCCGCGTGGACACCGCGCTGGACGCCCTGCGCGACGCCCTCGACGGCACCCGCGAGGTCCTCTTCGCGCCCGGCTTCACCATCCCGGCGGCCTCCCCTTCCGCCTCCACCTCCAACTCCACCGCCGCCTCCACCGCCGCCTCCACCTCCACCGCCGCCTCGACCTCGACCTCCGCTGCCGCCTCCACCTCCACTTCCGCCGGCGGTCCGTCCGACGACGCCTCCGCTGCCGTTGGTGCTGGTGCTGCTGGTGCTTCCGGCGGTGGTGGCGACGCGGACGCGGACGCCGGCGACCCCGGACTTATTGCCGAGGCCGTCCGCGCCGCCGCCGGCGCCGAGGTGGCCGTCGTGTTCCTGGGGCTTCCGCCCGCGGACGAGTCAGAGGGCTACGACCGCACCCACCTGGACCTGCCCTCGCACCAGATCGCACTGCTGCACGCGGTCGCCGACGCCAATCCGCGAGTCGTCGTGGTGCTCTCGAACGGCTCGGTCGTGACCGTGACACCGTGGCAAGAGCGGGCCGGTGCCGTGCTGGAGGGCTGGCTCCTCGGCCAGGCCGGCGGCACGGCAACCGCCGACCTGCTGCTCGGCACGGCCACGCCTGTGGGCAGGCTCGCCGAGACGATCCCGGTGCGCTATGAGGACAACCCGACGATCGGCGCCTTCCCCGGCGAACACGGCCACGTCCGGTACGGCGAGGGACTGCTGATCGGCTACCGCTGGTACGACGCGCACCGGCTGCCGGTGGCGTACCCGTTCGGGCACGGGCTGTCCTACACGTCCTTCGCCTATGACGACCTCGCGGTGACCGTGGACGGCCGCCGCGTGCGGGTCACGCTGACGGTGACCAACACCGGCGCGCGGCCCGGCACCGAGGTCGTCCAGGTGTACGTGACTGACCCCGAGGCCGGCGTCTACCGCCCCGAGCAGGAGCTACGCGGCTTCGCCCGGCTCACCCTGCCGCCGGGCCAGAGCGAGGCGGTGACGGTGACGCTCGACGACCGGGCATTCGCCTACTGGCACCCGACCCTGCGGCGATGGACCGTCGAGGGAGGCGCCTTCGGCATCCGGGTGGGCGCGTCGTCCCGCGACATCCGCCTGGAGACGACGATCGAGCTGCCCGGCGACGACCTGACGACCCCACTCACCCCGGAGGCGACGATGGACGCCTGGCTGACCCACCCGGCGGCCGGCGCCTGGCTGCGCGAACGGCTGGGCGACGTGCTCGTCGAGGTCATGTTCTTCGACCCGACGAACGGTCAGATGATGCGGGCGATCCCGCTGCGGCGGTTGTCCCGCTTCCCCGGATTCCCGATCACCGAACCGCAGGTGGAGGAGGCCGCCGCCCGCTTCTCCTGATGCAGGCCGCCCGGCTTCCTGGCGCCTAGCAGGCCATCATCTCCGGGGTGACCGCGGCTTCTGTGTCGGGGATGCCCAGGTCGCGGGCGCGCTTGTCGGCGAGGGCGAGCAGGCGCCTTATCCGGCCGGCGATGGCGTCCTTGGTCAGCGGCGGGTCGGCGAGCGCACCCAGTTCCTCCAGGCTGGCCTGGCGATGCTCCAGCCGCAGTCGGCCGGCCGAGGTCAGATGGTTCGGGGCCTCGTCGGCGAGAATCTCGAGAGCGCGGGTCACCCGGGCCGCCGCCGCCACGGCCGCACGGGCGGAGCGGCGCAGGTTGGCGTCGTCGAAGTTGGCGAGGCGGTTCGCCGTCGCGCGGACCTCCCGGCGTACCCGACGCTCTTCCCAGGCGAGCACGCTCGCGTGCGCGCCGATGCGGGTGAGCAGCGCGGCGATCGCGTCCCCGTCCTTGATCACGACCCGGTCGACGCCGCGCACCTCGCGTTCCTTGGCGGTGATGCCGATGCGCCGGGCGGCGCCGCGCAGGGCCAGGGCGGCCTCCGGTCCCGGGCACGTGATCTCCAGGGCGCTCGAACGACCGGGCTCGGTCAAGGAGCCATGCGCCATGAACGCCCCCCGCCACGCGGCGACGGCGCAACACACGTTGGCGGAGACGACATGCGGGGGCAGGCCACGCACCGGCCGGCCCCGGACGTCGAGCAGGCCGGTCTGCCGCGCGAGCGCCTCACCGTCCTTGACGATCCGGACGATGTAGTGACTGCCCTTGCGCAGGCCGCCGGAGGCGAGGACGTGCACCTCGCTCGGGTACCCGTACACGTCGGCGATCTCGCGCCGCAGCCGCCGCGCGACGGCGCCGGTGTCGAGCTCGGCCTCGACGACCACCCGCCCGGAGACGATGTGCAGGCCGCCGGCGAAACGCAGGAGAGCGGCCATCTCCGCACGGCGGCAGCACGGCTTGGGTACATCGACCCGACTCAGCTCGTCCTTGACCGCTGCCGTCATCGCCATCTCGAAGTCACCTCATGCTGTTCTTGCGATCTTGTAACGCGGTCTGTGTCGTGCCGGCCCGTCGTAACGGCCCATCGCCCGGTGCCTAACGATCCCATCGCCAGATTGCTTAACGATCGGGGCCCAGGAGCGGCACCAGCGCTGTGCCCAACGACTCAGGATCATGCTTCGGACTGCCGTCCGCAACGGCTAACGGAGCCAGAACCAGTCTCGCCCCCAGCACCTCGGCGGCACGATGCACCGGATCGGGCTCCCCCACCCACTTGGCGTCGGCGAGCACGACGTCGACGTGCAACTCCGGCAGATACCAGTGAAGGGTGGCCAGGTGGTCGGCCACGGAAAGCCCGAGCGTCTCGTTGTCGGCGGCAAGGTTCATCGTGACCAGCCGCCGGGCCGGACTCGCCACGATCGCGGCCGCCAACTCGGGCACCAGCAGATGGGGAAGCACGCTGGTGTACCAACTCCCCGGCCCGAAAATCAGCCAGTCGGCGTCCCCGATCGCCTCCACCGCCGCCGCACAGGCCGGCGGCGACGAGGGAACGATCCGCAACGCCTCCACATGCCCGGACGCGACGGCGACGGCATGCTGCCCCCGGACGGTCACGACGTCCCCGGGCCGCGCCGGATCCGCGCCGCGGACATCGGCCTCGATCCCGACCGCGTGACAGGCCATGGGCAGCACCCGCCCCTTCGCGCCGACCATGTTCCCGGCGTGAGCGAGGGCGTCGACGGGGTCGTCCATGAGCTCCAGGAGGCCGAGCAGGAGGAGGTTACCGACGGCGTGGCCGGCGAGTGGGTCGTGCTTGCCGCCGACGGCGGCGATCCGGCGGTCGACGTCTCCCCAGCCGGACATGCCTTCGGGGTTCGCGTCCGCTTCCTGGAACGCTCCGGCTTGTTGAGGCGCTGGTGCGTTGTCGGGAGCTGGTGCTCCGTCGCGGCTTTCGGCGGTGTTGCCGGTCGGCGACGCGTTGTCGGGCCCTGCTGCGTTGTCGTGCGCTAGTGCTCCGTCGCGGCTTTCGGCGGTGTTGCCGGTCGGCGTCGCACTGTCGGGCATCCGCGCGTTGTCGGGCCCTGGTGCTCCGGTGCGGCTTTCGGTGTTGCCGGTCGAGGTCAGGTCCGCTGCGAGCTGGCGGCGGTCTGGGTTGCCGACCGGCGCGAACCGGTGCTGCATGAGCCGCACCGTCGTCTGGTGTGTGGGGTCGTCGTCGGCGAGCGCGGCCAGCGCCATCCGCAGATCCCCAGGGGGAAGCTGGGCATCCCGCTCGGCCCGCAGCCGCCCGCTCGACCCCCCGTTGTCGCCGACGGTGACGACCGCGGTGATGTCGAGCTCCAGCTGGGGAGAGCACAGCCGCAGCGCCTTGAGCGACGCGGCCAGGCCGTGGCCGCCGCCGAAGGCCACCACTTTGATCGGCCGGCGCGCGTCCATCGACGGCCCGGCGGGATCCGCGGTCATTCCCGGCCCAGGTCGCGATGCGACGAGTGGGCGGACAGCCGGATATCCAGCAGACGAGTCGTCAACTCCTCGGCGATGGCCACGCTACGGTGCTTACCCCCGGTGCATCCGACCGCCACCGTGAGATAGCGCTTGCCCTCCCGCTCGAAGCCCGGCGCGGTCGACGCGATCAGCCCGGCATACGTGGCGACAAAGTCGTTCGCGCCCTCCTGCCCCAGGACGTAGGTGCTGACACCCTCCTCCAGGCCGGTGTGATCACGCAGCTCCGGCACCCAGAAGGGATTAGGCAGGAACCGGGCGTCCATCACATAGTCGGCGTCGGGTGGCAGGCCGTACTTGAAGCCGAAGGACAACACGGTGATCCGCAGCTTGCGCGCATCCTCCCCGCCGAACAACTCCTCGACGCGGCGACGCAGCTGGTTCACGTTGAGGTGGCTGGTGTCGATGATCACGTCAGCCTGCTCACGCGCCTCCTCGAGCAACTTACGCTCGGCGGCGATCCCGTCGGCAAGGCGCCCGTCGCCCTGCAACGGATGCGAACGGCGTACCGACTCGAACCGCCGGATGAGCACCTCGTCGTCGGCGTCGACGAAAACCACCCGCGGCGAGAACCCTCGCTCCTTGAGCGCCCGCACCGCACCGGCCAGGTCAGTGGAGAACGCCCGGCTCCGCACGTCCAGCACCATCGCCGTACGCCGCGCGGCGCCGCCCGCCTCGAACGCGAGCTGAGCCATGTCCAGCATCAACGCCTGAGGAAGATTGTCGACAACATAGAAGCCGACGTTCTCCAACGCGCGGGCGACCGTGCTGCGACCGCCACCGGACAACCCGGTCACCACCACGAGATCGGTAGCGGCCTCGTCGGGCGACGGCTCCGGAGCAAACTCCGGCATCGACTCGGTCACGCACTCCTCCTGCACCGCACGGCTGCCCCACCCGGCCGGGTGGACACTGCATCCTAGGCCGACCGCCCGGCAGGAGGCCGCCGGACATCATGTCCGGTACCCGATCCGGGTGGCCCGAGCGACCGGCCAACGCCAGAATTCACCCGTCCCAGCCAACGACGGCTTAGACCGCCGGTATTCCGCCTTTCCCCAGTTCACCAGCCATCGACGAACGCCCGGCGTGCAGACACACGAAGCTCAGCGCGGGTGTCGCCCCAGGACACCCACGTTGCGCTGATCTCACTGGTCGCGCTGGGCACGTCCGAACCTCGGCGCACCCCCACCCCAAACGCCGCGTCACGTCACGTCACCGCTCACCGCTGCCCACGTGGCCACCGCTCACCCGGCTGCCCGCGTGGCCGCCACTCGCTCACCCGCTGCCCGCGCGGCCGCACTCACTCGCCCGCTGCCCGCCTAGCCGCCACTCGCTCACCCGCTGCCCGCGTAGCCGCCACTCGCTCACCCGCTGCCCGCGCGGCCGCACTCACTTACCCGCTGCCCGCGCAGCCGCCACTCGGTCACCGGCTGCCTGCGCCACCGCTACCTCAGCTTTCTTGATCGCTACTGCTGTATCAGCCGGCGCTGTCGTCAGCGGCGGGCCGGGGCGACGGACGGGCCACCCGTGACCGATTCGCCCCCGACTTCGTCCGGCCGGCACCGCCGGCCGGAAACGCCACCCCGGGCGCTCCACCCTCCGCCCAAACCTCGTCGCCGGGGTCACCCACCGGCGCACGCGATCCCTCGGCTGAGGCGCCGAAGCCGCCGCCTGACGCCCCCAGGCCCGAGGCGGAAGTGCCGTTACCGTCCTCCGAGGCCGCCGGTGAACTACCCGCTGAGACACCAGAGCTGCCCTCCGGCGCCTGCGAAGCAGCAGGGGCCGCGCCAGAACCACCCTCCGACTCCCGCGAAGCGGCGGACGCAGCGCCAGAACCACCCTCCGACACTCGCGAAGCGGCGGACGCAGCGCCAGAACCACCCTCCGACGCCCGCGAAGCTGCAGGTGCGGCGCCAGAGGCGCCGTCGGGCACCGGTGCACGTGTGGGTGATGTGCGGGAACCGCCATCTGGCGCCCGCGGATCCGCGGGTGAAGTGTCGGAGCCGCTCTTCGCCCGGGTGTCCGTCGTGGAGGGGTCCTTGGTGGAGACGAGCGCCGCCAGCACCGCCTCGGCGGTGCGGCGTCCGATGCCCGGGACCTCGGTGATCTCCTCGGGGCTCGCCTGCGCCAGTCGTTTCAGGGAGCCGAAGTGGCGCAGCAGCGCCTTGCGGCGGGTCTCTCCCAGGCCCGGGATGTTGTCCAACGCGGACGCTGTCATCCGCTTCGAACGCCGCTGGCGGTGGAACGTGATGGCGAAGCGGTGCGCCTCGTCGCGGACGCGCTGGAGGAGGTAGAGAGCTTCGGACGTGCGCGGCAGGATGACCGGGAAGTCGTCGCCCGGCAGCCACACCTCTTCGAGCCGCTTCGCCAGGCCGCACAGGGCCACGTCGGTGATGCCGAGATCGGACAGCACGGCGGCGACGGCATTGACCTGAGGCTGACCGCCGTCGACCACCACGAGCTGCGGCGGATACGCAAACCGGCGTGGCCGGCCGGTGAGCGGGTCGACGCCCGGCAGTTCGTTCGTGGCGAGTTCGTCAGGTGCGGCCGCCGGCTCGTGCGGAGCGGACACATCGGAGGTATGGGATTCATCCGCCCCAGCAACGGAGACACCATCCGCCCCCGTTGTGGAGGCGCTGCCCGCGAGGGCGTCGGCTCCGGAGTGCGCCGCGGAAGACCCGGCCGGCGGAACTTCGGCGATGAAGGACTCGGAAGTGAAGGACTCGACGGTGACGCGTGACGACTCCGGGCTGGCGGCTGCGGGGGCGTCCGTGGACAGGGCGTCCATCGGCTGGGCGCGGTAGCGTGCGAACCGCCGCCGCATCACCTCGCTCATTGCCGCCAGGTCGTCGGTGCCGCTGCCGTCTGGGTTGCCTCGTACGGCGAAGCGGCGGTACTCGCTCTTTCTCGGCAGGCCGTCCTCGAAGACCACCATGCTGGCCACCACGTCTGTGCCCTGGATCTGGGAGACGTCGAAGCATTCGATGCGCAGCGGCGCGGTGTCCATCCCCAGCGCCTCGGCGATCTCGTCGAGGGCTTTGCTGCGGGTGGTCAGGTCGCCCGCGCGGCGGAGTTTGTGGCGGGCCAGGGACTCGCCGGCGTTGCGGGCGACGGTTTCGAGGAGGGTGCGTTTGTCGCCTCGTTGGGGGACGCGCAGCGTCACGCGGCTGCCCCGGTGCTCGGAGAGCCAGTGTTCGAGCGCGGGAGCGTCGGGGGGTAGCTCCGGCACCAGCAGCTCGCGGGGGACGTCGTTTTCGCCGTGCTCGTCGCCGTACACCTGGCTGCAGAAGTGGTGCACGAGGTCTCCGGTCGTCAGGTCCTCGACCTTTTCCACCACCCAGCCGCGCTGGCCGCGCACGCGGCCGTCGCGGACGTGGAAGACCTGTACCGCGGCTTCGAGGGGGTCCTCGGCGAACGCGACGACGTCGGCGTCGGTGCCGTCGCCGAGCACGACCGTCTGCTTTTCCATCGCCTTGCGCAGCGCGGCGATGTCGTCGCGCAGCCGGGCGGCCTTCTCGAACTCGAGCTGCTCGGACGCGTCGAGCATGTCGCGCTCGAGGCGTTTGACGAAGGTGTCGGTGCGTCCGGCCATGAAGTCGCAGAAGTCGTCGACGATGGCGCGGTGTTCCTCGGCCGTCACCGACCCGACGCAGGGAGCAGAGCACTTGCCGATGTAGCCCAGCAGGCACGGACGGCCGATCTGACCGGCCCGTTTGAAGACCCCGGCGGAGCAGGTGCGCGCCGGGAAGACCCGCAGCAGCAGGTCGAGGGTTTCCCGGATCGCCCAGGCATGACTGTACGGCCCGAAATACCGCACACCCTTACGCTTGGCCCCCCGCATGACCTGCAGCCGCGGAAACTCCTCGTTGAGGGTGACGGCGAGGAAGGGGTACGACTTGTCGTCGCGGTACTTGACGTTGAACCGCGGGTCGAACTCCTTGATCCAGGAGAACTCGAGCTGCAACGCCTCGACCTCGCTGCCGACGGTGACCCAATCCACGGAGGACGCGGTGGTGACCATCTGCTGGGTGCGCGCGTGCAGGCTCCACGTGTCGGCGAAGTAGGAATTCAGCCGGTTGCGCAGGCTCTTGGCCTTGCCGACGTAGATGACGCGGCCGGTCGGGTCGCGGAAGCGGTAGACACCGGGAGCGTCCGGAATGGTCCCGGGCGGCGGCCGGTAGCTGGACGGGTCAGGCACAACTCAACACTAGTGCCGACCCCTGACATGATTACCCGACCGGAGGCCCGATGCCGCCGCCACGGCGCCGGGTCTCCGGCCCAAGCTCGGAAGGCCGGAGCCGCAAGGCCAGAGGCGGAAAGCGGGAGCCTGGAAGGCCACAGGCTGAAAGCCGCAGGCAGAAAGCCGCAGGGCGGGAGGCCGCACGCTGAAGGGCGGAGGTCCGAGGGCGGAGGTCCGAGGGCGGAAGCTGGAGATCGGAAGGCAGTAGAGCCCGCGATCGGAGAAACCCGCAAGCCCTGACGCCGCGACTACCGCGAGGATCCGGGCAAATGAGGGCGTGATGGGGCCGGCCGAGTCGGCAGGGTATGGCCGCCGCGTCCCGTGGCCGCGACGGTCAGCACGGCCGGCCCCACGACCTCACGCGGCGACGATGTTGTCGCCGTCCTTCTTGACCTTGGTCTCCGGCAGGGGCTTCTTGGCCGGTCCGCCCGTGGCCGAGCCGTCGTCGAGAGAGAAGGTGCTCTTGTGGCACGGGCAGAAGATCCCGCCGCCGTCCACCTTGGTGACCGGGCAGCCCTGGTGCGTACAGATCTTGCTGAACGCCTTGAAGGTGCCCTTCTGGGGCTGGGTGATGACGTAGTCGCCCTTGATGATGCCGCCGCCCTCGGGCACGTCGGCGACCGCCGCGAGGACCGTGCCGCCGGATGAGCTGTCGCCGCCGGAGTTGCTGCTGCCCGCGTCGGCGCCCTTGCTGCCGGCGGGTACGGGGTCGTTGCTGAAGTCACCGCCGTCGGAGCCGACGGGGGTGGTGGTGTCCGTGCCGCAGGCGGCGAGGAGGCACCCGGCTCCGAGCGCACCGGCGCTTGCGAGCACGACGCGACGCGAGTGGGGCGTGCCGGTGGTCTCGCGGGTGCCCGTGACGTCCGTATCGGGCCTCTGCACGTCAGTCATCTTTCGCCAAACCCTTTCCAGAACCCCTGGACCGCGCGCTTGCGTCACGCGGCGTTGTCTCTATGTACGCGTGGCCCCCGGATGTGGTTCATGGGCGCCGGAGAAATTATCCGCGTGGAGGGGCTGATTTCCGGCCGCTTCGGCCAGGACAGGGCGGCGCCCGCCCCCCGTTTCCGCCGCTCGGCGGCGGGAGGGAAGGGGGACGGGCGCGGTAGCTGTGAGTTACCTGTGACCTTCAATCATTACCCGGCGGCGGTCGTGCCGCGTGACCGGCTGGCCCGCGGCTTGGCGGCGGCCTTGGCAGCGGGCTTCGCGGCAGGCTTGGCAGCGGCCTTCGCGGCGGGCTTGGCGGCACCGTCGGGCTTGGCGGCGGCCTTCACGGCCCCGTTGGCCTTGGCGGCACCGTTCGTCTTGGCGGCACCGTTCGTCTGGGCGGCACCGTTCGTCTTGGCAGCACCGTTGGCCTTGGCGGCGCGGGCCACCGCGGCGTCCGCGCCGGCCGGGTCGCCGGTCAGCCCGAGCATCGGGCGCAGGAAGTGGCCGGTGTGGCTGTCGGGGACCTCGGCGATCTCCTCGGGCGTGCCGGTGGCCAGCACCAGACCGCCCTTGTTGCCGCCCTCGGGGCCCATGTCGATGAGCCAGTCGGCGGTCTTGATCACGTCGAGGTTGTGCTCGATGGTGATCACCGTGTTGCCCTTGTCGACCAGGCCGTTGAGGACCAGCAGCAGCTTGCGGATGTCCTCGAAGTGCAGGCCGGTGGTCGGCTCGTCGAGCACGTAGACGGTCCGGCCGGTGGAGCGCTTCTGCAGCTCGGAGGCGAGCTTGACGCGCTGCGCCTCGCCGCCGGACAGGGTGGGGGCCGGCTGGCCCAGGCGCACGTAGCCCAGGCCGACGTCGACGAGGGTCCGCAGGTGGCGGTGGATCGCCGGGATGGCCTGGAAGAACTCCGCGGCCTCCTCGATCGGCATCTCCAGCACCTCGGAGATCGTCTTGCCCTTGTAGTGGACCTCGAGCGTCTCCCGGTTGTAGCGCGCGCCCTTGCAGACCTCGCAGGGCACGTACACGTCGGGCAGGAAGTTCATCTCGATCTTGATCGTGCCGTCGCCGGAGCAGTTCTCGCAGCGGCCGCCCTTGACGTTGAACGAGAACCGGCCGGGACCGTAACCGCGGACCTTGGCCTCGGTGGTCTCGGCGAAGAGCTTGCGGACGTTGTCGAAGACGCCGGTGTAGGTCGCCGGGTTGGAGCGCGGGGTGCGCCCGATCGGCGACTGGTCGACGCCGACGACCTTGTCGACGTTGTCGAGGCCGGTGATGCGCGTGTGCCGCCCCGGGACCATCCGGGCGCCGTTGATCTGGTTGGCCAGCACCGTGTAGAGAATGTCGTTGACCAGCGTGGACTTGCCGGAGCCGCTGACGCCGGTCACCGCGATGAACTGCCCGAGCGGGAAGCCGACGGTCAGGTTGCGCAGGTTGTGCTCGCGGGCGCCCTGCACGACGAGCTCGCGCCCGGCGGTCTGCGGGCGGCGGGTGGCCGGAGTGGGGATCTTCTTGCGGCCCGACAGGTACGCCCCGGTCGGCGACTGCTTGTTGGCCAGCAGGCCCTTCACCGAGCCGCTGTGCACGATCTGCCCGCCGTGCTCCCCCGCGCCCGGGCCGATGTCGACGATCCAGTCCGCCGTGCGGATGGTGTCCTCGTCGTGCTCGACCACGATCAGGGTGTTGCCGAGGTTTCTCAGGCGCACCAGCGTCTCGATCAACCGGTGGTTGTCGCGCTGATGCAGGCCGATGGACGGCTCGTCGAGCACATAGAGCACGCCGACCAGGCCGGAGCCGATCTGGGTGGCGAGCCGGATGCGCTGTGCCTCGCCGCCGGAGAGGGTGCCGGCGCCGCGGTCCAGCGACAGGTAGTCCAGGCCGACGTCGACCAGGAAGCGCAGCCGGGCGTTGATCTCCTTGAGCACCCGCTCGGCGATCATCTTCTGCCGGTCGTCGAGCTCGATGGTGGCCAGGAGCTCGGCGCACTCGCCCACGGACAGGTTGCAGACCTCGGCGATGCTCTTGCCGGCGATCGTGACCGCCAGCACCTCGGGCTTGAGTCGCGCGCCCCCGCAGGCCGGGCAGGGGATGTCGCGCATGTAGCCCTCGTACTTGTCGCGCGACCAGTCGCTCTCGGTGTCGTTGTGCCGACGCTCGATCCACTGCACCACGCCCTCGAAGCCGGTGTAGTAGGAGCGCTCACGGCCGTACTTGTTGCGGTAGCGGACGTGGACCTGGTCCTCGGAGCCGTAGAGGATGGTCTTCTGCGCGCGGCTGGGCAGCGCGCGCCATGGCGTGTCTACGTTGAAGCCCTCGGCCTTGGCCAGGGCCTCCAGCAGGCGCAGGAAGTATTCCATCGTCGAGCCGCCGGACCAGGGCTGGATGGCGCCCTCACGGAGGCTGCGCTCCTCGTCCGGGACGATCAGCTCCGGGTCGACCTCCTTCTTGGTGCCCAGGCCGACGCACTCCGGGCAGGCGCCGTAGGGCGCGTTGAAGGAGAAGACCCGCGGCTCGAGGTCCTCGATGGCGAGCGGGTGTTCGTTGGGGCAGGCCAGGTGCTCGGAGAAGCGGCGCTCGCGGCCGGGATCGTCTTCGGGCAGGTCGACGAAGTCGAGCAGGACGATGCCGCCGGCCAGAGCGAGCGTGGCCTCCACCGAGTCGGTCAGCCGCTGCTTGCTGCTCGCCTTGACGCTGAGTCGGTCGACCACCACCTCGATGGTGTGCTTCTCCTGCTTCTTCAGCTTCGGCGGCTCGGAGAGCGGGTGGACCACGCCGTCGACGCGGGCCCGGGCATAGCCCTTGGACTGCAGCTCGGCGAAGAGGTCGACATATTCGCCCTTGCGGCCGCGCACGACCGGGGCGAGCACCATGAAGCGGGTGCCCTCGTCCATCGCCAGCACCCGGTCGACGATCTGCTGCGGGCTCTGCCTGCTGATCCGCTCGCCGCAGACCGGGCAGTGCGGGATGCCCGTGCGCGCGAAGAGCAGCCGGAGGTAGTCGTAGACCTCGGTGATCGTGCCGACGGTCGAACGCGGGTTGCGCGACGTCGACTTCTGGTCGATCGAGACGGCCGGGGACAGGCCCTCGATGAAGTCGACGTCGGGCTTGTCCATCTGGCCGAGGAACTGCCGGGCGTACGACGAGAGCGACTCCACGTAACGCCGCTGCCCCTCGGCGAAGATCGTGTCGAAGGCGAGGCTGGACTTGCCCGAGCCGCTGAGCCCGGTGAACACGATCATCGCGTCGCGAGGCAGGTCGAGGTTGACGTCGCGCAGGTTGTGCTCGCGCGCGCCGCGGATGATCAGTCGGTCGGCCACAGCCAGCCACTCCGTTTACGTCAGTTCGATAGGCGCCGCCACCCTAACCGCGGGGTACGACATTTTCGGGGACCGCCGAGGTACAGCACCCCGCCGAAGCCTCGAATTCCCGTCACCCGACCGGGTGAACCCCCCTCGAACATCCCACATCCGCGGCCCATTGACCCGCCGCACGGCACAGCGGATCAGCGTCGCGGTCGACGATGGCCCGGTCCGGCCGCCCCGGCGAGCCGCTCGGCGCGACGGCCGCTCTCCACGGCGACCTCGCGACGCAGCTTGCGCCAGCTCTCCAGCCGCCGTGGCGGGAGCGTGCCGTCGGTCAGCGCGGCCTCCACCGCGCAGCCGGGCTCACCGGCGTGATGACAATCACCGAAACGGCACCGGTCGGCGAGCTCCACGACGTCCGCGAACGCCCGGTCCAGACCCGCGGCCGTTTCCAACAGGCCCACCCCGCGAATGCCCGGCGTGTCGATCACCGCGCCGCCCCCGGGGATCAACACCAGGTTTCGGTACGCGGTCGTGTGCCGTCCCTTGCCGTCCGCCCGCCGGATCTCCTGCACGCCCATCACCTCCGCGCCCGCGAGCGCGTTGACGAGCGTGGACTTGCCCGCCCCCGACCGCCCGAGCAGGGCCAGGGTGCGACCGGGCGCCACGAGGTCGCGCAGCTCGGCCAGCCCCGCGCCGGTGCGTACGCTGACCGGCATCACCCGTACCCCCGGAGCCAGCTCGCCGAGCTGGCGCGCGATCGCTTGCGGATGGCGCGCGGTGTCGCTCTTGGAAAGCACGATCACCGGTTGCGCGCCGGACTCCCAGGCGAGGGCGAGCAGCCGTTCGACCCGGGCGTCGTCGGGCGACGGATGCATCGGCTCGACGACCGCGACGGTGTCCATGTTGGCGGCCAGCACCTGGCCGGACGAGTCCTTGTCCGAGGTACGCCGGATCAGCGCGCTGCGCCGCGGCAGCACGATCTCGATCGTGAGCCGGCGGTCCGGCCAGTGCCGCAGCACCACCCAGTCACCGGCACAGGGCAGGTCGGCGGGGTCGGCGGCGGCGCCGATCAACAGGCTGCCGGCGAGGCTCGCGCGGTTGACGCCGTCGGCGGCGAGCACGGTGCAGACGCCACGGTCGGCGCGCAGCACCCGGGCGGGCGCCGCGTCGGCACGGTCGAAGGGACGGTAGGCGGACGCGAGCGTCGCGTCCCAGCCCAGTGCGGGCAGGTCAGACATGGGAAACCCTCTGTGGTGTGGGGAGCGGGCGCCGACGGATGTCAGGCGCGGGCTCCCGGGAAAAGTCGGGACGCACGAACGGCAAGCACGGTTCCCACCTCCTCCGCGGGTCTGCGACGCGTCAGCAACGACGGTACGGTCGGCGTCACCGCGGGCGAAAGCGAGTTTCCTGATCGCTGCCCGCGCCGGCCACCCGCTAGGTTGAGGGGGTGACGATCGATCCATTAGTGCTGATGACCGATGTCGACCAGGCCACCGAGCGGCTGATCCGGACGGCCGAGGGTCTGGAGCCCGGCGCGGAGTCCGCACCGGCGCCGCTGCCGGGCTGGACGATCGGGCACGTGTTGACGCACGTGGCCCGCAACGCCGACTCCCTCACGAACTTGCTGACCTGGGCGCGGACCGGCGTGGAGACTCCGCAGTACCCGACGCCGACGGCACGCGAGGAGGGCATCGAAGCGGGTCGGAGCCGCCCGATCGCGGAGCAGATCGCCGATCTTCGCGAGACCCACGAACGGTTCGCGGACGCCGCCGCGGCGATGCCGGCGCAGGCGTGGACGTTCCACCTGCCGCACTGGGGCAAGTCCGCGGCGTACGTGCCCTGGGCCCGGTTGCGCGAGGTCGAGGTGCACCACGTCGATCTCGGCCGCGGCTACACGCCCGAGGACTGGTCGGACGCCTTCGCGCTGCGCATGCTGCGCGAGATCGTCTCCGGCGCCACGAGCGACGGGCCGGCGCTGGAGCTGCGCCCCCACGGCCTGGAGCACGCGCTGACCATGGGCAAGGCGACCGCCGGCAGCCCGGTGGTCGGCGGCCCGACCCGCTCCCTCGCCGCGTGGCTCGCCGGCCGTGGCGACGGCGCCGACCTGACCGTGTCTCCGGACGGCGAGCTGCCGCCCGTACCGAAGTGGAAGTGATCATGGAATACACCGGAGACGTCAGCCGCGGGTCGGCCCCGGCGGTGCGCGAACTGAACGGCCTGACCGTGACGAAGGTGTCGGTCGGGCCGATGGACAACAACGCCTACCTGCTGCGCTGCGCCTCCGACGGCACGCAGGTGCTCATCGATGCCGCCAACGACGCGTCGACCCTGCTGGACCTGATCGGCGACGGTGGCCTGGCGACGGTGGTGACCACCCACCAGCACTATGACCATCACGGCGCCCTCGCCGAGATCGTCGAGGCGACCGGGGCACGCTCGGTGGCCGGCGCGGACGACGCCGAGGAGATCCCGGTGGTGACCGAGACGGTCCGCGACGGCGACACCATCGCCGTCGGCGACTGCACCCTCGAAGTCATCCACGTCGTCGGCCACACTCCCGGCTCCATCGTGCTGCTCTACCGCGAACCGGACGGCATCGCCCACCTGTTCACCGGCGACAGCCTCTTCCCGGGCGGCGTTGGCGGCACCCACGGCGAGGAGAATTTCAAGTCCCTGATCGGCGACGTGCAGACGAAGCTGTTCGACCGTCTCCCCGACGACACGTGGTTCTATCCCGGGCACGGCAAGGACTCGACGCTCGGCGCCGAGCGCCCCCACCTGCCCGAATGGCACGCGCGCGGCTGGTGACCGGGGTCAGCCCTGGGCTGAAACGTGGCGGGACGGCTCCGGAGCGGACGTAGGGTCGGAGCACCCCTCGAGCCTTCCGGAGGTCCCGATGGATCTGCGCCACGACCCGATGCGCTGGCAGCCGTTCCCGCCCTCCCCCGATCCGTGGCCCGGCGCCGCGCCGGGGGGCGCGGCCCCCGGCATTCCCGGCTGGCTGGAGGAGCGCCTCTTCGACCAGCGCATCGTCATGATCCGTGGTCCGCTGACCGGCCAGGCCGCCACCGGCATCGCCGCGGCGCTGCTCACCCTGGACGCGGCCGGTCCGGAACCGGTGCACCTGCACATGGCGAGCGGCGGCGGCGAGCTGAACGCGGCCCACGCGATCATCGACGTGATCGACGCGATGACGGCGCCGGTGCACGCGGTGGTGACGTCCGAGGCGGGCGGCGCGGTCCTCGCGGTGCTCGCGGCGGCGCAGCGGCGGTCGGCCTACCGGCACGCCCGCTTCAAGCTCGCCGAACCCCGGGCGGCGGGAGTCACGGGTACGGCGGACGAGGTCGCCGCAGCGGCCGGGCAGCACCTCAGGGAGTTGGAGGAGGTGATCCTGCGTCTTGTCGACACGACGGGGCAGACCCGCAGCCGGGTGGAGGACGACCTCTCCGCGGGCCGGATCCTGTCGGCGGAGGAGGCGAGGGAATACGGCCTCATCGAGGAAGTGATCGCGGGCAAACCCCGGTAGCGGCCCGCCTCGGGAAACACCGCGGCGCGGCCCGCCTCGGAAAGCACCGCGGCGCGGCCCGCCTCGGAAAGCACCGCGGCGCGGCCCGCCTCGGAAAGCACCGCGGCGCGGCTCCCCGAAGGGAACCGCGCCGTGGGAAGTGCTGGTGACCGAGTTACTCGGCGACCTTGACGCCCATCGACCGGGCCGTGCCAGCGACGACCTTGATGGCGGCGTCGATGTCGTTGGCGTTCAGGTCGGGGAGCTTGCGCTCGGCGATCGACTTGATCTGGTCCCCGCTCAGCGTGCCCACCGTCTGCGTCAGCGGGTTGGACGCGCCCGACTGGATGCCCAGAGCCTTGCGGATCAGGAAGCTCGTCGGAGGCGTCTTGTAGGTGAGCTGGTGGGACCGGTCCTCGAAGACGCTGACGATGACGGGAATGATCTCGCCACGGTTCTTCGCAGTCGCCTCGTCGTACTCGACCTTGACAGCACGCATGTTGGCGCCGGTGGGGCCGAGCATCTTGCCGAGGTCCACCATCGCGGCGTTACCCGCCTCAAGCGCGAGGGTCACCTCATGGGTCTTTTTCTTGGGCGGCATTGCGCAAAAGCTCCTTAGTGTGTGCTGCACGGGCCAAAGTCAGGAGCTCGCCAGCATCATCAACGCACGACAACCCCGAGACTTTACTACCGCGCTCGGCCACGGGTCAAAACGCCACCGGGAGAGCAAGCGGGTGCACAGTCTCGGGTTCCACCCGCCAGTGTATCGCGGTCCCTACGGGGTCCGCCGACCGGCTCAGTACTTGTCGCAGTAGCAGGACTTCATCAGGGAACGGACGCTGTCGACATACGCCGGATTGGGCAGTTCGCGGTCGGCGTACATCTCGTCGACCGGGCCCCGGCCGGCGTTGTAGCCGGCGATGACGAGGTTGAGCAGGCACATGCTGTGGTGGTTCTTGCACTTCTTCGCGCTGAGGTCGTAGCTGCCCTTGAAGTAGGCGTCGCCGAACGCCTTGGTCAACCAGGCGAGGTAGTTCGCGCCGAGAGTCGCGTTCTGCCGGTAGTCGTGACTGTCGTAGGACTTCTCGAACCGCTGGTTGACGAACGCCTCTGTGTCGGGCATCACCTGCATCAGCCCGCGCCCGCCGTCGCAGTTCACGAAGTTCGAGGTCCAGCCGCTCTCCTGCCAGGCGGTGGCCAGGACGAGCCGGCGCGGCAGCTTGAGGTCCGGCGCCGAACCAGGCCAGTACGTCCCGTTGGCCGCCGCCGTCAGGGCGGACTTCGCCTTCTTCTTGGGGACCGCCTTGCCGTCACGGGTCGCGCACGCCGGGAGCTGGAAGTGGTTGGGATCCTCGGTCGGCGTGGCCCGGGTCTTCGACGGCTTGGGCCGGGCCTTGGACTTCGACGGTTTCGGGGTAGGCGACTCCGACGGCTCCGGCACCGACTCCAGGACCTCTTCGGCCGCCGGCGCCGCCACGGGAGCGGCCGACGTGGGCTCCGCGTCGTTGCCGCCGAGGCCGCAACCGGCCACCACGACCAGACCGACGAGCAGGCCGGCCAGCCACGACACCGTACGTTTCATCGACAAGGTCCTTAGCGTCGACCAATAGGACGGGCCGTACGCTAACAGCGGGAATCGCGCGCCGCTGCCCGGCAAAAGGGACGTAAAGGACGTGCGTCACACCGATCACACAGATGAACCCCGGGGCGTCGGCGGCAACCTTGCCAGGCGACAATGGGGCTATGCAGACCCGCACCGACCTCCGCAACGTCGCCATCATCGCCCACGTCGACCATGGCAAAACCACCCTGGTCGACGCCATGCTGCGCCAGGGGAGCCAGTCCCACGCGCGCGGCGAGATGGCCGACCGCGTCATGGACTCCATGGACCTGGAGCGGGAAAAGGGCATCACCATCCTCGCCAAGAACACGGCGATCAGCTACCGGCCCGCCGACGGCGAGCCCGTCACCATCAACATCATCGACACTCCCGGCCACGCCGACTTCGGCGGTGAGGTCGAGCGCGGCCTCACCATGGTCGACGGCGTCGCCCTGCTCGTCGACGCCTCCGAGGGCCCGCTGCCGCAGACGCGGTTCGTGCTCCGCAAGGCGCTGCACGCCAAGCTGCCGATCATCCTGATCATCAACAAGGTCGACCGGCCCGACGCGCGGATCAAGGAGGTCGTCGACGAGACGTACGAGCTCTTCCTCGACCTCGACGCCGACGAGCACCAGATCGAGTTCCCGATCGTCTACGCCTGCGCCCGCGACGGCATCGCCTCGCTGACCCAGCCCAAGGACGGCACCGTCCCCGAGGACAGCACCGACCTCGAGGTGCTGTTCAGCACGATCCTCGACACCATCCCGGCGCCCACCTTCCACGAGGACGCGCCGCTGCAGGCCCACGTGGTCAACCTGGACGCCTCGCCGTTCCTCGGCCGCCTCGCGCTGTGCCGGGTGCACGAGGGCACCATCCGCAAGGGCCAGACCGTCGCCTGGTGCAAGACCGACGGCACCGTCTCCAACGTGCGCATCTCCGAGCTGTTGATCACCGAGGGCCTGGAGCGCAAGCCCGCCGAGAGCGCCGGCCCCGGCGACATCATGGCCGTCGCGGGCATCCCCGACATCATGATCGGCGAGACCCTCGCCGACGCGGAGAACCCGAAGCCGCTGCCGCTCATCCAGGTCGACGAGCCGGCCATCTCCATGGTCATCGGCACCAACACCTCGCCGCTGGTCGGCAAGGTCAAGGGCGCCAAGGTCACCGCCCGCATGGTCAAGGACCGGCTCGACAAGGAGCTGATCGGCAACGTCTCGCTGCGGGTGCTCCCGACCGAGCGCCCCGACGCCTGGGAGGTCCAGGGCCGTGGCGAGCTGGCCCTCGCCATCCTGGTCGAGCAGATGCGCCGCGAGTCCTACGAGCTCACCGTCGGCAAGCCGCAGGTCGTCACCAAGGAAATCAACGGCAAGGTGCACGAGCCCGTCGAGCGCCTCACCATCGACGCCCCCGACGAGTACATGGGCGCGATCACCCAGCTGCTCTCCACCCGCAAGGGCCGGATGGAGGAACTGATCAACCACGGCACCGGCTGGCTGCGAATGGAGTGGCTGGTCCCGGCGCGCGCCCTGATCGGCTTCCGGACCGAGTTCCTCACCGAGACCCGCGGCACCGGCATCATGCACCACCTGTTCGAGGACTACGAGCCGTGGTTCGGCGAGCTACGCACCCGCCAGAACGGCTCCCTCGTCGCCGACCGCGCCGGCGTGGTCACCGGCTTCGCGATGATCAACCTCCAGGAGCGCGGCCAGCTCTTCGTCGAGCCCACCGTCGAGGTGTACGAGGGCATGATCGTCGGCGAGAACTCCCGCGAGGACGACATGGACGTCAACATCACCAAGGAGAAGAAGCTCACCAACATGCGCGCCGCGAGCGCCGACAACACCGAGCGCCTGATCCCGCCGCGCAAGCTGTCGCTGGAGCAGGCCCTCGAGTTCTGCCGCGAGGACGAGTGCGTCGAGGTCACCCCCGCCGCCGTGCGCATCCGCAAGGTCGAGCTCGACCAGCAGACCCGCGGCCGGGCCGCGGCTCGGCGTAAGCACCAGCAGTAAACCGATGCGCGGGTACGGTGCTTAGCGCCGTACCCGCGCATCGTGCTTCTGCAGTCGCCACGGATCGTGCTTGGGCTGCAGCCGCGGATCGTGTTGGCGCCGTGCTCTTGCGGGTGCCGCGGATCGTGCTCGCGCCGTGCTCTTGCTCGCGCCGTGCTCTTGCGCGCGCCGTGCTCTGCGCGCGCCGTGCTCTTGCGCGCGCCGTGCTCTTGCGCGCGCCGTGCTCTTGCGCGCGCCGTGCTCTTGCGCGCGCCGTGCTCTTGCGCGCGCCGTGCTCTTGCGCGCGCCG
>NZ_JBFBAJ010000008.1:379524-391065 GCF_040682215.1 Actinoplanes sp. NPDC051346 | reverse complement strand
CGTGCTCTTGCGCTCTTGCGGGTGCCGCGCTCTTGCGGGTGCCGCGGATCGTGCTCGGGTCGTACCCGCGCGTTGACGGCGAGGCCCGCGACCACCGGAAGGTGATCGCGGGCCTTTCGCGTCGGTCAGGCGGAGGTCTTGAGCGGTTCCTTCTTCTGGTCGCGGGACGACTTGACCAGGCTGGCCACCGTGGCGATGCCGAGCGTGCCGAGGATGATGAGCAGCGAGAGCCAGATCGGGATCTCCGGCGCCCAGGACACCCCATGGCCACCGTTGATGAATCCCACCGAGTTCGTGTGCAGCGCCTCGAGGAACAGCTTGACGCCGATGAAGGCGAGCACGAACGCCAGCCCGATGTTGAGGTAGACCAGGCGCGCCAGCAGGCCTCCGAGCAGGAAGTACAGCTGGCGGAGCCCCATCAGGGCGAAGACGTTGGCGGTGAAGACGAGGTACGGCTCCTTGGTGATGCCGAAGATCGCCGGGATCGAGTCGAGCGCGAAGATGAGGTCGGTGGTGCCGATCGCGATCATGACGATGAGCAGCGGCGTGAAGAGCCGCTTGCCGGTCTCGGTGACCACCGTCATCTTGCCGGAGTCGAAGGAACTGGAGAGCGGCAGCGCCCGCTTGGCCCAGCGGATCAGGATGTTCTCCTTGAAGTCGTCCTCGTCGTTCTCACCGCCCTTCAGCAGGGTGATCGCGGTGTAGACCAGGAAGACGCCGAAAATGTAGAACACCCACGAGAACTGCTGGATCAACGCCGCACCGGCGGCGATGAACGCACCCCGCATGAGCAGAGCCAGCACGATGCCGATGAGCAGCACCTTCTGCTGAAACTGTCGCGGCACGTTGAATCGCGCCATGATGATCATGAAGACGAACAGGTTGTCGACGCTCAGCGAGTACTCGGTGAGCCACCCGGTGAAGAACTCCGCCGCGGGCGTCGACCCGGCGGTAACCAACAACCCGACGCCGAAGGCCATAGCCAGGCCGATATAGAAGGCGACCCAACCGCCGGCTTCCCGCATCGACGGCTCATGCGGACGCCGCCCCACGATCAGCAGATCGACGGCGAGCATGATGATGAGGGCGGCGAGGGTAACCAACCAGACCCAGGTGGAGACGTTCAAAACTAGGACCTCCGGCAGACACGGCTCATCGCCGCACCGGGAAAGATCCGAAGCGGCGAAGTGACTGTCGGAGGTCTCTTCCGCCTCCGCCCGGCGAGCGAAGACCACCGGCCCCGGGCGCGCCACAAGGGCGCTGACCGTGTTGACGAGACCGGCGCAGAGGAATACTCCCCTCCTACGCAAGCCATTGTGTCGCATGGCGGGCTCCAACGACACGTCACCCCGGCTATTCGTGGCGGGGCTCTCCCGGGTTGGCGCGCAGGTCAGGTAATTCAGGCACAGACACGACACACTGCCTCTGGCGTCCTAGGAGGCTAGCTTGTCTTTTGTGGGTCTGCCGCGCTGTGGGCCTGGCGGCACTGTCAGCCCGGCGGCACTGTCAGCCCGGCGGCACTGTGGGCCCGGCGGCACTGTGGGCCTGGCAGGGTGCTCGGTCTGGGACCGTGCTCGGTCTGGCACGGTCCTCGGCCTGGCACGGTTCTTGGCCTGGCACGGTTCTTGGCCTGGCACGGTCCTCGGCCTGGCAGAGCGCACGATCTGGGCTGCGCCGCTCGGACGGTGATCAGAAAGCACGGAACCGAGCCCGCCGCCCCCGGTCCTCGAAGCCCAGCCGCCGATACAGCCGGCCAGCCGGGTTGTCGACGTTCACATCGAGCCACGCCTCGTCCGCACCGGCGGCCCGCATCCGCCGCAATGCTTCGGTCACGAGCGCCGCGCCGAGCCCACGTCCCCGAGCTGCCGGAACGACACCGACCTGCACGACCCAGCCGTCCGCAGCGGTCAAGAAGCCGGCATCACCCAGCCCTTGAACGGTGGCCAGCACAGACCACTCGGGCCGGAACTCGTCGTCCCCGATCACCTCGGCGATCCACCTCCCACAGCTCCACCCGGGAAAGCCCGGCCGCTCGCGGAAGGCGCCCTCATACACCCGGAAGAACCGCTCGGCCGTCACGTCCGACCACGCGGCCAGGGTGGTGCCACCCGGCCATACCGCCTCGGGTACGCCCCGAGCAGCAAGGTCGAACCGCAGGACATCTTCCGCGAACACCCGTCGCAGACCCCGCCCGTCGAACAGACGCAGAGAATCGCCGGTCAGCGACTCGGTCTCCACGGTCACCGAGCCTCCCCGGCTTCGGCACTCGGCCAGCCCCCAGTCGAGAAGCCGACCACCGAGACCCACCGCCCGCGCCTGCGGATCGACCATCCCGACGAACGTGGCACCCCGGGCCCACAGATCCGGGCCGTCGCCGAACGTCGGCCGGACGGCCCCAGCCGCGACCAGGCTGCCGCCCCCTTCGCGAATCGCGCGAACCTGGACGGTCGTCACAGCGTCACCCGTCCACCGGCGGCGCAGGAAGCCCGGATCGGCCGAAAGTGGGAGGCCCCCATCGGCGGCAAGGCACCGCTCCGCAAGCGGAACGAGTTCCGCCTCGACAGCGATGGGGCCAACGATCCATTCCACGGCGTCAATGAAGGACACCCGCGGGAGCGTAGCGGGAATTCGGCCAAGCCCCCACCGGGTTCGGCAGCGGTCGGCGACCTGCGTCGCGAAGACCGCGTCAGGAGTCAGACCGGCCCGCCGGCAAACGAGAACCTCAGGCGGCTCGCCGCAGCAGTCGTCTCGCCGCTGACCAGTCCATCGAGCGCGATCGAGGGGCACCGACGCTCACACCGAACCTCCGGCCCGCGCCAGACGACCACCCGGCCCGCCCCAGCGGCCGGCTCGCTCACCACAACCCGGCACCGCAACCCGAGCGATCGGCTCGCCCGTCGCAACCGACAGCCCGGCACCACAACCCCAGCAGCCGGCGCGCCCGTCGCAGCCCAGCACCCGCAACCCCAGCGGCCGGCGCGCCCGCCGCAACCGACCACCCGGCACCACAACCCCAGCAGCCGGCGCGCCCGCCGCAGCCCAGCACCCGCAACCCCAGCGATCGGCTCGCCCACTCGCGGCCGCTACAACCTGCTCGCCCGTCCGCCTGGGCGATCGGCCTCGCACGCTGCCGGGGTCGATGCAGGGGGCCCGGGTCACCGCCGGCCGGGGGCGCCAGGGGCTTGCCGGGCTATTTCACGCGGGCTCGATGGGGCTATTTCACGCCGGCTACGTCCATTCCTCGGAGCTCCTTCTTCAGCTCGGACACCTCGTCGCGGATGCGGGCCGCCAGCTCGAACTGCAGTTCGCGGGCCGCTCCGAGCATCTGGTCGTTCAGGTCCTGGATGAGCTGGGCCAGTTCGGCCCGGGCCATGCCTTCTCGGGCCGGGGCCGCGGATGCCCTGGCCTTGGAGCGGGTTTCCGGCACCGGGCCCTTGCCGCGGGACATCTGGCGGCCGCCTCCCCCGACGACGTGACCGCCGGGGCCGTGACCGCCGATGGCTGTGTCGGTGTCCTCGGCTTCGCGGTAGATGTCGTCGAGGATGTCGTGGATCTTCTTGCGCAAGGGCTCCGGGCTGATGCCGTTCGCCTCGTTGTGGGCGATCTGTTTGGCGCGCCTGCGGTCCGTTTCCTCGATGGCAGAGCGCATGGAGGGGGTCATCTTGTCCGCGTACATATGGACCTGACCCGAGACGTTGCGGGCCGCGCGACCGATCGTCTGGATGAGCGAGCGACCGCTGCGGAGGAAGCCTTCCTTGTCCGCGTCGAGGATCGCGACCAGGGAGACCTCTGGCAGGTCGAGGCCCTCCCGGAGCAGGTTGATGCCGACGAGGACGTCGTAGTCGCCCTTGCGCAGCTCCTTGAGCAGCTCGACGCGACGCAGCGTGTCGACCTCGGAGTGCAGGTAGCGGACCCGGATGCCGTTCTCGAGCAGGTAGTCGGTCAGGTCCTCGGCCATCTTTTTGGTGAGCGTGGTGACGAGGACCCGCTCGTCGCGATCGGTGCGCTCCTTGATCTCGTGCATGAGGTCGTCGATCTGGCCCTTGGTGGGCTTCACCACGACCTCGGGATCGACCAGGCCGGTGGGGCGGATGACCTGTTCGACGTATTCGCCGCCGGACTGCTGCAGCTCCCACGGGCCGGGCGTCGCCGAGAGGAAGACCATCTGCCCGACGCGCTCGAGGAACTCGTCGAAGCGCAGAGGCCGGTTGTCGGCGGCGCTGGGCAGGCGGAAGCCGTGCTCGATGAGGATGCGCTTGCGGGAGGCGTCGCCCTCGTACATCCCGCCGATCTGCGGGATCGTCACGTGCGACTCGTCGATGACGGTGACGAAGTCGTCCGGGAAGTAGTCGAGCAGGGTATAGGCGGGATCGCCGTATGACCTGCCGTCCATGTGCATGGAGTAGTTCTCGATGCCGTTGCAGAAGCCGACCTGGCGCATCATCTCGATGTCGTAGGTGGTGCGCATCCGCAGCCGCTGCGCCTCCAGCAACTTGCCTTGCCGCTCCAGCTCGGCGAGACGCTCGGCGAGCTCGGCCTCGATGTCGCGGATCGCGCGCTCCATACGCTCCGGACCGGCCGCGTAGTGCGTCGCCGGGAAGATCACCAGCTGGTCCACCTCGCGGACGATCTCACCGGTGAGGGGGTGCAGATAGTAGAGCTTCTCGATCTCGTCACCGAAGAGCTCGATACGGACGGCGAGTTCTTCGTACGCCGGGATGATCTCGAGGGTGTCGCCCCGGACCCGGAACGTGCCCCGCTGGAAGGCCATGTCGTTGCGGGAATATTGAATGTCGACGAGGCGACGCAGCAGCTTGTCGCGGTCGACCTCGTCGCCGACCTTCACCCTGACGGCCCGATCGAGGTATTCCTGCGGCGTGCCGAGACCGTAGATCGCGGAGACCGTCGCGACAACGATGACGTCGCGACGGGTCAGCAGGGACATCGTCGCGGAGTGGCGCAGCCGCTCGACCTCCTCGTTGACCGACGAGTCCTTCTCGATGTAGGTGTCGGTCTGCGCGATATACGCCTCAGGCTGGTAGTAGTCGTAGTAGCTGACGAAATATTCGACGGCGTTGTGCGGCATGAGCTCGCGGAACTCCTTGGCGAGCTGCGCGCACAGGGTCTTGTTGGGGGCGAGCACGAGCGCCGGCCGCTGCAGCTTCTCGATGAGCCAGGCGGTGGTCGCGCTCTTGCCGGTGCCGGTGGCGCCGAGAAGGACCGTGTTGCGATCGCCGCGGCGCACCCGGCGCTCCAGCTCGGCGATCGCCGTGGGCTGGTCACCCGCCGGTTTGTAGTCGCTGACGACCTTGAACGTGCCGTCGAGTCGTGGGATGTCGAGCGCCATGCTGACCACCGTACGTCGGGGGTGTGACAAGTTTTGGCCGGCTGCGGCGGACGCTGTTCGGAGGGTGCACATTCGGCTTCGCCGCCAGGCATTGTCCGGGCTTGCCACGCGCCTTTACTCTGGGCGGGTAGGCCGCTCGCGGCGGCCGCCCGTCCGACCCGGCGCCACCACACGGCGCCACGGACGGGACGGAGACTGCTGCCCCGGCACGCTGCCGGTGAGCGCATCTCGAGAGGTGACGCGATTGGCGTCGACCGGCCGCCGCGAGCGCCCCTAGCTGTCCGAGGGTGAAGCTCTGAATGGCTCGCGGGCATCTGAGCGGACCGCACCCCCCAGCTCGCGGGCTTCTGAACGGACGTTGTCGGATTTGGGGTGAGCGCGGCCGCGGTTGGCCAGCGCATCCAGTCCCCGGCACGCGGCTCCCGAACGACCTGCGCTTCCGAGTTCGCAATTTCCGGGCCCCCAGCTTCCGGGCCCGTAGCTGCCGGGTATCAGGTACCGGGTTCGCGCGAGCTGATCTGACTGCTGAGTCAGGACCGGCCGACGGACGAGCGTCTGGTCAGCCGACGCAAGCCGACGAACAACGGCCGGCAACCTGCGACGTCGGCAGGACAAGCGGCGATCGAGACCAGCCGCATCGCACAACGGCCACCAGCCAAAACCGACCCCACCGGGCACCGGGCACCGGGCACCGGGCACCGGGCACCGGGCAGGTTATCCGCTCCGTCGGAGCAGCGGAATCAGGGCATGAAGCCTGGTTAGAGCCGGGTAGGAGGCTGCCAGCCGGTCGCCTCCGCCCATTCGTGTGCCGCCGTGGCCTCTGTGTCCAACCAGGGTTCCTTGGCTGCCGCGTACCCTTCCGCGCCGTGGATCTTGGACCAGTGCGCCTTCGCTGCCGCGTACTCGTCGCGGGCTGTCGGGACCGCGCGGAGGTGGTCGCGCATCAGGAGGGCGAAACGCCAGCCTGGGGAGCCTGCCACGCGTACGTGGAGGTTGACGGATCGGCCCGGATCCGCGCTGCCGTGCAGGCGCTTGGGCCATGTTTGACCCGGTATGCCCCGGTCGTTGTCGAACCATTCGCCGTCCCTCGGCGGCAGGCCCACAGCGGCCAGCGTGTCGGCGAGTTTGTCGGCTACGTCGAGCGTCGGGACCGCGAGCATCAGGTCGATCAGATCGTTGGCGGGCAGGCCCGGCACGGCTGTCGACCCGATGTGGGTGAGGTCGGCGTCACCGCCGAGCTGCGGCCGAAGTGCCTGGTTGAGCCGGGCGATCAGCCGGGCGGCCTGCCCGGGCCAGGCCGGGTCGGGGGGCACGATGCGCGGCCTTCCCTCGAACGGCGCATGCCGGCGAAGCCGGAGATTCCTTCCGTACGGCCGGAGCCGGCCGGTCCACAACTCGTCGACCTGGGCGGTGAGCTCGTCGAGCCCGCCATTGTTGTCGATCACCACGTCGGCGGCGGCACGACGGGCGGCGTCGTCGGCCTGGGCGGCGATCCGGGCGGACGCCTGCTCCTCGGTCATCCCCCGCGCGCCGACGAGTCGGGCGATCCTCACCGCCGGGGTCGCGTCGACGACGATCACGAGGTGGAATGTGGGCCCGAGACCGGTCTCCACCAGCAAGGGAACGTCGTTGACCACGATTGCGTCGGCGGGCGCGGCGGCGGCCAGCTCCGTGGTGCGGGCGCGTACCCGAGGGTGGATGATGTTCTCGAGCCGGCGGCGGGCCGCCTCGTCGCCGAAGACACGGGCGCCGACGGCAAGTCGGTCCAGCTCGCCGTCGGCGCCCAGCACCTCGGGGCCGAATGCCGCGACGACCGCGGCGAGTCCGTCGGTGCCGGCGGCGACGACTTCGCGCGCCAGCTTGTCGGCGTCGAGAATCACGGCACCGAGCTCGTGCAGCCGCATCGCGACCGCGCTCTTGCCCGCGCCGATTCCTCCGGTCAATCCCACTCTGAGCACGCGCTCAGTATTGCGGGTGGATCGGTCGATGTCAGTGCCGCCCCGGCAGCCTGTGGATAACGCAGGCAGGTGGGCGGAATAACCGTCATCGGCAAGCCGAACCCTGCCGGCGAATCCGCCGAACGGACGGACGTCCGCCGCAAGGACGGACGGCTTTGACAGAACCCGCGTCGCCGCAGTTCCAGGAATCGCCCAGGACGCAGTCGCTACCAGGGCCCGAGATCACGCGGCTGAGCTGTGGACGCTATGCCGGTCAGAGCGCACAGCAAGCGCGCCGCTGAGACACGGACACGGGGCTGCCAGAACACGCAACCGCGCGACAGAGAGTCGGCGCCAGCTCCAGCCGAAACGACTCCCGCAGCTTCGGGGGTTGATCTCGGACGCGCGCCCGAGCCCAGCGGCGACACGACTCGGTCGGGGCGCGGCGGCGGATTGGTCAGGATGCCGCTCGCGGGATCGATGCGGTCTGACCGCTGTGGGGGGCGCGGCGCTTCCCCGGCGGGTGGGTGGGCCGCGACAAACCGACCGCCCGCGTACGGGCCTACGACGAAGAGACCCCGTCCACCCGGCGCGCAAGCCAGCTGGACGGGGTCTCCGTCGTCAGCCCGGCCCGAAGGCCGGTGTGAGGTTAACCGGCCCGGAGGCCGGTGTCACCGTGGTGCCGTGATCAGCTCTTGCCGCCGGCGAGCTTCTCGCGCAGAGCGGCGAGGGCCTCGTCGGTGGCCAGGGTGCCGGCCGGCTCCTCCGCGGCGCGCGCCGGGGCCGACGTGCTCGTGGAGGTGGAGGTGGAGGACGAGGTGGTCACGCCACCGGCCGGAGCCGGGTTGAGCGCGGCCTCGGCGTCGGCCTCGCGGGACGCCTGCACCTGCTTGGTGTGGGCCTCCCAGCGCTCGCGGGCGTCGGCGTACTGCTTCTCCCACGCTTCGCGCTGCTTGTCGAAGCCCTCGAGCCACTCGCCCGTCTCGGGGTCGAAGCCCTCCGGGTAGATGTAGTTGCCCTCGGCGTCGTAGGTGGCCGCCATGCCGTAGAGGGTGGGGTCGAAGTGCTCCTCGCCCTCCACGAAGTTCTCGTTCGCCTGCTTGAGCGAGAGCGAGATCCGGCGACGCTCCAGGTCGATGTCGATGACCTTGACCATGACGTCCGAACCCACCTGGACGACCTGCTCGGGCAGCTCGACGTGACGCTCGGCCAGCTCGGAGATGTGCACCAGGCCCTCGATGCCGTCGTCCACGCGGACGAACGCACCGAACGGAACCAGCTTGGTGACCTTGCCCGGCACGATCTGGTTGATCGCGTGGGTCCGGGCGAACTGGCGCCACGGGTCTTCCTGGGTCGCCTTCAGCGACAGCGAG
Organism: Actinoplanes sp. NPDC051346; assembly: GCF_040682215.1. NCBI lineage: Bacteria > Bacillati > Actinomycetota > Actinomycetes > Micromonosporales > Micromonosporaceae > Actinoplanes > Actinoplanes sp. NPDC051346. The sequence continues at coordinate 382,408 of NZ_JBFBAJ010000008.1, read as the reverse complement.
ACGCGCTCGCGGTCCAGGTCGACGTCGAGCACCTCGACCTCGACCTCCTGGCCGACCTCGACAACCTCGGACGGGTGGTCGATGTGCTTCCAGGAGAGCTCCGAGACGTGCACCAGGCCGTCCACGCCGCCCAGGTCCACGAAGGCACCGAAGTTGACGATGGAGGACACGACGCCCTTGCGGACCTGGCCCTTCTGAAGCTTGTTGAGGAACTCGGTGCGGACCTCGGACTGGGTCTGCTCGAGCCAGGCGCGACGGGACAGGACCACGTTGTTGCGGTTCTTGTCCAGCTCGATGATCTTCGCCTCGAGCTCACGGCCGACGTACGGCTGGAGGTCGCGCACGCGGCGCATCTCCACCAGCGAGGCCGGCAGGAAGCCACGGAGGCCGATGTCGAGGATGAGGCCGCCCTTGACGACCTCGATGACGGAGCCGCGCACGACGCCGTCGTCCTCCTTGATCTTCTCGATGGTGCCCCAAGCGCGCTCGTACTGCGCGCGCTTCTTCGAGAGGATCAGGCGACCTTCCTTGTCCTCCTTGGTGAGGACGAGGGCTTCGATGTGGTCACCGACCGACACCACTTCCGCGGGGTCCACGTCGTGCTTGATCGACAACTCGCGCGAGGGGATGACACCCTCGGTCTTGTAGCCGATGTCGAGCAGGACCTCGTCCCGATCGACCTTGACGACGGTGCCTTCGACAATGTCGCCGTCGTTGAAGTACTTGATGGTCTCGTCGATGGCTGCGAGGAATGCTTCCTCCGAGCCGAGATCGTCGACGGTGACCTTGTTGGCGCTCGAGGTGGCCTCGATGCTGCTCGTCATGTGGACTGTTGCTCCGAACGGATGGTGTCGTGGTGTCTCTCGCGCCCCGCGGAACTGCCGGCGGACACAGCACGAACATCCGGTGATCACGACGCTGGAACTTGGCGATCAAGCGAGGGCGATCAAGCGAGCAGGATCATGCTGGGACCGACGACTTGCGGAACCTGCTCCCTGCCGAGGCACACGATCCGCGAGTGCATCGACTAGCTTACCGTGCGCATTACCACAGGTTGCAAGCCCTCCTGATGACCGAGGCATATTGTTCCCGGGAGGCCGACTCTCGCGCCCTCTTTGTGCCTATTTATGCCTGATACGGCCGCACTCGAACGCGTCATCACCGATGATGAGCGTCGATATTTCAAGGGTATTCGCCGGAGTGTGCCGCGGATCTCCACCCGGAAGCCGACCCCACGACCGCCAACCGATCGCGACCTGACCGTCTCCGCCCGCCCGCCGAGGCGCCGTCGAGAAAGTGTCGTACTCCCCCAGTACGGTGGCTTGGTGATCGAAGCGCAACCCATCGCCCACGCCGACACGCTGCGCCGGACGGTGACCGACGACGAGAGCCGCGCCGCGAGCCGGCACTGGTGGGACCTGGACGCCGACGACTACCAGGACGAACACGGCGCGTTCCTGGGTGATGTGGATTTCGTCTGGTGTCCGGAGGGTCTTCGGGAGGCGGACGCACGCCTGCTCGGCGACGTCCGCGGGCAGCGGGTGCTCGAGCTCGGGTGCGGAGCGGCCTCGGCGGCGCGCTGGCTCGAGGGGCAGGGCGCCGATGTGGTCGCGATGGATCTGAGTGCGGGGATGCTGCGCCATGCGCAACAGGCTGCAAACCGCGCAGGGGTACGGGTGCCGCTCGTGCAGGCAGACGCCCTCGCGCTGCCCTTCGCGACGTCTGCGTTCGACGTGGTCTGCACGGCGTTCGGGGCGGTTCCCTTCGTCGCCGACTCCGCGGCGGTGATGCGCGAAGTGGCCCGGGTGCTGCGACCGGGCGGCAGGTGGGTCTTCTCGATCACGCACCCGATGCGATGGATCTTCCTCGACGAACCGGGCGAGGAGGGCCTGCGGGCGATCCACCCCTACTTCGACCGCCGGCCATATGTGGAGCAGGACGACGCGGGCGTCCCGACGTACGTGGAACAGCATCGGACCCTGGGCGACCGCATCCGCGAGCTCGTGGCGGCGGGGTTCGTGCTGACCGACCTGATCGAACCCGAATGGCCCGACGGCCACGACCAGATCTGGGGGCAGTGGAGCCCGCTGCGCGGCAGGCTTTTCCCCGGCACGGCCATATTCGTCAGTTACTTGCCCTAGACCCCGGGGTATCCGCAGGTCATGAGCATGAAAAAGGGCGACAAGGTGATCTGGAAGAGCCACGGCCACCAGGTGAGCGGCACCGTGGAGAAGAAGATCATGTCGCGGACCTCGGAGGCCGGGCGCACGGTGAACGCGTCCCCGACCGCACCCCAATACAAGGTCAAAAGCCACAAGACTGGGCGTACGGCGGTGCACAAGCCGGAGGCGCTCAAGCATGGGAAGTGACACGTACGCGGAGTTTCGGGACGCGGTGAACATGACCGCCTCGGAGCTCGAGAAGTGGCTCACGACGGATGAGTCGAAGGACGTCGGCCGAAGTCGTCCAGCGGCGGCGAGTCGGTCGGCCACGACAGCGGCCGGAAGATCATCAAGCTCCTGCACACGAAGAAGGGCGAGCTGAGCGACTCCGACGAGGCGCATATGCGGAAGGTGGTCGGGTATGTGCACCGCCACCTGGCCCAGCGGCCATCGGGTGACGTGGCGGACACGAGGTGGCGGTATTCGCTGATGAACTGGGGTCATGATCCGCTGAAGAAGTAGGCCGGTCGCGGCGACTGGCTGTGCGATCCGGGGCCGGGCTCAGTCGACGACCGGGCTCATTCCGACCGGCGGGGCGGGGCGAGCGCGAGCCGCTGGGCCGAGCACGAGCCGCTGGGCCGAGCACGAGCCGCTGGGCCGAGCACGAGCCGCTGGGCCGAGCACGAGCCGCTGGGCCGAGCACGAGCCGCTGGGCCGAGCAC
>NZ_JBFBAJ010000008.1:262320-379425 GCF_040682215.1 Actinoplanes sp. NPDC051346 | reverse complement strand
CGAGCCGCTGGGCCGAACGCGAGCCGCTGGGCCGAGCACGAGCCGCTGGGCCGAGCGCGAGCCGTCGGCGGACCGAATGCGATCCGACACGGCCCGGGCGCGATCCGACACGGCCCCGCGGCGCGATCCGACACGGCCCCGCGGCGCGATCCGACACGGCCCGACACGGCCCAACACGGCCCGCGGCACGACCCGACACGGCCCGCGGCGCGATCCGACGCGGGCGGGTGCGAGCCGGGTGGGCAAGGCGAGGCGTTGGACTCGGACGGGATGAACCGTGGCCGAGGACTCCGGCGCTGGTCGGCCTAGGGCCCCGGCGCTGGTCGGGAGGGTCCCCGCGCTGGACGGAACGGAGAGTCGTTCCGGCCAGGAGTGCGTCAGGAGTCGGACTGACCAATTGATAGCCGGCTGTCTCCTGGTGCGGCGTCGGAAGCTCCATGTCGGACAGTGCCTCTGGAAGGTTGGCACTCCATTGATGCCGTCCAGGGAGAAGTCGGCCGGGTTGTCGCGCTGGAGGTGGAAGCCGCTGTCGGCGGTGCCGCAGTCCGAGATCTCAGGAGGATCACCAGGCCAGGCCGGACGGCACCCCCCGAGAGAGCGGGACGAACGCCACGCAGGAAGAACTGGACGGAAGCCACGCCGAGAGCGCGGGGCAAACGCTACGCCCAAGGCCCAGGACGGACCGCCCCACAGGGAAAGCAGGACGACCGCCACCCGGCGAGAACAGGACGACCGCCACCCGGCGAGAACAGGACGACCACCGCCCGGCGAGGACGAGACGGCCGCCGGGTTCGGGTGTGGCGGCCGTCTCGGTCGGATTGGCAGGTGGGGTGAGTCGTGAGTCAGGCGGTGGACGTAGTTATGGCGGTGACGTCGAGGAGCGCGAGGCCGACCGTCCCGGTCGGATTGGCGGGAGGGTCGAGTCGAGAGTCAGGCGGTGGAGGTGGTTACGGCGGTGACGTCGAGGAGGCCGGCGAGGAGGGCGAGGGCGGCGGGGATGATGCGGTAGTAGACCCATGTTCCGCGGCGGTCGCTGTCGACCAGGCCGGCTTCGCGGAGGACCTTCAGGTGGTGGGAGATCGTCGGGCCGGTCAGGTCGAACGATCCGGTGAGATCGCAGACGCACACCTCGCCGCCGCCGGCGGAGGCGATCATGGAGAGTAGGCGCAGTCGGACCGGGTCGCCCAGGGCTTTGAACATCGGGGCGAACGCGCGCGCCTGATCGGCTGCTAGGGGTCGGCTCATCACGGGTGCCCATACCCCCGACAGCGATGTCATCTCGATGGAAGTGCTCGGCATGCGCCCACCATTGCAGAGCTAGGCAAGTCCGCGACGCCAGAATTCCGACAGGCCGTCGCTTCTGGTGGGCCTACCGCCGCGTAGCGCCAGAATGCATTTTCCGAATCGGGTATCTGGACCATGCGATCAGTCGTTATTACAAGGCCGTGAAAATGGTTAAGTCCGAGGTGGACAGTAGTGTGCGGGCACGGGAGCAGTGGTAGAGGCGGTGTAGAACGGCCTTAGTTGCAAATCGTGAAAGGTTCCCGGACGCACTCGAGTGGGCTAAGAATCACATTTTGTCTGCGCCACCCGATCGAGTGGACATGGTCACATGATGTCACGCGATGGGCTTCGAAAAAACCGCATCCAAGGGGCCGAGGCGCGTCGGTGCCGGTCATGCGAAGAGCCATTCGGGCAACATCATTGAGGATGTAGGGGCATGCCGACCGGATGTTCCGGCCAAGCGGGCCGGCGAGGTTGGCTGGCCTCACCGCACGGGATGCCAATCCGGGCGCCGCACGACCCGGTCGCGAAGGCAGCGTCAGACGCCACCCCAACAACCACAACCGCGCGAACACCATCCGTGCCGCGCGCAGCAAACGGGCTACGCCCGGAAACGGGCACGCCCGGAGCAGCGCACACCCAGGAACGAGCCCCTGCCCGGGAGCCGGGGCACGCCCAGGAACGACCCCCTGCTCGGGAGCGGGGCACGCCCAGGAACGAGCCACGCCCGGAGAACGCGGGCACACCCGGCGAACGGCGCACACCCAGAAGCGAGCCACGCCCGGGAACGGGGCGCCCCCACGAGCGAGCCGCCCCAGGAGCGTCTAGGCCTCCGCAAGACGGCTGATCGAGCCGCATGCGCTCCGCGCGAGACAGCTCGGGCGGGCGCGTCGGCGGCCCCCACACCGTGTGAGCCGAGGCGGGCTAGTGGTCGGCTGCGAGCCGAGCCGGGCCAGTGGTTAGCCGCGAGCCGAGGCGGACTAGTGCTCGGCCGTGAGCCGAGGCGGACTAGTGCTCGGCCGCGAACCCAACCGAGCCAACGCTCAGCCGCGAACCCAACCGAGCCAACGCTCAGCCGCGAACCCAACCGAGCCAACGCTCAGCCGCGAACCCAACCGGACTAGTGGTCGGCGCCGTTCCAGTCTTGGCCTAGGCCTACCGAGACTTCGAGTGGGACGGATAGGGGGTAGGCGGCGCCCATTTCGCGGCGGACGAGGGTTTCGAGGGGTTCGCGTTCGCCCGGGGCGACGTCGAAGACGAGTTCGTCGTGGACCTGGAGGAGCATGCGGGAGGTCAGGCCCTCGGCGCGGATGGCGGCGTCGACGTGGAGCATGGCGACCTTGATGATGTCGGCGGCCGAGCCTTGGATGGGGGCGTTGAGGGCCATGCGCTCGGCCATTTCGCGGCGTTGGCGGTTGTCGCTGCTCAGGTCGGGCAGGTAGCGGCGGCGGCCGAGGATCGTCGCCGTGTAGCCGTCCTGGACGGCGCGGCGGACCACGGCCTGGAGGTAGTCGCGGACGCCGCCGAAGCGTTCGAAGTACTCGGTCATGAGGCCTCGGGCTTCCTCCGTGGAGATGCTGAGCTGGTTGCTCAGGCCGAAGGCGCTCAGGCCGTACGCGAGGCCGTAGTTCATGGCTTTGATCTTGCGTCGCTGGTCGGGGACGACCTCGTCGAGCGGGACGTGGAACACCGAGGAGGCGGTGGCGGCGTGGAAGTCGGCGCCGGAGTTGAAGGCCGCGATGAGTGCCTCGTCGCCGGAGAGGTGCGCCATGATGCGCATTTCGATCTGGCTGTAGTCAGCCGTCATCAGCGACTCGAAGCCCTCCCCCACGACGAAGGCGCGGCGGATGCGGCGGCCCTCCTCGGTGCGGATGGGGATGTTCTGCAGGTTGGGGTCGGTCGACGAGAGCCGGCCGGTGGCCGCCACGGTCTGGTTGAACGTGGTGTGGATGCGGCCGTCGTCGGAGACCGATTTGAGCAGGCCGTCCACGGTGGACTTGAGCTTGGCCACGTCGCGGTGCCGCAGCAGGTGTTCGAGCACCGGGTCGCCGGTCTGGGCGAACAGGCTCTGCAGCGCGTCGGCGTCGGTGGTGTAGCCGGACTTGATCTTCTTGGTCTTGGGGAGGTTGCGCTCGACGAAGAGGATCTCCTGGAGCTGCTTGGGCGAGCCGAGGTTGAACTCACGCCCGACCACCTCGTGCGCGGCCTGCTGTGCGGCCTTGACCTCGGCGGCGAAGTGCGCCTCGAGCTCGGACAGGTAGTCGGTGTCGGCCGCGATGCCGACGTGCTCCATCTCGCCCAGCACGATCTCGAGCGGCTGCTCCACCTCGGCGAGCAGGCGCTGGGAGGCGCCGTCGTCGCGGGAGAGCTCCTCGGTGAGGGTGTCGGCGAGGTCGAGGGTCGCGCGGGCGCGCAGCATCACGTTCTGCTCGGCGGCGCCCTCGTCGCCGAGACCACCGAGGCCGTCGAGGGTGAGCTGGCCGTTGTCGGGGACGTCGACGCGCAGCTCGCGCTTGAGGTAGCGCAGGGCGAGGTCGGTCAGGTCGTAGGCCCGCTGGTCGGGCTTGGCGAGGTAGGCGGCGAGGGCGGTGTCGACGCGGACGCCGTGCAGCGCCCAGCCGTGCGCGCGCAGCGCCAGCATCGCCGGCTTGGCGTCGTGAATGATCTTGGGGCGCTCCGGGTCGGCGAGCCAGGCGGCGACCGCCCGCTCGTCGCCCTCGTCGAGGGCGGCCGGGTCGAACCAGGCGGCCGGGCCGGCACCGGTGGCCACCGCGATGCCGGTCACCGTGCCGGTGCCGCGACCGAACTGGCCGGTGACGGCGACGCCGACGGGGGCCTCCTGGGCGTGCTCGGCCAGCCAGGCGGCCACCTCGTCGGGGCGCAGCACCGTGCCCGCGAGGTCGAAGCCGGACTCGGCCTCGGGCTCGACGGACTCGAGGTAGGAGTAGAGCCGCTCGCGCAGCACCCGGAACTCAAGCGCGTCGAAGACCTGGTGCACCGCCTCGCGGTCCCAGCCCTGCCACTTGACGTCCTCGGGGCGCAACGGCAGCTCGAGGTCGCAGACCAGCGCGTTGAGCTCGTAGTTGCGCATCACGTTGGCCAGGTGGGCGCGCAGGTTCTCGCCGGCCTTGCCCTTGATCTCGTCGACGTGGGCGACGATGCCGTCGAGGCCGCCGTACTGATTGATCCATTTGGCGGCGGTCTTGTCGCCGACGCCGGGGACGCCGGGAAGGTTGTCGCTCGTCTCGCCGACCAGCGCGGCCTTGTCGCGGTAGCGCTCGGGGGGCACGCCGTATTTGGCCTCGATGGCGTCGGGCGTCATGCGCCAGACCTCGGAGACGCCGCGCACGGGGTAGAGGATGGTGACGTGCTCGCCGGCGAGTTGGAAGGCGTCGCGGTCACCGGTGGAGATGACCACCTCGAAGCCGGCGTCGCGGGCCTGGCAGGAGAGGGTGCCGATGACGTCGTCGGCCTCGTAGCCGGGTTTCTCCACCACCGGGATGCGCAGCGCCTCGAGCACCTCCTTGACCAGGCTGACCTGGCCCTGGAACGGCTGCGGGGTCTCGGCGCGGCCGGCCTTGTATTCGGCGTATTTCTCGGTGCGGAACGACTGCCGCGAGACGTCGAACGCCACCACGATGTGGGTCGGCTTCTCGTCGCGCAGCATGTTGATCAGCATCGAGGTGAAGCCGAACACGGCGTTGGTCGGCTGCCCCGTCTGCGTGGAGAAATTCTCCACCGGCAGCGCGAAGAAGGCTCGGTAGGCCAGCGAGTGGCCATCGAGCAGCAGCAAGCGGGGGGTCTGTGCGTCGGCGCTCACGTCCGAGAACTCTAGTCCCGGGGTACGACAACTCCACCGACCGCCCCGCCTGCCGCCGAAGGCCTTCTTAGAGCACTTTGCTCAGGAATGCCTTCGTACGTTCCTGCTGCGGGTTGCCGATGACCTCCCGCGGCGGGCCCTGCTCGACCACGACGCCGCCGTCCATGAAGATCAGCGAGTCGCCCACCTCGCGGGCGAAGCCGATCTCGTGGGTCACGACGATCATGGTCATGCCGTCGCGGGCGAGGTCCTTCATGACGTCCAGCACCTCGCCGACGAGCTCAGGGTCGAGCGCACTGGTGGGCTCGTCGAAGAGCATCAGCTTGGGCCGCATCGCCAGCGCCCGGGCGATCGCGACCCGCTGCTGCTGGCCGCCGGAGAGCTGACCGGGGTAGTTCTCCTTCTTGGCGCCGAGACCGACGCGGTCGAGGAGGGCGACCGCGCGGTCGCGTACCTCGGACCTGTTCTCCCGCTTGACCCGGCAGGGAGCTTCCATGACGTTGTCGAGGACCGTCATGTGCGGGAAGAGGTTGAACCGCTGGAACACCATGCCGATGGACCGGCGCTGCGCAGCGACCTCCTTCTCCTTCAGCTCGTGCAGCTTGCCGCCACGCTCCCGGTAGCCGATCAGGTCGCCGTCCACGAAGATGCGGCCGGCGTTGATCTTCTCCAGGTGGTTGATGCAGCGCAGGAAGGTCGACTTGCCCGAGCCCGAGGGGCCGAGCACGCAGGACACCTCGCCCTTCTTGACGACCAGGTCGACACCCTTGAGGACTTCGAGGGAGCCGAAGGACTTGTGCACGTTGTCGGCGCGCACCATCTCGTCCGTCATATCCCGCCTCCTCCTCCGATGTTTCTGGGCCCGGCGTAGGGCGGGATTCCGCCTGTTTCGGCGGCGATGCCCGCCAGCTTCTGCTGGGCCTTGCCGGCCGCACCGTAACCCTTGCTGAAGTGTCGCTCGACGAAGAACTGCACCACCATCAGCACGCTGCAGATGATCAGGTACCAGAGGACCGCCGCGATCAGCACCGGCAGCACCACGAAGGTCCGCGACTTGATCGCGGTGAGCTGGAAGAACAGCTCACCGGCTACGGGTACGAACGCGACAAGTGACGTGTCCTTGACCATGGCGATGATCTCGTTGCCGGTGGGCGGCACGATCACCCGCATGGCCTGCGGCAGCACGACCCGGCGCAGCACCTGCCCGCGGGACAGCCCCAGCGCCACAGCGGCCTCGCTCTGACCGGGGTCGACCGACTGGATGCCGGCGCGCACGATCTCGGCCATGTACGCCGCCTCGGACAGCCCCAGCGCCAGCATGCCGGCGACGAAACCGGCCAGCAGGTCACTCGCCTTGATGCTGTAGAACTGCCCGTTGAAGTTGTCGATGCCGAACAGCTGGCCGATCTGCTTGTCGAACGGCAGACCGAAGCCGATCCGCGAGTACAGGATGTTCAGGTTGCCGAAGAGCACCGCCAGCACGAGCCGCGGCACCGCCCGGAAGAACCAGGTGTAACCGAAGGCCACGCCGCGCAGGATCGGGTTGTCCGACAGCCGCATCACGGCGATGACGATGCCCAGCCCCACGCCGATGGCCATCGACGTGATGGTGAGCAGGATGGTGCCGCGCAGTCCCTCGAGCACCGGCCCGGTGAACATGGCACCGTTCTTGCCGGGCATGTACGAGGTGAAGATGAACGACCAGCGGAACTGATCGTTCGTGACCAGCATGTGGATGAACATCGCGGCGAGTACCGCGATCACCCCGATTGCCAGCCAGCGTCCCGGGTGCCGTACGGGCACGGCCTTGATGGCCTCCGGCCGTGCCCGTTCGGTCGTTGTCTGGTCGCTCATCCGCGGCTCAGGAAACCTGCGGGTTGACGGCCGGGTCGGTGATGGCGCCGGCCTCGACGCCCCACTTGCTGAGGATCGTCTTGTAGGTGCCGTCAGCGATCAGCGCCTCGAGCGCCTTCTCGATGGCCCCGCCGAACTCGGCCTGGTCCTTGGGCAGGACGTAGCCGTACGGCGCCGAGTCGTAGATGTCGCCGACCAGGGCCAGCTGGCCGTTGGTCTGCTTCACCGCGTACGCGCAGACCGGCGAGTCGGCCAGCATCGCGTCGTCCTTGCCGGTCACGACGGCGTTGGTGGCGTCGCTCTGGGCCTGGTACTGGTCGATGGTGATCTTCGCCTTGCCTGCCTCGGTGCACTTCTTGGAGCGGGCCGTGACGTCGTCGACCTGCACGGTGCCGGTCTGGACCGCGATCTTCTTGCCGCACACGTCGTCGGCGTTGATCGTCGTGCCGGCCTTGGCCGCCCACTGGGTACCGGCGGAGAAGTAGGAGACCATCGTGGTCTCCTTCATCCGCTCGGCGTTGACGGTGAACGACGAGACGCCGATGTTGTACTTCTTGCTGGTGACCCCCGGGATAATGCCGTCGAAGGTCGACGACTGCCACTCGGTCTTGAGGCCGAGCTTCTGCGCGACCGCGTTGAACAGGTCGACGTCGACGCCCTTGACCGTCTTGCCGTCCGCGTCGAGGAACTCGTTCGGCGCGTACGTGGAGTCCGTACCGATGATGATCTTTCCGGCCGACTTGATCTCGGCCGGAACCTTGTCGGCCAGCGCGGTGTCGGCGGAAGCGGCCGGGACGGGGGTGCCCGAGCCTGTCTCGTCGCTGGACTCCTTGCCACAGGCGGCGAGCGACACGGTCATCGCGGCCGCGACGGCCAGGCCGAAGGCCGCACGACGACCAGATGAGATGCGGAACATCGTCAAATACTCCTTATGCGGGGGGTGGTTAAGCAACGCCGAGATAGGCGTCCTTCACCGAGGGGTCGTGCAACAGTTCGGCGCCGGTGCCGGTCTTTACGATGCGGCCGGTCTCCAGCACGTACGCGCGGTGCGCCCGCGACAGTGCCTGCTGCGCGTTCTGTTCCACCAGGAGGACCGTCGTGCCCTGCTGGTTGATCTCGACGATGATGTCGAAGATCTGCTGGATCAACATCGGCGCGAGGCCCATCGACGGCTCGTCGAGCAGCAGCAGCTTCGGCCGGCTCATCAGCGCGCGACCGACTGCCAGCATCTGCTGCTCACCGCCGGACATCGTGCCGCCGACCTGCTTCTCGCGCTCCTTGAGCCGAGGGAACAGGCTGAACGCACGATCCATGTCCTCGTTGATCTCGGACCTGTTCCGGCGGGTGTAGGCGCCCATCTCCAGGTTCTCGCGAACCGTCATGCCCGGGAAGATGCCCCGGCCCTCGGGCGACTGCGACACGCCCCGGACGACCCGCAGGTCGGCACGCATTTTGGTGATGTCCTCACCGTCGAAAATGATGCGCCCCTCGGCCACCGGGCGCAAGCCCGAAATCGCCCGCATTGTCGTCGACTTTCCGGCACCGTTCGCGCCGATCAGGGCGACAATCTCACCCTGTCCGACGGTCAGGCTGATGCCGTGGAGGGCCTGGATGCGGCCGTACAGCAGCGTCAAGTCATGCAACTCAAGCAGCATCGGTCGGGACCCCCAGATACGCAGCGATCACAGCCGGGTTGTCCCGCACCTCGGCGGGCGTACCCTCGGCGATCTTCTTGCCGAACTCCAGCACCACGATCCGGTCGGTGACGCCCATGACCAGGCGCATGTCATGCTCGATGAGCAGCACGGTCACCCCGGTGTCACGGATCTTGCGGATCAGGGCGAGCAGCTCTTCCTTCTCCGCCGGGTTGAAGCCCGCCGCCGGCTCGTCGAGGCACAGCAGCGTCGGGTTCGTCGCCAACGCGCGGGCGATCTCCAGACGGCGCTGCTCGCCGTACGACAGGTTGCGCGAGACGTCCCCGGCCCGGTGGGCGATGCCCACGAAGCGCAGCAGTTCCAGGGACTTGGCCCGGCCCGACTTCTCCTCGTTCCAGTGCCGCGGCAGGCGGAAGAGGGCGCTGATGACGCTGGTCTTGTGGTGGGCGTCCGCGCCCACCATCACGTTCTCCAGCGCCGTCATCTCGGGGAACAGCCGCACGTTCTGGAAGGTGCGGGCGATGCCGCCCCGGGTGATCTCGTGCTTCTTCTTGCCGACGATCGACTCACCGTTGAAGCGGATCGCTCCGCTGGTGGGCCGGTAGACGCCGGTCATCGCGTTGAAGCAGGTGGTCTTGCCGGCACCGTTCGGGCCGATCAGACCGAAGATCTCACCCCTGCGCAGGCTGAAGCTGACGTCGTTGAGCGCCACGACGCCGCCGAAGCGCAGCGTGACGTTCTGGACCTCGAGCAGCGCGTCGCTGGCGCCGCCCTGCGGCGGCGGAGCGCCGCCCGACGACTTGCCGCCGGTCGGGATGGCCCGGTCGACCGGACGCGCGTTCGCCTCGTCGAGCTCCTGCGGAGTCTCGATGTGTGGCTCGCTCACTGGGGAGCCACCTCCTTCTCACGGTCCTTGAGCTCCATCGCGCGACGGCGGCTCGGGATCAGGCCCTGCGGCCGGTAGATCATGATCGCGAGGATCACCAGGCCGAAGATCGCGAAGCGGTATTCGTACAGATCGGTGTCCCAGATCGGGTCCTTGATGCCGCGCAGGCGGTCCGGAATGTACGAGATCAGCGCACCGCCGAGGATCGCTCCGAAGATGTTGCCGGAGCCACCCATGACGACACCCGCCAGCACCAGGATCGAGAACTGGAGGACGAACGTCTGCGAGTTCATGAAGCCCTGCTGGCCGGCGAACATCACGCCGCCCAGGCCACCGATGAACGCGCCGATCGCGAACGCCCACAGCTTGTACTTGATCGTCCGCACGCCCATGATCTCGGCGGCTTCCTCGTCCTCGCGGATGGCGAGCCACGAGCGGCCGACCCGGCTGCGGTCCAGGTTCTGCACGCCCAGGATGACCAGGATGACCACGGTGAGACCGAGCCAGTAGTACGGCGTCGCGTCCGCCACGCCGAAGATCGGCTTGCCGTCGGCGTACGTGCCCGGCGGGTGCGGGATGCTCGAGAAGCCCCGGTCACCGCGCAGCGTCTCCGAGCTCGTCGCGAAGATGCGGATGATCTCGGCGAAGCCGAGCGTCACGATCGCCAGGTAGTCGCCGCGCAGCCGCAGCGTCGGCCAGCCGAGCAGCAGACCGGAGAGCATCGTGATCGCCAGCGCGACCGGGATGGCCGCCACCCAGCCCCACTCCGTCTTCAGGACGCTGTCCGGCGAGGTCAGCATCGCGACGGTGTAGGCACCGACCGCGAAGAAGCCGACGTAGCCGAGGTCCAGCAGGCCCGCGAAGCCGACCACCACGTTGAGGCCGAGGGCCAGCAGCACGTAGTACGACATGTTGAACAGGGCGCTCGACCAGTCGATGCCCTGGGTGATGACCTGCGGGCCGAGAACCGGCACCTGGCCGACGTACGGCAGCAGGTAGGCCACCAGCGCGAACACGACCGACAGGCCCACCCGGACGGCCCAGTGCTGCCGGCCGAACCAGCCGCGGGTACCGCCCGACTCTCGCCAGTTCTTCTTCACCGGCGCGGGAGCCGAAGTCACAGTTGCCTCGCTCATGCTCGGGCCCTCCCGAGAGACTCGCCCAGCAGGCCCGTCGGGCGGACCAGCAGGATCAACACCAGCAGCACGAACGACGCGGCATGCAGCCACTCCGTGCCGAGCAGGCCGGCCGCGTAGTTCTGCAGCACGCCCAGCAGCAGACCGCCCAGAAGGGCGCCCCGGAGGTTACCGATACCGCCGAGCACCGCCGCGGTGAACGCCTCGATGCCGAGCAGGAAGCCGGCGTCGTACTTGGTGACGCCGATCTTCAGGTCGTACATCACCGCCGCCACGCCGGCCATCAGGCCGCCGAGGAGGAAGACGAGCGCGATCACCCGGTTCTTGTTGACGCCCATGAGCGCCGCGCTGTCGGGGTTCTGCGCCACCGCGCGGATGCCCCGGCCCATCCGGGAACGGTTGATGAAGCGGTCGAGCACGAACATCATCACGAGCGCCAGCACGATGATCAGAATCTGGAGATTCGTCACGTGCATGTTGCCGATCACGAAGACGTCGGTCGGCCGGATCAGCGGCGGGACGCCCATGACGCCACGCTTGGTGACCACGCCGACGGACTCGGCGATGAACAGCGAGGCCCCGATCGCGGTGATCAGGAACGCCAGCGGCGGCGCGTTGCGCTTGCGCAGCGGCCGGTACGCGACGAGCTCCACGCCGAGCGCGGTAACGCCGGATATGACGATCGCGGCAACGAGGCCCAGCAGAAGCAGGCCGATCACCGAGAAAACGTTGGGAGTAACCGAGTTCTGGTCCAGCCCGAACATGCCCCACACCACGAGACAGGCGTAGGAACCGAGCAGGAAGACCTCGGAATGAGCAAAGTTGATGAGGCGAAGCACGCCGTAGACGAGGGTGTAGCCGAGCGCGAACAAAGCGATGATCGCGCCCTGGGCCAGACCCGTGATCGTGAGCGGCCCGAAGTTCTCAATCAGACCGGAGAAGTTCACAAGGGGCTCCTGAAACGAGAAGGTCGGTGCGGCCGGAGATCATCCGGCCACACCGGCCCTACAGCGAGTTACCAGAGAATCAGGCGGTCTTGATCTCTTGGTCCGCGATCGTGTTGCCCGACGCGTCGAACTTGAACGCCCAGACCTTGATGGACGCCGGGTCCAGCTCACCGGTCGCGGTGAACTTGTATACGTTGGCGATACCGGTGTAGTTCACCGACGACAAGTAGGTGTTCATCTTCTCGGTCGTCGTGTTGCCCGCCTCGATGCCGGCGAGGTAGATGTTGGCGGCGTCGTACGCGACGTCACTGTACGTACCGGCGTCGACGTTCCACTTCGCCTTGTAGTCGGCGACGAACGTGCCGCCCGCCTTCTCCGGCGGGGAGCAGGGGCAGGTCACGACCGTGCCCACGGCGTTGGCGTTACCCGCGGCCTTGGCCAGACCCGGGTCCTTCATGCCGTCGCCACCGACCAGCGTCCCCTTCCAGTTCGCAGCGGTGAGCTGCTTACGGATGAGGCCGGCGTTCTGGTAGTAGCCGCCGTAGAACATCGCCGTCGCCTTGGAGGCGATGACCTTCTGCACGACCGTCGAGAAGTCGGTCTGCTTGCCGTCCGCCTCGGTCTTGTCGGTCTGAACGACCTTGGCGCCGAGCTTCGCCTTCACCACGTCGGCCAGGCCCGCACCGTACGCGGACTGGTCGTCGGCGACGAAGACCTTCTCGGCCTTCAGCACGTCGCTGATGTAGCTCGCGGCCGCCGGGCCCTGCGAGTCGTCGTTCGCGACCGCGCGGTGGAACGTCTTCCAGCCCTTGGAGGACAGGGAGGTGCGCGTCGCGGACGGGGTGATCGTCGGGATGCCGGCCTCTTCGAAGATCGGGTCCGCGGCCTCGGACTCACCCGAGAACGGCGGGCCCACGATGCCCAGGATCTTCTTGTTGGCGACGAGGCTACGAGCGACACCAGGTGCGATGGCCGGCTCGCCCTGCGAGTCGAACTTCTGCACCTTGATGCACTCGGAACCCTTCTTGGTGTTGTACTGCTGGACCGCGAGCTCGAAGCCCTGCTCGATGTTGACACCGAGGTTCGCGGCGGATCCCGTCAGGGCGCCGAAGAACGCGAGCTCGTAGCCACAGTTGCCGCCGCCGGCCTTGGTTTCAGTGCTGCTGCTGCTGTTGCAAGCAGCGGCACCGGCGACGAGGCCGATCACGGCCAGTCCGCCGATGGCTCGTGCGAGAACCTGCCTCAAGGTTGGAACCCTCCTCCATACCGAACCCACCGAGCCACCGCAGGTCGATTGGCACTTGCAGTGCTCCACGACACAACGCCGCCCGTCATGGGGCCGGACGCTATCCCACCTTCCGGTGAACTCGTAAGGGTTCACACGGGCATTCACCGAACCGTTACGTCCGGTGATGCCAGAACGAGAAAGGTGTAACAAACAGGCAGTGCGTGGGACAGGTGCGGTTACTCAGCGGTAGGTTCGGAGGGCTCTCCGCTCTCGGCGAGGATGCGGTCGGCGACCTCACGCATCGTCATCCGGTGATCCATCGCGGTGCGCTGGATCCACTTGAACGCCTGCGGCTCGGTCATCGAATACTTCGTCATGAGCTCGCCCTTGGCGCGCTCGACCGACTTCCGCGTCTCCAGCCTGTCGGTCAGGCCCGCGACCTCGGACTCCAGCGCGGCGATCTCGGCATAGCGGGAGAGCGCGATCTCGATAGCCGGCACCAGGTCCGACTTCTGGAACGGCTTCACGAGGTATGCCATGGCGCCGGCGGCCCGCGCCCGCTCCACCAGATCGCGCTGGCTGAAGGCGGTCAGGATGACCACCGGGGCGATCCGCCCGCCGGCGATCCGCTCGGCGGCGGCCAGGCCGTCCATGATCGGCATCTTGATGTCGAGAATGACGAGATCCGGCGTCAGCTCCTCGGCCAGTCGCACGGCGGTCTCGCCGTCACCGGCCTCCCCGACGACCTCGTAACCCTCCTCCACGAGCATCTCGGCCAGATCCAGCCGAATGAGGGCCTCGTCCTCGGCGATCAAAACCCGCCTGCGCTCGGCACCCGCCTGCGTGTCGCCCACGGATCTCCTACCCCCATTGCTCTGCGAAGTCGTGACACCCGTGTGTCCGGATATCACCTCCGACAGCGTAGTAGGTGCCGCCGCCCAGGCTCGTGGCGCGTTGACCCGGGCCAGCGAGCACCAGGCGCCTCCGCGGCACCTCCTCGACACTCCGGTATCCGGATGTCCCACCAGTCGCCCGAGTGGGTAGTGTGTACTCCGGCTCGGCGATGACCGGGCCTGACTCGTCCCCGTAGACCAATCGGCAGAGTCGATGGACTCAAAATCCATTCAGTGTGGGTTCGAATCCCACCGGGGACACCGACACCACACCCCGCCGCAGAAGTCCCGGTTTTCCGGGAAAGGCCGGCTCGGCGCTGTCCTCGGTGTTGTCATGGCAGTACCAGTACTGCCAGGAGGCTTCATGTTGTGGTCCGGCTCGTCGCCCCTGACCGTCGTGCGTGACGGGATGTGGGGATTCCTTCTGCTCGCCGGCGTGGGATGGCTGGCGATCTCCTGGAGCGTGCTCCGCCTCGAGCCCGCCGACATCGCGAACGTAGCCGGTCCGGTGGTGCTGTTCGCGGCGGTGACCGAGGTGGTGCGCGCCCTCGCCGGGACCCGGACCTGGTGGCTGAACGCGGGCATGGCCCTGCTGTTCGTCGCGACCGGGATGGTCCTGATCCTCGACCGCGGCGAGTCGTGGACGACCCCGGCCGCGCTCATCGGCTGGTACCTCATGGTGCGGGGCGCTGCGGACGTCGCCATCTCGATGATGACGCGGGAAACCGACCGGATCTGGGGCCTGCTCACCGTCGTCGGCCTCGTCGAGCTCGGGCTGGGCTTCTTCGCCGCCGGCTCTTTCGCGCGTACGGCGGAAATGGTCGCCGTGATCCTCGGCGGAGCGGCGCTGATCCGGGGGGTCGCCGACCTGGTGGCGTCCCTGCGGCTGCGCGAGGCGTCGGCGTCGGCACGGGCCGGGCGACTGCTGGACCTGCCCGCGGAGCGCGCCGTCGGAGTAGCCGGCTATTCGGCGGGCATGACGGATTTCGAAGACGCGCCGGCGCAGGAGTCGCGGGCACGGCACCGGGCCATGCCTCGGACGTCCGCCGCCGGCATGCACGATCTTTCCGGCCCATCGCCGGCTTCGCCCGGGGACCGGACGAAGCCCGCCGGCGGCCGGACGGGCAGCTTCCACGACGAGGTGCTGCGGACCACCGCGGACCTGGACGCGATGCTGGCGCTGGCCGGCGTGACCGGCACGGAACCGGCGAATTCGGCCGCTCACGCCGAGGCGGAGCGGGTCCAGGTGCCGGACACCCCCGAGGGCGCGGAGCTGCCGAGGCGGACGCCGGGCGCGGAGCCGTCGGGGCGGGCGGAGATCGGGTCGCGGCCCAGCGGCGCGCACGCCGCCGAGTGGACCGGCGCGGCCGAGGGAACGACACAGGCCGCCGCACCGGAGAGCGCGGGCTGGCAGAACCCGTCCGGGACCCAGCGGGCTCCCGGGCCGACCGGCGCCGCGACGGGCACCGGCACCACGGGCGGCGCGGGGTTCCCCGGGAACGCCGCGAGCAACTTCGGGCCGCCCGCCAACGCCGCGAGCAACTTCGGGCCGCCGGCGTACGCCTCCGGCAATGTCGCGATGCCCTCCACCGCGGGCGGTTCCGGGATGCCGGCGGCCGGGCGGCCACCGCAGAGCGACGAAGCGTTGCCCCTGTTGGACCCGACGGCACAGGCGGCGCGGGCCGCGATGCCCGGCATGGACGACACGTCGATCATCACCCGAGGGCGGCTGGTGGACTGATCTCCCCTGCCCGCCGGAGTGGGACCAGCATGACGGCCAGTCGCCGGGCCGAGGTCCCGCTCCGGCAGGGCCCCGCCGTCGCGGCTCAGTCGCCGATGCGGCGGAGCAACCCCTCCTGCACCGCGCTCGCGATGTGCACCCCGTCGCGGGTGAGCATCCGGCCGGCGGCCAATCCCCTGCTTCCGCTCGCCGACGGGCTGGTGCAGTCGTAGAGGAACCACTCGTCGGCCCGGAACGGCCGGTGAAACCACAGCGCGTGGTCCAGGCTCGCCCCGATGACGCCGCCCGGGCCCCAGACCTCGCCGTGCACCGACAGCACCGCGTCCAGCAGCGACAGATCCGACGCGTACGTCAACGCGCACGCGTGGATCAGCGGATCGTCCGGCAGCTTGCCGTTGATGCGCATCCAGACGCGCTGCTGCTTGGCGGCGGCGCGGTCGCCCGGCGGCACCCAGCCGGGGGTGTTCACATAGCGCACGTCGATCGCCCGCGGACCCCAGCTCAGCGCCTCCCGACGTTCCGGATATTTGGCGAGCCAGTCGCGGGTCGTCGGGGTCTCCTCCGGACCCGGCACGCCTTCCGGCGGCGCCGAGTGGTGGTCCAGGCCCTCCTCGGCCACCTGGAACGACGCCGACATCAGGAAGATGGCCTTGCCGTGCTGCTGTGCCGTGCACCGGCGCACCGAGAAGGAGCGGCCGTCGCGGACCGTCTCGACCGAGTATTCGATCGGGACCGTGGGATCGCCGGGGCGTACGAAGTAGCTGTGCAGCGAATGCACCGGGCGCTCCGGGTCGACCGTGCGGCCGGCGGCGACGAGGGCCTGCCCGGCCACCTGGCCGCCGAAGACCCGTTGGGCGCCGGTCTGCGGGCTCTCCCCCTCGAACCGGTCAACGTCGAGCTGCTTGAGGTCGAGCACCTCGAGCAGCTGGTCGACCGCGGCCTGCCCCTTGTCGGCGGTCACACGGTCCTCGGGTCGACGAGCGAGCCGAGCTGGTGCACGCGCAGGGTGTTGGTGGAGCCGGGCGCGTTCGGCGGGCTGCCGGCGACGACCACGACGTAATCGCCGGGCTTGGCCAGGCCGAGGCCGAGCATGCTCTGGTCGACCTGGCGGAACATGTCGTCGGTGTGCTCGACGAAGTCCGTCAGGAAGGTCTCGACCCCCCAGGACAGGGCGAGCTGGTCGCGGACCGCGGCCACCGGAGTGAAGGCGAGCAGCGGCAACTCGCAGTGCAGCCGGGACAGGCGGCGCACGGTGTCCCCGGTTTGGGAGAAGGCGACGAGCGCCTTGGCCCCGATGTTGCGGGCGATGCGCGAGGCGGCGACGGTCAGGGCACCGCTATGGGTACGCGGGTCGTGCTGCAGGACCGGCACGCCGAACGCGCCGTTCTCGGTGGTCGTGACGATCTTCGCCATGGTGCTGACGGTGAGCACCGGATATTTGCCGACCGAGGTCTCGCCCGACAGCATGACCGCGTCGGCGCCGTCGAGGACGGCGTTGGCCACGTCGGAGGCCTCGGCGCGGGTCGGCCGCGAATTCTCGATCATCGAGTCGAGCATCTGCGTCGCCACGATGACCGGCTTCGCGTTCTCCCGGCACAGCTGCACGGCGCGCTTCTGCACCAGCGGCACCTCGTCCAGCGGCAACTCCACGCCGAGGTCACCGCGGGCCACCATGACGCCGTCGAAGGCGAGCACGATCGCCTCGAGGTGGGTGACCGCCTCCGGCTTCTCCACCTTGGCGATGACCGGGACGGACCTGCCCTCCTCGGCCATGATCTGGTGCACCAGCTTGATGTCGTCCGGCGAACGCACGAACGACAGCGCCACCAGGTCGACGCCCAGCCGCAGGGCGAAGCGCAGGTCGTCGGCGTCCTTCTCGCTCAGCGCGGGCACGCTGACGGCGACGTTGGGCAGCGACACACCCTTGTTGTTGGAGACCGGGCCACCCTCGGTGACCAGGCACCGGATGTCGTCACCCTGCACCGCGGAAACCTCGACGGCGACCTTGCCGTCGTCGATCAGCAGGCGGTCACCGATCTTGACCTCCTGCGGAAGCCTCTTGTACGTGCAGGAGACCCGCTCCCGCAGGCCCAGGACGTCCTCACTGGTGATCGTCACCACGTCGCCGCTGTTCCACATGTGCGGACCGTCGGCGAACTTACCCAGCCGGATCTTCGGCCCCTGCAGATCGGCGAGGACAGCGACGGCGCGACCGGTCTGCCTCGCCGCGGAGCGCACCAGATCGTAGATCTTCTGGTGGTCGTCCTGAGTGCCGTGGCTGAAGTTCATCCGAGCCACGTCCATGCCCGCCTCGACCAGACCGAGCATGCGCTCGGACGAGGCGGTAGCGGGACCCATGGTGCAAACGATCTTTGCGCGGCGTGTCACAGCCATCAGGCTAGTCTCTCTTTCGGATCGACCCAGGGGCCGACACCCGGTCGGGATGCTTAACTGCGGGTGACGGCGAGGTCTCTCCCTCGGGGGCACGCTGCGCCGGCACAGCGGGCGTCATCGACCGCAAGCCCAGCCTATCGGGCGTTCGCCGGCCGGATCGCGCGCATCCCACTTCCCACCCGTGCGCATCATCGCGTCACCCACTCGAGACACGGTCCGTGTTGCCTGGAGCGAGGCCAGCCCTGGCGAAACCGCGGGCGGACCAGGTGACGGCGAACCGGGGGATAATGACGATCCCGGAGAACGAATTGGCGCGACGGTGGACGCCGGCGGGAAGCCGCGGGAGGACCGGTGATGGGTTGAGCACCTCGGCGGCGGCGTTGGAGGAGACCGCGGCAGCCCTGCGGACCACGGCTGCGGAGATGGCATCGACGGACTCGGTCTCCGCGGAGCGCGTCCGCGGCTCGGCTCGCCGGCTGGACCTGCCGCTTTGAGCAACGATCGGCTCGTCGCGCCGGTACAGGACTCGACGCGCTGGTACACCGGGCTGGGTCTCGTCGAGGATGCGACCCTGATCTGCGCCGGAATTCACGACAACAGCTGGGTGGACGGCACTCTCGGCGGGGTCGGCGGTGCGCTCGACATGCTGTCGTTGGCGATCGACCCGCTGGGCACGCTCGCGTCGTGGGGTGTCGCCTGGCTCATGGAACACGTCAAACCGCTCAAGGACGCGCTCGACTGGCTCGCCGGCAACGCGGATGAGGTTGCCGCGCACGCCGCGACCTGGAAGAACGTGGCGCGGCTCACCGACGAGGCGGCGGCGGAGTTCTCGGCCCGCCTGGCATCCGAGGTGTCGTCCTGGTTCGGAAGCTCCGGGGACGCCTACCGTGATCACGCGGGCAGGCACCTCAAGGTCATGGAGTGCCTCGCCACCGCGGCGAACGGCATCTCGTACGCCGTGGAGGGTGCCGGACTGCTCGTGGCGCTTGTTCGCGGCATCGTGCGCGACCTGATCGCCGACTTCATCGGCACCCTCGCCGCGCGCCTGCCGCAGTGGCTGGCCGAAGCGGGTATCACACTGGGTATCGCCACTCCGCTGGTCATCAGTCAGGTCGGCGTGCTCGTCGCCAAGTGGGTCGACAAGATCCAGCACTTCATCCGGGCACTGTTGAACAGCCTGCGCCGGCTCCATCCGAAGCTCGGCCAGCTCGGCGAGGTACTCACCGGGCTGAAGCGGTACGCCGACGACCTGTCCCGCGGCGGCGTCCCCACCGGCCGCAGCAGCCCGGACGGCCAGGACGGCGGTTCCGGACCCAGCCCCAGCCCCAGCCCCAGCCCCGGCCCCGGGCCCGGATGGTCCCGGCGGCTCCGGCCCGGACAGTCCTTCGTTCGGTGGCTGGCGCGAAGGCGACCCGATCCCGCCGCCGCTCGACGGTGGCGGAGTGCCGACCGATGCCACGCTTAAGGACCACTACCGGAACGAGGCCGACCCGGACGCCGATCCGTGGGACCGGCCGTTCCCGACGACAGTGCACTACATGGATGAAGCCGAACGCGAGGCGCACCGGCTCTTCGTCGACGCCGACGGGCGCCTGCGCGATGCCGCCGGCAACGTCTTCGACTCGACCCGCGGTGCGAGCGTGCACAGAGGCGGTGAGGGCCGTGCGATCTTCGTGATGGACGGGAACGGCAACCTGTACGCGACGCTCGATCAGGAGGTCGGTGTCATCCACCATTCTTCTCTGCTGAGCGGCGCCGACGTTGCCGGGGCCGGCGAGATCAAGGTCATCGACGGCAGGCTCGTCGAGTTCACCGACCGGAGCGGCCACTATCAGCCCGCGCCGGCGGTCAACGATCGGGCGCTCGCCGCGCTTCGTGCGCAGGGTCTGCGGCCCTCCGACGACTTCCAGCAGTTCGGCTTCGACAACAGGGCGCGGTGACATGGACGAGTTGCAGGCGGAAGGCCTGACCAATCACATCCTCTACGGCATCGACCAGGATGAGAACCTGAAGGACCCGGACCTGCTCGACCGGTACGTCACCTTCATGATCAACCAGCGGTACTTCTCCCGCCCGATCGAGGAGTACGAGCAGGCCGTCGCCGCGACGCTGGGCAAGGGGGCGCTGAGCGCGCGAAGCCTCGGGTTCAGCCAGCGGTACGGCGAGGCCGAGCTGCTGGGTTTCCTGGCCGACCTCTTCCAGCGGATGCAGGATCGCAAGCCCTGGCCCCGCCCGCCGTTCCGCAAGATTCCGGCGAGCCGATGGGACGACGTGGCGCTCGATGAGGTCGTCGCGCGCGTCAGGCTCTCGCAGATGCAGTTGCAGGGATATCTGAAGAGATTCGACCGGGTCCCTCTCGGCGACGGCAAGGTCCCGGTCATCCTGCTCGAGCTGCGCACCGGGGAGAGGGTCGCGGTGATCGGTTCAGCTGACCCGCGCGAGTCCTTCACGGTGCTGCGACGTCGCCAGGACGACCAGCGCCAGGTCCTCCAGCATTTCCTGGAGTGCACCGAGATCCCCGCGGACGCGGTCGAGCCGCTGGGCTGACGCGGGCGGGACGGCCGCCGGGGCCGTCCCGCCCGCGGGCCGCGTCAGCGGGCGGCGGCC
Organism: Actinoplanes sp. NPDC051346; assembly: GCF_040682215.1. Taxonomy (NCBI): domain Bacteria; kingdom Bacillati; phylum Actinomycetota; class Actinomycetes; order Micromonosporales; family Micromonosporaceae; genus Actinoplanes; species Actinoplanes sp. NPDC051346. The sequence goes on along the minus strand of NZ_JBFBAJ010000008.1, from coordinate 358,980 downwards.
AGGGGCTGCGACGACGGGCGTACGGGTGCCGGCAGGTCGCCGTGCGCGCCGAGGTAGCGGTGGATAGCCGCGGCTGCCGAGCGGCCCTCCGCGATCGCCCACACGATCAGCGAGGCGCCCCGGTGCATGTCGCCGGCGACGAACACGCCGTCCGCCGAGGTCTGCCAGTCCTCGCGGGCGTCCACCGCGCCGCGGGCGTTGCGGGTTACGCCGAACTGGTCCAGGAGTGGCTGTTGCTCCGTACCTTCGAATCCGATCGCGAGCAGGACCAGGTCGGCGCGCAGGTCGCGCTCGGAGCCGGGGGTAACGGTGACCGTGCGGCGGCCGTCGATCCGCTCGACGACGACGTCGGCGACTCGGACCGCCGTGACGTTGCCTTGGCCATCGTCCACGAATTCCTGGACCGCCACGCCGAAGACCCGCTCGCCGCCCTCCTCGTGTGCCGGGTAGTTGCGCAGGATGACGGGCCAGGTCGGCCACGGGTGGAGGTCTCCCGCACGGACGTCCGGGGGCAGTGGGTACTGGTCGAGCTGGATGACGTTGGTCGCGCCCTGGCGGTGGGCGACGCCGAGGCAGTCGGCGCCGGTGTCGCCGCCGCCGATGATCACGACGTGCTTGTCCTTGGCGTCGATCGGGGCCGACTGCTGCAGGCCGGCGACCACCCGGTTGGCGGGGACGAGATGTTCCATGGCCAGGTGTACGCCGGCGAGCTGACGTCCCGGCGTCTCCAGGGCGTCCCGGCCGGCCAGGGCACCGCACGTCAGCAGCACGGCGTCGAAACGCTCGCGCAGGTCGTCGGCGGTCACGTCGACGCCGACGTTCACGCCGGTCTGGAACACCACGCCCTCGGCCTCCATCTGCGCGAGGCGGGCGTCGACGCGGTCCTTCTCGAGCTTGAAGTCGGGGATGCCGTAGCGCAGCAGGCCGCCGATGCGGTCGTCGCGCTCGAAGACCGTCACCGCGTGCCCGGCCCGGGCCAGTTGCTGCGCGGCGGCCAGTCCGGCGGGTCCGGAACCCACGACGGCGACGGACCTGCCGGACCGCGTCACGGGCGGCTGCGGCTTGACGTACCCGAGGTCGAAGGCGTGGTTGGCGATCTCGACCTCGACCTGCTTGATGGTGACCGGGTCGTCGGAGATGCCGAGCACGCAGGCCGCCTCGCAGGGCGCGGGGCAGAGCCGGCCGGTGAACTCCGGGAAGTTGTTCGTGGCGTGCAGGCTCTCGGCCGCCGACGCCCAGGCTCCGGTGCGCACCAGGTCGTTCCAGTCCGGGATGCGGTTGCCGAGCGGGCAGCCCTCGTGGCAGAAGGGGATGCCGCAGTCCATGCACCGCGTGGCCTGGTCGCGGATGAGATCCTCGCCGGCCTGGGGATAGACCTCCCGCCAGTCGCGGATGCGCACCGGCACCGGGCGTCGCGCCGGGAGCTGGCGCTCGTAGCGCAGGAATCCGTTCGGATCAGGCACGGGAGACCCCCATAACCGCCTCGTCGACGTCGCGACCGGCAGCCTCGGCGGTCTTGATCAGTTCCATCACTCGCTTGTAGTCGCGCGGTACGACGGCGGTGAACTCCGCCACCGCGGTGGACCAGTCCCGCAGCAGCCGCTGTGCGACGGCCGAGCCGGTCTCGGCGTAGTGCCTGGTCACCAGGCCGTGCAGCAGTTCCCGCTCGTCGCCGGTGAGCGGTGCCAGGTCGACCAGTTCGGGGTTGACCAGGCTCTGGTCGAGGCCGAGCACGAACGCCTTGCCGCCGCTCATGCCGGCGGCGAAGTTGCGTCCGATCGCGCCGAGCACCACCACGACGCCGCCGGTCATGTACTCGCAGCCGTGGTCGCCGATGCCCTCGACGACCGCCGACGCGCCGGAGTTGCGCACCGCGAACCGCTCCCCCGCGCGGCCGCGCAGGAACACCTCGCCGGCGGTGGCGCCGTACAGGATGGTGTTGCCGGCGATGATGTTCTCCTCGGCGGCGAACGGCGCCTCCTCGGCGGGCCGCACGACGACCCGGCCGCCGGAGAGTCCCTTGGCGACGTAGTCGTTGGTGTCGCCGATGAGCCGCAGGGTCACGCCGCGCGGCAGGAACGCGCCGAACGACTGGCCGCCGGTGCCCCGCAGGGTGAAGGCGATGGTGTCGTCGGGCAGGCCGTTGCCGCCGTAACGCCGGGCGACCTCGCCGCCGAGCATCGCGCCCACGCTGCGGTGGTCGTTGCGGACCGTGAGCTCGGCGCGGACCTCGCGGCCGTCGGCGAGCGCCGGTTCGGCGAGCGCGATGAGCTCGTTGTCGAGGGCCTTGTCGAGGCCGTGGTCCTGCGCGACGACGCCGCGCCGGGCGGCGCCCTCCGGCAGATCCGGCACGTGCAGCACCGGGGCCAGGTCGAGGCCCTGGGCCTTCCAGTGGTGCAGGGCCGGTGCCACGTCGAGCACCTCGGCGTGCCCGATGGCCTCGTCGATGCTGCGGAAGCCCAGCTCGGCCAGGTAGCCGCGGACCTCCTCGGCGAGGAACAGGAAGAAGTTCTCCACGAATTCCGGCTTGCCGGTGAAGCGCTCGCGCAGCACCGGGTTCTGCGTGGCGATGCCGACCGGGCAGGTGTCCAGGTGGCAGACGCGCATCATGATGCAGCCGGAGACGATCAGCGGCGCGGTCGCGAACCCGAACTCCTCGGCGCCCAGCAGTGCCGCGATCACCACGTCGCGTCCGGTCTTGAGCTGGCCGTCGACCTGCACGGTGACCCGGTCGCGCAGCTTGTTGAGCAGCAGCGTCTGCTGGGCCTCGGCCAGGCCGAGCTCCCACGGCGAGCCGGCGTGTTTGAGGGAGTTCAGCGGCGACGCGCCCGTTCCGCCGTCGTGGCCGGAGATCAGGATCACGTCGGCCTTGAGCTTGGCCACGCCCGCCGCTACGGTGCCGACCCCGATCTCGGAGACCAACTTGACGTGTACGCGCGCAGCCGGGTTCACGTTCTTGAGGTCGTGCACCAGCTGGGCGAGGTCCTCGATGGAGTAGATGTCGTGGTGCGGCGGCGGGGAGATCAGGCCGACCCCGGGGGTGGCGTGCCGGGTCTTGGCGATCCACGGCCACACCTTGTTGCCGGGCAGCTGGCCGCCCTCGCCGGGCTTCGCGCCCTGCGCCATCTTGATCTGCAGGTCGTCGGCGTTGACCAGGTATTCCGTGGTCACCCCGAAGCGGCCGGAGGCGATCTGCTTGACGCTGGAGCGCCGAGCCGGGTCGTAGAGGCGCTCGACGTCCTCGCCGCCCTCGCCGGTGTTGGACTTGCCGCCGAGCCGGTTCATCGCGATCGCGAGCGTCTCGTGCGACTCCGCCGAGATCGAGCCGTAGGACATGGCGCCGGTGGCGAACCGCTTGACGATCTCGCTGGCCGGTTCGACCTCGCTGATGTCGATCGCCGGGCGGTCGGAGCGGAAGCGGAACAGCCCGCGCAGCGACCCCGTCTCGGCCGCCAGAGCGTCCACTTTCTCCGTGTACTGACGGAAGACGTCGTACTGCTTCGATCGCGTGGCGTGCTGCAGCAGGAAGACGGTCTCCGGGTTGAACAGGTGGACCTCGCCCTCGCGACGCCACTGGTATTCGCCGCCGACCTCGAGGCGGCGGTGGCTGCGCTCGGCCGGGTTCTTCGGGTACGCCTTGGCGTGCCGCGCCGCCACCTCGGCGTGGATCTCGGCGAGTCCGGCGCCGCCGATGCGCCCCCAGGTGCCGGCGAAGTAGCGCTGGAGGAGCTCGTCGGCGAGGCCGACCGCCTCGAACACCTGGGCGCCGCAATACGACGACACGGTGGAGATGCCCATCTTGGACATGATCTTCAGGACGCCCTTGCCGAGCGCCTTGACGTAGTTGCCGATCGCCTTGCCCGCCTCCATGCCGGCGAGCGGGCCGGTGGCGATGAGGTCCTCGACGCTCTCGAAGGCCAGGTACGGGTTGACCGCGGCGGCGCCGTACCCGATCAGCACGGCCGCGTGGTGCACCTCCCGGCAGTCGCCGCTCTCCACGACGAGCGCGACCTGCGTGCGGGTCTGCTCCCGCACCAGGTGCTGGTGCACGGCGGCGGTGAGCAGCAGCGACGGGATCGGCGCCAGGTCGGCGTTGGAGTCGCGGTCGGACAGCACGAGGATGCGGACGCCGTCTTCGATGGCCTCCGAGACGTGCCGGCAGATCTCGGTGAGGCGGGCCTTCATGCCCTCCTCGCCGTCGCGCAACGGGTAGAGCCCGGAGACCCGGACCGCCTTGAAGCCGGGCAGGTCGCCGTCCTCGTCGATGGAGAGCAGCTTGGCCAGCTCGTCGTTGTCGAGGATCGGCCACGGCACCACCACCTGGCGGCAGCTGGCCGGCCCCGGGTCGAGCAGGTTGCCCTCCGGCCCCAGGGTCGACGACAGGCTGGTCACCAGCTCCTCGCGGATCGCGTCCAGCGGCGGGTTGGTGACCTGCGCGAACAGCTGATGGAAGTAGTCGAACAGCAGCCGGGGCCGGGTGGACAGCGGCGAGATCGGGGTGTCGGTGCCCATCGAGCCGAGCGGCTCGGCGCCGGCCCGGGCCATCGGCGCCACCAGGATCTTCAGCTCCTCCTCGGTGTAGCCGAAGACCTGCTGGCGGCGCATCACCGAGTCGTGCGTGTAGAGGACGTGCTCGCGCGGGGGCAGGTCGCGCAGGTCGATCAGCCCGGCGTGCAGCCACTCGTCGTACGGCTTCTCGGCGGCGAGCTCGGCCTTGATCTCGTCGTCGTGCACGATGCGGCCGGCGGCGGTGTCGACCAGGAACATGCGACCCGGCTGGAGCCGCCCCTTGGCGACGACGGTGGCCGGGTCGAGGTCGAGCACGCCCGCCTCGGAGCCGAGCACGACCAGCCCGTCGCTGGTGTGCCACCAGCGGCCCGGGCGCAGGCCGTTGCGGTCGAGGACCGCGCCGATGACCGTGCCGTCGGTGAACGCCACGCTCGCCGGGCCGTCCCACGGCTCCATCAGGCTGGCGTGGAAGCGATAGAAGGCCCGCCGAGCCGGGTCCATGCCCGGGTCGTTTTCCCACGCTTCGGGAATCATCATCAGGACGGCGTGCGGCAGGCTGCGCCCCGCCAGGTGCAGCAACTCCAGGACGGCGTCGAAGTTGGCCGAGTCGGAGGCCTCAGGCGTGCAGACCGGGAACAGCCGCTTGATGCTGCCGGGCAGCTCGGGCGAGGCGAGCAGCGCCTCGCGGGCGGCCATCCAGTTCCGGTTGCCGCGGATCGTGTTGATCTCGCCGTTGTGCGCGATGAACCGGTAAGGGTGGGCCAGCGGCCACGAGGGGAACGTGTTCGTCGAGAATCGCGAGTGGACCAACGCGATGGCGCTGTCGACGCGCTCGTCGGTCAGATCCGGGAAGAACTCCGGAAGCTGGTCGGGCGTGAGCATGCCCTTGTAGGTGATGGTGCGCGCGGACAGCGACGGGAAGTAGGCGCCGATGCCGCGCTGCGAGGTCTCCCGCTCCGCCTGCTTGCGGATGCAGTACGCGACGATGTCGAGGTCGATGCCGGACAGCCGCTCGCCGGCCCGCCCGTTCCCCGCGCCGGTGAGCCGGCGCGCCGCCAGGAAGACCTGCTTGATCGCGGGCCGGGCCGCCTCCGCGCTCTCGCCCAGCCCGGACGCGTCCACGGGAACGTCGCGCCAGCCGAGGATGTCGCCGCCCTCGACCAGGGCGTACTTCTCGAAGACGGCGATCGCGCGGGCCGCCTCGGAGGAATCGGTCGGAAGGAAGACCAGGCCGGTCGCGTACGCACCGGGCTCGGGCAGCGCGAAATCCACGACCTCGCGCAGGAAGGCGTCCGGAACCTGGAGCATGATGCCGGCGCCGTCACCGGTGTTGTACTCGGCGCCACGCGCGCCGCGGTGATCGAGGCGGATGAGCGCGGACAGACCCTTGGCTACCACATCGTGGGATCGCCGGCCGTGCAGATCGGCGACGAAGGCGACACCGCACGCGTCGCGCTCGTGCTGCGGGTCGTACAAACCCTGGGGGTGCGGAAAAGCCACCGGGCCTCCGATCGTCACGAATGTTTCCGTTCAAGGTCGGGACGACGTCGGCCCAGCAGAGTCTCTCGATACTACGTTAGGAGTCACCGATCTCCGCCAGGTACGGATGGATCACACTTTGTGGTGGCGGGTTCGGTAGTCTCGCGCGGTGGCGCTAGAGGATACCGACGTCTTCACCCGGCTGGAACGTTTCTACGATTCCGTGCCCCGCGATGCCACCGTCACGGAGGACATCGGCGAATTCGTACTCTTCATCCGCGAGGGAGCGGGGTGGCCCTACTACGCGCGGCCCCGGGTCGGGGGTGAAACCCCCTCCGCCGCCGACGTCACCGCCGTGCGCGCCCGGCAACGGGAGCTCGGCGTCCCCGAGGCCTTCGAGTGGGTGCACGAGACGACGCCGGACCTGCTGGCCATCGCCCGCTCCGCCGGTCTCGAGGTGCTGCTCGCCCCGCTGATGGTGCTCGACCGGGCCGCGCTGGTGCCGGACCTGCCCGTCGTCGGCGCCGCGATCCGCTTCCTCGACCCGGCCCTGCCCGGCTTCGCCGCCGACATCGCGGCCAGCCGGGCCGTCGCCCACCTGGGCTTCGGCGCCCCCACGTCGGCGACCGGGGCCGCACCGACGACGGACCGGGCCGGCGACCTGGCGAAGGAGCCGGCCGACCCCGCGCAGCGGGACGCGTTCCCCGACCCGGCCGAGGACGTGATCGCCGACCAGACCCGCCGGCACGCCTCGGGCCGCTTCTTCAGCGCGGTCGTCGAGTCTCCCGCCGAGGGCATCATCGCGAGCGGCTCGGTCCAACGCGTCGGCGGCGTCGCCGAGGTGGCGGGCGTGGCGACGCTCCCGTCGGCCCGGCGCCGCGGGTACGCCTCGCAGCTCACCGCCAGCCTGGCCCGCCGCGCCCTCGAGGCCGGCGACGACCTGGTGTTCCTGTCGGCGGGCGACGACGACACCGCCCGCCTCTACTCGCGGGTGGGCTTCCGCCGCATCGGAACGGCCTGCATCGCCGCCCCCGCCGTCGCACCGGTCTGAGCCGCCCTCGCGCCGCGTCGCCGTCGCGTCGCGGTCGCGTCGCGGTCGCGTCGCCGTCGCGTCGCCGTCGCGTCGCCGTCGCGTCGCCGTCGCGTCGCCGTCGCGTCGCCGTCGCGTCGCGGTCGCGTCGCCGTCGCGTCGCGGTCGCGTCGTCGCCGGAGAATTTCCTCTGGAGTGCGGCGGGTCTTCCCGGCATGCTGTCGCCCATGATCGATTGGTTGAACTCCCCCGCGGTCACGGCGTTCGGCGCCGCCACGACCTGGGCCGAACTGCTCGGCTTCGTCACCGGCCTGCTGACCGTGGGCCTGTTGGTCGGTCGGCACATCCTGAACTGGCCGGTCGGCATCCTCAACGTCCTGCTGCTGATCGTCGTGTTCTGGTCCGTCGGCCTCTACGCCGACGCCGCGCTGCAGGTGCTGTATGTGGTGCTCGGCGCCTACGGCTGGTGGTCCTGGCTCTACGGCGGTCACGACCGGACCGCGCTGAAGGTCCGCACCACCACCCGCGCCGAGTGGGTCGGGCTGGCGCTCGCCGGAGCCGTGGTGACCGTCGGGCTGTGGCTCTTCCTGGACCGACTCACCGGCTCCACGGTGCCGCTCGCCGACGCGCTCACCACCGCGCTCTCCCTGCTCGCGACGTACGGTCAGACGCGCAAGCTGGTGGAGAGCTGGTGGATCTGGATCGTCGCGGACCTGATCTACATCCCGCTCTACGCCTACAAGGACCTGTGGCTCACCGCGATCCTGTACGTCGCCTTCCTCATCCTCTGCGTGCTGGGACTCCGCGCGTGGCGGGCCGCGCTCGTCCGACTCGCGCCCGCGGCGGTCGCCCGGTGACGTACGGGCACGGCCTGATCGTGGGCAAGTTCTATCCGCCGCACGCCGGACACCACGCGCTCATCGACGCGGCGGCCGCCGCCTGCGACCGGCTCACCGTGGTGGTGGCCCCGTCCCGGCGCGAGAGCATCCCGCTCGAGCCACGGCTGTCCTGGCTGCGCGAGGCACACGGAAACGTCACCTTCGTCGGCGTCTACGACGACCACCCGATCGACTACGCCGACCCCCAGGTCTGGGACCTGCACATGGCCGTCTTCCGCGCCGCGGCGGGCACGGACCGGGTCGACGCCGTGTTCTCCTCCGAGGCGTACGGGGTCGAACTCGCCCGCCGCTTCCACGCCGTACCCGTGATCGTCGACCTGGACCGCACGGCCGTGCCCGTCTCCGGGACGGCGATCCGCGCGGACCCGGTCGCGCACTGGAACTCCCTCGGTCCCGGAGCCCGCGGCTGGCTGGCCAAACGGGTGATCGTGGTCGGCGCCGAATCCACCGGCACCACCACCATGGCCCGGGCCCTGGCCCGACACTTCCGGCTGCGCGGCGGCGTCTGGGCGGGCACGCGCTGGGTCCCCGAGTACGGCCGGGAGCTCACCGAACGCAAGCTGGCCGCCCTGCGCCGACGCCGCCCCGACGCGACCGTCTTCGACGTGACGTGGGATCGCGACGACTTCGCCACGGTAGCGACCGAGCAGAACGCCGCGGAGGACGCGGCCGCCCGCGCCGGCTCCCCGGTGCTCTTCGGCGACACCGACGCGTTCGCGACGACGATCTGGGAAGAGCGCTATTTGGGCAGCACATCGCCGGCAGTTCGGGCACAGGTGCGACCACCCGACCTGTATCTGCTCACCGACGATGTCGGGGTGCCGTTCGACGACGACGGGCTCCGCGACGGGGAGTCGATCCGGCCCTGGATGACCGGCCGGTTCCGCAGCGAACTGGCTGCTCAGGGCGTACCCCATCACGTCTTGACCGGCGGTTACGCACAACGGCTCCGCGCGGCAGTCTCGGCGACGGACGCGGTGCTCGCGCGGGGGTGGCAGTTCGCCACGCCTTTGCGGCCGGCGGTGGACAGCGCCTTGAACAATGTCGGGCCATGAACCCTCAGCCCCAGTCGGGACCTCTGGATGGACTGCTGCGCGCTGTCGGGGAATACCCGCGCCGCGCACCGCTGACCCTCGGCTACGTCTGCCTGCTCCTGGCCGTCCACGCCGTGGTCCACCTCGGTCTGCCCGAGGACCGGGCGGACCGCCTGCTGGACTACGTCAGCACCAACCTGGACAACCTCCAGAACCATCCGGTGACCGCGATGCTCGCCAGCGTGCTGTTCATCCAGACACCGCTCACGGACGTCACATCCCTCGAGTTCGTCGGCACGGTGATCACCCTGGGTCTCGGCGTCTGCGGCTTCCTCGCCTGGGCGGAACACCGCTGGGGCAAGCGGCGCGCCGTGGCCCTCTTCCTCTTCGGCCATGTCGCCGCGACTCTGCTCACCGCCGTCGTCATCACCGTCGCCCTGCGGGAGGGCTGGTATCCGGCGGCCGTGCGGCACGCCCCGGACTTCGGAATCAGCTACGGCGCGCAGACCGTGCTGGCGATCGGCACCCTCGCCGTTCCTCGCTGGGGGCGGCTGCCCTGGGCGCTCTTCGTTCTCGCCTGGCCCATCGGCGGGGCCGACGACTCGACCGGGCCGCTGCCCGACTTCGCCACGGTCGGCCATCTGGTCGCGGCGACGCTGGGCTTCGCGTTGCTCGCCGTCCCGGCTGTGCGGCGGCCGCGCGCCGTTACGGGTCACGGCGCCGGGCCGGGCCCGAGCCGTGTTCCGGAACCGACGTCACCGGCAGGCGTCCCGGATCCGCTGCCGTAAGGCCACGGCCTTTGAAGGATCTGTTCCACGGTCGCGCTCTCCAGCAGCGCTGCGCCTTGGGCCCACTCGATCCGATACTTGTCGGGCTGGTGCAGTCCCCGAGCCGCGTCGATCGGCCGGCCCTGCTCGCCGCGCGCCGCGATGCTCGGACTGGCGCCTCGATCGAGCAGGCGCCGCAGGACGTGCAAGCGAACGGCATGTTGTCCGGCTGCCCACGGCACGGTACCGGTGGCCGCGGCGTACCACAGCGCGGTGCGTCCACCGCTGTCCACCGCGTCGATCGGGCAGCCGGCGCCGAGGAGACTGTCGACAATCTCCAGCGCCGCCTCAGCAGTGCCCACTCGCCCTGAGGCCACCTCGTGCAGCGGCGTGTTGTTAAAGACCGTGAGGGCTGACGCGTCCGCGCCGGCGGCCAGCAGCACCGCGACGACCCCGGACGCCGCCATCCCGGCGGCTATATGCAACGGCGTGTATTTGCGGTAGTTGCCAGCATCCACGACGGCGCCTGCCGCCACCAGCCGAGCCACTTCCGGCCCATCGCCAGCCCTGGCGGCAATGTGCAGCGGCCCCTCCCGCAGAGCGTCCATGCGTGCACACTAGTGATCGATTCTCACGCTTCTCCGGCAGCCAGAAAATTCGTGATCATCATTGCTCGCCCTCCGCTACGGTGCTCGCGATGGCAGAGTTCGTACACATCACCAGCACGCGGGCGGCTCAACGTATCCAGCGCTCGGGTATCGCCGCGCGCAGCTTCGGAGGTGCCGGCGGACGCGGCGTCTACTGCATGCCCGTGCTCCCGTCGTTCACGCTCACCTATCAATGGGTACGAGAGTTGCGGCGCTGGAAGCCCGGCGTGCTGGTCGCGGTGCAGCTGCGGCTGGGCGACGACGAGCCGGTATCGGTAGGCCACTACGGTGCCCCACCGCGGCGAGTCACCGCCGCGGAGGCGGTCGCTGTGGTTCGTGGCCTGGATGATCCGCGAGGCTATGAGGTGTTCGTGCCCCGGACGATCACAGCGGCCGAGGTGCGGCGGGTCCGTGCTGTGCCGCAGGGGGTGGGCTGGCGTTATGTGCCAGGAGCCCACGGCCGCCGCCCGTGCCCGTGCCCGGGCTGCGTGCCCCGGGGCGGGTACAAGGTGGCGAAGCTGCGCCGGCGGTTTCCCTACGATGAGCCGCCCCGGCCGAAGAGCGAGCTGATGGCGCGGTTGCGGGCCGCGGGCACCGCCGATGAGATCATCGACGTGCTCAGCGAGCTGGGTCGGGGCCGGCGCGGCGGCGCCGAGGAACTGGCCTATCTGGTCGATCACCCGGACCCGTATGTCCGTGACACCCTGGACAGCGTCCTACAGGTCTATCGGGGCCGCGAGGCGCGGCGGCTGCGTCAACGGCTGCAGGACAACGAACCGGCCGCGCCGGACCCCGACATCTCCTGCACGCTTAGGTCACCGGTCGAGTAATGGAGTGGTATGCCCATCCATGGTCAACCCGTGCTCTACGTCGTGGCCTGTGGAGGTCGGCCCGCCGCCGATCTGCCCACCTTTGTGACCCAGGTGCAGGTTGACGGATGGCACGTGTGTGTCGTCGCCACGCCCTCTGCCGTGAAGTTCATCGATGTCGAGGCGCTGGCGGCCCTCACCGGTCACCCGGTCCGCTACGACTACAAGCAGCCGGATGAGCCGGATGTGCTGCCGCCTCCCGATGCCTATGTGATCGCTCCGGCAACGTTCAACACCATCAACAAGATGGCGTCGGGAGCGAGCGACACGCTCGCGCTCGGCATGCTGAACGAGGCAGTCGGCCTGCCGCTGCCCATCATCGCGGTTCCTACGCCGAATGCGGCGCTCGCCCGGCACCCGGCTTTCCTCGCCAGTGTGAAGGCGCTCAGATCGTGGGGCGTCGAGCTGCTCTTCGACCCGGACCGCTATCCACTCCCGACGCCGAACATGGGATCGCCGGCTGCTGCGCTCTTTCCGTGGGATGACCTGGCATCCGCCGTCAGCAAGCTCCGCAGAGAACTCTGATGACGGGCGTGGTGACGCGGCAGCGGCGTGAGGAGTGTCTGTCCGTCGTGCGGCAGGTCGAACGGTGGGCCGCTGCGCACGATGACGTCCGTGGCGTGGTGGTCGTCGGCTCATGGGCCCTGGACAAGGCTCGGATGGATTCCGATGTCGACATTGTCGTGCTCACCGACACCGCCGCCCACGCCGACCCCGAGGTGTGGTCGCGGCTGCTCGGCGGGCGGCTCCTTCGCGAGCAGCAGTGGGGGCCACTGCGGGAAGTTCGGCTGCAACAGCCCTCGGGCTTCGAGGTCGAGATCGGGATCGCGCCGTTGAGCTGGGCGGATACCGACCCCGTCGACGCCGGGACGGCGCGGGTGATCACAGCTGGGCACCGGGTCGTCTATGACCCTGACGGGAGACTCGCTGCCCTGTCCGCCGCGTGTCGGTGAGCGGGCGTCGGGCGGCCGACTATTCCGGGGGGTGCCAGTCCGCGGCGAGGCCGTTGGCGTGGCCCAGCATCCGGGGCCGCAGCGAACCCAGGGCCGCGTCGCGGGCCCGGAGGGCCAGGCGGCCGCGCGCCTGCACGACCGCGGACATGCGCCGGCTCTGCCGCACCACCGCCGTCGTGCGGGGGCGGCGGGCTCGGTCGTACGCCTCGACGGCCTGGCCCAGTTCCGGACCCGGCTGCGCGGTCGCGACCAGGGACCGCAGCGTCGCCGCGTCCTCGAAGGCGAGGCAGGCCCCCTGGCCCAGGTGGTGGGGCATCGCGTGGGCGGCGTCGCCGAGCAGGACCACACCGCCGGAGCCGCAGCGGAAGCCGTACGCCCGGGGCAGTGGCCGCAGCTCGCGGACCTCCTGCGGGATCAGGTCCTCGGGGCGGGTGGCGGCGAGCAGCCGCCCGATCGGATCGTGCCAGGGGGCGAACCATCGGCGCAGCAGCGTCAGTTGGGTCGCGGGTGACTCCGGGCGGGGCGCGCCCGCGGCGGTCGCCACCCAGTAGATGCCACCGCGGCCGGCCGCACGCTCACCGAGCGGCATCGACACGAAGCGGTAGCCCGCGCCGAGGGTTTCGCCGCCGGCTTGATGGTCCGGTGGCAGGGTGGGGGCGCGAAAGCCGGGCACGACCGCCTGCCAGGCGGCGAAGCCGGAGCCCACGACGACGGCCTCGGGGGCCACCGTTTGGCGGATCGGGCTGTCGATGCCGTCGGCCGCGACGATCAGGTCGGCCTCGAACAGCGTCTTGCCGTCGCCGACCGCCGGCCGGGACCCGTGGCGGGCCCTGACCCGGGTGACCTGCATTCCGGTGCGGATGTCGACCCGGTCGCCGAGCCCGGCCATCAGGGCGTCGTAGAGGTCCTCGAGGTGCACTGCCGCGGGGGCCAGGCCCGCGCCCGGGCGGTTGCGCGGTGCGCACAGCCACTGGCCGTCGGGGCGGCGGACGCCGCCGTCGGGCAGCGGCGCGGCGATGGCGGGCCAGCCGCCGTCCGGGTCGAGCGACTCCAGGGCTCGGCGGCCGTTGGGCCAGAGCACCAGCGCGGTCGGCGGCGCGGCCACCCGTTCGCCGCGTTCGAGGAGGGTGACCTGCCAACCGTCGCGGGCGAGGGCGCCGGCGGCGGCGAGGCCCGCCATGCCCGCCCCCACCACGACGGCGGTGCGCATGTCGCCGGCCCGGTCCCTAACGCTCGTCGGCGGAGGTGGAGGCGGCCGGGCGGGCGTCGTCGTCGCCGTCCGGGGTCGGCTGCTCCGCGGCGAGGCCGTTCGGGGGCAGCACGCCCGTACGTTCGTACGCCCGGAACCGTTCCTCGCTGACCACCTGGTAGGCCGTCGGTGCCGTGGCGACCCGCTCGGTGGCGCCGACGTCGATCTGGTCCACGTCGCTGTCCGGCCCGCTCACCGGCTCGGTCTCGGGCGCGTCGATCGGCACCACGTACTCTCGGGGGCCCTTGACCAGCACGAAGTACGCCAGCGCCGCCACGAACACCACGATGGAGGTGAAGACGTTGAGGCGGATGCCGAAGAACGTGGTGGCGTCGTCGATGCGCAGCATCTCGATCCAGCAGCGGCCCACCGTGTACGCCATCACGTACAGCGCGAACGCGCGGCCGCGGCCGAACTTGAACCGGCGGTCGAGGAGCAGGACGAGCACCGCCACGCCGACGTCCCAGACCGCCTCGTAGAGGAAGGTGGGGTGGTAGAGGTCGGACAGGGTCACCGGCTTGCCGTCGATGACCGTGGCATGGCCGGGGTTGGAGCGGTCCATGTCGTGCACGCGCAGGCCCCACGGCAGGGTCGTGACGCTGCCGTACAGCTCGTTGTTGAACCAGTTGCCGAGGCGGCCGACCGCCTGCGCCAGCGGCAGGCCGGGCGCGAGCGCGTCCGCGAAGACCACGAACGGGATGCCCAGCTGGCGGGCGGCGAACCAGGCGCCGAGCGCGCCACCGGCGATCGCGCCCCAGATGCCCAGGCCGCCCTCCCAGATCTGGAAGATCCGGATGGGATGGCCGCCGTCGCCGAAATACTCGTCCGGCGAGGTGATCACGTGGTAGATCCGCGCGCCGACGATGCCGAACGGCACCGCCCACACGGCCATGTCGAGCGAGGCCCAGGGCGCCACGCCGCGGCGGCGTAGCCGGTGCTCCATCACCAGGACGGCGACGACGATGCCGGCGACGATGCACAGCGCGTACGCCCGGATGGGAAGGCCGGCGACGTGCCATACCGACGTCGCGGGGCTGGGGATAGCGGCGAGGGTCACGGGCGCACCCTACCGCCGATTCCTGCGCGCGTTGTCAGGAGGGCTTGCTCTGCCGTACGCCGGCGGCCAGCTCGGCGCTGAGCGCGCGCAGCCGCTGGTGTCCCGTCGCCAGGTCGGGGGCGTCGAGCACGCAGCGGATGAGCGCGCTTCCGACGATCACGCCGTCGGCGAACGCGGCCACCTCGGCCGCCTGCGCGCCGGTGCCGACGCCCAGGCCGACGCCGACCGGCATGTCCGGGTCGACCGCACGGACGCGGGCGACGAGCTCCGGCGCCTGCGACGACACGGAGGTGCGGGCGCCGGTGACACCCATCAGCGCGGTGGCGTAGACGAAGCCCCGGCAGTTCGCGACGGTCATCGCGAGGCGCTTGTCGGTCGAGGACGGCGAGACGAGGAACGTACGGTCGATCTCGTGCCGGTCGGCGGCGGCGATCCACTCCGCGGCCTCGTCCGGGATGAGGTCGGGCGTGATCATGCCGGTCGCGCCGGCGGCGGCGAGGTCGCGGGCGAACGCGTCCACGCCGTACTTCTCGACGGGGTTCCAGTAGGTCATCAGCACGACGGCGGCGCCGGTGTTCGCGACCGCCTCGATGATCCGCAGCGTGTCCCGGGTGCGTACGCCGCCGGCCAGGGCGATGTCGGAGGCCTTCTGGATCACCGGGCCGTCCATCACCGGGTCGCTGTACGGCATTTCGACCTCGATGACGTCGCACCCGGCCTCGGCCATGGCGACCATCGACGCGATGCTGTCGTCGACGGTCGGGAAGCCGGCCGGCATGCAGCCGACCAGCAACGACCGTCCCTCGACCCGGGCCTTACCGAACAGGTCCGCGATGCTCACGCCACCACTCCGCTTCGCTCCGTGGCGCCGCGAGGCACGAATGCGCTGAGCTTGATGATGACTCCGCTGCGCTGCGTCATTCTTGCTCCCCGGGTACGAGAACTTCACGCTCGTCGAGGATGCCGAAGTAGGCGCCCGCGGTGTGCACGTCCTTGTCGCCTCGACCGGACAGGTTGACCACGATGGTGGGGGTGCGACCCAGCTCCTCGGTGAGCCGCGGCACGATGCGGGCGGCCCCGGCGAGGGCGTGCGCGCTCTCGATCGCCGGGATGATGCCCTCGGTGCGGCAGAGCAGCTGGAAGGCGGCCATCGCCTCGTCGTCGGTGACCGGCTCGTAGACCGCCCGGCCGGTGTCGTGCAGCCAGGCGTGCTCGGGCCCGACGCCCGGATAGTCCAGGCCCGCCGAGATGGAGTGCGACTCGATCGTCTGGCCGTCGTCGTCCTGCAGCACGAACGTGCGGGACCCGTGCAGGACCCCGGTCGAGCCGCCGGTGATCGACGCGGCGTGCCGGCCGGTCTCGACGCCGTCCCCGCCGGCCTCGAAGCCGTAGAGCCGGACGCCCTCGTCGCCGACGAAGGCGTGGAAGATGCCGATCGCGTTGGAGCCGCCGCCGATGCAGGCGGCGACCGCGTCGGGCAGCCGCCCCAGCCGCGTCAGGCACTGCTCGCGGGCCTCCGTGCCGATGCCGCCGACGAAGTCGCGGACGATCTCCGGGAACGGGTGCGGGCCGGCGGCCGTGCCGAGCAGGTAGTGGGTGTTGTCGACGCTCGACACCCAGTCCCGCAGCGCCTCGTTGAGGGCGTCCTTGAGGGTGCGCGAGCCGTTGGTCACCGGCACCACGGTCGCACCGAGCATCCGCATCCGCGCCACGTTGAGCGCCTGCCGCTCGGTGTCGACCTGGCCCATGTAGACGACGCACTCGAGGTCGAGCAGCGCGGCCGCGGTGGCGCTGGCGACGCCGTGCTGCCCGGCACCGGTCTCGGCGATGACCCGCGGCTTGCCCATCCGCTTGGCGAGCAGGGCCTGGCCCAGCACGTTGCGCACCTTGTGGGCGCCGGTGTGGTTGAGGTCCTCGCGCTTGAGCAGGATCTCCGCGCCCAGTTCCGCGGAGAGCCGTTCGGCGCGGTAGAGCAGCGACGGCGTGCCGGCGTAGTCGCGCAGCAGGCCGGTGAACCGCTCCTGGAAGGCCGGGTCGTTCTTGGCCTCCCGGTACGCCGCGTCGAGCTCGTCGAGCGCCCGCACGAGTGCCTCGGGGACGAAACGCCCGCCGAACCGGCCGAAGTGACCGGCGACGTCGGGCAGGGCCGGAGCACTCATCGGACGGGCCGGGGCGTCGCGGGGTGGTTACCCGCGTTGACGAGTTCGGCCACCGCGTCGCGGGGGCTCTTCTTCGTCACCAGCCCCTCGCCGACCAGGACCGCGTCGGCGCCGGCCGACGCGTACCGAATGAGGTCGTGCGGGCCGCGCACCCCCGACTCGGCGATCTTGACGACGTTGTTGGGCAGGCCCGGCGCGATCCGTTCGAAGACGGACCGGTCGACCTCCAGCGTCCGCAGGTCGCGGGCGTTCACCCCGATGACCTGAGCGCCGGCGTCCAGTGCCCGGTCGGCCTCTTCCTCGTTGTGCACCTCGACGAGCGCCGTCATGCCCAGCGACTCGATCCGCTCCAGCAGGCCGACCAGGACGTTCTGCTCGAGCGCCGCCACGATCAGCAGGACCAGGTCGGCGCCGTGGGCGCGGGCCTCGTGCACCTGGTAACTGGAGACGACGAAGTCCTTGCGCAGCACCGGCACATCGACCGCCGCCCGCACCGCGGCGAGGTCGTCGAGGGAGCCGCCGAACCAGCGGCCCTCGGTGAGCACGCTGATGCAGCGGGCGCCGCCCGCCGCGTACTCGCCCGCGAGTTCCGCCGGGTCGGGGATGTCGGCCAGGGCGCCCTTCGACGGCGAAGATCGCTTGACCTCAGCGATCACCGCCACCCCGGGCTTCCGCAGGGCCGCGTACGCGTCGATCGCCGGCGGAGCCGCCGCCGCGAGCTCGCGTACCCGCTCGAGCGAGACCTCTTCCTGGCGTGCCGCGACGTCCTCGCGCACTCCCGTCAGAATCTCTTCCAGCACGTTCTGCGATCCCGCACCACGCTGATCGGATGTCACCTAATGACTCCCCTCTCCGGGTGTCCTCGGCCCGATGCTAGGTGGCCGCCGACGTGTCCAGCCGCCCGGGGTATGGCGAGCCTCACGAGGTGGGCTGCGGCATAATGCGCTGCCGGGCGGAGCTTGTCTCCTCCGTCACATCCTCCCCCTTCGCATCTCGCGCCTAGCTGGGACCCCCTGGATGATCGGCTGATCGCACTCTGCGTTGATGCGGGTGTCACCAGTCGGAAACACGACTCCGGCAGCATGGGAATCGGGCAGACTGGTCCGCGGCGTCCCGTCCGGCGGACCGCGCGCGAGCACAGTGGAGGTGACCATGACCAGCGACGAGATCGGCTTCACCGCCGTCTCCCGCACCCTCGTCTCGTATGCCGCCGGGTTGATCGCGGGCGTGGAGCGCAAGCTCGTCGGTGAGGAGAACGTGCGCACCGCCCAGGGCAACGCCTGGGCCGCGATGTGCGCCGACCGCGCCCGGGCCCAGGCCCGCGCGGACACGGACGCGATGGTGGCCACCCTCGCGGCCCATCCCCGCCGCCGCAACGCCGGTCAGGGCGCGTCTTCGCGCGGCGGCTCCCGCGCCACCCTGGTCTCGGCCCGCTGAGTCCGCGAGCGCCGGCTCAGGACGCGGTGGGATCGTCCCCGCGATCGAGCGCATCCCACGCCGCCCTGGTATCGACCTTCCGATCGACGTCGGCCCGCTGATCGACGTCGGCCCGCTGATCGACGTCGGCCCGCTGATCGACGTCGGCCCGCTGATCGACGTCGGCCCGCTGATCGGTGCCGACCCCGGGTTCGGCGACCCGCTGATTCTCGCCGTCCGCCGGCGGCGTGGCCGCCGCCGGACGGCGCTCGTAGCGTGCGCCCATGGCCGGCCACCGATGGCCATGCCGCAGCGCCAGCCCGCCGGCGGCGACCACCAGCAGGCCACCGACGGCGCAGACGATCGGCCACAGCGTGGCGCCCGCCCCGGCCGAGCCGGCGTCGACCCCGGCCCGGCCCACGATCGCCCCGGCCGCCATCGCGGCACCGGCGAGCGCCAGCAGCGCGCCCAGGCCGCGCCGGGCCGCGCCCCGGGTGGCCAGGAGCGCGCCGCCCCCGGCCAGGGCGACGAGCGCCAGGCCGACCACCCAGGGCGCGAGATCGGCGCCGGTGCGGGTGGCCGTCAGGTCGGGCAGCCCCGGCCGGGTGGTCACCTCGACCGACCAGGTGCGGGTGATCCCGTACAGGGCCAGGCCGGCGCCCGCGGCGCAGCACAGGACCGTGACGCCGAGACCGCGGCCGGAGCCGGTCACCGGGCGGCGCGAAGGGTCTCGGCGGCGGCGATCGCGGCGAGCACGGCGGCCGCCTTGTTGCGGGTCTCCTGCTCCTCGGCGGCCGGATCGGAATCGGCCACGATGCCGGCACCCGCGCCGACGTAGGCCGTGCCGCCACGCATCAGCGCCGTACGGATCGCGATGGCCATGTCCATGTCGCCGGCGAAGCCGAAGTAGCCGACCGTGCCGCCGTACAGGCCGCGTCGGGTCGGCTCCAGGCTCTCGATGATCTCCATCGCCCGGACCTTCGGCGCACCGGACAGCGTGCCGGCCGGAAACGTCGCCGCGAGCGCGTCGAAGGCCGTCTGGTCGTCGCGCAGCTCGCCGACGACCGTGGAGACGATGTGCATGACGTGGCTGTACCGCTCGATGCGCGCGAAGTCGGGCACCTCGACAGTGCCCGCCCGGCAGACCCGCCCCAGGTCATTGCGGCCGAGGTCGACGAGCATCACGTGCTCGGCGCGCTCCTTCGGGTCGGCGAGCAGCTCGGCGGCCAGGGCGTTGTCCCGCTCCGGGGTCGCGCCGCGCCACCGGGTGCCGGCGATGGGGTGCAGCAGGGCCCGGCGTACGCCACCCTCGTCGGCGCTGACCTTGAGGTGCGCCTCCGGCGACGAGCCAACGATGTCGAAATCGTCGAACCGCAGCAGATACATGTACGGGCTCGGGTTGGTCGCCCGCAGCACCCGGTAGACGTCCAGCGGATCGGCGTCGGTGGCCCGCTCGAAGCGCTGGGCGACGACGATCTGGAAGCACTCGCCGGCCCGGATCGCCTCCTTGGCCGCGTCGACCGCCTTGCGGTAGTCGCCCGGCGCGGTGCGGCTGACGACCTCGTGGGGCACCCGCTCCACCGTGGAGATCATCGGCGGCGTGGGCCGGGACAACGCGGTGGTCATCGCGTCGAGCCGCCCCACCGCCTGGTGGTACGCGGCGCGCGCGGTGGCCTCGTCGGCTCCGGCGGGCAGCACCGCGTTGGCGACCAGGATGGCCGAGCCGTCGAAGTGGTCGAGCACGACGAGGTCGGTCGCCAGCATCATGCCGAGCTCGGGCAGGGGCAGGTCGTCCGCGGCGGTGGCGGGCAGGCGCTCGAACCGGCGGATCAGGTCGTAGCTCAGGAATCCGACCATGCCACCGGTCAGCGGGGGCAGACCGTCGCCGACCGGCTCGCCGTCGGGAGCGGTGAGGGCCGCGACCGTCTCGCGCAGCGCCACCACCGGGTCACCGCCCGTCGGTACGCCCGCCGGAGGGTTGCCCAGCCAGACCGCCTCGCCATCGCGCTCGACCAGCGTGGCGGCGCTGCGTACCCCGACGAAGGAGTAGCGCGACCAGGCCGCGGACCCGGCGCCCTGCTCGGCGGACTCGAGCAGGAAGGTGCCCGGGCCGCCGGCGAGCTTGCGGTAGACGCCGATCGGGGTCTCCCCGTCGGCCAGCAGCCGCCGGGTCACCGGCACCACCCGCCGCTGCGCCGCCTCGGCGACGAAGCCGGCCTCGTCGGGCGTCACGGCACCGCTGGTCATGAGTTCTCCTCCGTGGTCGTGAGTTCATTCGCGGGGCCGGCGACGGGCAGCTCATCGCTGAAGCACGTACGCGTCCCCGTGTGGCAGGCGGCCCCGACCTGGTCCACCGTGACCAGCAGGGCGTCTCCGTCGCAGTCGAGGGCGACCGAACGGACGTACTGGTGATGCCCCGACGTCGCGCCCTTCACCCAGTACTCCCGGCGGCTGCGCGACCAGTAGGTGGCCCGCCCCGAGGTGAGGGTGCGGTGCAGCGCCTCGTCGTCCATCCATGCCAGCATCAGCACGTCGCCGGTGGCGTGCTCCCGCACGACGGCGGCGACCAGGCCGTCCGGGTCGCGGCGCAGGCGGTCGGCGATGGCCGGGTCGAGGGCGGACGGCCGGGCGGGCTGGTTATCGAAGTTTGTGACAGGCACAGTGCCAGATTGTCCCGTACGGGGGCCGCGCGCCGAGACTGCCCCTCGGGCCCCCTAACCCACGATCCGGTCACCAACCCGCACAGGGGGTGTGACGGCGCAGCCGGGGACGGTACCGTCGTCGTGCGCCGTGCCTGCCCTGGGTCCGGCGCGCCCGCGTCCCGCCCGGCTCGCCCGGACGGGTCGCGCCGCCACCCGCGACGGGAGTCTCGACGATGGAACCGACGGCCAACCCCGAGGACGGCCGGCAGTCCCGTGACCTCGCTCGCTTCTGGCCGGCGGAGGGGACGCCGACGCCGGAGCGCGACGCCTCGGTCAACGGACACGCCCGGCCGAGCACCACCGAGCCAAGCCTCAGCGACACCGAGTCGGGGCCCGGCGCCGACGGACCGCCACTCACCAAGCCGGGGCCGCGGCCGAGCGGCATCAGCAACGGACCGCGCTGGAACGATCAGGGAGGCTTCCACCCCGTGGAGACGAACGGGCACCGCAATGGACAGACCGGACCGCGCCACGGTGGCCGGGCGCAGGCCAACGGCACGCCGCTGACGAACGGGCAGTCGCCGGTGATCAACGGCTCGCTGCCGATGTCACGCTCGCCGTTCGCGCCCCCGCCGGAGACCCCGCCGCTGTACGCACCGTCGCCGTTCGCGGCTGCGAGCAACCCCCTGCTGCCGGACCCGCCGCCCGACCCGTTCGCCTCCGCGCGGCCGGACTCCCCGGCCGACGAGCCGGACGGCCACGCTCCCGCCCGACTGCCGGTGAGCGGGCCGCCGGCGACCGGATCGGCTTCGGTCCCGCCGCCGTCGAGCAACCCGGCCGACACCGCCGGCACCCGTCCCGCGAGCGAGTCCCGGCGCGGCGCCGCCGACACCGGCCCGGACGCGCCCGCGCCCGATCCGGACAGGCACGAGAGCAGGCACGACGCCTGGGCGCTGCCGTCACACCACGAGAGCCCGCTGGGTGCCGCCGACGGGATCGCGGCGTCTCTCGACCCGTTCCCCGACGCGTTCACCCCGCAGCAGAAGTCCGCGGACGGCCCGGAGCGGTGGATCCGCCCCGAGGCGAGCGCGGGCACCAGCCAGTTCCGCACCGACCCGCTGCCGCCGAGTCCGGTGCGTCCGGAGTCGGTGCGTCCGGAGCCGGTGCGCGGTGAGCAGCCGGAGGGCGGACGGCGCGCCCGTGACGAGGCAGCGCGCGACACCACCCGCTACGGGATCACGCCAGACGCTCCCCGCGCCAAGACCGAGCCGGAGACCCGCACCGCCGGACGGGACGAGTCCGCCGGGGCCCGGCCGGCGAGCCGGCGGGCCGCCGGGGAGGTTCCGGCCGGGCGCCGGGCCGCCGACGACGCCGGTCCGCTGCGCCCCGGCGACCTGCACCACAGCCCCATCGCGTTCTGGGACGAGACCGCCAGCGAGCGGTTCCGGGGTGAGTGGCACGAGGTCAAGGCGCAGTTCGTCGACGACCCGGTGACCGCGCTGACCCGGGCGCACGACCTGCTCACC
This sequence comes from Actinoplanes sp. NPDC051346, assembly GCF_040682215.1. Taxonomy (NCBI): domain Bacteria; kingdom Bacillati; phylum Actinomycetota; class Actinomycetes; order Micromonosporales; family Micromonosporaceae; genus Actinoplanes; species Actinoplanes sp. NPDC051346. The sequence continues at coordinate 336,744 of NZ_JBFBAJ010000008.1, read as the reverse complement.
GAGGCGGTGCGGGAGCTGACCGAGTCGATGCTGACCCAGCGGGACGAACTCGACCCGCTGCGGGACGCGGCCATCACAGACACCGAGAGCATGCGGATGGCGATGCGCGGCTACCGCGAGTTCCTCGACCGCATTCTGGCCCTCTAAGCACCCGGAACCGGCATCCCCTGAACCGACCGCAGGCCGCGGTCCCGCTTCGCGCGGGATCGCGGCCTTTGTCATGCCGGTGTGCCACCTTGCCGCCGTGTCATTGCCCCGCCCGCAGAATTCACCTACCGTTGAACTCAACACTTGATGAGTTCTTCGGAGGCAACCATGACCAGCGCCATCGAGGTCCGGGACCTCGTGGTCGAGCGCGGCAGACGGCGGGTCCTGCACGGGATCTCCTGCACCGTGCCGGCCGGGAGCGTCACCGGCCTGCTGGGTCCCAGCGGCAGCGGCAAGACGACGCTCATCCGGGCGATCGTCGGCGTGCAGATCGTCCGCTCGGGCACCGTCACCGTGTTGGGTCAGCCGGCGGGTGCGGCGGCCCTGCGCCACACCGTCGGCTACGTCACGCAGGCGCCCAGCGTCTACGCCGATTTGTCCGTACGGGAAAACGCCCGGTACTTCGCCTCGCTCCACGGCCTGTCCGCGGCCGACGCCGAGCAAGCCATCGCGGACGTCGGCCTGAGCAGCGCCTCCGGCCAACTCGTCGGCAATCTCTCCGGCGGGCAGCGCAGCCGCGCCTCGCTGGCCTGCGCGATGATCGGCAAGCCGCGCCTGCTGGTGCTGGACGAGCCGACCGTCGGGCAGGACCCGGTGCTGCGCGCCGACCTGTGGGGGAAATTCCACACGCTCGCCGCCGAGGGCACGACGCTGCTCGTGTCGAGTCATGTCATGGACGAGGCCGGGCGCTGCGACCGGCTGCTACTCATCCGCGAGGGGCAGCTGATCGGCGACGACTCGCCTGCGGCCATCCGCGCGACGGCCGGCACCGAGGATCTCGAGGAGGCGTTCCTCCGCCTGATCCGCGACCGCGAGGGAGTCGAGGCGCGATGAGCCTGAGGATCACCTTCAGCACGGCGGCGCGGATCCTGCGCCAGTTGCGCCACGACCGGCGTACGGTCGCACTCCTGATCGTCGTCCCGGCGGCACTGCTGACCCTGCTGTTCTACATGTACGAGAACGCCGGTCCCACCTTCGACCGGATCGCGCTGGTGATGCTCGGCATCTTCCCCTTCGTGATCATGTTCCTGGTGACCAGCATCGCGATGCTGCGCGAGCGCACCACCGGCACCCTGGAACGGCTGCTGACCACCCCGCTCGGCAAGCTCGACCTGCTCTTCGGCTACGGCCTCGCGTTCGGCCTGGCCGCCGCGGTGCAGGCGGCGGTGGCGGTCGGCGCGGCGTACTGGCTGCTCGGGCTCGACACCGTCGGCAGCGCCGGGCTCGTCGTGCTCATCGCCGTGGTCAACGCGGTGCTCGGGGTGGCCCTGGGGCTGTTCTGCAGCGCCTTCGCTCGCACCGAGTTCCAGGCCGTACAGTTCCTACCGGTGGTGGTCGTGCCGCAGCTGCTGCTCTGCGGGCTGTTCGTGCCGCGGGGGCAGATGGCGGGCTGGCTGCAGGCGGTCAGCGACGCGTTCCCCCTGTCCTACGCGGTGGACGCCCTGGCGCAGGTCGGCATGCACGCCGATCCGACCACGACCATGTGGCGCGACCTCGCGATCGTGACCGGGGCGGCGATCGTGGCCCTGGTGCTGGCGGCCGCGACCCTGCGCCGACGCACCGGCTGAGACGAACGGGAGAGATCTTCTTTGGTACGGCGCAGCGGGCGGCGTCCGGGCAACCAGGACACCAAGCAGTCCATCCTGGAGGCCGCTCGCACGATCTTCGCCGAGCGCGGCTTCGACAAGGCCTCGATCCGGGCGATCGCCGGCGGGGCCGGGGTCGATCCGGCACTGGTGCATCACTACTTCGGCACCAAGGAGAAGCTCTTCCTGGCGAGCATGAACTCGCCGGTGAACCCCGCCGAGCTGATCCCCAAGGCCCTCGCCGGGCCCCGGGAGGAGGCCGGTGCGCGCCTGGTCCGCATGGTGCTGAGCGTCTGGGACTCCCCCGCCGGTGCGGCGGCGGTGGCGCTGATGCGTTCGGCGATGAGCAACGAGTGGACCGCCCGGCTGATGCGCGAGTTCGTGGTCACGCAGGTGCTGCGCCGGGCGATGGTCGAGCTGGACATCGACGCGGCGGAGGCACCGACCCGCGCCGCCCTGGTCGCCACGCAGATGGCCGGGCTGGCCGTGGTCCGTTACGTCCTCAAGGTGGAGCCGGTCGCGTCGGCCGACCCCGAGCGGCTGGTGGCGGCGATCGGCCCGAACGTGCAGCGCTACCTGACCGACGATCTCGCCGGAGTCTTCTAGGCCGCCTCGTTCTGGTGCGAGCACCGGGTGCACAGCACCGGGTGCAGCAGGTGGGCGAGGTCGTGGCGGTCGGCCACGGGGCGGGGGAACGACAGGCGGGCCAGGCGGGAGCCGAGGCGCACCAGGAAGCCGTAGCGGTCCATGCGCACGATGCGCGGCTCGTCGCCGGGGTGCAGGGCCGGGCCGAGCCGCCGGCGCAGGTAGCCGTCGATCTCCTCGACGTGGTGGTCGGCGAGATCGGTGACGAGGTCGAACTCGACGGCGCGCAGCGGGTCCGGGCCCGCCTCGGCGAACTCGTCCGGGTCGATCTCCACCAGGGTGCCCTTGCGCTCGTAGCGCACCTCGGCGACGTCCATCCGGTGGATGACCTGGGTGGTGCCGACGTCGAGCAGGTCGGAGGCGGGGTCGCAGTCGGCGTAGTCGAGCGCGGCCTGGCGCGCTTCCTCGCCGGTCAGCAGGGTGGCCCAGCCCGAGACCCACACCCGGCCGTGTGACGGGGAGCCGGCGACCGGCGGCACATCGGAGATGTCCAGGACCAGGGCGGTGTCGTGGGTGCCGGGTGCGGGGCTGAGCGCGGCGGCGAGCGCGCCGTCGCTCGGCGAGAGCAGCAGCACTCGGCCCTGGGCGTCGGTCACGTGACGCACCGGCAGCGGGCCCGGTCGGCAGGCGATGTGCGCGGTGGCGGGCAGGTGACCGGCCGCGAGCGTCCTTGCGACCTCGGCATGGGTGGGCTGCATGTCGGGAACCTCCGGGCCTCGGTTAGGCTGACCTTAGTAAGGTGAGGCTTACCGTAGCACCTCGTCGGAGAAGGAAAAGATCGCCCGTGAACAACTCCCGACCCAAGGCCCGGCTGTCGCGGGCCCTCGGCATCCCGCTGACGCGCAAGTGCGTGAAATATTTCGAGCGGCGCCCGTTCCCGCCCGGCGTGCACGGCCGGGGCCGGCGCAAGCAGTCCGACTACCAGGTACGACTCCTGGAGAAGCAGCGGCTGCGGCACCAGTACAACATCAGCGAGGCGCAGATGCGCCGGGCGTACGACGACGCGCACCGCAAGGAGGGCAAGACCGGCGAGAACATGGTCGCCCTGCTGGAGAGCCGCCTCGACGCCACCGTGCAGCGCGCCGGCCTGGCCCGCACCATCTACCAGGCCCGTCAGCTCGTCGCACACGGCCACTTCCTGGTGGACGGCAAGAAGGTCGACCGCCCGTCCTACCGGCTCAAGCCCGGCCAGGTGGTCGAGGTCCGCGAGAGCAGCCGGCAGAAGCCGCCCTTCCAGGTCGCGGCCGCCGGCGCCCACCTCGACGGCCCGACCGCGCCGTACCTGTCGACGGTGATCGAGGAGCTGCGCACCACGGTGATCCGCAAGCCGGAGCGCTCCGAGGTGCCGGTGGTCTGCGACGAGCAGCTCGTCGTCGAGTTCTACGCCCGCTGAGCACCGACCGAAGGCCCCGGCACCCCTCGGCGTGCCGGGGCCTCAGTGCTTCTCCTCTCTCTTGACCGGTACAGAAAAGACATCTACTGTACCGGTACAGACGCTTGAGGAGGCTGTCATGGAATCGCCCGCCGCGTACCTCCGCGCAGTTCAGGAGGTGACCCGCGAGATGAACAGCGCCCGTCCGGACGCGCCGGTCGTCCCCCACCGGCAACGCCTACGCCGCACCTCCCTTCTGCGCCTGACGGTGTCCCGCGCGCTGTACCGTGCGTCCGTCGCGGTCGCCCCTGCCGGGCATCACCCCGCCTGAGAACCGCCTCTGCAGGTCGCCGATCTCCTCCCCCACCGTCCGGTGGGAGGCAATCGGCGGCACCGGCGCTACCGTGTGGGCTGCGGAAGGGAACGGTGATCAGTGCCCAGGGTGACGTTGCAGACCATCGCCGACCGGGTCGGTGTGAGCCGGATGACGGTGTCGAACGCGTTCTCCCGCCCTGATCAGCTCTCTCCCGCCCTGCGTGACCGGATCCTCGCCGCCGCACAGGACCTCGGCTACGTCGGACCCGACCCCACCGCCCGGGCGCTCGCCAAGGGCACCACCGGCGCGGTCGGGATCCTGCTCACCGATTCCCTGCGCTACGCCTTCACCGACCCGGTGGCCGGCGGCTTTCTCGGCGCGATCGCCGAGGAACTGGCACCGACCGGCCTGGCCATCACCCTGCTCACCTCATCCGCATCGGCCGATCTCGTTCCGGCCCGGGACGTGGCGATCGACGGGGCGTTGGTCTATTCCTGTGATCCCACCTCATCGGCCGTGTCCTGGCTGCGCCGGCGCGGGCTGCCGATCGTCTACGTCGACCAGGATCCCGCCGACGACGTGCCGACCGTCAACATCGCCGATCGGGACGGCGCCCGAGCCGCGGCCCAGCACCTCCTCGACCTCGGCCACCGCCGGATCGCGATCGTGATGAAAGGGCACCACGGGCAGCACGGCTTCGTCACCGACCCGGACGACATCGTCGAGGGACACGCCTCCCGCCAACGCCGGCTCGGCTGGTTCGACGTTCTGCGACCCGCGGGGATCAAGCCGGTCGTCCTCTGTCACCCTTTCGACCAGACCGATCACGTACGCCGGGACGCACGCACCTTGTTGAGCCGCTCCGAGAGGCCGACCGCCGTCCTGTGTTTCTCCGACGCCACCGCGGTCGGTGTGTTGCTGGCCGCCGACGACCTGGGCCTACGGGTGCCGCACGAGCTGTCCGTGGTGGGCTTCGACGACGGCCCCCTGGCGACCCGGCTCACACCGGCCCTGACCACCGTGCGTCAGGACGTCGAGGAGAAGGGGCGGGTCGCGGCGGCAGCGCTGACTGAGGCGATCCGCCGATCCCGGACCGGCGGGACCGGGCCGGTGTCGCACGTCCGACTCCCGGCGACGCTGGTGATCCGCGACAGCACCGGACCGGCCCCGGCCTGACCACCGTCGACAACCGCCGTCGATCGCCAGCCCGGGTCCGGGCTCGCCGAGCACTGCGTGACCGGCGGGTGTGCTCGGAAGCCTCAGTGCGTCTGCTCGAGCCAGCTGGCGTACAGCTTGGCGTAGATCGACTCCGGGTCGCGAAGCAGTTCGGCATGGGGTCCGCGCTGGACGACCCGGCCGGCGTCGACGACGATCACCTCGTCGGCGGACTCGGCCGTGGACAGGCGGTGCGCGATCGCCACGGTCGTGCGCCCACGGGTGACCGCGTCCAGGGCGTGCTGCAACCGCACCTCGGTGGCCGGGTCGACGGCGCTGGTGGCCTCGTCGAGCACCAGCAGGTCGGGGTCGGCGACGTACGCCCGGACCAGCGCGACGAGCTGCCGCTCCCCCACGCTCAGCGCCTCGCCGCGCTCGCCGACCGGGGTGTCGAAGCCGCCCGGCAGCCCGGCCAGCCAGTCCGCGAGGCCCAGCTCCTCGAACGCCGCCGTCAGCTCGGCGTCGGTGAGCGTCGGCCGGGCGAAGCGGATGTTCTCCGCCACGGTCGCGTCGAAGAGGAAGCCGTCCTGCGGGACCATCACCACCCGCGACCGAAGAGAGTCGAAACGTACGGCGGCCAGCGGCGTCCCGCCCAGCAGCACCTCGCCGCCGGCCGGGTCCATGAGCCGGGTGAGCAGCTTCGCGAAGGTCGTCTTGCCGCTGCCGGTCTCGCCGACCACCGCCACCCTGGTCCGCGCCGGGATCTCCAGGTCCACCCCGGAGAGGACGACCGGGCCGCCGGGGTAGCGGTACGAGACGTCCCGGAACCGCACGGACAGCGGCCCCGGCGGCAGCGCCACGCCGTCGGTGCCCGGGTCGGCCACGTCCGGCTCGACGTCGAGCACGTCCAGCACCCGGCGCCAGCCGGCCACCGCGTTCTGCGCCTCATTGAGCACCTCGGTGGCGATCTGCACCGGCTGGATGAACAGCGTCACCAGGAACAGGAAGGCGGTGAGCTTGCCGATGCTGAGGCCGCCGTCGACCCCGAGCAGCACGCCGACCACCACGGTGGCCGCCAGCGCGACACCGGCCGCGACCTCACCGGTGGAAAAGCTGATCACGCTGGTACGCAGGGCCCGCTGCTGAGCGACCCGCAGGTCCTCGACGGCCCCGTCGAGGCGCTTGCCGGTGCGCCCGGCGACACCGTACGCCCGGATCACCGTGGCCCCGACGACGCTCTCGGCGACCGTGCCCAGCATGACCCCGGTGTGTTCGCGCACGATCCGGTAGGCGCCGGCGAGCCGCCGCTGGAACAGCCGGATCACGATGACGGCCGGCACGAACGCGGCGAACACCACGAGCGTGAGCTGCCACGAGTAGACGAACATCACCACGGTGGTGACCACGACCTGGCCGATGGTCATCAGCAGCATCACGCCGCCGGTCTGCAGGAACTGGGTAATCTGGTCGACGTCGCCGGTGACCCGGGAGACCAGCGAGCCGCGCCGCTCGGACTGCTGGTGCAGCATCGACAGATCGTGGATGTGGCGGAACGTCCGGGTGCGCAGGGCGGCCAGGGCGGTCTCGCTGACCGTGAACAGCCGGCGCGTCATCGCGTACGCGCAGGCGGTCGAGACCGCGAGGACCGCCAGGGTGAGCAGGACGACCAGGCCGACCACGCCCAGGTCGGGGCCGCCCGGCGCGCGGATGCCGCGGTCGATGCCCTGCTGGACGGCGATCGGCACGGCGACCCGGCCGGCCATGGACACGAACGCCAGCGCGAGCGTTCCGGCGAGCCCGGGCCGCAGCTCGGGCGAGAGCGCGATGCCGCGCCGCACGGTGGCGAGCATCCCCTGCTCGGCGACAGCCGCTGTCATGGTTGCACCGCCTCGGTGGCGTGGGCCTTCTCGTACGCGGTGACCAGCGCGCGGTAGCCCGGCTCGGTGTCCATCAGCCGCACGTGGGTGCCGGTGGCGACCACCTTGCCGTCCTCCAGGTAGACCACCTCGTCGGCGAGCGCGATCGTGGCCCGCCGGTAGGCGACCACGAGGATCGAGGCGCCGGCGTCGTTGCCGCGCAGCGACGCCAGGATCGCCGCCTCGACCCGGGGGTCGACGGCGCTGGTCGCGTCGTCCAGCACGAGCAGGCGCGGCCGCCCGGCCAGGGCTCGGGCCAGCGTGAGCCGCTGCCGCTGGCCGCCGGAGAGCGAGGTGCCGCGCTCGCCGACCGCGGTGTCCAGGCTCTCCGGCAGGCTCGCGACGAAGCCGTCGGCCTCTGCCAACCGCAGCGCCGACCAGGCCGCGGCCTCGTCGACGCCCTCGCGGTCCAGGGTCACGTTGCCGCGCACGGTGTCGTCGAAGATGAACGGGACCTGCGGCACGAGCGCGGTCGCCGACGCCAGGGCCGGCTCGCTGAGGTCGGGAAGGGGCGCGTCGTCCAGCCGGACCGTGCCGCTGTCCGGGTCGACCAGGCGTACGGCCAGCGACGCGATCGTGGACTTGCCGGAGCCGGTCGCGCCGACCAGGGCCACCGTCTTGCCGGCCGGCACGGTGAAGGAGACGTCGTGCAGGACCTCGGCGCCCTCGCCGTACGCGAAGTGGACCTGGTCGAAGGTGAGCGCCGCCGGGCTGTGACCCGCCGGCTCGACCGGCCCGTACGCGAGGTCGCCGTCGGCCGCGAGCACGGCCTGGACCCGCTCCCAGCCGGCGACGCTGCGCGGCAGCTCGGCGACGACCCAGCCGATCGCGCGCACCGGGAACGCCAGAACGGTGAACAGGAAGGCGACGCTGACCAGTTCGGCGACGGTGAGCGCGCCGGTCTGCAGCCGCCAGGCGCCGAGCAGCAGCACGGCCAGGGTGCCCACGCTGGGCAGGCTGTCCATCAGCGGGTCGAAGAGGCCGCGCAGCCGGCCGACCGAGACGAGCGCGTCGCGCAACTCGGTGACGTGCTCGCGGAAGCGCCGCGCCTCGTCGGCCTCGCGGCCCATGGTCTTGACCACCAGGGCGCCGTCGAAGCTCTCGTGCGCGACCGCGCTCACCGCCGCCCGCAGTCGCTGGGCACGGATCTGCCGGGGCGACATGCGGCGGGAGTAGACCAGGTTGAGGCCGAACAGCGTGGGGAAGAGAGCGGCGCCGACCAGGGCGAGCACCCAGTCGGTGAGGAACAGCGAGACCATCGCGGCGAAGATCATGACGATCGTCCCGACCGCGAACGGCAGCGGGGCGATCGGCACGAACGCGGCCTCCACGTCCGAGTTCGCGTTCGACAGCAGGGTGCCGGTGGCGTGCCGCTGGTGCCACGCGGGCGGCAGGGAGAGGTAGCGGCGGGTGACCGCCCGGCGGTATCGCGCCTGCAACCGGAACTGCATGAAGCCCGCGCCGAGCCGACGGCCGAAGATCGCGGCCACGCGCAGGACGGAGATGCCGATGAACACCGCCGCGATCAGCGCCAGCGTGGCCGTGCCGGCGCGGCGCTCGGTGAAGGCGGGCACGACCACGTGGCCGATGACGGCGCCCACCACGAACGCGTTGGCGATGACGAGCAGCCCGAAGAGGCTGCTGCCCGCGGTGCCGATGGCGAACAGGCGGGGCTCGGTGCGGATCGCGCGGCCGAGGACGCGAAGGCCGCGGCCGAGCACGTCGCGGCTGGCCTTCGTGGTCAAGATCCCCCGCTTCTGGTAAGTGCCCGTTGGCCTGTTTCGGCCTTACCTATCCATCCTGCCGAACCGGCCGCCCATTGCCACGGGATTTACATTGTGTCCGCTGTTACACCCGCGCGCAGCCCCGGTCATCGCCGCCGGGCGAACCGGCCCGCGACTGCCTACGATCGCCCCCATGAGTGACTATGCGCGCACTGAACGGACGTTGCTCGCCGGCCTGCTGCTCGAGGTGGGCCCGGACGCGCCGACCATGTGCGCCGGCTGGACCACCCGCGACCTCGCCGCCCACCTCGTCGTCCGCGAGCGCCGCCCGGACGCGATGCTCGGCGTGCTGGTCCCACCGCTGGCCGGGCACACCGAGCACGTCCGGCGGGCCACGGCCGCCCGGCAATACGCCGACGTGGTCCACGAGGTGCGCAATCCACCCTGGTGGAGCCCCGTCAGCAATCCCCTGACCGACGAGCTCGCCAACACCGTCGAGTTCTTCATCCACCACGAGGACGTACGCCGGGCCCGGCCGGACTGGGAGCCACGGCAGCTCACGCACGGCCAGCAGGCCGCGCTCTGGCGCGCGGCGAGGTTCACCGGGCGGCTCACCCTGCGCCGGTGGCGCCGGCCGGTACGCGTCCAGGCGCCGGGCTTCGGCGAATTCCAGGTCGGCGACGGCGCGCCGGCCGCCGGCCTCACCGGCACCCCGGGCGAGCTCGTGCTCTTCCTCGCCGGCCGGCAGCGGGTCGCCCGGGTCGAGGTGACCGGCGACGACAGCATCCGCACCGCGCGGCTGAGCATGTGAGATTGGCCCCTCTCATCGGCCCGGAATTGGTCCGGACTCGGGGCCAATCGACGCCTATCGTGTTCGCATGATCATCACCGGCACCCTGTCCCGGGCGCAGGGCACCGCGCTCTGCGTCGGCGCCGTCCTCGGCACCGGCGTCATCTCCATGCCGGCGCTGGCCGCCCAGGTGGCCGGCCCCGCCTCGCTGCTCGCCTGGCTGGCGCTGGTCCTGCTCTCGGCGCCGCTGGCCTGGACGTTCGCCGCCCTCGGGGCCCGCTACCCGGACGGCGGCGGGGTGTCCACGTACGTCCGAATCGCCTTCGGGCCGCGCGCCGCCGCGGCGGTGGGCTGGTGCTTCTACTTCGCCGTGCCGCTGGGCGCGCCCGCGGCCGCCGCCTTCGCGGGCGGGTACGTCGCCGACGTGCTCGGCGGCGGGCGCACAACGGTCGTCGCGACGTTCCTGGTCATCGTCGCCGTCGTCGCCACGATGAACTGGTTCGGGCTGCGGATCTCCGGCCGCGTGCAGCTCTACCTCGCGGCCGCCCTCGCCACGCTGCTCGTCGTCGCGGTCGTGGCGGCCCTGCCCCACGCCCGCCTGGCGAACCTCACGCCGTTCGCCCCGCACGGCTGGGCCGGCGTCGGCGCCGCCGCGGCGATCCTGGTCTGGGGCTTCGCCGGCTGGGAGGCCGTCTCGTCGCTGTCGGGCGAGTACCGCGACCCGCGCCGGGACGTGCCCCGCGCCACGGCCGCCGCCGTGGCCATCGTGGGCGTGCTCTACCTGGCGGTGGCCGCCGCGAGCGTGCTGGTCCTCGGTCCGGCCGTCGCCACCAGTCCGGCGCCGCTCGCCGACCTGCTCGCGGTGGGGCTCGGCGGGCCGGTCCGCGTGATCACCGCCGCCGTCGCGGTCCTGCTGACCATCGGCGCGGTGAACGCCTACCTCGCCGGCGCCTCCCGGCTCGGGGTCGCCCTGGCCCGCGACGGCGCGCTACCCGCCGGACCGGTGCGCACCCCGCGCAGATCGCTGGCCGTCGTGACCGCCGGCAGCCTGGTGTCGGTGACGTTGCCGATCGGCTTGCACACCGCGATGCTGCTGGTCACCGGATGTTTCACGCTGGTGTACGTCCTGGGCACCGCGGCCGCCCTCAAGCTGCTGCCGCCGGGATGGTCGCGCCGCGGCGCCGGCCTGGCGTTCGCGGCGACCCTGGGCCTGCTGGCGCTCACCGGACCGCCCGCCCTGCTCAGCCTGATCGTCGCGGCCGGCGCCGTGGCCTACGTCTCCCGCCGCAGCACTTCGGAGAAGACAGCCAGCCCTTCGTCCAGCAACGCCGGGTCGATCGCGCCGAAGCCGAACACGAACCCCGTCGAGTCGCTGCCGTAGGCGCCGAGGTCCTCCACCGCGACGCCCCGGGCGGCGGCCGCGGCGACGACCCGGGCCGAGCCGGGCGCCAGCGCGGTGACGTGCAACCCGGCCGCCGACGGGACGACCTCGAGGCCGCGGTGCGCGCTCAGCGCCGTGACGATGCGGGCCTGGCGCTGGGCGTACGCCTTGACGGCCCGCCGCACGTGCCGGGCCAACTGCCCCTCGTCGATGAAGCGGGCGAGCGCCGCCTGCACGGCGATCTGCCCGAAACCGTCGCCGAGCTGCCGCGCCGCCGCCAGCGCCGGGCGCAGGGCGGCCGGGGCGAGCACGAAACCCGTCCGCACGCTGGGCACCATGGTCTTGGAGAAGGTGCCGACATAGAGCACCCGCCCGGCGGTGTCGAGGCCGTACAGCGGCTCCAGCGGGCGGGCCGAGAACCGGAACTCGGTGTCGTAGTCGTCCTCGACCACCGCGACCCGCCGGCCGGCCGCCCAGTCCAGCAACGCCCGCCGGCGGTCGACGCCCATGGTTCGGCCCAGCGGAAACTGGTGCGACGGCGTCGTGTAGACCACCCGCGCGGCGCGCGGCAGCGCGTCGACCACCAGCCCCTCGGAATCCACGGGTACGCCGACCACGCGCGCGCCGAGCGACGCGAACAGCCGCCGTGCCGGCGGGTAACCGGGCTCCTCGACGGCCACGACGTCACCGGGGCGCAGCAGCACCCGCCCGATCAGATCGAGCGCGTGCTGGGCGCCGTTGGTGACGAGCACGTCCTCGGCGTCGGCCCGCAGCGACCGCGAGTAGCCCAGATAGCGGGCGATCGCCGCCCGCAGCGCCGGATGGCCGAAGGGGTCGGCGTACCCGCCGGGGTCGTGCGCCCGCAGGCGCAGCTCGGCCGCCACGAGCCGGCGCCACGATTCGAAGGAGAACAGCCGCGCGTCCGGGATGCCGGTGCGGAAGTCGTAGCGCGGCGCGAGCACGCCGGCGCTGGTGGGCAACGGGGTGTAGGTCCAGGCCGCCCGGGGCCGCAGCGGGTCGGCCGGCGCGAGGCGCGGCGCTGGCGCGGCGGGGGCGGCCGCCACGAACGTGCCCGATCCCGTCCGCGCCACCAGGTGTCCCTCGGCGACGAGCCGCTCGTAGGCCGTCGCCACACTGTTGCGCGCCACGCCCAGATCGGCGGCGAGCACCCGGGTCGCCGGCAGCCGGTGCCCCGCGGGCAGGCGGCCGTCCGCGATCGCCTGGCGGATCGCGCGGTAGACCCGGACCGTCGTCCCACCCGCGCCGTCGAGGCTGATGATCAGGTCCACGTGCTCATTCTCCGGGTGCGCGTGGAACGGCGCTGGGGGCTGAAGAATGCTCCAGCCCCCCGCGCCGCTCTCCCGGCACCCGCAAGATCAGTCGTCGGATCCACGCCCCCGGCCACGGTCGTCGCCGCCCTTGTCGTCACTGCCACGGCCACGACCACGGTCATCACCCGCGGCGTCGTCACTGCCACGCCCCCGACCCCGATCGTCGCCCGCGGCGTCGTCGCTCCCCCGGCCGCGACCACGGTCATCGCCCGCGGCGTCGTCGCTCCCCCGGCCGCGACCACGGTCGCCGCCCTTGTCGTCCGTGCGGTTGCGCAGCACCGCGCCGGTCGCCCGGTCGACGTGGATGTCGTGCTCCACGCCGCCGACAACGACGTCGACGTCCCACACCGCGCGGCCGTGCTCGGTCTCGCTCTCGATCTTCTCCACCCGGCCGCCACCGGCCGCCCGGATCGCGATCGCCTTGGCCGCGTCGAGACTGATGGCCCCCGCGGCGGCCGGACCCGCACCCGCCGAGGCCGACGACGAGTCATCGGCAGAGTCGTCGGAGTCGTCGGCGGAGGACGAAGAGGAAGAAGGCGAAGGCGTGACCACGTCGCCGTTGGGCAGCATCCGCACCGCGCCGGACGAGTCGTCGGCGCCGTCGGCCGCGAGAGCCACGCCTCCGAGCGCGAGGGCGGCGACCGCACCCGCGGCCAGTGCGGAAGCGGTACGAAGCCTGATCATGAGAACCTCCGAGATCGGTGAATCTGACACCGACAAGGTGCCTCGGCGCGCGCTATGGCCACGCTGTGTGATCCCTAAAGGCGGGTTAAGAGCTCGAGGGTGACCCGGGCACCGCCGCCGGGTGCCGCGTCGGCCCGCAGGGTGCCGCCGCCGGCCTCCGCCGCGCGACGGGCGATGTCTAACCCCAGACCGGTCGAGCCGCTGCCGGACGCGCCGCGGCGCAGGGAGTCCGGCGGGAAGCCCGGGCCGTCGTCGGCGATTGTGAGCACCGCTCCCCCGCCGGGGCGGGGCGCCAGCGTCACCTCGAACGCCGTGCCGTCGGGGGTGTGCGCGAACACGTTGCCGAGCAGGGCGTCGAGGGCGGCCGCCAACTCGTCGGCGGGGATCGCCACCGGGAGGGGACCGGGCGGCAGTTGCCGGCGTACCGGTCGATCGGTGTCCTCGGCGAGCACGGCCCAGAAGGCGAGCCGGTCGGCGACCACCGCCGCCGCGTCGCAGGCCTGTTGCTCGCCGCCGCGGCGGCGGGCCTGCTGAATCACCGCCGTGACCGCCCGCGCGATGCCGTCCGCGGCCGCCGCGACCCGGGCCGACTCCTCCGGGTCGCGCAGCGACTCGGCATCCAGCCGCAGCGCGGTCAGCGGGGTCCGCAGCCGGTGGGACAGGTCCGCCACCTGCTCGCGTTCCTCGCGGAGCAGATCCTGGATGCGCCCGGCGAGGTGGTTGAGCGCCGCCGCCACCTCGCGCACCTCGGGCGGGCCGGCGGGTGCGGCCCGCGCGGACAGCTCCGCCCGGGCCAGGCGGTGTGAGACCGCGGCGAGATCGGCGATGGGGGCGACGAGGGTGCGCGCCAGCCGGTCCGCGACGAGCAACCCGAGCACGACCAGCGCCGCGCCCAGCCCGGCGAGCGCCAGCCAGGAGTTGGTGACGCCCCTGGTCAGCTCGGCGGCGGGCACGACCGTACGGATCACATAGGTGCCGGTGTCGTCGCTGACGACCGGCACGACCAGCTCCCGGCCCGCGGCGGTGTCGACGGTGAACGACTCGCGCCGCGCGGCGGCCAACTCGACGGCCGGGGTGCGGGTCGCGTCCTGTCCGATCACTTCCCCGGTCGGGACGAAGACGCTGACCGGCACCGGCTGGCCCTCGACGGCGAGGACGAGCTCGCTGGTGCCGATCAGCGGGACGATGGTCTGCAGCACCCCCTGGGCGCGGCTGACCGCGCGGTCCTCGGCGACCTGCCGGACCAGCAGCGCGAGCGGCACCAGGAAGGCGATCAGCACCAGGCAGGTCGTGGCCGCGACGAGCAGGGCGAGCCGCCGTCTCACGCCGGCTCGCTCAACCGCACGCCCACCCCGCGCACCGTGTGCAGGTAGCGCGGCTCCTGCGCGGTCTCGCCGAGTTTGCGCCGCAGCCAGGACAGGTGCACGTCGACCGTCTTGTCGGCGCCGCCGTACGGGACCTGCCACACCTCACTGAGCAGTTCCCGCTTGGTGACGACCTGCCCGGCCCGGGCCGCGAGGTGGTGCAGCAGATCGAACTCGCGCGGGGTGAGGTCGAGACTCGCGCCGTCGAGTGTCGCCGTGCGCGCGCCGGCGTCGATCCGCAGCCCGCCGACGGTCAGCGCCGCCGACGCGGTCCCGGGCCCGGCGCCCCGGCGCAGCACCGCCCGCACCCGCGCGTCGAGCTGCGCGGCGGTGAAGGGCTTGACGATGTAGTCGTCCGCACCCGAGTCCAGCACCTGGACGATCTCGGTCTCGTCGTCGCGGGCGGTCGCCACAATCACCGGGACGGCGCTGACCGCCCGCAGCATCCGCAGCAGCTCCCGCCCGTCGAGGTCGGGCAACCCCAGATCGAGCACCACCAGCTCGGGACGCTCGTCGAGGGCGGTCCGCAGCCCGTCCATCGCGGTGTGCGAGGCGGCGACGGCGTGCCCACGCTCGCGCAACGCGCGCAGGAGGGTCGTCCGGATCGCCGAGTCGTCCTCGATCAGCAACAGGTGTGCCACGCACGGAACCTATCCCGGCATACGGCGCCAGGCGCGGACCTTAACCTTCCTTTATCGTCGCCGCGAGCCCGCCTTAGCCCGTGTCCGGGCATAGTCGACCGGGTGAACCGTCGTACGCTGCTCGTGACCGCGGGGTGGGCCGGAGCGGCCTTCCTCGCGGTGTTGGCCGGCATCGCCGGAATCGGTGTCCTCGGCGCCGGCCTGACCTCGGCCGGAAACAGCCCGCGCAGCGAGGCCCAGGTGGCTCGCGAGCTGGCGGAACTGCCGTCGCCCGGGCCGTCGGCGCGGCCCACGCCTTCGGAGCCCAGGCCGAGTGGGAATTCGAGCCGGCCCGCCGCCAGCCGCACCCTGCCCACTCGCGGCGGCACGGTTGTCGCCCGCTGCGCCTCGACCGGTCCCCGAATCGTCTCCATGTCGCCGGCGCAGGGCTTCGCCCTGCACGAGCAGGAGGGCGACGAGGGCGAGTTCCGCGGCACCTCCGACAATCACGATCGGGTCCGGTTCACGATCGTCTGTTCGGGTGGCCGTCCCTCCCTGGTCAGCCGCTGATCACGGCATCGACGGGTTTTGTCGCCGATTATTGAGCCGTTTCGCGTCCGAGATGCGTACTGACCGGCGGATAGGATCAATTCGCCGGTGCCGGAGCGCTCTGGTGCTCTCACTACCAAGGCAATACTCTCCGGTAACACGGCTGTAACCCCCTTAGACGCAAAAGGCGGCGCCTTATGGTTCTCGAGGTTCCCTACCGCTCGATCCCAGATATGTTCTTGCAGCGCGTGCGAGCGACTCCGAACGGCCGGGCGTTCGCCGCTCCCAACGCCGACGACTCCGGCATGGTGTGGTTGAGCTGGGCCCAGGTGGGCGAGCGGGCCAAGGCGATCGCCGCCGGACTGGTGGGCCTGGGGATCGGCCTGGAGGACCGCGTCGCGATCCTGTCGAACACCCGCCTGGAGTGGGCGCTGGTCGACCTCGGCATCAACTGTTCCGGCGGTGCGACCACCACGGTCTACCCGACGACGGAGCCCGAGGACGCCGCCTACATCGTGACGGACTCCGGCTCCAAGATCCTCGTCGCGGAAAACCCCCAGCAGGCGCTCAAGATCTCCGGCGCCACCACCTCGGTGACCCACGTGGTGCTCATCGACGGCGCCGCCGACCCCGCTGCCCAACCGCCCCAGCTCACCCTCGCCGAGCTCGAGGAGCGCGGCCGGGCCGCGCTCGCCGAGACCCCCGACCTCATCGAGGGGATCGTCGAGAACATCGGGCCGGACAACCTCGCCACGCTGATCTACACCTCGGGCACCACCGGGCGGCCCAAGGGCGTGCAACTGCTGCACGGAGGTTGGACCTGGGAAGGCGTCGCCCAGGCGGGACTCGGCCTGTTCGAGTCCACCGACCTGCAGTACCTCTGGCTTCCGCTGTCGCACTCGTTCGGCAAGACGCTGCTCTGCGGAATACTGCACGTGGGCGTCCCGACGTACATCGACGGCCGGGTCGAGAAGCTGGTCGACATGCTCTCCGTCGTCAAGCCGACGCTGATGTGCGCCGCACCGCGCATCTTCGAGAAGGTCTACAACAAGACCGTGACCACCGCCGTCAGCGCCGGCGGCCTCAAGGCCAAGATCTTCAGCTGGGCGGTGGCCACCGGCAAGCGCAAGGTCGCCCTCGAACTGGCCGGCAAGCCGCTGCCGGGCCTGCTCAAGGCGCAGTACGCGGTCGCCGAGAAGCTGGTCTTCAGCAAGCTCCAGGAACGCCTCGGCGGCCGGCTGCGCGTGCTGGTGTCCGGCTCGGCGCCGTTGAGCCACGACATCGCCGAGTTCTTCGCCGCGGCCAACCTGCCGATCTCGGAGGGCTACGGCCTCACCGAGAGCAGCGCCGCCAACTTCGTCAACCGCCGCGACGAGCTGAGGATCGGCTCGGTGGGCCGCCCCCTCGGCGACCTCGAGGTCCGCGTCGACACCGACGGCGAGATCCTGCTGCGCGGCAAGCCGGTCATGCGCGGCTACCACAACCTGCCCGAGGAGACCGCCGAGGCGTTCACCGAGGACGGATTCTTCCGCACCGGCGACATCGGCGAACTGGACGCGGACGGCTTCCTGCGCATCACCGACCGCAAGAAGGACCTGGTCAAGACCTCCGGCGGCAAGTACGTCGCGCCGTCGGCGATCGAGGGCATGTTCAAGGCGGTCTGCCCGTACACCTCCCAGGCGGTGGTCGTCGGCCAGGCACGCAACTTCGTGACCATGCTGATCAGCCTCGACCCGGACGCCATCGCCTCGTGGGCGGCGGGCGGCCCCCTCGCCGGCAAGTCCTACGAGGAGATCGTCGCGGCGCCGGAGACCCAGAAGCTGATCGCCGACTTCATCGAGGAGCTCAACGGCAAGCTCAACCGCTGGGAGACGGTCAAGAAGTTCTCCATCCTCCCCCGCGACCTGAGCATCGAGCACGGCGAGATCACCCCGTCGATGAAGATCAAGCGCCGCAGCGTCGAGGCCAACTTCGCCGAGCAGATCGACAAGATGTACGCGGGCTCGCTCGCGCAGATCTAGGCGGTCGCGCAACACCAACCATCGGTGCCCGGGCTTCATCGGCCCGGGCACCGCTTTTTTTCGGTACGGCCGTTGGCACCCTGCCTCCCGCACCGGGGCCGGCGAGATCAGCGCGCCTTGCTCCTCTGACCGGCACCCAGGCGCCGCGGGTCAGGCGATGACCGCGGGGGCGCGCCAGGCCGGGCGGGTCGCGCGGTCGAGGTCGTGACGCACGGAGGCGATGCGCCGGATCGCCTCCGTCAGATCGTCCGCCGCCAGGGTGAACGGAAGCCGCACGAATCGTTCCAGCGTGCCGTCCAGTCCGAAGCGCGGTCCCGGCGCAAGCCTGACGCCCACGTCCTCGGCCGCCCGCGACAGCGCGCTGGAGATCGGTCCGTCGAGCTCTGCCCACAGGGTCACACCGCCGCCGGGCACGAAGCACCGCCACTCCGGCAGGTGCTCGCGCAGCGCTTCGATGAGGGCGTCCCGCCGGAACGCGAGCTGGCGCCGACGCGCCGCGACGATCTCCGGGGCTTGCGCGAGCAGGTGCACGGCGACGAGTTGTTCCAACACCGGGCTGGCCATGTCGACGCCGACCCGCAGGGCGGCCAGCCGCTGCACCAGGGGCGCCGACGCGCGGACCCAGCCGATCCGCAGGCCACCCCAGTAGGCCTTGCTCATCCCGCCGATCGACACGACGCGCGAGTGTCGGTCGTAGACGGCCACCGGCGGCGGCATCTCGGCACCGTCGAGCGGGAGGTCCACGAAGGACTCGTCGACGACCAGCTCCGTCCCGGTCGCGTGGGCCGCGGCGACGAGCCGCTCGCGCAGGGCGGCCGGCATCAGGTGGCCGGTCGGATTCTGAAATTCGGGGATCACGTACGCCAGCCGCGGCCGGGTCTGCCGCAGCGCGGCGAGCAGCAGTTCGCCGTCCCAACCGGTCGTCGCGTCCAGGCCGTGGGTGCTGATCCGGGCGCGGCGCGCGGCGAGGGCGGCCAGCGCGTTCGGATAGGTCGGCGACTCGACCAGCACCGACGCCCCCGCCGGGACGGACAGCCGCAGCACCAGGTCCAGGGCCTGCTGTGTGCCGCTGGTGATCAGGATCTGCTCGGCGCTGGTCGTCACGCCGCGCGCGGTGTAGGCGGCGGCGACAGCCTCCCGCAGCTCTCCCAGCCCGCTCGGGTGGTAGCCGGCGCTGCCGAGAAACCGTGGCAGATCGTCGGCGGCCGCGCGGGCGGCGGGCACCAGCTCGACCGGCGCGGCGGACGCGGCCACACCCATGTCGATCATGTCGATGTCGTCGTCCGGGGTCCAGAGGCCCGAGCTGGCGACGCGGTGGCCGTTCGGCAGCGTGGTCCAGCTTCCGGCGCCGCGCCGGCTGGTGAGGTGGCCGCTCTCACGCAGGCTTCGGTACGCGGCCGTGACCGTCGTCCGGCTCACGCCCAGCGCCTCGGCGAGCTCACGTTCGGCGGACAGCCGTACCCCCAGCGGCAACCGCCCGTCGGTGAGCAGCCCACGGATCGCCGCGGCGAGTGCGGCATAGTCGGGACTGCGGTGACGCCCGGGAAGGGAGTGCCACTGGCCGAGCAGTCGGGCCAATTGGCCTCCGCGCACCGACGTCGTCATGGCCACCTCCGGGAAATTGGCTCTGTCAGCCGCTCCAATTGGCCTTCAGAGTGGCACTCATGACGATCCCAAGCAACTCCGCCACCGCCGGGCGTCGCCTGCCCCGCCGCGTGGGTCAGCTCTTCGCGGGTCTGATCCTCTACGGCGTGAGCATGGCGTTCATGGTGGAGTCGGGCCTCGGCCTGACCTCCTGGGACGTTTTCCACCAGGGCGTGTCGGAGGTCACCGGGCTGAGCTTCGGCTGGGTGGTCATCCTGGCGGGCGTCCCGATCCTGCTGCTGTGGATCCCACTGCGCCAGAAGCCCGGATTCGGCACGATCGCCAACCTGGTCGTGATCGGCGTGGTGGTCGACGCCGCCCTGGCCCTGCTCAGCCCCGGCGAGTCCTTGGCGATGCGGGTGACCTACCTGGTGGCCGGCATCCTGCTCAACGGCGTGGCGACCGGCATGTACATCGGTGCCCGCTTCGGCCCGGGCCCCCGCGACGGCCTGATGACCGGAATCGTCCACCGCTTCCCCCGCCTGTCCATCCGGCTGGTCCGGACCGCCATCGAGGTGGCGGTCCTGGCGACCGGCTTCCTGCTGGGCGGCACGGCCGGCATCGGCACGATCGCGTACGCGCTCGCGATCGGCCCGCTGGCCCAGGTGTTCCTGCCGATCTTCGCGGTCGAGCCACGGACCCCACCGGCCCGGCTGGCCCCGGCCCTGCCATGACCGGCCCTGCCATTGACCGGCCCTGCCATGACGGCCCTGCCATGACCGGGCCTGCCATGACCCCGGCGCGGCCCGCGCCGTTCGCGGCGGGATCATCTCCCCGGGAGGGCGAATTGTCGCAGGCGTCCAGGCGGTTCGGTGAACATCTGCCGCACCTGCGCTTTCCGGTTCGCCGGGCAGACGGCATCATTGCGGCATGGGGGCTGGCGGCTGGCACTGGAACGACGCATGGATCTTCGTGTCCGCGGTGATCGCGGCGCGCCTGGAACGCGACCGGGCGATGCACGCTGCCCTCCCGGTGACCGGCGCCACACTGGCCGATCTGCTGGCCGCCGCCGACTTTCTGCACCACAGCGTGCCCAGCCGCACCGAACTGGAGGAGTCGGTCCGCCGCCTGGCCGGCGCCGGGCTCCTCACCGTCGACGACGACGATCTGGTGGAGGTGGCACCGGCCGGTGAGCAACTCTGGCGCACCCGACCGTTCAGCGGCCTCTCGTCGGCGGTCGTCACCCTGCAGACCCAGCTCAACCGGGCCGTGACCCCGGGCGACGCGCCGTGGGAGCTCGACGAGGGCACCTACCACGCCGCCGTCCGCGAGTATTCCCTGCGCCTCGCCGACGGCCGCTGAACCAAACCGCCACGCCGACCGTCAGCGGACCGGGCGCGCCGCCGCCCGCAGACCCTCCTCGGCCTCGCCGACCGTCAGCGGACCCGGTGGCCCGCCGCCGCAGACCTCGCCGGCCGTCAGCGGACCGGATGGCCCGCCGCCCGCAGGCCCTCCTTGACCTCGCCGATGGTCAACTCTCCGAAGTGGAACACGCTCGCCGCGAGCACCGCGTCCGCACCCGCCGCCACGGCCGGCGGGAAGTGTGTCACCGCCCCCGCACCCCCGCTCGCGATCACCGGGATGTCGACCACCGCGCGGACCGCCGCGATGAGTTCGAGGTCGAAGCCCACCTTGGTGCCGTCGGCGTCCATCGAGTTGAGCAGGATCTCGCCGGCGCCGAGCTCGGCCACCCGCCGAGCCCAGTCCACCGCGTCCAGGCCGGCACCGCGTCGCCCGCCGTGCGTGGTGACCTCCCAGCCGGACGGGTGCCCGGGGCCCGGCCCCGCCGCCACCCTCCGCACGTCCAGGGAGAGCACGAGAACCTGGTTGCCGAAGCGGCCGGCGATCTCGGAGATGAGCTCCGGGCGGTGGATCGCCGCCGTGTTGACGCCGACCTTGTCCGCGCCCGCGCGCAGGAGGGTGTCGACGTCGTCCACCGAGCGGACCCCGCCGCCGACGGTCAGCGGGATGAACACCGACTCGGCGGTGCGACGCACGACGTCGAGCATCGTTCCGCGGTCGTCGACGGACGCGGTCACGTCGAGGAAGGTCAGCTCGTCGGCTCCCGCGGCGTCGTAGGCCGCCGCCAGCGCGACGGGGTCGCCGGCGTCGCGCAGGTCCAGGAAGTTGACGCCCTTGACCACGCGGCCCGCGTCGACGTCCAGACACGGGATGACGCGCACCGCCACCGTCATGACCGCAGCGCCTCGAGCGCCTCGGCCACCGTGAACGCGCCGGCGTACAGCGCCTTGCCGGCGATCACGCCCTCCACACCGAGGGGTTCGAGGGTTGCCAGGGCCCGCAGGTCGTCCAGGGTGGACACGCCGCCGCTGGCGATCACCGGAGCCTGCGTACGGGAGCACACCTCGCGCAGCAGCTCCAGGTTCGGGCCCTTCATGGTGCCGTCCTTGGTGATGTCGGTGACCACGTAGCGCGCCGCGCCGGCCTTGTCGAGGCGTTCGAGCACCTCGAAGAGGTCACCGCCGTCGCGGGTCCAGCCGCGGGCCGACAGCGTGCGGCCGCGCACGTCCAGGCCGATCGCCACGCGGTCGCCGTACTCGCCGCAGATCCGGTCGCACCACTCGGGGTCCTCGAGGGCGGCGGTGCCGATGTTGATCCGCGCGGCACCGGTGGCCAGCGCCGCGCGCAGCGACTCGTCGTCGCGGATGCCGCCGGAGAGCTCCACGGCGACGTCGAGGCGGCCGACCACCTCGGCGAGCAGGGCGGCGTTGGAGCCCCGGCCGAACGCGGCGTCGAGATCGACCAGGTGCACCCAGCTCGCGCCGTCGTTCTGCCAGGCCAGCGCCGCCTCCAGCGGGTCGCCGTAACTGGTCTCGGAACCGGCGGCGCCCTGGACGAGGCGCACCGCCTGGCCGTCGGCGACGTCGACGGCGGGCAGCAGGGTGAGGGTCACGGCGGAACTCCGATCAAGGGGGTTAGCGGCGGCCCAGGACCACGACGACCAGGGCGGGCAGGATGAGAACGATGAGGGCGATGAGGACGATGCGCAGCGCGACGTCCGGCACCAGGAACCAGATCAGCGCGGACGCGATCAGCGGCACGACGACGATGCCGACGCGCTCGGCCCGGCCGCGCCGATAGAGCCGTCCGGAACCGCGTCGCCGCGGGGTGAGCCTGCGGACGAAGGCACGGCGGCGGTCACGCCGGCCGACCCGGCGGGCCCGCGCCGCCTTCTGCTTCTCGAGGACGGCGAGGCGCTCGGCCCGTCTGCGGGCCCGTTCCTTGCTCACGTCCCCGGGAGCCCGGCGACCCAGGTCCGCAGCAGCGCGAACCCGGCGTCGGCGGACTTCTCGGGATGGAACTGAGCGGCCGACAGCGGCCCGTGCTCCACCACCGCCGCGAAGGGCTCGTCGTGCGCGGCCGTGGTCACCGTGGCCCCGGCGGCTTCCAGGGCGGCCAGGTTCGAGGCCCCGTACGAATGCACGAAGTAGAACCGGGTGTCCGGCGCCAGCCCGGCCAGCAGGACGGAGCCGGCCGGAACCGCCACCGTGTTCCAGCCCATGTGGGGGATGCGGCGTGCGGCCAGCCGGGTCACCGCGCCGGGCAACAGCCCCAGGCCCCGGGTCTCGACGCCGTGCTCCACACCGGACTCGAAGAGGATCTGCATGCCGACGCAGATGCCCAGCACCGGCCGGCCGGCCGCGACCCGGTCCGCGATGACCGGGCCGGCGCCGAGCTTCTCGATGCCGGCCATGCAGGCCGCGTACGCGCCGACGCCGGGCACGACCAGGCCGTCCGCCGCGGCGGCGGCCTGCAGGTCGCCGGTCACGGTCACGTCCACGCCGGTACGCGCGACGGCTCGTTCCGCCGACCGCAGATTGCCCGATCCGTAGTCCAGGACGACGACCCGGGTCACGTGGACTCTCCGGGGAACATCCACAGCACTCCGCCGACGAGGGCGAGCAGGGCCAGCGCGGCGACAAGGCCGATGGAGAACTTGGTGGCGCCCTGCCGCACCAGCGAGATGACCCCGCCCACCAGGATGCCGGCGAGCATGAGCAGCAGGACCGGGAGGAAGCTGCTCACAGCACACCCTTCGTGGACGGAAGCGCACCGGCGTTGCGGGGGTCGATCTCGACAGCCTCGCGCAGCGCCCGGGAGAACGCCTTGAACTGCGCCTCGACGACGTGGTGGGCGTCGGGCCGACCGCCGTCGCGGGCGGCGCGCAACACGCTGACGTGCAGGGTCACCTTGGCGGCGTGGCCGAACGACTCGAAGATGTGCCGGGTCATGCTCGTCGGATAGACCGGCCCGATGTACGGCGCCAGCTCCGGCTCGTCGTGCACCACATAGGGCCGCCCGGACAGGTCGACCGCGGCCCGGCAGAGCACCTCGTCCATGGGGATCGTGGCCGAGCCGTACCGTCGGATCCCGGCCTTGTCGCCGAGCGCCCGCGCGAAGGCGTCGCCGAGCGCGATCGCCGTGTCCTCCATGGTGTGGTGCGCGTCGATCTCGAGGTCGCCCTCGGTGCGCACGGTCAGGTCGAAGCCGCCGTGCTTGGCGAGCTGGTTGAGCATGTGGTCGTAGAAGCCGACGCCGGTGGCGAAGTCGCCCTTGCCCGTGCCGTCGAGGTCGATCTCGACGAGAACCTTGGTCTCGTTGGTGACGCGCTCGATGCGCGCGGTGCGGCTCACGACAGAATCTCCTCGGCGGCGGTCAGGAAGGCGGACGTCTCGGTGTCGGTGCCGGCGGTGACCCGCAGCCAGCCGGTCAGGCCGACGTCTCGGATCAGCACACCGCGATCGAGGAACGCCTGCCAGGTGGCCTTCTGGTCGCCGGCGCGGAACAGCACGAAGTTGGCGTCGCTGTCGGCGGTCTCGACGCCGCGCCCGCGCAGCGTCGTCACGATGCGGTCGCGCTGCTCCTTGATCGCCTCGACGGTGGCGAGCAGGGCGTCACGCTGCGACAACGCGGCCCGGGCCGCCGCCTGCGTGAGGCTGGAGAGGTGGTAGGGCAAACGAACCAGCTGCACGGCGTCGACGACGGCCGGGTCGGCGGCGAAATAGCCCAGCCGTCCGCCGGCGAACCCGAAGGCCTTGCTCATCGTCCGGGTCACCACGAGCCGCGGGTGCCGGGGCAGCAACCCGAGGGCGCTGGGGGTGCCGGCGCGGGCATATTCGTAGTACGCCTCGTCGACCAGCACCATGCCCTCGGTCGCCGCCAGCACCGCGTCGATCACCGAGGGGTCGAGAGCGGTGCCGGTCGGATTGTTGGGCGAGCAGAGGAAAACCAGGTCGGGCCGGTGCTCCTCGATCTGCGCGACCGCGGCCGACGGTGTGAGACCGAAGTCGGGGTCGCGCAGCGCGCCGATCCAGCGGGTGCCGGTGCCGGCGGCGAGCAGGGGATGCATCGAATACGACGGGCCGAAGCCCAACGCCGTGCGTCCCGGCCCGCCGAACGCCTGGAGCAGCTGCTGCTGCACCTCGTTGGAGCCGTTAGCGGCCCACAGGTTGGCCGTCGCCATGCCGTGGCCCAGGTAGTCGGCGAGGTCGGTACGCAGCGCGACGGCGTCGCGGTCGGGGTAGCGGTTGAGGTCGGCGAGCTCGGCCTGGAGCGCCTTGCCCATCGCCTCGACCACGCTGTCCGGCACGGCGAACGCGTGCTCGTTGGTGTTCAGCCGCACCGCCACGTCGAGCTGGGGTGCGCCGTACGGCGACCGGCCCCGCAGATCGTCGCGCAGGGGCAGGTCGTCGAGCGTCGTCATGAGCCGAACCTCGCCGTCACGGCCTGCCCGTGTGCCGGCAGGTCCTCGGCGTTGGCGAGGACCACCACATGCGGGGCGACGTCGCGCAGCGCCGCCTCGTCGTATTCCACGACGTGGATGCCACGCAGGAACGACTGCACGGAGAGGCCGGACGAGTGCCGCGCGCAGCCCGCGGTCGGCAGCACGTGGTTGGAGCCCGCCGCGTAGTCACCGAGCGACACCGGCGACCACGGGCCGACGAAGATCGCGCCGGCGTTGCGGACCCGCATCGCCCAGTCGCGCGCGTCCCGCGTCTGGATCTCGAGGTGCTCGGCCGCGTACGCGTCGACGACCGCGAGACCCTGCGCCAGGTCGTCGACGAGCACCACGCCGGACTGGGTTCCGCCCAGCGCCTCGCGGACCCGGGCCTCGTGCTTGGTGGCCGGGACCTGGACGGCCAACTCCCCGTCGACCGCGTCGGCGAGGGCTGGCGAGTCGGTGACGAGCACGCTCGCGGCCATCGGGTCGTGTTCGGCCTGGCTGATCAGGTCGGCGGCGACGTGCACTGGCGAGGCGGTGTCGTCGGCCAGGATGGCGATCTCGGTCGGGCCGGCCTCGGCGTCGATCCCGACCGTGCCCTGCAGCAGCCGCTTGGCCGCGGTGACCCAGATGTTGCCGGGGCCGGTGATGACGTCGACCGGCGCGCAGCGATCCGACTCGTCCGCGCCGTCGCAGCCGTAGCCCAGCATGGCGATCGCCTGGGCGCCGCCGACCGCGTAGACCTCGTCGACGCCGAGGAGCGCGCAGGCGGCGAGCACCCGGGCGTCGGGCAGGCCGGTGTCGCGCTGGGGCGGGCTGGCCACGACCAGTGAGTCGACACCCGCCTCCTGCGCGGGCACCACGTTCATGACCACGGTGGACGGATAGACGGCCAGGCCGCCGGGAACGTAGAGGCCGACGCGGGACACCGGCACCCAGCGCTCGGTGACGCTGCCGCCGGGGACGACCTGGGTGGTGACGTCGGTGCGCCGCTGGTCGGCGTGCACCCGACGGGCGCGCTCGATCGACACGAGCAGGGCCGCGCGCACGTCGGGGTCGAGCGTTTCGAGGGCCGCCGCGATCCGGTCACGCGGCACGCGCAGGCGCTCCAGCCGTACACCGTCGAACTTCTCGCCGGCCTCCCGGATCGCGCTGAAGCCATGATGCCGGACAGCTTCCACGACGGGCCTGATCTTCTCGACCGCCTGGGAGACGTCGAGTTGGGCACGAGGCAGCAGACCACGCGGGTCTCGGCGGGAGCCGCGCAGGTCGATCCGGTTCAGCACGCGGCCAAGTCTAGGCCCGGGGACCGACAGGTTTTCGACGCCGTACCAGGCAGTGGGAAGGGACACTTGAGGCTTGTTCGCGACCTACCGTGACCAGGTCCTTTGCGTGAGGTAACCGGCCGATCGCCACCGTCGCGAACAAGTCTCACTTGCGGCTTTTGCCGATCACCGGGCAAAGATCACCGTCCCGGGGCGCGCGCGGACGGCGACCATGCCGATACGCTCGCACCGTGGGCGCGATTCTCCCGGTCTTCCCGCTGGGCACGGTGCTCTTTCCCGGCCTGGTGCTGCCCTTGCACATCTTCGAGGAGCGTTACCGCACGCTCGTGCGCGACCTGGTCGCCACGACCGCCGACGAACCGCACGAGTTCGGCGTGGTGACCTTGCGGCACGGATCGGAGGTGCTGTCCGGCGAGGCCGACGGTGAGCCGCCGGCCGGTGAGCCGCCGGTCGCGGCCGGCCAGCTCTACGACATCGGCTGCACCGCCGAGCTGCGCCAGGTGACCGAGCTGCCCGACGGGCGCTTCGACGTCGTCACCGTCGGGCGGCGGCGCTTCCGGGTGCTGAGCATCGCGGCCGATCCGCATCCCTATCTGACCGCCGAGGTCGAGTGGCTGCACGACGAGGAGCCGGCCGACGAGACGTCGCGGCTCCTCGCGCCGCGGGTGCTGGCCGCCTTCCGCACCTACCTGGATCTGCTGCGTCCCGAGTCCGAGGTCCTCGACCAGGTGCCGGATGATCCGACCGTGCTGTCGCACCTGGTCGCCGCCACCGCCCAGCTGACCACCGACGAGCGGCAGGAGCTGCTCGCCGCGCCCGACACCGCCAGCCGGTTGCGCACCGAGCTCCGGCTGCTCAACCGCGAGGCGGGTCTGCTGGCCAAGGTGCGGGCGGTGCCGGTGCCGCTGTCGGATCTGGCGCGTCCGGTGAGCCCGAACTGAACGGCTTGGGCCCGGCAACGCCGTCCGGCTCCGGGGCCGGGTAGTCCGGGCCCGCTCCCGCGTATTCCGGTCCCGGGAATGTGTCGCGGCCGTAGCCGGGCTTCGCGCCCGGCCGGTCCAGGTCGGGATCGTTGGACCAGCCGGCCAGCAGCGTGGTGACGATCACGGCCGCGAAGGCGGCGACCAGCAGCGCACCATAGGCCTGCAGGTCCGGCGGGCGGCCGTAGGTGTCGCCCGCGATCGAGGTCTTCTGCCACTCATTCCACGCGGAGAGCCCGATCAGCCTCCCCGTCCCCCACATGGCCACGGCCGACACCAGGCCGCCGAAGGCCACCCCGACCAGCACCGCGGGTCCGCGGTCGCGCCGCAGGACGAGCCAGGCGACGATCGCGGCGAGCAGCCCGAACGAGAAGCCGACGATGGTGAACCAGCCGTCGGCGGCGATGTACTGCTCCGGCGAGGGGTCGGCGACCATGATGCCGTTCTGGCCGGTGTTGACCACCGGCACCGACGGCGCGAGCCAGGACCAGAGCAGACCGAGCGGCACGCCGGCCACGGCCATCACCGCGGTGATCAGGGCCGCGACGACGACGGTACGGCGCCAGGGCCGCCGCGACGGCGGCGGCGGCCCCCAGCCGGAGAGCTCCGGCGGCCCGTACTCACCGACGGGCTGCTGCTCGTAGGGCGGCGGCTCGAAGGGCTGCGGGCCCGGCTCCTGGCTGGGGTTCACTCCCCGATCCTGCCAGGTCCCGTCGCACCGGCTCCGGCGACCATCAGGCAACCGCCGAAGGGCCGAGGATCATCTTCAGGTCGGCGCGCAGCGCGGGCGTCGGCGCGACCTTGAACCCGCCCAGGCGCATGACCGTCTTGCGGCTGCCGTTGAGCAGGTGGACGTGCACCTCGCTGTCGCCCGGGTGGCTGACCAGGATCTCCTTGAGCTCGGAGACCAGCGGCGGCGTGCACCGGGTGATCGGCATGGTCAGGGTGATCGGCTTCGAGTCCGGGTTGTGGGTGACATCGGGCATCGACATGTCCATCGCCATGATGCGCGGGGTGTCGTCGCGGCGGTCGACCCGGCCCTTCACCACGACGATGGCGTCCTCGGCGATGTACTGGCCGATCACTTCGTATGTGTTGGGGAAGAACAAGGCCTCCACCCCGCCGGCGAGGTCCTCCAGGGTGGCCGACGCCCAGGCGCGGCCCTGCTTGGTGATGCGTCGCTGCACGCCGGTGAGGATGCCGGCGAGGGTGACGACCTGCCCGTCACCGACCGTGCCCTCCTCGTTGAGCGCCGCGATCGTGGTGTCCGCGGCGTTGGCGAGCACCTGCTCGAGGCCGGCCAGGGGATGGTCGGACACATAGAGGCCGAGCATCTCCCGCTCGAAGGCGAGCTTGTCGCGCTTGTCCCACTCGCTATCGGTGATGGACGGCATCGCCACCGTCGCGGAGCCGCCCGCCTCGTCGCCGAACGCGCCGAACAGGTCGAACTGGCCCGCCGCCTCGTTGCGCTTGACGTCCGCGTACGCGTCGATCGCCTCGGCGTGCACGGCGAGCAGGCCCTTGCGGCTGTGCCCCATCGAGTCGAACGCCCCGGCCTTGATCAGGGATTCGATGGTCTTCTTGTTGCAGGCAACCGCGTCCACCTTGGACAGGAAGTCGTAGAAGTCCTGGTACTTGCCCTTCTCCTCGCGGCAGCGGGCGATCGCCTCCACCACGTTGTGTCCGACGTTGCGGATCGCGGCGAGACCGAAGCGGATGTCCTTGCCGACCGGAGTGAAGGGCCCGGCGGACTCGTTGACGTCCGGCGGCAGGACCTGGATGCCCATGCGCCGGCACTCGGCCAGGTACATCGCCATCTTGTCCTTGTCGTCGCCGACGCTGGTGAGCAGCCCGCCCATGTATTCCGCCGGGTAGTGCGCCTTGAGGTACGCCGTCCAGTACGACACCAGGCCGTACGCGGCGGAGTGCGCCTTGTTGAACGCGTACCCGGCGAACGGCACCAGGACGTCCCACACCGCCTGGATGGCCTCGTCGATGTAGCCGCGCTCGCGGCAGCCGTCCCGGAACGGGATGAACTCCTTGTCGAGGATCTCCTTCTTCTTCTTACCCATCGCCCGGCGGAGCAGGTCGGCCTGGCCCAGGCTGTAACCCGCGAGGATCTGCGCGGCGCGCTGCACCTGCTCCTGGTAGACGATCAGGCCGTACGTCGGCTCCAGGATCTCCCGCAGCGGCTCCTCCAGCTGCGGGTGGATCGGGGTGATCTCCTGCAGCTTGTTCTTGCGCAGCGCGTAGTTGGTGTGCGAGTCGACGCCCATCGGACCCGGCCGGTACAGCGCCAGGACCGCGGAGATGTCCTCGAAGTTGTCCGGCTTCATCAGCCGCAGCAACGACCGCATCGGGCCGCCGTCGAGCTGGAAGACGCCCAGCGTGTCACCGCGGGCCAGCAGCTCGTACGCGGCCTTGTCGTCCAGCGGCAGCCCCAGCAGGTCCAGCTCCATGCCGTGGTTGAGCTGGATGTTCTTCACCGCGTCGTCGATGATCGTCAGGTTGCGCAGGCCGAGGAAGTCCATCTTCAGCAGGCCGAGCGTCTCGCAGGTCGGGTAGTCGAACTGCGTGATGATCACGCCGTCGGTGGCGCGGCGCATGAGCGGAATGTGGTCGATGATCGGCTCGGCGCTCATGATGACGCCGGCGGCGTGCACGCCGGTCTGCCGGATCAGGCCCTCGATGCCGCGCGCGGTGTCGATCACCTTCTTGACGTCCGGGTCCTGCTCGTACAGGGTCCGGACCTCGCCGGCCTCGCTGTAGCGCTTGTGGTCCTTGTCGAAGATTCCGGTGAGCGGGATGCCCTTGCCCATCACGTCCGGCGGCAAGGCCTTAGTGATCCGGTCGCCCACCGCGAACGGATAGCCGAGCACGCGCGCCGAGTCCTTGATCGCGGCCTTGGCCTTGATCGTGCCGAACGTGGCGATCTGCGCGACCTTGTCCTCACCCCACCGCTCGGTGACGTAGCGGATGACCTCGCCGCGCCGGCGCTCGTCGAAGTCGATGTCGACGTCGGGCATGGAGACGCGCTCGGGGTTGAGGAACCGCTCGAAGATCAGGCCGTGCTGGAGGGGGTCGAGGTCGGTGATGCCCATCGCGTACGCCACGAGCGACCCGGCCGCCGAGCCACGGCCCGGTCCGACCGCGATGCCATTGTTCTTGGCCCACTGGATAAAGTCGGCGACCACCAGGAAGTATGCCGGGAAGCCCATCTCGATGATGACGCCCAGCTCGTACTCCGCCTGTTGGACGTGCGTCTCCGGGATGCCGCCGGGGAAGCGCCGCCGCAGGCCCTCGAACGCCGTGTGCCGAAAGAACTCCGGCTCCGTGTAACCCTCCGGGATGGGGAACCGGGGCATCAGGTTCTTGAAGGTGAACATGCCCTCGGTGTCGACCTTCTCGGCGACCAGCAGCGTGTTGCGGCAGCCCTCGAGCCAGGCGTCGGAGGAGTCGACCGCGCGCATCTGGTCGGCGGACTTGATGAAGTAGCCGCCGCCGTCGAAGCGGAACCGGTTGGGGTCGGCGATGTTGCTGCCGGTCTGCACGCATAGCAGCACGTCGTGCGCCTCGGCCTGCGCCTCGTGGGTGTAGTGCGAGTCGTTGGTGACCAGCGGCGGGATGCCGAGCCGACGGCTGATGTCGAGCAGGCCGTCGCGGACTCGGTTCTCGATCTCCAGGCCGTGGTCCATGATCTCGAGGAAGTAGTTCTCCTTGCCGAAGATCTCCTGGTACTGCGCGGCGACCCGGTAGGCCTCCTCGTCCTGTCCCAGGCGCAGCCGCGTCTGCACCGCGCCGGACGGGCAGCCCGTCGTCGCCATGATGCCCTCGGCGTGCTCGGCGATGATGTCCATGTCCATCCGGGGCCACTTGACGTAGTGGCCCTCCATGGACGCCCGGCTGCTCAGGCGGAAGAGGTTCTTCAGGCCCCGCGCGTCGCGCGCCCACATCGTCTTGTGGGTGATCGCGCCGTTACCGGAGATGTCGTCGGACTTCTGCTCCGGACGGCCCCACTTGACTCGCGCCTTGTGCAGGCGCGACTCGGGCGCGACGTACGCCTCGATGCCGATCACCGGCGTGACGCCCGCGGCGGTGGCCTGCTGATAGAAGTCGTACGCCCCGTGCATGTTGCCGTGGTCGGTGATCGCCACGGCGGGCATGCCGAGGCGATTCGCTTCGGTGAACAGGTCCTTCAGCCTGGCGGCGCCGTCGAGCATCGAATACTCGGTGTGCACATGGAGGTGCACGAACGAGTCAGACACCCAGGGCCCCCTCACTCCCGCGGCGAATCCAGCCCTGAGAGCCTAGTCCTTCGCACCGCGACGGCGGCACCGGTGACACCCGGCTATTCGGCGAATGGCTCGATCATCACAGCGGCGGCGCGCAGCCAGGCCTGCTTCGTCTCGGGTTGCAGCACGGCGTACTCGATGGAGGAGCCCACCTCGAGCGCCGGGTCGTAGGGCACGACGGCCACCTCGCGGGTCCGGGTGGCGAAGTGCTTGGCGAGATCGTCGAGGAGCGGCAGGTTGCCGGGTGACGGGCAGGAGATCAGCGTCACCGCGTTGGCGACGAGATCCTCCATGCCGGTCTCGTTGAGCACGTCCAGCATCCAGTCGGCGGTGAACGCGGCGTCCTCGCGCGGCACGGTGGTGACGACGAGCTGGTCGGCGCTGCGCATGACGGTCTGCCAGTTGACGCTCTCGACGTTGTTGCCGGTGTCCACACAGATCACATCATGGGTACGCCGTAACAGGTCCATCACCCGCCGTACGGTGCTCTGGTCGAGCCGCTGCGCGAAGCGCGGATTCTCCTCACCGGCGAGCACGTCGTAGGAGCCGTCGGAGGCGTGCCGCAGGTAGCCGTCGAAGAAGTGCATCAGGTCGTTGCCGTGCATGTTCTCGATCTCGATCAGATCGCCGACCAGGTGCCGGATCGTCCGCGCGTGCCGGGCGCTGCCGGCGCGCAGGCCGAGCGTGCCGCGCAGCTCGTTGTCGTCCCAGGCCAGCACCCCACGGCCGCGGACGCTGCCGATGGTCGCCGCGGCCAGCACGGTGGCCGTGGTCTTGTGCACGCCGCCCTTGGGGTTGGCGAAGGCCAGCACCCGCGGCTTGCCCAGCTTGCGCCGCAGCACCCCGGCCGCGCGGTCCTCGGGCTCCGGGCGGGTCTGGCGCCACTCGATGCGCGCGGGCGCCGGCGAGACCGGCGCCGGAGCGGCGGGCGGTGCAACGACGGCCGGCGGCGAATCCTGCGGCGGGGCGGTCAGCGGCGGGGCGGTCAGCGGCGGGGCGGCGGCCTGCGGCGGGGCCACCGGCGGGCGCAGCACCGACGCCGAGCCGATCGGGGCGGCGCCCCGGCCTTGCGGCATGCCGTGTTCCGGCACGACCCGCCCGATCGACGGGGGCACGGCCCGGGTGGCCGGGTTGAAGTAGCTGTGCGGCTCGGCCTCGGGCCGAGCGTGGAAACCCTCGCTGATGCGCGACTGCCGGCGCGCTTCCAGAGAATGCGCCGGACGCGGATCAGCCTGACGCGGATCGCCCAAACGCGGATCAGCCTGACGCGGATCGCCCAGGCGCGGGTCGGCCGCGCGTGGGTCGGCGAGGCGTGGATCGGCCTGGCGCGGATCGGCCAGGCGTGGATCGGCAATGCGCGGATCGGCCGGCGGAGGAAGGGGCTCGGTGGCGCCGAGGCGTTCGCCCAGGGAGGCTCGGCCGGGACGCCGGTCGAGCGGGTTGATCGGCGGCCGCCGGGGCGGTTCCGCCGGGGCGTAGCCGTTCGGAGCGGCGTCGCGTGCGGCGTGCTCGCGCATGCGCGGGTCCAGCGGATTGAACGGCCGGCCGGGCTGACGGCTCGGCAGCGGCGGCCCGCTCGTCGGGCGGCGGCCCTCGGTGGCCTCGGCCTCCTCGGCCTCGTCGCCCGTGCGGGAGGCGTGCCGGGCACGGTCGAGCAGCGCCCGCCATCGCGGGGCTGGTTCCGCAGGCCGGCCCCAGCCGGTCTCGGTCCCGTCCACGGCTCGTCCTCCCAGCGCCTACTCGATCTCGGTGTCCTCGGCGGGCGTCCCCGCTCCTGCAACAGGCTACGGACGCCAACCCCATTCGGGCCACACCTGACAGTCGCAAATGCGCGAGCTGCCGGCCAGGTGCGTCCACCGGTTCATACGGCTCAGGGGGGCGTCCCGGTCGACGCCGACGGAAAAATTAACGCCCGGGCGCGCTCCGGGATGCTCTCGCGGCCGAGGACGGCACGTCGAGACCCGGATGTGCGGACGGGGCTGGGGGCACGGCTGCGCTCTCCTCCGACGCCGTGGCAGCGGATCCGGTCTCCCGGACAGGGCCGGCGGGTGAGGCCGAGGTCACACCCGCTCCGGTCGATGAGGGTAGTGGCGCGGAGGCGGCCGGGGCAACCGTCGCGGTCCGCGACGAGCCGGGCGACTCTTCGTCATCGGGCACGGTCGCCGTCTGCTCCGGCAGCACCGGACGGAACTCGGTGCGGTCGAGCTGGCGCACCTCCGGCGCCGGGTCCACGACCCTGACCTCGCTGTGCGCGGCGATCCGCGACAGGACCACCGGATCGGCCCGGACGACCGCGGCGAAGACGCAGGCGCAGCGCGCGCGGAAGGCGGCGGCCTCCTGGGCGGCGGTCTGTGCCGCGCTGTCGTACGCCCGCCGCAGCCGAAGCTCGTCCACGCCGTCGCCGGTCAACTCGCCGGCCAGCTTGAGGTAGTCGGCCTGCTCCTGGTCGCGGGCCAGGGCGGCGTTGAGCATCCCGGCGACGACGTCCTGCGGCATC
This sequence comes from Actinoplanes sp. NPDC051346, assembly GCF_040682215.1. Lineage (NCBI taxonomy): Bacteria > Bacillati > Actinomycetota > Actinomycetes > Micromonosporales > Micromonosporaceae > Actinoplanes > Actinoplanes sp. NPDC051346. The sequence goes on along the minus strand of NZ_JBFBAJ010000008.1, from coordinate 302,641 downwards.
AGGTAGACCGGAATCTTCACCACCTGGGTCCGGACGTCCGGCAGCGGCACCCGCGCGTACACCTGAGCGACCGTCGCGCCGTCCAGCGCGCCGGTCAGTTTGTCCGGACCGAAGTAGGAGGTCAGGCTGACCAGCGCCCACGTCTGCCCGGCCGTCGGCGCGCCCGAGGCCGGGAGCAGGGTCGCGAGCTCACGGTCGCTGGAGCGCAGATAGCCCGAGACCGACTGGCCCTCGACCACGCCGACCCGCACGACATCGCCGTCCGGTGCCACCGCGTGATCCGGACCGTGGTCGGTCCGCGCCACGACCGCGACCAGTAGGGCGACGGCCGTCACCAGGGCCAGGCCGGTCAGCATCCGCAGCCGCACCGGCCCGGCGACGGCCGGAGGCAGGCTGCGCGCCGCCGCCGGCATCATCCGGTCCCCGGGCCTCATGGCGTTCCTCCTCCGTCAGGAGGTTGTCAGGTCGCGTCGCGGAGCACGTCCAGCGCGTACCCCAGATCGTCAGGGTAGTCGCTGACGAACCGAACCTCTTCGTGCGTTCGGGGGTGGACGAAACCCAGTTCGCGGGCATGCAGCCACTGACGGCCCAGCCGCAGGCGCGCGGCGAGGGTCGGATCGGCGCCATATGTGAGGTCGCCCACGCAGGGATGCCGCATGGCGGAGAAGTGCACCCGGATCTGATGGGTACGCCCGGTCTCCAGCTTCACGTCGATCAGGCTCGCGGAGCGGAACGCCTCGAGCGTGTCGTAGTGGGTGACGCTGGGCTTGCCGCCGGACATGACCGCGTACTTGTAGTCGGCGGTCGGATGCCGGTCGATCGGCGCGTCGACGGTGCCGCGCAGCGGGTCGAGGTGGCCCTGCACGATCGCGTGGTAGCGCTTGTCGACCTCGCGCTCCTTGAAGGCACGCTTGAGCACGCTGTAGGCGGTCTCGCTCTTCGCCACGACCATGAGCCCGGTGGTGCCGACGTCCAGGCGGTGCACGACGCCCTGGCGTTCCGCCGCGCCGCTCGTGGCCACGTTCTGACCCATCGCGGCCAGCCCGCCGATCACGGTCGGGCCGGTCCAGCCCGGGCTCGGATGCGCCGCCACCCCGACCGGCTTGTCGACCACGACGATGTCGTCGTCGCTGTAGACGATTCCCATGCCGTGCACCGGCTCGGCCACGACCACCGGCGCGGTGACCGGAGCGGGCAGGGTGACCTCGAGCCACGCGCCCGCGCTGACCTTGTCGGACTTGGGCCGGGGAATGCCGTCGACCAGGGCGTCGCCGGCTTCGACCAGCGTGGCGGCGGCCGTCCGGGACAGCCCGAACAGCCGGGAGACGGCCTGGTCGAGACGCATGCCGTCCAGGCCATCGGGTACGGGCAAAGAACGGGCGGTCATGCTGTGGTTTTCTCCCCCGACTCGTCGCTCGCGGTCGCACCCTTCGTCAACCGGGTGCCGTCACGCTGGCGGCCGGTCAGTTCGAGCAGGACGGCGAGCGCCACCCCGACGCTCAGGCAGCTGTCGGCGATATTGAACACCGCGAAATGCTCACCGTACGGCCCGAAGAGGCTGATCATGTCGACGACGTGCCCCTGGAACACCCCGGGGGCCCGAAACAGCCGGTCGCCGAGGTTGCCCAGCGCGCCGCCGAGCACGAGGCCGAGCGCCACCGCCCACGGCACCGAGCGCAGCCGCAGCGCCATCCACCCGATCCAGCCGATCACGACGAGCGTGACCAGCGGGAACACCCAGGTGTACCCGCTGCCCAGGCTGAAGGCCGCGCCGCTGTTGCGCAGCAGGGACAGGTGGACCAGGCCACCGAGAATCCGAACCGGCTCGCCCTCGGTCAGCCCGTGGGTCGAGAGCGCCTTGGTGCCCTGGTCGAGCAGCACGCCGAGCAGCGCGGTGACGCCGAGGACGACCACGGCCCTGCCCCGCATCCCGGACGAACCCGGCTCCCGGCCGGGACCATCCACCTCGGGGGCGTGGTCGCCGGCTGACTTGTCGGCGTTCAGCGTCGTTCCTCCAGCTGCTTGCAGGACACACACCGGGTCGCGACCGGGAACGCCGCCAGCCGCTCGACCGGGATGGCGTTGCCGCACCGCTCGCACCAACCGTAGTTGCCCTCGCCGAGCCGCTCGAGGGCACGCTCCACCTGTGTGATGCGCTCGAGCAGGTTGTTGGCGAGAGTGATCTCCTGCTCGCGCTCGAACGTCTTCGTGCCGGTGTCCGCCTGGTCGTCCCCGGCGGAGTCGGCGAGCCGTTCCCGCTGCAGCTCGGTGATCTCGGTCAGCGACTGGTCGTACTCGGCCTGCAGCTCGTCGCGGCGCTCCACGAGCGCGACACGGATCTTCTCGGTCTCCGCCGCACTGCGGGACCGCTCGGGCGCAGCCTTCTCGGTTGCCTTGGCCATCGTCGCTCCCCTGAGCCGCGCAGGACGCGGCGAAATCGGCGGTGTCGGTGATGCAGGGATGCGGTCGCCCACCGCCCCTGCGTGTCGTCGGGTCACGCCCCCGCGCGACGGGTCACGCCCCCGCGCGACCCGGTGCACGGCCCCCACGTGCACGAAAAGCGCGGCCGTTTCCGCCGCGCACTCCGGAGGCTCGCAAGGATACGGAACGTGAAGACCAGCGACAACACGGCGCACCGACCCGGACTCCCGCCAAATGCTGAGGAACCACCCATTCCACACGGTCAGATTCCCGACGCCGCCCCGCCGCCGCCTCACGCGTGGTCGGCCCCGTCCTCGCCGAACCAGCGGGCCAGCCGTCCCCGCCGGCTGACCGCGCGCAGCCGGCGCTCGGCGGTGTCCCGCACCTCCGCCGTCGTGACGATCAGCAGGCTGTCCCCCGTACGCAACCGGGTGTCCGGTCCCGGCACGAAGCCGGCGCCGCCGCGGACGACCAGCGTGACGCTCGCGCCCACCGGCAACCTGAGCTCGTCGATGTGCACCCCCGCGAGCCGCGACCCGGGCGCCACGTCGATCTGGAGCAGGTCGGCGCGCATCCGTTCCAACGGCGCCGTCTCGACGTGGATCTCCACCGCCTCGGCCGGCGCCGTGACGCCGAGCCGGCGCGCGGCCGGAGCGAGCGTGCCGGCCTGCACCAGAGTGAAGATGATCACTAGCAGGAACACGGCGTTGAAGAGCCCGTCCGCGCCGGGGGTTGCGCTGGAGAGCGGGATGGTCGCGAGCACGATCGGCACCGCGCCGCGCAGACCGGCCCAGGAAAGGAACGCCTGACCGCGCCAGCCGAGCCGCCGGGTGCTGCGGGTCGCGACGGCGGAGATGGCGACCGACAGCGGCCGCGCGAGCAGCACCAGCACGGTCCCGACGACCAGCGCCGGCACCAGCGCGGCGGGCAGTTCGTGCGGAGAGACCAGCAGTCCGAGCAGGACGAAAAGCCCGATCTGCGCGATCCAGGCAAGACCGTCGGCGAACCCGAGAATCGACCGACGGTGCGGCAGCCGGGCGTTGCCCAGAACGACACCGGCCGCGTAGACCGCGAGGAAACCCGAGGCGTGGGCCACCGCACCGGCCGCGTACGCCAGCACGGTCAGACCCACCGCCGCGATCGGATAGAGGCCCGCGGACGGCAACGCGGCGTGCCGCAGCAGCCACCGCCCCACCAGTCCGACGGTGACCCCGATGGCCGCACCGACGGTCAGTTCGAAGGTGAGAGCCAGCAGCTCGTACCACCACGGATGGGCGAACCCGGCGGTGGACAGCAGCACCACGAGCAGCACGACGGGAGCGTCGTTCATGCCCGACTCGGCCTCGAGGGTCGCGACCAGCCGAGGCGGCAGCCGCAGCCGCCGCAGGGTCGCGAACACCGCCGCGGCGTCCGTCGACGACAACACGGCGCCATAGAGCAACGCGAGGCGCCAGTCGAGCCCGAGCACCCAGTGCACGACAGCGCCGACGACCGCGATACTGACGGCCACCCCGAGCGTGGCCAGGACCGCGGACAGACCCAACACCGGACGCAGGGTGCTCCAGCGCGCGGTCAGCCCACCCTCGGCGATGATCATGATCAGAGCGCAGAAGCCGAGGGTACGGGTGAGCTCCGCGTCATCGAACCGGATCCCGATCCCCGCCTCGCCGAGAGCCATCCCGATGAGCAGGTAGACCAGGAGGCTGGGCACCCCCATGCGGGTCGACAGCCGCACGGCGGCAACCGCGACGAGCAGCACGGCGGCCCCGATGAGCAGCGCGAAATCCAGCCCGCCGCTCATGCGGCCCCGTCGCGCAACTCCACGAGCCGCCGCCCGACGTCACCGGTGACCGTGAAAACCTTGTCCCTGCTGGTAGCGCCGACCCGCAGTGCCACGGCAGCGGGCCGCACCCCCAGCGCCTCGGCCAGCGCCCGCCGGACAGCCTCGGTGGCCTTGCCGTCCACCGCCGGGGCCGACACGGCAACGATCAGCGCGGGCCCGCGCGGCCCGTCGTAGCGGCCACCCACCCGGTTCCGACCAGCGCCGGGCCGCACCCGCACCGCGACGGACCGGTCCCCCGCCCCCTGATCATCCCCGCCCGTCGGCGCGGCCCCGGCCACGGGCGCGGTCCCGCCCCCGGCCACACGCCCGGTCCCGTCCCCAGCGACACGCCCGCCCCGGGCCACACGCCCGGCTCCGGGCGTGGGCGTGGCCCCGGGCGCCGGCGCGGTGCGGGACCGGTCGCCGGGCTCGGTGGACGACACGCGCCGCTTGGCCATGCCCCATTGTGCCGATCTTCACGACGACACCGAAGCGGGGTCGCTCGACAACACACCGTTACCGGACCCGCTGGCATCAACCGCCCGCACACCCACGACGCCGGCCACCGCACGGCCGACCACCCGCCCGGCGCGAAGCCGGGCGGGTCAGTGGCGCAGAGGCGAAGCCGGGCGGCTCAGTGGCGCAGAGGCGAAGCCGGGCGGCTCAGTGGCGCAGAGCCGCCGCGACCAGGCGATCGACCGGCCGGCACTGGCCGCACGGGCTGAAGCCCAGCTCGACCGCCTCCGCGACCGGCAGCCCCTCGGTCTGCCTGCCGCTCAGGTGCGGGCAGACCGCCACGTGGTAGCGAGGCCGTCCGTCCACGACCATCACTTCGGCGTCGAGCCGCGCCACCCGGACCGCGTCGGCGGGGCGGACCTTCTGCGGGAGCGGCTCGTCGTCGGGGTCGTCGGGGTCGGGGTCGCCGAACTCGCCCGTCGCCCCGCCCGACCGGCCCGCGGTCTCCGCACCGGCGGAGTACGGCGTGCCGCCGAGCAGTGGACCGTCCTCCCGTGGGACGGACGCCCCCGAGGCAGATCGCGACTCCTCCGCCGCGGACCAGGACGCCCCCGAGGCAGATCGCGACTCCTCCGCCGCGGACCAGGACGACCCCGAGGCAGATCGCGACTCCTCCGCTCCGGACCAGGACGGCTCCACCCGCTCACCGGGACCGGACCAGGACGCCGGAGGCTCGGTCGAGCCGAACAGCGACGCACCGCCGGGTTCGGAGGATTCCGCGGCGAGGGAGTCGCGGGTGGAGGAGGCGGCCTCGGCGCGACGCCATGATTCGTCGTCCTCCGCGCGGGCTCCGCCGATCACCGACGACGCCTGGTCGTAATCGCCGGTGATCGTCACATCGGAGGAACGGCGGCCGGTGGCGGCGCGGTCCGCGTCCGTGCCCGAGTGCGGGACGCGGTCCGTGCCGTTGTCGAAGCCGTTCGATACCTCGTCGCCCCGCTCGAGGCGTTGGGTCACGTCGGGACCCGGGCGGCCAGCCGCCGTCCGGGACCGGTCCGCGAGGACCGCCTCGGTGTCGCGCTGACCCGCGGCATAGGCGGCGGCCCGGTTCGGTTCGTCGTCGGAGGCGAGAACGCCGTCCGGGTGGTGGTCGTTTCGAGGACGGCCCGGGGACAGCTCCGCGTCCTCGGCGTCCGAAGTGCCCGGCGCCGACGGAGTGCGCACTCCGGACGAGGATCCGACACCGCCGGACCGGCCCAGCCCGGCGGAATCGCCAGCAACGGACGAGGCGCCCCCGAAAGAAGCGCCGACGGACGAAGCGCCGACGGACGAAGCACCCGCAGACGAAGCGCCCACGGACGAAGCGCCGACGGACGAAGCACCCGCAGACGAAGCGCCGACGGACGAAGCGTCAGCGTGGAGCGGCGATTCCGCATGATCGCCCGACTCCGCATAGAGACCGGGCTCACCATAGAGAGCCGTCTCCGAATGAAGCCCGGGCTCACCGGTCTCGGCGTAAAGGTCGGGTTCCGCGCGGAACGCGCGATCGGACTCCGCGGACGCGGCCGAGTCCGCACGAGCCGCGGGCTCACGACGAGCAGCGGATGTGGTGGCGGACGCGGTGGTTGACGTGGACGCGGACGGGGGGTCGTCGTGGTCGGCGGGGAGGGGGTCGCCGACGGCGCGACGGCTGGCCGTGGCCTGCCGGGCGCCGATGACCAGGGCCACCGCGGCCAGCAGGCTGGCGACGATGGAACTGATCAGCAGAGTGCTCGAGCCACCGGCCAGGCCGAGGACGAGCAGAACCACAGCGACGAGGATGAGCAGCAGACTCGCAACGATCATGGCTCATCCCCGCCGCAGTGGATACGTCGTTCAGGGGTGACGCTGGGGGTCAGCGGCCCGTCTCGATCGAGGTGGCGCGGCTGCCGCCGTACGAGCCGGCGAGGCCCGCTGCGGCGAGACCACCCGAACCGCCGACGGCGCGGTTGGCGTCGGCGCGGGTCATCTCCGCCTCCAGGCCCTGGCCACGGCCGTCGAGGTCGCGCAGCTGGCTCTCGAGGTACGCCTTCAGTCGCGTGCGGTACTCCCGCTCGAACTGCTTGAGCTCCTCGATGTGCTTCTGCAAGGCGGAACGCTTCGCGTCCAGGCCGCCCATGGCCTCCTGGTGACGCTGGCGCGCGTCCCGCTCGAGGGCGTCCGCCTTGGCGCGGGCCTCGCGGGTGACCTCCTCCGCCTTGGAGCGGGCGTCGGAGAGAAGCTTGTCGGCCTCGCGACGCGCGTCCGACACGTGGTCGTCGGCGGTGCGCTGGGCCATCATCAGGACGCGCAGCGCCTGCTGCTCGCCGTCGCCGCTGCCGGACGCCGACGGGCCGGCGCCGACCGGGCCCTGCGCGCGGACCTGCTCGAGCTCGGCCTGCATCTGCCGGGCTGCCTGCTCGGCCGCAGTCTTGTCGCGCTGGACTCGGTCCAGCTGCGCCTTCATGTCGTTGAGCTCGGCCGCCAGGCGCGGGTCGGCGCTCGGGCCGGCCGGTGCGCCACCCCGTCCACCGCGCTCCACCTGGGCACGCAGCTCGTTGTTCTCCTCGATCAGACGGGCGAGCTCACGCTCGACCTCGTCCAGGAAGGCGTCAACCTCCTCCTCGTCATACCCCCGCTTGCCGATCGGGGGCTTCTTGAAGGCGACGTTGTGCACGTCCGCCGGGGTCAGCGGCATCGAAACTCCTCGGGTCAGTTGCGGCCGCGTGGGGCGCAGCCGATCAGAGCGTCCGCGGTCAGGCGTACGCGAAGATCAGCTTCGCTAACACGAATCTCAAAAGCACGAACAGGATAACCAGCAGGACCAGGGACGCCAGGTCCAAGCTCACGGTACCAATTCGAAGCGGTGGGATCACACGCCTCAACGCCTTGAGGGGTGGATCAGTGACGCTCCACACCGATTCCAATGCGGCCGACGCCCCTCTTCCCGGCTGCCATCGGCGCCCATACTGCAGCACCGCACCCAGCACGAACCGGGCCAGCAGGGTTAGCAAGAACACATAGACCAACAGATAGATGATCTGCAGCACGATCGGTAGCACGGCAGGCAGGTCCCTCGTTAGGGGTCAACTCTGGGTGAAGAAACCGCCCTCAGCGATCTTGGCCTTGTCTTCCGCGGTGACCTGGACGTTGGCCGGAGAGAGCAGAAAAACCCTGTTGGTCACTCGCTCGATCGTACCGCGAAGGCCGAACGCGAGCCCGGCGGCGAAGTCCACCAGACGGCGGGCGTCCCCCTCATCCATCTCGGTGAGATTGATGATCACCGGTACACCGTCGCGGAAGTGCTCGCCGATCGTGCGGGCCTCACGGTACGTGGTCGGGTGCAGCGTCGTGATCTGGTAACGCTGCTCCTCCTCGGCCGGCCGCTGGTGCACCTGCGTCTGCGGCGCGAGCGCCAGGTTGTCGCGCGTGGAGTAGCCGAGCGCACCGGACGGCTCGCTCACCGGCGCGGACGGGCGGGTGATCGAGCGCACACTGCCCCGCTCGGCGCGCTCGTGCTCCTCGCGGTCGAGTGCCGCCGCGGCCCGCTCCAGCCGGCCGCTGCCCCGCTCGGACGCGCGCGCCCGTGGCAGCGACGGCGCGTCGTCGACGTCGTCCTCGTCGTCGGCGTACTCGTCGGCGTAGCGGTAACCGGAGTCACGCTCCCGCTCGCGGTCACGGTCGCGGTCACGCTCCCGCTCGCGGTAGCCGCCTTCGCGGTACCCACGGTCGTCGTACTGGTCGTCCTCCTCGACCAGGCCTAGCCACACGCCGGCCTTGCGCAGCGCGCTCATGCCATCACCAGACCCTGCTCGGCGCCGAACCGCTCGTCCATGCCCCCCACCTCCATCCGTGTGCGGCCCACTCCCCCGGGCGTGCCGCTTCCCCCCTTGCACGGATTCCGTGATCTTCAAACCTTCGGACCCCGGCGCCCGCTAACGACGCTGCGTCGTCGGGCGCGGCGGCTCTGAGCACGTCGCGCGTAAACAACACGTATGTAGTTTGCTGCCCGCCGCAAGGCTACCGCAGCGTGTTTCGCATCCCGAGTAAAGAAGTGCCGATCCGCACATGTGTCGCTCCGTGCCGGACGGCCTTCTCGAGATCGCCGCTCATGCCCGCCGACAGCACCGTCGCGTCCGGATGGTCGGCCCGCAACCGGGCGGCGGTCGCGGCCAGCGCCTCGAACGCCCGCGCCGGTTCCCACTCCCGTGGCGCCACCGCCATCAGTCCCCGCAGCCGCAGCGTCTCGGCGGACGCCACGTAGTCGGCGATCCGCCACAGCTCCCGCCCCGGCTCGACCGACGACCCACCCGTGACCGGATCGATCGCCCCGCCGCGCTCCGGATCGCCGTCGATACTCACCTGGATCAGCACGTCGAGCGGCCGGTCCCGATGCCTGCCGGCGGCGGCGTCCAGAGCGGACGCCAGCCGCAGCGAGTCGACCGACTCCACCACGTCGGCGTAGCGCACCACCGAGTTGGCCTTGTTGCGTTGCAACTGCCCGACGAAGTGCCACCGCACCGAGGCGCCCGCCTCGGCGACCCCGGCCGCCTTCGCCGCGGCTTCCTGGTCCTTGTTCTCCCCGACGTCGGTGACGCCGAGCCCGGCCAGCAGCACGACGTCCGCGGCCGGGTACGTCTTGGTGACGGCGACCAGGGCTACGTCGCCCGGGTCACGTCCCGCCGCCGTGCAGGCACGCGCGATCCGCTCGCGCACCTCGACGAGCGAGGCGGCCAGCTCGTCCCTGCGTGCCTGTTCCGGCAAGCCGTCAGGAGCCGTTCTTCAGGAAGTCCGGCACGTCGACGTCGTCGAAGAGCACCCGCCGCGGCGGCGGCGTGGTCGCCGCGGCCGGCGGGGTCACCACCGCCGGGCTGACCGGCGCGGGGACGCTGGGCGTCACCGCGGGCGGCGCCGTCGGCTGCTGCACCACCTTGCGGGCCGGCTCCGACGGCTTGTACGACGGGGTGCCCCCGTCGAAGCCGGCGGCGATCACGGTGACCCGCACCTCGTCGCCGAGCGCGTCGTCGATGACCGCGCCGAAGATGATGTTGGCGTCCGGGTGGGCCGCGTCGGTGACCAGCTGCGCCGCGTCGTTGATCTCGAAGAGGCCGAGGTCCGAGCCGCCGGCGATGGAGAGCAGCACGCCGCGCGCGCCGTCCATGCTCTGCTCGAGCAGCGGGCTGGAGATGGCCTTCTCGGCGGCTTCGACCGCGCGGTTGTCCCCGCGGGCGCTGCCGATGCCCATGAGCGCGCTGCCCGCGCCGCTCATGACGCTCTTGACGTCGGCGAAGTCCAGGTTGATCAGACCCGGCGTGGTGATCAGGTCGGTGATGCCCTGCACGCCGGAGAGCAGCACCTGGTCTGCCTGGCGGAACGCGTCCATCATGCTGATGCCGCGGTCGCCGAGCGCCAGCAGCCGGTCGTTCGGGATCACGATCAGCGTGTCGCACTGGTTGCGCAGCTCGTCGATGCCGGACTCGGCCTGGACCTGGCGGCGCTTGCCCTCGAACGAGAACGGCCGGGTCACCACGCCGATGGTCAGCGCGCCGAGCTTGCGGGCGATGTTCGCGACCACGGGTGCCCCACCCGTACCCGTGCCGCCGCCCTCGCCGCAGGTCACGAAGACCATGTCGGCGCCCTTGAGAACCTCTTCGATCTCATCGCGGTGGTCCTCGGCGGCGTTCTTGCCGACCTCGGGCTGCGCACCGGCGCCGAGACCGCGGGTCAGTTCGCGGCCGACGTCGAGCTTGACGTCGGCATCGGACATCAGCAGCGCCTGGGCATCGGTGTTGATCGCGATAAATTCGACTCCCTTGAGCCCTACCTCGATCATGCGGTTCACGGCATTCACGCCACCGCCACCGATGCCGACGACCTTGATGACCGCAAGATAGTTGTGCGGAGGTGTCATCGGGCTCAGCCTTCCCTTCCAGGGTTGGCGGACGTCGAGGCCCCAGCGGTCCGGCCAAGAACCGCCATCGACGTCCGCTCCGTACAAGGGAGGGCGAGGAAACCCTCACCCTCTACTAGAGGCTTAGTGTTATGTCAACTACTGAACCTCTCGGGGCAACGTAAGCGGACGTGTCGCCCGATCCAAGGACCAACGCGGCGTGTCGGCGTCCGCTGATGAGGCGAGTATCCGACTCAGCCGTAACCTTCGACGTAATAAGCCGTTTGGCGTGTCTTGTCCGATTACCGGATCGTGACCACCGTCGGCGCGCTCACGTCGATCGTGTCGCCCTTGCGCTCCAGCAACGCGGTCGCCACCTGAGCCTTCTTCTCGCTCTCGGTGTCGTCGCCCCAGATGATTGTCCTGTCCTTGCGCAACCCGAGGCTGACCTGCGCCGGCGCCGGCACCGAGATCGACACGAGCTGCTCGCGCAGCTCGGCGGTGAGCGACGAGAGCACCACCAGCGCGGACCGGGTGTTGATGTCGGCCGGCCCCGGCGCGGCGAGCTTGGCGACCGGCAGTCCCCCCGGCCGCTTCGCGACCGTCCGGAACGCGACCCCCTCGACATCGATGAGGGCGAACTGCTTGCCCACGGGTACGGCGGCCACGGGCGTACGCTCCACGACCTGCACCTCGACCGTGGCGGGCCAGCCGCGCGTGACGATCGCCCGCTCGACGGCCGGCAGCGCCTGCACCCGGTCCCGGATCCCGTCGAGGTCGACCCGGGCGAGCGGCTCGCTCATGCGAACCGCGGCCGCCTCCTCGACCTGCGACGGGGTCAGCGTGTCGGTGCCGACGATCCGGACCTCGCGGACGCCCAGCACCGACGTGCCGTACACGGTCCAGACCAGCGCGCCCACGGTGACCAGCACGCCGAGGCCGACCGCCCAGGGCAGCGCCGCGCGCAGCCGGCGCTGCCGGGCGCGTGCCATGAACCGCCGCACCGACGGCGGCACGGCGTCAGTGTCCGCCCGCACCAACCGCCAGTTGCGCCCGCCGCCGTCGCTCATCGCACCCCCCGGTGTCCGTCGCCCGGCCGCCCGCCGGCAGCTCGTCGAAAAGTCGGATCAGCTCTCCGCCAGCGCGGCCAGCAGTTCGTCGCCCATCAGGGAGATCGGCGGAGCACCCATGGTCACCACCACGTCGCCGGGCCGACTGCGCCGCACCACCTCGGCCGGCACGTCCTCCCAGGACCGCACGAACACCTTGCGCTCCGCCGGCAGGTCGATCGCGGCCGTCAACGCGACGCCGCCCTCGCCCGGGCCGCGGGTCTCGCCCGGGCCGAAGACCTCCATGACGACGACCTCGTCGGCGATCGCCAGCCCCTCGGCCAGCTCGGCCTGCAGGTCGCGGGTGCGATAGACCCGGTACGGCTGGAACACCACCACGAGCCGCCCGTCACCGGCGACCTCGCGCAGGGTGCGCAGCGCCGCCTTGACCGAGGTCGGGTGGTAGGCGTACTCGTCGTAGACCCGTACGCCCGCGGCCATGCCCTTGCGCTCGAAGCGCCGGCGCACGCCGGGGAAGGACTCGAGCGCCTCGGTGACCTTCCGCAGCGGAATCTCGAGCCGCAGGGCGGTCAGCACCGCGGCGGCGCTGTTGAGGCCCATGTGCCGGCCGGGCAGCGCGAGGGCGATCTCGCCGAGCGGCTTGCCGTCGAGGGTCGCCTGGTAGCGCACGCCCTGCACGGAGGAGACCACGTTGGTCAGCCGGAGGTCGGCGTCCTCGCTCTCCCCGTACGTGTAGACGGTCCGGCCCTTGGCGCGCAGCGCCGCGATGAGTTCCTGTACGCCCTCGTCGTCGGCGCAGGTGACGACGAAGCCGTCGGGGTCGGAGAGCTCGGCGAACTCCAGGAACCCCGCCTTGAGCCCGTCGAGGTCGCCCCAGTTGTTGAGGTGATCGCCCTCGATGTTGGTGACGATCGAGACGTGCGGCCGGTAGATCAGGAACGACCTGTCGCTCTCGTCCGCCTCGGCCACGAAGTACGGGCCGGTGCCGTGGTGGCCGTTCGATCCGGCCGAGGAGATCTCGCCGCCGATGACGAACGACGGGTCCTCGCCGGCGTGCTGGAGGATCACGGTCATGATCGACGTCGTGGTGGTCTTGCCGTGCGTGCCGGCGACGGCGATCGTGCGCCGGCCGGTCATCGCCGCCGCGAGCGCCTCGGAGCGGTGCAGCAACCGCAGGCCGCGCCGGCGCGCCTCGACGATCTCCACGTGGTCCTGCGGGATCGCGGTGGAGTAGACGACGGTGTCGACGCCGTCGAGGTTGGCCGGCTCGTGAGCCATGTGCACCGTGCCGCCGAGCGCGCGCAGGGCCGCGAGGGCGGGCCATTCGCGCAGCTCACTGCCGGAGACCGGGATGCCCCGGGTCAGCAGCAGGCGGGCGAGCCCGCCCATCCCGACGCCTCCGATGCCGATGAGGTGAACGGTGCCCAGGTCCTCGGCGGTCAACCCGCCGGCCGGCTTCAGCTCCGCCGTGTTCACGCGGTCACTCTCCTGTATCCGAGATCGTTCATCGGCGGGCGACCGCCTCACATACGAAGTCCAGCAACGCCTCGTCGCCGTCGCGGCGGCCGTAGGCCCCCGCCGCCCGGCCCATGGTGGCAAGCCGCTGCGGGTCGCGGGCCAGCGGGATGACCGTACGCTCAATCCACTCCGGAGTCAGCTCGGCGTTGTCGACGAGCAGCCCACCACCGGATTCAACGACCGGCAGAGCGTTGCGCTTCTGTTCCTGGTTACTGTGCGGGTACGGCACGTAGACGGCGGGCACGCCGATCGCCGTGGTCTCGGCGACCGTGATCGCCCCGCCACGGCAGAGCATCAGGTCGGCGGCCGCGTAACCGAGCTGCATGTCCGACAGGTACGGCACCACGACGTACGGCACCGGCAGGTCGCTGGGTACCTCGAACGGGTCGTTGCGCCCGCCCTGCACGTGCAGCACCTGGATGCCGGCGTGGGCGAGCTTCTTGGCCGCCCCGGCCACCGCCAGGTTGATCGTGCGGGCGCCCGAGGACCCGCCGGAGACGAAGAGCACCGGCAGGTCGGGGCGCAGGCCGAAGTGCCGGAGCGCCTCGGGGCGCAGCGCGGCGCGGTCCAGCCGGGCGATGGCCGTCCGCAGCGGCACGCCGACCACCCGGGCGTCCCGCAGCGACTCGGCGGCCTTCGGCTGGTTGGGGAAGCCCACCGCGACGTTCTTGGTGAACTTCATCCCCATCCGGTTGGCCACGCCCGGTGGGACATTGACCTCGTGGATGACGATCGGCACCTCGCGACGCCAGGCCGCCAGGTATGCCGGCACCGACACGTACCCGCCGAAGCCGACCACGACCTCGGCCTGGACCTCCCGCAGGATCTTCGCGGCGGCCTGCGCGGACTTGTACATCCGGTCCGGGGTGCGCAGCAGGTCGAGGTTGATCGCGCGCGGCAACTGGAACGCCGGGATCACCCGCAGGTCGTATCCGGCCGGCGGGATGAGGTCGTTCTCCATGCCCTTCGGGCTGCCCAGGGTGGTGATGCGCACCTCGGGGAAGTGACGGCGCAGCGCGTCGGCGAAGGCGAGCAGCGGATAGATGTGGCCGCCGGTGCCACCCCCGGCGAGCACGACAGACCGCAGCACACCCATCACCGTCTCCCCACACCCCCCGGCTTACGGGCGCTTGGGCGCGACGGACCCGGCCGCCGCGGCGGGGGGAGCGGCGGCAGCGGAGCCCACACTAGTCGCACCCATCGGGCGGGCGGACGGGCGTGCAGGGCCCGGGCGGCCTCCGGCTCGGCGCGGGCGAAGGAGGCGAGGATGCCGACGCCGGCCATCGTCACCACCAGCGCGCTGCCACCGGCGGAGATGAACGGCAGCGGCAGGCCGGTGATCGGCAGCAGGCCGACCACTCCGCCGATGTTGATGACCGCCTGGGCGACGAGCCAGGTGGTGATGCCCGTCGCGGCGAGCCGCCGGAACGGGTCGTCGACGCGGCGGGCGATCCGGAAGCCGGTGTAGGCGAGCACCGCGAACAGCGCCACGATCACCATGCAGCCGACCACGCCGAGCTCCTCGGCGACCACGGCGAAGATGAAGTCGTTCTCGGCCGCGGGCAGCCAGTTCCACTTCAGGGCGCCCTTGCCGAGCCCGACGCCGAACCAGCCACCCTCGTAGATGGCCGAGCGGCCCTGCAGGATCTGGTAGCAAAGGTCGAAGTTGCAGTCCTCCGGCGACTTCAGGAACGTGGTCAGCCGCAGTAACCGGTAGTTCGGCTCACCCGCGGAGCCGGAGCCGGCGCCGCGGGAGGCGGCGGCGACCAGCAGGCCGATGCCGGCGAGCCCCAGCACGCCCAGCGCCGCGAACACCCGCAGGCGCACCCCGGCCGCCCAGAGCAGGCCGATGATCAGCGCCAGCACGACCAGCATCGTGCCCAGGTCGTTGTAGCCGACGAGGACGAACAGCAGGCCGACCGCCGGGAACAGCGGCATCGACAGCTCGCGCCAGTACCCGAGCGACGCGCCCTTGCGGGCGATGATGTCGGCGCCCCAGAGCACCACGCCCAGCTTGGCGAGCTCGGAGGGCTGGATGCCGACCGGCCCGATGTAGAGCCAGAGCAGCTCCGCGCGCAGCGGGCCGAGCGACGGCACCTTGAGGATCCCCACCGCCTTGAGGGCCATCAGCAGGTCCAGGACCCCGAGCAGCACGACCGCGGCGCCGAGGACGTAGACCCCGAAGAAACGCAGGGTGCCCGCCGGCAGGCGCTGACAGACCCAGAAGCCCACCAGGCCCAGCACCGCGAAGACCAGCTGGTTGCGGATGGCGCCGAAGGCACTGCCCTTTTCCGCGTACGCCATGACGCTGGTCGCGGAGAACACCATGGTCAGGCCGATCACCAGCAGCAGCACGGAGCTGGCGATCAGCAGGTAGTACGAGGACAGGGGCCGTGCGAGCAGCCCGTGCACCGCGGGCAGCAACTGCTGGCTGAGCGTCTTCGGTCGGGCCGGCGGCGACGCGGGCTGCACGGTCGCGGCCGGCGACACGGTGACCGTGGTCCGGGCCTCTGGCTTGTCCTCCCCCATGCCCACCATCATGGTGGCGCGACACGCCACGCCGAGGCTACCGCCGTGGCGTGTCGCGGGAGATCTATCCCATGACGCGCAGGAAGTCGCTGTAGAACAGGCCCAGCCCGATCGCGACGCAGATGCCGGCGACGATCCAGAACCGGACCACGATGTTGACCTCGCTCCAGCCCGCCAGCTCGAAGTGGTGCTGCAGCGGCGACATCCGGAAGACGCGCTTGCCGGTGGTCTTGAACGAGATGATCTGGATCACGACCGACATCGTGATGATGACGAACAGGCCGCCGATGATGATCGACAGCAGCGTGGTCCGGGTCGCGATGGCCAGGCCGCCGATGAGACCGCCCAGGCCCAGGGCGCCCGTGTCACCCATGAAGATCCGCGCCGGAGAGGTGTTCCACCAGAGGAACCCGACGCAGGCGCCCGCCGCCGCGGCCGCGATCAGAGCCACCTCCAGCGGGTCACGCACCTCGTAGCAGTAGCGACCCGTGTACGCGGTGTCACCACACCAGTGGCGATACTGCCAGAACCCGATCAGCGTGTACGCCCCGAGCACCAGGATCGACGCGCCGGTGGCCAGGCCGTCGAGGCCGTCGGTCAGGTTCACGCCGTTCGACATCGACATGATGACGAAGACGAACACCAGCACCGAGCCGACCTTGCCGACGTCGAGGAAGCTGATGTCGCGGATGAACGAGATGTGCTCGCTCGCCACGGTCTGCCCGTTGGTGCTCTTCCAGAAGAGCGCCACGACGCCGAGTCCGCCGCCGACCAGCAGTTGCCCCAGCAGCTTGCCCTTGGCGCTGAGCCCGCCGGAGTGCCGCTTGCGCACCTTGAGGAAGTCGTCCAGGAAGCCGACCGCCCCGCAGAAGACGAACAGGCCCAGCAGCACCAGCGCCGTCATCGTCGGCGGCACCTGGGCGATCTGCGCCTCGGGCAGTGTGGCCAGGGCGGCGTGCCCGGCCACGTACGCGAGCACCGTCGCGACGATGAACGCGACACCGCCCATCGTGGGCGTGCCCTTCTTGCCCTGATGGCTGGCCGGGCCGACCGAGCGGATCGGCTGGCCGGCCTTGAGCGCGGTGAACACGCGGATGGCGACCGGGGTGCCGAACAGCGAGATGATGAACGCGACCGCGGCCGCGACGATGACTGCCCTCACGGGCCTACCTCCTCGGCGGCGATCCCGTCCCGCGTCATGCGGTTCAAGAAGCACCACCCCTACGCCCGGCCAGCGCGGCGGCGAGCTCGATCCGATCGTCGAACGGCAGCACCGCGCCGTTCACCTCCTGGCCTCGTTCGTGTCCCTTGCCTAGTACGGCAACGACGTCGCCGGGACCGGCTAGCCGTACCGCCTCGTCGATGGCGGCCCGACGGCCCGCCACTTCGATGATCTTTGCATTCGCCCCGGCCTGCTCCGCACCCCGCCTGACCGCGGCGCGTACGGCGGCCGGATCCTCGGTGCGGGGATTGTCGTCCGTGACCACGACGACGTCCGCGCCACGCGCCGCGGCCGCGCCCATCAGCGGGCGCTTGCCCGTGTCGCGGTCGCCGCCGGCGCCGACGACACAGACCAGGGAGCCGCCGCGGGCGGAGGCGACGTCCCGCAGCGCGGTCAGCGCGGCCACGATCGCATCCGGTTTGTGGGCGTAGTCGACGATGCCGGTCACATCGCCCGGGGAGTGGACCCGCTCGAGGCGGCCCGGCACACCGGGGCAGGCCGCGATGCCGTGTGCGGCGATCCGCGGTGCGATGCCGGCCGCGACCAGCGAGGCGAGCGCGAGCAGCGCGTTGGCGACGTTGTGCCGCCCGGGCAGCGCCACCCCGGCCGGCACTTCTCCGTCGGGGCCGTGCGCGGTGAAGCGCTGGCCGGCGGCGTCACCGCGGATGTCCGTGGCGAACCAGGTGGCCGCCGGGTCTCCGGACGCCGAGTACCCGATGGTGTGCGGCTTGACGAGCGGTCGCAGCGCCGGGTCGTCGGCGTTGAGCACCTCGAAGCGGCAGCGGCCGTCGAAGAGCTTCGCCTTGGCCGCGAAGTACTCCTCCGCGCTGGCGTGGAAGTCGAGGTGGTCCTGGCCGAAGTTGGTGTACCCGCCGACGGTGAAGCGGACGCCACCGACGCGGCCCATCACGAGCGCGTGGCTGGACACCTCCATCACCACCGCGGTGACCCCGCGCTCCACCGCGACGGCGAGCATGGCGTGCAGGTCGGTGGCCTCCGGAGTGGTCCGGGCGCTCTTCACCGCCAGGTCGCCGAGGCGGGTCTCGACCGTGCCGATCAGGGCGGTGGTCAGCCCGGCGGCGCGCAGGCCCGCGTCGGCCAGGTAGGCGGTGCTGGTCTTGCCCGCCGTGCCGGTCAGCCCGATGACGGTCAGCTTCGCGGACGGGTCGCCGTAGATCGCTGAGGCCGTCGTGCCCAGCACCGCGCGGGGATCGGACACCGTCAGGACGGGCAGCCCGGCGGCGGCCGCGGTGTCGCGGCCGGCCGGGTCGGTCAGCACGGCGGTGGCACCCGCGGCGGCCGCGGCCGTGGCGAACTCGGCGCCATGCCGGCGGGTGCCGGGCAGCGCGGCGTACAGATCGCCGGGACAGACCTCGCCGCTGGCGTGCGTGACGCCGGTGACCGTGGCGTCCGCGCCGGCGAACTCCGCGTCGACCAGCGCCGCGAGGTCGGCCAGCCGGAACGACCTGGCGGTCTGGGGACGGGGAATGCCGGACACGGCGTCAGACCCTACCCGCTCAGGCGGATCCGGCGACGAACCCCATCCGCGTGGCTCACTCCTTCCACCGGAACGTCGGCGGCTTCGTGCCCGACGGGGGGACGCGGTAGTGCAGCAGCGCCGATCCCATCATCTTGCTGAAGGCCGGCGCGGCGATGACGCCGCCGGTGCCGTTCGGGACGTCGGCGAAGACGCCGACGACGAAACGCGGCTTCTCGGCCGGCGCCATGCCGATGAACGATCCCGCGTTGTGGTTGGTGTACTGGCCGTCGACCAGCAGGCTGCCCGTGCCGGTCTTGCCGGAGACCCGGTAGCCCTCGACCTTGGCCGCTGTGCCGGTGGCGCCCTTGGAGTCGACGACCGCCTCCATCATCTCGCGCAGGTCGCGGGCCACCTGGGCGTCGAGCACCCGGTGCGTCTCCGGCGGCGCGGCGGGCGTGACCGTACCGTCGCGTCCGGAGATGGTGGCCTTGATCAGGTGCGGCTGGATATATACGCCGTCGTTGGCGATCGCGCCGTAGCCGGCGGCCATCTGCAGCAGGGTCGCGTCGACGCTGTGCCCGATCGGCACCGAGCCCCAGGCCGAGCCGCTCCACTCGTCCGGGTGCAGCAACCGGCCGGACGCCTCGCCGGGCATGCCCTCGTTGGTGGGCCGGCCCAGACCGAACTTCTGCTGGTACTCGTACAGCTTCTCCTTGCCCAGCTTCTGGCCGATGCGGATCGAGCCCACATTCGACGAGTACGCCAGGACCTGCGGAATGCTGAGCTTCGTGCCGCTCGGGAAGGGATGCGTGTCGGTGAACAGCTTCCCGCCGAGCCGCATCCCCTTGCCGACGACGATGTCGGAGTTCTTGTCGATGAGGCCTTCCTGCATGGCCGCGCCGATGGTGAACGCCTTGTGCGTCGAGCCCGGGTCGGAGATCACGCTGGAGACCGCGTCCTCGCGCTCCTTTGGCATGAAGTCGCGCGGCTTCTGGGCGTTGTAGGGCGGGTAGCTGGCCTGCGCCAGCACCTCGCCGGTCTGCACGTCCAGGACCACCGCACCGGCAACCGTCGCGTTGATCTTCTCCATCCGCTGGCTGAGGTAGCGCTGCACCTCGAACTGCAGGTCCCGGTCGATGGTGAGCTGGAGCGACGAGCCCGGCGCGGCCGGCGTCTCGCGGCGGTAACCGCCGGGGATCTCCTTGGCGAGGTCGCCGCGCCCGGTCTCGTACACCTTGAGGCCGTTGGTGCCGCGCAGCAGCTCGTCGTAGCGGGCCTCGATGCCCTCCAGTCCGGTGTGGTCCTCGCCGGTGAAGCCGATCAGGTTCGCGGCCAGATCCGCGCCGGGCACGTCGCGACGCTCGTCGCGCCGGGACCCGATGCCGGCCAGGTTCAGCTTCTCGATCTTGTCCGCGACCGCGATGTCGACGCCACGGGCCAGGAACTCGAAGCGGGACGCGCCGCCGCCGGGGCGCTTCTTCTTCGCCATGAGCCTCACCAGCTCGGACTTCGGCACGCCGAGCAGCGGCGAGAGCTGCGTCGCCGCCTGGACCGGGTCCTTGACCAGCTCCGGGTCGGCGTAGACGTACCGGGCCTCGACGCTGTGCGCCAGCACGGCGCCGGAACGGTCCAGGATGCTGCCTCGCGGTGCGGCCAGCACGACCTCGGTCAGCCGGTTCTTGCGCTGCTCCAGCAGGCTCTGCGCGGCGGCCGGTGAGTCCATGACCTGCAACACGACCAGCCGTACGCCGATCATCACGAACAGCGCCATTGCCAGCACCGTGCCCAGCCGCAACCGCTTGGCGCTGTTGGCCAGCCTCGGCGGCTCGGCCGGGACGGCCGGCTTGGGGCGCCGGTCGCCGATCCGCGGCGGGGCGGCGCCGGGTCGGGTCCCGCCCGCACGCCGTGGCCCGGGGGTCCGGCGATCCCGTCCCGCCTCCGTGCGCCCGGTGGAGACCCGGCGCGGGTTGGCGGTCGGCCGACCCCGGCCGGCACCCGCGGTCGTGCGCGTCGGCTCACCGCGACCCGCCTGAACCCGCCCGCGGTCCGCTGTGCGGCCGGTCCGGGTCGACCGGTCGCGCCCGCCCGCCTCCCCGTCGCCGGTCTCGCGTTCGCGTGCCGACTGCTTGCCGCCCCGGGCGGTCTCCCCGCCAGGTGCCGCGTCCCGCCCCCGGCCGGTCCGCCGGGAGCCCGCGTCGTCCGTGCCACGGCGGTTACGCCCACGGGTGGTCTCCGCGTCGCCGTCGTTGCGGCCACGCCGCTGCGGCGGAAGGTCCTCCTCGGCGTCCCGGCGGCGTTCCGGCGCCGGCCGCCCGCCGTCGAGCACCTGCAACGCCGGTCGCACCTCGCTGTTGCGGCCGGCCCGCGGCGACCGCGTGCGCTGGTCGCCCTCGCGAACGGTCCGGCCGCGCGGGGTGTAGGCCCGCGCGTCGCCGATGCCGCCGAAGCCGCGGCTCGGCTCGCCCTCGCCGGAAGTCTGGTCCTCAGAAGATGCGCCGCGCCGGGGGGCGCGGGCCCCGCGCGGCGGGAGCGTGGAGGGCGGCGTCACCGCGCTACCGCCCGGCTGCGGGAAGCGTGCCCTGACCCGGCACAGCCTGACCCGGCACAGCCTGACCCGGCACAGCCTGACCCGGCGTCACGTCCCGGGTGGTGGCGTCCTGGGTGGACGCGCTGTTGCCCGCCGTGGACGCGGGCTTTTCCGCGGGCTTGGCGGCCGGGTCCTGGGCGGTCACGGCCTTCGGCCCGCTGCCCGGCTTCGGCACGCCGAACACCTTGCCGTCCGGCAGCCGGATGTAGGCCGGCGAATCGGCCTTGACCAGGCCGAGCCGCCGCGCGGCCACGTCCAGGCTGCCCGGCATGTTGTTGGCCGCGATCTCGTTCTCCAGCGCCTGCTGGCGCGCGTTCAGATCGGCCTGCTGCTTCTCCAGCGTGTCGAGCTTGAACGAGTTCTCCGCCGTCTTGGTGTTGATCAGCAAGACGCCCAGCACACCGGCCACGACGACCGCCACCACCAGCGCGATGAACGGCGCCCGCGGCGCGTTGATCGGTGCCGGCGGCGCGACCCGCAGGCGCGGCGGCGCGGCCGTGTCCCGCTGCTGCTCGGCGTCGAGCTTCAGCGCGGTGGTCCCCTCGATCGGGAACTGACGCGCCCCCCGCGTCGCTCCCAACGTGTCGGCCGGCGTGCGCCGGCCCTTGTCCACTCGCTCCGCGGTCCGGCCCCCCGACCGCGGCGCAGTGGTCATGCGCTCGCTCAATGTCCCTCCCCCTCCTGGCGTTCCCCCGGGCGTCGCCGCCCTCGTCCCCCGTGCACGGACATCCGGGGCCGTTCGCGGGCGGCCCCGTGTCCCTGGTCCTTGTCGTCGATCCGCTCCGCGGCGCGGAGCTTGACCGACGCGGCGCGCGGATTCTCCGCAACCTCCGCCTCCGTGGGCGGTTCCGAGCCGCGCGTCAGCAGCCGCAGGCTCGGTCCCGTCCCGGGCAGCTCGACCGGCAGGTCGATCGGCCCGGTGCTGCGCGCCCTCTCGGCCAGGGCGCGCTTGACGATCCGGTCCTCCAACGACTGATACGACATGACTACAAGGCGCCCCTTCGGGGCCAAGTGGTCCAGCGCGGATGGCACCGCCGACTCGAGCGCGGTGAGCTCCGCATTTACCTCAATACGTAGTGCTTGAAACGTTCTTTTCGCGGGATTTCCACCCGTCCGCCGCGCGGCGGCCGGGATGGCGTCCCGCACCAGCTCGGCGAGCCGGGCGGACGAGACGATCCGCGCCTTGGCCCGCTCCCGCACGATCGCCGAGACGATGCGCGGCGCGAACTTCTCCTCGCCGTACACCCGCAGGATCCGGACGAGCTCGCCCGGCTCGTAGCCGTTGACGACCTCCTCCGCGGTAGCGCCCCGCGACTGGTCCATCCGCATGTCGAGCGGCGCGTCCTTGGCATACGCGAAGCCGCGGTCCGCCTCGTCGAGCTGCAACGAGGACACGCCCAGGTCGAAAAGCCCACTGTGGAAAACCGGGCGCCCGAGGTCCGCGAGGACCTCCGGGAGCTCGTCGTAGACGGCGTGGACCAGATGGACGCGATCGGCGAAGCGCTGGAGTCGGTGCCGGGAGTGCGCGAGCGCCTCCTGGTCCCGATCGAGTCCGATGAGGACCGCGTCCGGATACCGCTCCAGCACGGCCTCGGCGTGCCCGCCCAGGCCCAGCGTGAAGTCGACGTGCACCGCACCCGGACGGTCGAGCGCGGGGGCGAGCAGCTCGAGGCAGCGCTCGAGCAGCACCGGCACGTGCGTGCCGCGCGGCTCCCCCATGTCGACCCCCATCGTCCTGCTCTTTCCCGCGTGCCACGCGACCTTGCCCGAGCCGCGTCCGATCGTCTTCCGTACCGCCAGATCCCCATCCGCTCGTGCCCGTTGCCATCGGGCGCGCCCCACCGGACACACGCCTGGCACCGGGGAAGAGGCGCCAGGAGCGGGAGCGGCTGGAGATCTCGCAGTACGGCGGCAGCGACGTCCGGACCGCATCGGCGGCCGACAGGTAGCCACGCCTACAGGCCGCCGGGCAGCACCCCCTCTTCGATGTCGGCGAAGTCGTCCTCGCTCGCCGAGAGGTACTGCTCCCAGGACTGTCTGTCCCAGATCTCCACTCGCGTACTCGCACCGATCACCACGAGTTCACGGTCGAGAGCCGCGTATTCCCGCAGGTGCGCCGGGATGGTTACCCGGCCCTGCTTGTCGGGGATCTCGTCGTGCGCACTGGCGAAGAACACCCGGCTGTATGCCCGGGCGGCCTTGTTGGTGACCGGTTGGTCGCGCAGCTGCCCCGCGATCCGCTGGAATTCCGGCATCGGGAACACGTACAGGCAACGTTCCTGCCCCTTGGTGATCACGACACCTCCCGCCAGCTCGTCCCGGAACTTCGCCGGAAGAATCAGCCGACCCTTGTCGTCCAGGCGCGGGGTGTGTGTGCCGAGGAACATCGGCCAAACCCCCCTGCCCTGTGGCGCCGCTTATGGAATGTCTGGTGCGGTCCGCCGGTTCGCTCGGGCCGGCAGGTCCGCTCCGGCCTGCCACTGCGCTCCACTCTACTCCACTTCCCTCCACTCGCAACCGGAATCGGCCCGTCTGCGAACCGGATTCGCGGATGAATGCGCACGTCAGACGCGGTGGAGCCGGGGTGGAGGGTTTGCCGCCTCCGATCATGGTCCACTTTCCGACAAGCCGCCCAGTCGGGCACGAAACTCCACCGAAAAAGGACGTTCCGCACGCGCGAAACGCCCTTGGGGAGAGAAGTGGAGGAATCGTGGGGAGCGAAGTGGAGGAAATGAGCGACCGCGCGAAGCGACAACGACAGTGGGGCGCGACCCGAACCGGGTCACGCCCCACTGAACTGTCGTACTGCTTTACCTTTACCGCATCGCGTCAGGCGGCGAGGCGCCGAACGACGTAGTTGTTGCTCCAGATCTTGTGCTTGCCGACCGTCATGCCCGGACGCGGCGAGTCGTACATGTAGCCACCGCCCGCGTAGATGGCGGCGTGGTAACCGTGCGAGCCGTTACGGAAGATGATCAGGTCACCGACCTGCTTGTTGCTCTTGCTGACCTTCTTGCCGTATTTCTGCTGCCCGTTCGCGCTGTGCGGCAGCTTCTTGCCGACTGCCTTCTTGTAGACGTACTTCGTGTAGCCCGAGCAGTCGAAGCGGTTGGGCCCGGATGCGCCGTAGCTGTAGCGGGCGCCCCGGTGCTTCTTGGCCTCGGCGAGGATCTTCGCGCCACCGGACCTGACAGTGATCTTGACGGCCGAGGAGGTGTTGGGCGCGACCCCGCTCTGGCCCTCGTAAGACGTGCGGAACCACATCGTCTTGCCAGGCTTGGTGGTGAACGTGACCATTCCCGAGGAATTCTTCCGTCGGTCCCAGGTCTTCCACTTGCCGTTGACCTTCGACTGGAGACGTACCCAGCCGCGGACCAGCTTCTTGCCGGTCCTGGGGTCGATCAGCTTCGTGGTCACGCGGACCTTCGAGCCCCAGTTGACCGTCCGCTTGCTGTACGAGGCGGTGATACGGGGCTTGACGGGCTTCGCCGAGACCGCCGTGACGACGGGAGCGGCGGCGGCGACTGCCGGTGTGGCGACCAATTGGCCGGCGCAGAGGCAGAGACCCAGGGACAGTGCGACGGTTCCGGTGCCGGTGGACATGCGGCGGCCCCGGCTCGAACTGCGTTCGTGCACGGTAGATGATTCCCTCCGGCACGCCTGCGAGGTTAGCTGTCGGGTTCGGGCGGGAAGGTGTGCCCGGCCGCCGGATGGCGACTTCACCCCAAGGTCCGCCGGGTCTCGCGACCCGGTGCGGACCGGATATGGGTCCCCCGTCCCTGCCCCCGTATGCCTGTGTGGTTGTGCGCGTACTCGTGGTCGTACCGCCTGGATCGGGGCAGGGCTCGGCGTGATCCGTGCGGTGCGAGCGGTGGGCGGTCGCTCACCGGCACACCCTGCCTACCGGATTTCTCGATCCACCGCATGCCCCCGCATCGTCACTCTTCGTATTTGGCACAGTGGACAGTGTCCGGTTTGAGACCGGGCTGTGACATATGCCGCCACAATGCGTGTGTGCCTGATTACAGTCAGGTGAAAGTTACGGGTGAAACAGAACACATAAAAGGCGAAGGCACGTCTGATCATGGATGGGAGCAATGTCGGGCGAATGCCCCCGCAAACCTTCTCACCGGCCCAAACACCACTCTGGACGACCAAAGCCGATCAACCGTTCGGCCGATCGGCCGCCGGACGGACGGTGTCGCACTCGCGGCCACTCGACGTAGTGTCCGTTTCCGGTACCCTCGTCGCCGTGACGGACGGGAAATTGCCCTTGCGGGCCAAGCTTGCGACCTCCGTGTCGCGCACGGCCGCGGCCCTCTCACGGGCCGCGGGACGAGGCGACGGCTCGGTGATCGGGGGCTGGATCGGCCTCAAGATCGACCCTGACCTGCTGCGGAACCTCGCCGCCGGCCGGGCGATCGCGCTCGTGTCGGGCACCAACGGCAAGACCACCACGACCCGCTTCGCCGCCGCGGCGCTCGGCGTCCTGGGACCGGTCGCCACCAACTCGTTCGGCGCCAACATGCCCACCGGGCACACCTCCGCGCTGGCCAAGGCCGGGTCGACCCCGTTCGCCGTCCTCGAGGTCGACGAGCATTACCTCGCCCAGGTGATCAACGAGACCAACCCGCGCGTGGTCGCCCTGCTCAACCTCTCCCGCGACCAGCTCGACCGGGCCAAGGAGGTGGCGATGATGGCGCAGATGTGGCGCACCGCCCTCGCCGCCCACCCGGACGTGCACGTGGTCGCCAACGCCGACGACCCGATGGTGGTCTGGTCGGCGGTCAACACCGCGCACGTCACCTGGTTCAGCGCCGGTCAGCGGTGGACGGACGACTCGTGGGTCTGCCCCGAGTGCGGCGGCTCCATCCAGCGCGCGAACGGCGACTGGTGGTGCACCGGCTGCCCCCTGCGCCGGCCCCAGGCGCAGTGGACGGTCGAGGACGAGGGTGTGCTCGACCCCAGGGGCGACTGGCACCTGGTCAAGCTCCAGCTGCCGGGCCAGGTCAACCTCGGCAACGCGGCCACCGCGCTGGCCCTCGCCGCGGAATTCGGCGTACGCCCCATCGAGGCCGTCCCCCGGCTCGCGAGCGTGGCGTCGGTCGCCGGCCGCTACGCCCAGGTGGAACGCGACGGGCGCACCATCCGCCTGCTGCTGGCGAAGAACCCGGCCAGCTGGCTCGAGGCCTTCGACATGGCCGAGCTGGCCCCCACACTGCTCTCCATCAACGCCCGCGACCCCGACGGCTTCGACACCTCCTGGCTCTACGACGTCGACTTCTCGCCGCTGCGCGGACGGCCCGTCCTGATCACCGGCGACCGCGCCTACGACCTCGCGGTCCGGCTGGAAGTGAACGATGTGGCCTTCCGGCACGTTAAATCCTTCGACGAGGCACTCCGGGCCACTCCGCCGGGCCGCCTCGAAGTGATCGCCAACTACACGGCGTTCCAAGACATCCGAGCGGAGCTGGACCGTGTCAACTGAGCCTTCCCGCGGCGGAAAACCGAGGACAAATCGTGACTGAGAGCGTGCTACGCATCGTCTGGATCTATCCGGACCTGCTGTCGACCTACGGCGACCGGGGCAACATGCTGATCCTGGCCCGTCGGGCCCAGCTGCGCGGCATCCCGGTCGAGACCTACCAGGTCCGCTCCGACCAGCCGATGCCCACCACCGCCGACATCTATCTGATCGGCGGCGGCGAGGACGGCCCGCAGGCGCTGGCCGCCCAGCGGCTCATCGCCGACGGCGGCCTGCACCGCGCGGTGGCCCAGGGCGCGGCCGTGCTGGCAGTCTGCGCCGGCTACCAGCTCTTCGGCACCTCGTTCTCCGCCAAGGGCGCCACCTGCGCCGGGCTCGGCCTGCTGGACCTCAGCTCCGACCGGGGCGAGACCCGGGCGGTCGGCGAGGTGCGCGGCGACATCGACCCGCGGCTGGGCCTGCCCCCGCTGACCGGCTTCGAGAACCACGGCGGGCGCACCCACCTCGGCCCCGGCGTCACACCGCTGGCCCGGGTCACCGCCGGCATCGGCAACGACGGTCAGACCGAGGGCGCGTGGCACGGCAAGATCCTCGGCACGTACGCGCACGGCCCGGCGCTCGCCCGCAACCCAGCTATAGCCGATCTGCTACTGCGTTGGGCGACCGGCGCGGATAGTCTTCAACCGCTCGACGACACCTGGGCCAACCGGCTCCGGGACGAGCGGCTCGCGGCAGCGGGCGCCGTATGACCCGAATCCACGCCTGACCAGAAGTTCTCCTGGACCGACGAGAAGTAGGGGCGGTACGCCTGCATGACTGACTCCCTGATCGCCCCGCCGGGCGCGCCGTCTCCCGCCGCGGACCCTCAGGCCAGCCAGCAGACCCCGGACACGCCGATCGGGTGGCGCCACCGCCTCGCCCGCTTCGGCGTCCTCGCCGCCGTCGTCGTCGCGCTGGGCGCGGCCGCCGCCGCTCTCCCGCTCCAGTCGGTCGCCGACTCGGTGCTGTCCCTCGGCCCCGCTGCCGCCGTCGCCGTCGCCGTGGTGGGCGGGCTGCTGCTGTCGGTGCTGGTGCCACGGACGGCGATCACCCTCGCCTGCGGCGCACTCCTCGGCCCGGCGACGGGCGCGGCCGCCGCGCTGGCCGCCGCGGTGATCGCGGCGATCGCCACCTACTACGCGGGCCGCTGGGCGGGCCGGGGCGTGCTCGGCGCCAAGGCCGGCGGCCGGATGGCCCGCCTCGACGGCTGGCTCAACCGCCGCGGGCTGGCCGCGGTGCTGCTGGTGCGTTTCCTCCCCCTCGCGCCGTATGGCCTGATCGGCTACGCGTACGGCACGACGTCGGTCTGCCGCATGCGCTACCTGCTCGGCACGACCCTGGCCGCTGTCCCGTCCGCGGTCTCCTACGCCGTGATCGGCGCCGCGGTGACCTCGCCTGGCTCGATGAGCCCGCTGACCCTGGCGCCGGCCGCCATCGGCTTCGGCCTGACCACCGCGATCGTCCTCCGCTGGCGCCTGGCCGCCCGCCGCACCGCGGCCGTCGCGGCCGCCTGAGACCAAACAGAAGGGCCCGCCGCGCACCTGCGCGGCGGGCCCTTTTCATGACCAGGGTCAGACGAATGCCCAGGGTCAGACGACGACGCTCACCAGGCGTCCCGGGACCACGATGACCTTGCGGGGCTCGCGGTCCCCCAGTGCCTCGGCGACCGCGGCCAGCGCAGCCTCCCGGACCTCGGCCTCGGCCGTGTCCGGCGCGACCTCGACCCGGCCGCGCACCTTGCCGTTGACCTGCACCGGGTAGGTGACCGACTCCGCGACCAGCTGGGCCGGGTCGGCGACCGGGAAGTCGGCGTACGCCAGCGTGCCGTCGTGGCCCAGCTTGCGCCACAGCTCCTCGGCCAGGTGCGGCGCGAACGGCGACATCATCAGCACCAGCGGTTCGACCGCCTCGCGCGACGTCGTCTCCATCGGCGTCAGCGTGTTGGTCAGCTGGATCAGCTTGGCGATCGCCGTGTTGAAGCGCAGCTCGTCCATGTCCTCGCGGACGCCGGCGATGGTCTGGTGCAGCGCCCGGCGGGTCTTCGGGTCCAGCGGGGTCTCGGTGGCCCGCACCTCACCGGTCGCCTCGTCGATGATCAGGCGCCACACCCGTTGCAGGAAGCGCTGCGACCCGACCACCGCGCGGGTGTCCCAGGGGCGCGAGACGTCCAGCGGGCCCATCGCCATCTCGTACACCCGGAACGTGTCGGCGCCGTACTCGTCGCACATCTCATCCGGGGTGACGACGTTCTTCAGGCCCTTGCCCATCTTGCCGTACTCGCGGACGACCTCCTGCTCGCCGTAGTACCACTTGCCGTCGCGCTCGACGACATCGTCGGCGGGCACGATCATGCCGCGGGCGTCGCGGAAGGCGTACGCCTGGATGTAGCCCTGGTTGAACAGCTTGCGGAACGGCTCGAAGGACGAGACGTGGCCCAGGTCGAACAGGACCTTGTGCCAGAAGCGGGCGTACAGCAGGTGCAGGACCGCGTGCTCGACACCGCCGACATACAGGTCGACGCCGCCCGGGTCGCCCGGACCCTGCGGGCCCATCCAGTAGGCCTCGTTCTCCTTCTCGACCAGCGCCTTGTCATTGCGCGGATCCAGATAACGCAGCTCGTACCAGCAGGAGCCGGCCCACTGCGGCATGGTGTTGGTCTCGCGGGTGTAGGTCTTCGGGCCGTCGCCCAGGTCCAGCTCGACCCGCACCCAGTCCTTCTTGCGCGACAGCGGCGTCTCCGGCTCGCTGTCCGCGTCGTCCGCGTCGAAGGTGCGCGGCGAGAAGTCGTCGACCTCCGGCAGTTCGACGGGCAGCATCGACTCGGGCAGCGCGATCGGCAGGCCGCTCTCGTCGTAGACGATCGGGAACGGCTCGCCCCAGTAGCGTTGCCGGCTGAACAGCCAGTCGCGCAGGCGGAAGGTGGTCGCGCCCCGGCCGTGACCGTTCTCCTCCAGCCAGGAGATCATCGCCGCCTTCGCGTCGGCGACGCCCATGCCGTTCAGCCAGTCGCTGTTGATCGCCGGTCCCTCGCCGGTGAAGGGTCCGTCGAAACCTTCCGGCGCTTCCACCGTACGGATGATGGGCAGGTCGAAGGCCTCCGCGAACGCCCAGTCGCGCTCGTCCTGGCCGGGCACCGCCATGATCGCGCCGGTGCCGTAGCCGGCCAGCACGTAGTCGGCGATGAAGATCGGGATCGCCGTGCCGTTGACCGGGTTGGTCGCGAAAGCGCCGGTGAAGACGCCGGTCTTGACCTTGGCGTCGGCGGTGCGTTCCTCCTCGGTCTTCGCCGCGGCGGCGGCCCGGTAGGCGGCCACGGCATCGCCGGGCGTCGCGGCGCCGCCGGTCCAGACGTCCTGGGTTCCCTCCGGCCAGGCCGCCGGCACCAGGGCCGAGACCAGGTCGTGCTCGGGCGCCAGCACCATGTAGGTGGCGCCGAACAGCGTGTCGGGGCGCGTCGTGAAGACCGTGATCTTCGTGTCGCCCGCCGCGGGGAAGTCGACGTGGGCACCACGCGACCGGCCGATCCAGTTGCGCTGCATCAGCTTGACCGGCTCCGGCCAGTCCAGCGCGTCCAGGTCCTCGACCAGGCGGTCACCGTACGCGGTGATCCGCATCATCCACTGCTTCAGCGACCGCTGGAAGACCGGGTAGTTGCCACGCTCGCTGCGGCCGTCCGGGGTGACCTCCTCGTTCGCCAGCACCGTGCCCAGCCCCGGGCACCAGTTGACCGGCGCCTCGCTGACGTACGCCAGGCGGTGGTCGTCGATCAGCCCGCGCCGGTCCTCCGGCGACAACGCGTCCCAGCTTCCGCCCGGAACCGACCTCTCACCGGAGGCGAAGGATTCGATCAGCTCGTCGATCGGGCGGGCCTTGCGCAGGTCCGGGTCGAACCAGGAGTTGAAGACCTGCAGGAAGATCCACTGGGTCCAGCGGTAGTAGTCCGGGTCGGTGGTGGAGAAGGTACGCCGCTCGTCGTACGCCAGCCCCAGGCGCCGCAGCTGACCCCGGTAACGCTCGACGTTCGCCTCGGTCGTGGTGCGCGGGTGCGTGCCGGTCTGCACCGCGTACTGCTCGGCCGGCAGCCCGAACGCGTCGAAGCCCATCGGGTGCAGCACGTTGTAGCCCGCCATGCGCTTGTAGCGGGTGTAGGAGTCGGTGCCGATGTAGCCGAGCGGATGCCCGACGTGCAGGCCCGCGCCCGACGGGTACGGGAACATGTCCTGCACGTGCAGCTTGGGCGCGCCCGCGCGAGGGTGGGAGGAATCGGCCAGCTCACCGGCGGGGTTCGGCGCGAAGAAAGTGCCCTGGTCGGCCCAGTATGCCTGCCAGCGCGGCTCGATCTCCGCCGCCATCGCGGCCGTGTAGCGGTACGGCGGGACGTCCGCGTTGGTCTCGGACTCGCTCATCGTCACCATCTCGTTCTTGTTCGGCCTGCCTACGGACACAAAAAAGCCCCCTTCGCAGGAGGGGGCGCCGCGCTGTTTCTCGTCCGCGGACGAGCAGCACGGCTAGCTAAGAAGCAGGAAGGCACGGGCCATGGGCCGATGATACCCGCCCCGCTTCGCCCCTCGTCGAGCGGTATCGTCCTGTCCGTTTCGTAACCCATCCGATATGCGGCTCTGGTTGACCGCGTGCCGAAATGGGGCTCAACGCCCCACTCGGCGACATGGTGTGACCGGGATAACCTGTGGGGAACGGGCGGCGGCGCCGGAGGCCCACGGACACCCCGGCCGCCCGCGAACCCTCGGTTCCCTTCCGGTGTCAACACCTGTGAAGGGGCTTGAACGACATGGAGGAGGCCCGTGACAACCCCGACCTGGAACGAGCCCGGCGGTCCGCTGCCGGCTGACGACTTCCGCGCCGCCAGCGAAGCGATCATCGCCAACATCGAGCAGGTCATCGAGGGCAAGAGCGCGACCGTACGGCTCGCGCTCGCCGTGATGCTGGCCGAAGGCCACCTGCTGATCGAGGATGTGCCCGGCGTCGGCAAGACCAAACTTGCCAAGGCCCTGGCCCGCTCGATCGACTGCTCGGTACGCCGTATCCAGTTCACCCCGGACCTGCTGCCCAGCGACGTCACCGGGGTCAGCGTCTACAACCAGGAGACGCGCGACTTCGAGTTCAAGCCGGGCGCGGTCTTCGCCAACCTGGTGGTCGGCGACGAGATCAACCGGGCTTCCCCGAAGACCCAGTCCGCCCTGCTCGAGTGCATGGAGGAACGGCAGGTCACGGTTGACGGCACCACGTACGAGTTGCAGTCGCCGTTCATGGTCATCGCGACCCAGAACCCGATCGAGATGGAGGGCACGTACCCGCTGCCCGAGGCGCAGCGCGACCGGTTCACCGCCCGCATCGCGATGGGCTACCCGGACCCGCGCGCGGAGCTGGCCATGCTCAACGGCCACGGCGCACACGACCCGCTCAACGACCTGCGGGCCGTCGCCGACGCCGCGCTGGTACGCCGGCTGATCGCCACCGCCCGCGACGTGCACGCCTCCGAAGCCGTCCAGCACTACGCGATCGCGCTGGTCACGGCCACCCGTGAGGCACCCGAGATCCGTCTCGGCGCGTCGCCTCGATGCACTCTGCAGCTCATCCGTACGGCGAAGGCGGTCGCGGCGCTGGAGGGCCGCGACTACGTGCTCCCCGACGACCTGCAGGCGCTGGCCGTGCCGGTGCTCGCGCACCGCATCATCCCGACCGCCGACGCGCAGCTCAACCGCCGCACCACGGACGCGATCGTGGCCGAGATCGTGCACCGGCTGCCGCTTCCGCACGACCGCGGCCGCTCGCCGTACGACACCCGCGCCGCGGGCGGCGGGGGCACCCAGTACGAGTCGCGGGGTATCTGACATGCGGGAAGCCCTACGGGGCATGACGACCCGTGGCCGCTCGTTCCTCGCCGCGGCCGGCGCGGCGGCGGTCTCCGCCGTGATCCTCGGCGAGAAGGACCTGCTGCGGGTCGCGATCCTGCTGGCGGCGCTGCCGTTGCTGGCCGCGGCGTACGTCGGACGCAGCCGGTACAAGCTGTCCTGCACCCGGTCGCTGGAGCCGGGCCGCGCGCCCGTCGGCTCCAGCGCCCGGGTCGTGCTGCGCCTGCAGAACATGTCCCGGCTGCCCACCGGCACGCTGCTGCTGGAGGACCGCCTGCCGTACGCGCTGGGCAGCCGCCCCCGGGTCGTGCTGGAACGCCTCGGCGCGCACATGGCGAGCTCCGTCGCGTACACGGTGCGGGCCGACGTCCGCGGCCGCTACCCGGTGGGCCCGCTGGTGATCCGGCTGACCGACCCGTTCGGCCTGTGCGAGCTGACCCGCTCCTTCCCCAGCGTCGACCGGCTCATGGTCATCCCCGAGGTGATCGCGCTGCCCGCCGTGCGCCTGGCCGGCGAGTACGCGGGCACCGGCGACAGCCGCGCCCGCTCGGTCGCCGTGCACGGCGAGGACGACGCCGCCACCCGCGAGTACCGCCGCGGCGACGACCTGCGCCGGGTCCACTGGCGCTCCACCGCCCGCACCGGCGAGCTGATGGTGCGCCGCGAGGAGCAGCCCTGGGAGTCGCGGGCCACCATCGTCCTCGACACCCGGCTCTACGCCCACCGCGGCGACGGTCCGGCGGCCAGCTTCGAGTGGGCGGTCTCGGCGGCCGCCAGCATCGCGGTCCACCTGCGGCACGGCGGATACAAGCTGCGCCTGGTCACGGGTACGGGCATCGACCTCGACGCGATCGAGGCCGGCGGCGAGGGCGCCGTGCTGGACACCCTCGCGGACGTCAAGCTGACCCAGACCGGAGACATCGCCGGCCTGGTCGACATGGTCCGGCGTCGCTCCGACGGCGGCCTCATCATCGGCCTGTTCGGCGCGCTGACCGTCGCCGAGGCCGAGGTGCTGACCGGGCTCCGCGGCAACGGCGCCACCTGCATAGGGTTCGCCATCGACAGCTCCACCTGGGTGACCATGACGCCCACCGACCGGCAGGAGGCGGACCGGCAGCACGCCGCGACGTCGCTGGCCCTGGTCCGCAGCGGCTGGCGCTCGATGCCGGTGAAGCACGGCGACTCACTCGCGGCGCTGTGGCCGGCAACGGGCCGCGGATCCCAGGGCTTCGCCTACCGGGCCCCGATGGCCGAGACAGTGGCGGGCATGTGATGACGGGAGTTCTGCTGTGACCGGGCGACGACGACTCGGGCTGGTAGCCGCGGCGGCGACGCTGCTCTCCGCGGCACCACTGTCGGCGATCTTCGATTCCTGGACCTGGCTGTTGCAGTGCGTCCTCGCGGTCGGCCTGGTCGCCGGGGCCGCGGTGCTGACCCGCAGCCTGCGCCTGCCCACCTGGGCCCAGGTGGTGGGCATGGTGCTGACCCTGCTGCTCACCCTCTCCTGGATGTTCCCCAGCGGCGACGAGCTTCTGTCGCTGATCCCGACGCCGCCGACCTTCCAGCACTTCGGCGAGCTGTTCGTCGAGGCCGGCACCGACACCCGGGCCTACGGCGTACCGGTCCCGGACCGCGACGGCCTGCTCTTCATCGCCACGCTGGGCATCGGCTCGGTCGCGATCGTCGTCGACGTGCTCACCGTGGTGGCACGCCGACCCGCGCTGGCGGGCCTGCCGATGCTGGCCATCTACTCGGTGCCGGTCGCGGTATACATCGACAGCGTCCCGGTCGTCCCGTTCATCGTGGGCGCGATCGGCTTCCTCTGGCTGCTCGTCGCCGACAACGTCGACCGGGTACGCCGGTTCGGCCGCCGCTTCACCGGCGACGGCCGCGACGTCGACGTCTGGGAGCCGTCGCCGCTGGCCGCCGCCGGCCGCCGGCTCGCCATGATCGGCGTCGCCGCGGCCGTGCTGCTCCCGCTCGTCGTGCCCGGCCTCGACACCGGCCTGCTCAACCGGCTCACCCAGGTGGGCGCGGGCGTGGGCGGCGGCGGTACGGGCGGCGGCGGCGGACGCGTCAACCTCTTCGCCTCGCTCACCGGAAACCTCAACCAGAGCGAGACCGTCGACTACATCAAGGTCAGAACCAACGAACCGGACCCGTATTACCTGCGCTTCGGCACCGCGGACCTGCTCACCCCCGACGGCATCGGCAACCGCACCCCGACCGGGCGCCCGATCTCGCGAGGCCTCGACGACCCCAGGCAGAACGGCAACACCGACGGCGGAAGCCTGCAGCAGTACCACGCCGAAGTCGAGATCACGAAGAACTACGCGCAGACCCTCGCCCCGATCTACTCCTCGACCGTCGCCGTCGACGGCCTCGACGGCGCCTGGTCGTACGACCCGAACGCCCAGGTCGTCTTCTCCAACCGTTCGACCACCAAGAACCAGAAGTATTCGTTCGACTACGTCCGCGCCAAGTACACGCCCACGCAGCTGCGCCGGGCCCAGCCGCTGACCATCGACGACCCGATCCGCAAGGAGTTCACCCAGGTCCCCACCGACGTCGAGGTCGAGACCCTGGTGGAGCGCCTGACCAAGAAAGAGGACAACGAGTACGACAAGGTCCTGGCGCTCTATCGGCACTTCTCCCGGGAGAACGGCTTCCAGTACAGCCTGAAGGCGCCCAACCCGGAGGCCGGCGCCTCGGCGATCTCCGCCTTCCTGAACCAGAAGACCGGCTACTGCCAGCAGTACGCGACGGCGCTCGCCTGGATGGCCCGCGTGGCCGGCGTCCCGGCCCGGGTCGCCTTCGGCTTCAGCCGCGGCACCCGCGTCGGCGACGCCTCCGTGATGACCAACCGCAACGCCCACGCCTGGACCGAGGTCTACCTCGACGGCTTCGGCTGGATCCCGTTCGACGCCACCCCGGCGGCGGCGATCGTCGGCTCCAGCCGCTCGGAATGGGCCCCGGACACCGACCGCGTCGACACCCCCTCGGCGACGGCGACGGCCACGGCCGCACCGGGCGTGTCCGGCTCCGCCGGCCCGGGCGGGGCCAACCGCCCCGACCGCGACCCCGACGAGAACACCCTCGGCGCCGCCGACACCGACACCACGTCGGGCGGCTCCTCCACCGGCCTGCTGATCACCGGCCTCGTCGCCCTGGCCGTGGCGCTGCTCCTGGTCCCGGCCCTGCGCCGGATCCTGCTCCGCAAGCGCCGACACGCGGCAACGGCCCCGCCGCCGACAACCGCGGCGGCCACGGCCACAGGCCCACCGGGCAGCGTTGACGTCACCGTGACGACCGAGACGGTACGCGCCCGCGAGGACGCCCACGCCGCCTGGGACGAACTCGTGGACACGATGGTCGACTACCGCGTACCCGTGGATCCGACCGAAACGCCCCGGCACACCGCCCAGCGGCTGATCCGCGAGGCGGAGCTGATCGGCACACCGGCCGCCGAAAGCGCGGTCCTGCTGGGCCACGCCGAGGAACGTGCCCGCTACGCCCGCCGCCCGGTGCGGGGAGAGGGCCTCACCGAGGCACTGACGCAGGTGCGCCGAGGCCTGGCCCGCACAGCACCCCGCGGAACCCGGCTGAGGGCGGTCCTGCTGCCCCCGTCGGTCATGCTCCGCTGGCGACTGGGCCTTGCCGAGCGGTCGATGGGCTGGATGAGCTCATTCAGCCGGGGGCGCGACATGCTGGTCCGCTTCAGCCCGCGCCGCCTGCTGGCGGGACGCACCCGCTGACGAACGGCTCCGGGGAGCCTCAGCCAGGCGCCCCGGAGCCACCGCGCCCGACAGGACCTGCCCGGGTCGGGCGTGCTCGGAGCCGTACACGCCCGGAGCGACACACGCTGAAGCCGGACGTTCGGGGCCTCGCGCGCCCGGGGCCGGGCACCAGTGGCCGGGTAGGCCCGAGACCGCGCCCGCCGGAGACCGCTCGTCCGAGACCCGCTCACGCCCGAGACCCGCTCACGCCCGAGACCCGCTCACGCCCGGGGCCGGCGCACGCCCAGGGCCGCGCACGCCGCAGACCGCACGCCCGAGACCCGCACACGCCTGGGGCCGCGCAGGCCTGGGGCCGCGCAGGCCTGGGGCCGCACACGCCTGGGGCCGCACACGCCCAGCGCCGCACACGCCTGGGGCCGCACACGCCTGGGGCCGCACACGCCCAGGGCCGCACACGCCCAGCGCCGCACACGCCCAGCGCCGCACACGCCCAGCGCCGCACACGCCCAGCGCCGCACACGCCCAGCGCCGCACACGCCCAGGGCCGCACACGCCCGGCGGCAACGCGGATCAACGCGTCCTGGGACGCGAGGCAGTTGAGGAACATCCGGCGGCAGCCAGGCGAAATTGCAATGCTCGGCGAAGACCACCCGACGGGCCAGGCGGGCGAGCAGCGCCCATCGACAGCCGGGCCGGTCAGCCGCGCTCGGCGATGGAGGCCGGTCAGCAGCGTTTAGCGGCGGCCGGGCCGTCGTGTCGTCGTGGGCCGGCGCCGCTCGGTGGTGGCCGGCTCATTGTGGGTGATGAGGCGGCGGATATGGCGATGGCGGCCCAGGTGGCCGCCATCGTGTCGCCGTTGGTCACCGCGTCAGCGGTGGCCCTCGGGGCGTTGGCGCCAGCGGTCTTCGAGCCGGTCGATGAGGCCCGCTTTGCGGGTCTGCCGGGTGCGGCGGGTGGCGGTGCCGCCCACAGCGTGCAGGTCGGGAGCCTGCCCCTTTCGACGGGTCTGCATCGCGAACGCGGCCGCGGACAGCATGACCACGAAGCCGGCGACGCCGAGCGGCGTGTTGCTGCTCACCGTGCCGTAGACAACCAGTGCGAGACCCAGGGCGATCACGAACGCTCCGGCGACCAGCCGGCGTCGGGCGTGGAAGCGCGGGTCACTGTTGCGCACAGCCGAGGCGAACTTGGGGTCCTCGGCAAGCGACCGCTCGATCTGATCGAACAGCCGCTGCTCGTGCTCCGAGAGCGGCACGGCATTCCTCCCCGGGCGCATGTCCGGCCCTCCGGCGGTGGTGCGGGCGGGCCGATGGTGCGAGGCAGCCGACCGGCTGCCTTACCGCAAGTCTACGAGGGGGTTGGCGGGTCGGAAAGCGGGACGACCGTCGAGTGCGGGTGATTTTCGGTCCGGCGGGGATCGGTTCGCCCCAAAAGACTGGCCGGTCCGACGATGGAACGCCCAAACCGGGCCGCCGCCGCGTCGGCCGCGGCCTCCGCCTCGCGCCAGCCGCGCTCCGGCTCACCCAGTGTGAGCTGCCGCGATGCGGTCGCCGCGGCGGCGAGGCCCTCGACCCGGACGCCGACCAGCCGGATCGGCTCGGCCAGACCCAGCGCCTGGAACAGGGCCCAGGAAATCTCGAAGATCTCGCGGGCGACATCGGTGGTCGTCCGCATCGTGCGAGAGCGGCTGACCGTGCGAAAATCGGCGAGCCGGATCTTAATGGACACCGTACGCCCGACGTTGCCGCTCGCGCGCAGCCGGATGCCGACCTTGTCGGAGAGCGCGAGCAGGCTGCGGCGGATCGTCGTCGGGTCGGTGACGTCGATGTCGTAGGTCAGCTCGGCACCGATCGACTTCTCCTCATGATCGGCGATCACCCGGCGCTGGTCGCGCCCCCAGGACAGCTCGTGGAGGTGGGCGGCGGACGCCTCACCGAGCGCACTGCGCAGCATGCGCAACGGCGCGCGGGCCAGGTCGCCGACGGTCGTCAGGCCGAGCCGGTGCAACTGGGCGGCGGCCTTCTCCCCGACGCCCCAGAGCGCGCCGACGGGCAGCGGGTGCAAAAACTCGAGGATCTCGCCGGCCGGGATGACCATCATGCCGTCGGGCTTGGCGCGGGTCGAGCCGAGCTTGGCGACGAACTTGCTCGCGGCGACCCCCACCGAGCAGGTCAGCCGCTGCTCCTCGAAGATCCGCCGCCGGATCGACCGGGCGATCCGCGCCGGACGCCCGAGCAGCCGCTGGGCGCCGGCCACGTCGAGGAACGCCTCGTCCAGCGAGAGGGGCTCGACCAGCGGAGTCACGTCACGGAAGATCCGCATGACCGCCTCGGAGGCGGCCGAGTAGGCGGAGAAGTCGGGCGGCAGGAACACGGCCTGCGGGCACAGCGCGCGGGCCCGCATGCCCGGCATCGCGCTGCGCACGCCGTAGCGCCGGGCCTCGTAGCTGGCCGAGCTCACCACCCCGCGCGGACCCGCCCCGCCGACCACGACGGGCCGCCCCCGCAACTCGGGTCGGCGGCGCACCTCGACGGAGGCGAAGAACGCGTCCATGTCGACGTGCAGGATCGCGCATCCCGCGTCGTCGGCGTCCGGGCCGAAACGCGGGTCACGCCCCTGCCCGATCGCCTGGCTCCGTCCCACGCCAGCAGACTAGCCAGAAGGTCTGACAAAAACCGGCCGGCGACAATGAGGCCGGACGCCACAACCCACCGAGCGCCACAACCCGCCAGACGCCACAACCCGCCAGGCACCACAACCCGCCAGGCACCACAGCTCGACGTCCCGCTAGACGGCGTTGACGAAACTGAGCAGCGGGACCGTCATCTCGGTGGCGGTGATGGAGCCGTGATAGGCCACCAGCCGCGCGACCCCCGGCGGCTCCCACCCACCGGCGAGCACCACGCTGTGATCGAGGCAGACGACCACCACGTCCCCGATGCGCCCAAGGTGCCCGGGCGGCACCGGGCCGTAGAGGCCGCTCTCGACCGCCTCCTCCCGGGTGAGCACCCACGCAGACGAGCCGAGCACCGATCGGTACGCCGCCACGACATCGGCCACAGCGCCGTCCCGGGCGTACAGGTAGCGGACGCGCGGCTCGCCGGCGACGCCCACGATCCCCGCGCTGAGGGCGGGATCGGCGGCGACGTCGACGCGGGTGTCCTGGGGGATGTCGAGCTGCCCGTGATCGGCCGTGACCAGCAGCGCGGCGCCGGATGGCAGCCCGTCGACCAGGCGCGCGATCAGCTCGCCGACGGTCGTCGCGGCGGCGCGCCACGGGTCGGAGTCGATGCCGCAGACGTGACCCTGATGGTCGAGGTCGGGGTGATAGCCGTAGACGAGGCCGGGCTCGGACAGCGCCGCCAGCATGGCCGTGGCGAGGGAACACGGATCACCGGCTCCGGTGAACGCCGCGCCGCGGTAGGCCGCGACGGTCAGCCCGGTGCCCTCGAACTCGGCCTTGGTGACCAGCGTGGTGCGCGTTCCGGCGGCGGCCGCCGTCTCGAACCGCGTCGGGATCGGCTGCCAGGTGGCCGGGTCCGGGTCCGTTCCCCACGCGATGTGGTTGAGCACGCCGCCGTCCGGCCGCCGCACCGTGAAACCGAGGACGCCGTGCGCACCAGGCGGCGCGCCGGTGCCGAGAGTGACCAGGCTGACCGGTGTCGTGGAGGGAAAACCCGAGGTCAGCGTCCGTCCGGGCAGCTGCGTCAGGATCGGCGCGTGCCGGG
This sequence comes from Actinoplanes sp. NPDC051346, assembly GCF_040682215.1. Taxonomy (NCBI): domain Bacteria; kingdom Bacillati; phylum Actinomycetota; class Actinomycetes; order Micromonosporales; family Micromonosporaceae; genus Actinoplanes; species Actinoplanes sp. NPDC051346. The sequence goes on along the minus strand of NZ_JBFBAJ010000008.1, from coordinate 262,766 downwards.
CGGCGACCGGAATTTGGTACGCCCCCAGCCCGTCGACCAGCAGCACCGCGACCCGGTCGACGCCACCGAGCAGCTCGCCGAGCCCCAGCACATCCGTAGCACCGGGCACCCCGAGCACGGCACTCACGCTCGGCAGCAGCTCCGCGAGACTCCCGAACCCGTATGCGGGCCGCACAACCTCGAGCGCCCCAACACCACCGACCGACCCGACCCCGGACTGGCCAAACCCACGCTGGCCGGCGCCAGGCACGCCAGCGCCAGCGCCCGGCACGCCAGCGCCAGGGCCAGGACCAGCGCCCGGCACGCCAGGGCCAGGCACGCCAGGGCCAGGCACGCCAGGGCCAGGCACACCAGGGCCAGGCACACCAGGGCCAGGCACACCAGGGCCAGGCACACCAGGGCCAGGCACACCAGGGCCAGGCACACCAGGGCCAGGCACACCAGGG
>NZ_JBFBAJ010000008.1:132525-262222 GCF_040682215.1 Actinoplanes sp. NPDC051346 | reverse complement strand
GGCCAGGAAGAGCGAAGCCAGGCACGCCGGAGCCGGACGTCACGGGCGCCGGGCGAAGACGTGGAGCTGGGCGGCGATGTCGCGGAACGGCGGCCGGACGGACAGCGCCAACTCCAGGTCGAGCATGGCCTGCGGGTCCGCCTCCACCACCGCGGCGGGCAGGAGGTCCGCGAGGACCCGTACCCCCCGGGTCTCTTCGACCGTGAGCCCCGCCTCCGTGAGCAGTGCCTCGGCGGTCTCCGCGGCGTAGCGTCGGCGCAGTGTGTCGCGTCCGCCGGCGCGGCCGTCGGGGTCGTCGAGCAGCGCGGACGCCGCGTCCAGGTGACCGTTGAAGGCCCGGCCGAGCACGGCGGCGGCCCGCCCGGCGACCAGCAGGCTGACCGCTCCCCCGGGCCGCAGTGCCGCCGCGACGGCGGCGACCACGTCCGCCGGGTCGTCGACGACCTCGAGCACGGCGTGGCACAGGATCAGGTCGACGCTGCCGGGGGCGACCAGGCCGGCGAGCGCGTCACCGTCGCCCTGGACGGCGTGGACCCGGTCGGCGACGCCCGCGTCGGCGGCGCGGCGGGTGAGGGCGGCGAGCGCGTCCGGGCTGGCGTCGACGACCGTGACGCGGTGCCCGGCCTCGGCCAGCGGCACGGCGAAGCCGCCCGTCCCGCCGCCGACGTCCACCACGGTCAACTCTCGCCCGGCGTGACGCTCGAGCTCGCGACTGAGCACGGCCCAGACGGCGGCCGTGCGCGGGGTGACGGGCGGTCGGGGGGTACGCGTCGGTGCGGTGTCCACATGCGCAGCGTATCGGCCGTGGGCACGCGCGGGAGACCACGCCGTGCCCGCCACCGGCGGTGACACCCGATCAGCCGATCACCTACGGCTGGTTCAGAAGCCGGCTGGTTCAGAAGGCCAGGACGATTCCGGTCGCGCGATGCATCTCGCAGGGATTGCCGTATTGCTTCTTCCAGTTGACCTTCCTGCCCTGCCACCGACCGGTGATCTCGGCGGTGATCGGCGCGTACTCCATCGTGCACATGCCCGCGGTGGGCTTGAGCTTCGCCGGTTTGCCGTCGGCCTTGGCCAGCGCCGCGCACGCCTTGCCCTTCTTCGGGTGCGGACCACCCGCCGGGTCGCAGCGCAGCACGACCGCGGCCGCGAAACCCGCGTCGGCCATGTAGCTGAGCGTCAACTCGGTCTTCTTTTTCGGCACCGCCGCGGAAACCGGACCGGCCGTGGCGAGGCCGACGAGAACCAGGACGGCGGACAGGCCGATGGTTCGGATCATGATGTCGCTCCCCCGTCGTGCGTTTCCGTGCGCATCCGGTGTACGCCCCGAAAGGTGCCGTACACGCAGAACGGAAATATAGTGTCCGTTCAGCGGAAGTCGCGGGACGCGGGCGTAACCGGCGGGGTGAGCGCGTCGAGCCGGTCCGCGACCAGGTTCAGCACCCCCTCCGCCTTCTCGAGCCGCCCCCGCACCACTAGCGCCGTGCTCGTCCGCGCCACCCGGCGATAGCGCTGCCACAGCCCCGGCGAGCAGGTGACGTTGAGCATTCCCGTCTCGTCCTCGAGGTTGACGAAGGTGACCCCGCCCGCGGTCGCCGGCCGCTGCCGGTGGGTGACGATGCCGCCGACCCGGATCCGGGTGCCGGCCTCGACCCGGCCGAGCTTCGCGATCGGCAGCGCGCCTCGGCGGGTCAGCTCCTCGCGGAGGAACTGCGCCGGGTGCGAGTCCGGGGACAGCCCCGTCGCCCACACGTCGGCGACCAGCTTGTCCACATCGCCCATGCCGGGCAGCGTGGGCGCGTCGGTGCCGGTGACCGTGCCGGGAAGGCGGTCCGGCCGGTCCTGCGCGGCGGCCCCCGCCGCCCACAGCGCCTCCCGGCGCGAGAGGCCGAAACCCGCGAAGGCGTCGGCGGTGGCGAGTGCCTCGAGCTGGGCGGTCCCGCATCCGGTCCGGCGGGCGAGATCCGCCAGATCACGGTACGGGCCCCGCGCGGCGCGCTCCTCCTCGACGGCCTTCGCCAGCTCTTCGCCGAACGTACGGACGCTCGACAGCCCCATCCGCACGGCGGGCCCGCCCAGCCCCCACGCGTGCGGCGGTTCCCCGGGCGCCGAGCCCCACCGGGTGGCAGCCGTCGACTCCAGCGTCGCGGCGGCGCCGCTGAGGTTGATGTCCGGCCGGCGAACCTCGACCCCGTGGCGGCGGGCGTCGTCCACCAGCGACTGCGGCGAGTAGAAGCCCATCGGCTGGGCGTTGAGCAGGGCCGCGCAGAAGGCGGCCGGGTGATAGCGCTTCAGCCACGCGCTCGCGTACACAAGAAAGGCGAAGCTCATCGCATGGCTCTCCGGGAAGCCGTAGCTGGCGAACGCGGACAGCTTCAGGAACAGGTCGTCGGCGAGGTCGCCGGTGATCTCTCGCGCCGCCATCCCCTCGTACAGTCGCTTCTTGATCTTCTCCATCTTCTCGGCCGACCGTTTGGAGCCCATCGCCCGGCGCAACTGGTCGGCCTCGGCCGGGTCGAATCCCGCGACGTCGATGGCGAGCTGCATGAGCTGTTCCTGGAACAGCGGCACACCGAGGGTCTTGGCGAGGGCGTTGGCCATGAGCGGATGCGGCACCGAGGGTTCCTCGAGCCCGTTTTTTCGTCTGATGTAGGGATGCACCGAGCCGCCCTGGATGGGCCCCGGACGGATCAGGGCCACCTCGACCACCAGATCGTAGAATTTGTCCGGCTTGAGCCGGGGCAGGGTGGCCATCTGCGCCCGGCTCTCCACCTGGAAAACCCCGACAGAATCGGCCCTGCGCAACATCGCGTAGATCTCGGGATCGTCGAGACGCATGGCGCCGAGATCCAGATCGGACTCGATCATGTCGTACGCATAGTGCAGAGCCGACAGCATCCCCAGGCCGAGCAGGTCGAACTTGACCAAATCGACCGCCGCGCAGTCGTCCTTGTCCCACTGCAACACCGTGCGCCCCGGCATCCGCCCCCACTCCACCGGGCACACCTCGATGATCGGCCGGTCGCAGATCACCATGCCGCCGGAATGGATGCCCAGATGCCGGGGAAAACTCTGCACCTCGTTCGCGAACGCGACCACCTGCTCCGGGATGTCGTCCACGTCGACGGCCGCCACGCTGCCCCACCGGTCGATCTGCTTGCTCCACGCGTCCTGCTGCCCGGGCGAAAATCCAAAAGCCTTGGCCATGTCGCGTACGGCCGAACGCGGGCGATACGAGATCACGTTCGCGACCTGCGCGGTGTGCTCCCGGCCGTGCTTGCCGTACACGTACTGGATCACCTCCTCGCGCCGGTCCGACTCGATGTCCACGTCGATGTCCGGTGGGCCGTCCCGCTCCGGCGCCAGGAACCGCTCGAAGAGCAGGTCGTACTCGACCGCGTCCACATTGGTGATCCGCAGCGCGTAACAGACCGCGGAGTTCGCGGCCGAGCCCCGCCCCTGGCAGTAGATGTTCTGCTCGCGGCAGAACCGCACGATGTCGTAGACCACCAGGAAATACCCGGGAAAGTCCAGCTCCTCGATCATCCGCAGCTCGTGCTCGAGCTGCGCGTACGCCCTCGGATGCGCCTGCGGCGGCCCGTACCGTTCCCGGGCGCCGCGCATGGTCAGCTCCCGCAGCCAGCTCATCTCGGTGTGTCCCGGCTCCGGAATCGGAAAGTCCGGCAGCCGCGGCGCGACCAGCTGCAGATCGAAGGCGAGATCGTCACCGAACATCGCGGCGTTCTCCACCGCGCCCGGGTACGCCGCGAACCGCTTGGCCATCTCGGCGCCGCCCCGCAGATGGGCGGCCCCGGCCGCGGGCAACCAGCCGTCGATCTCGTCGAGACTGCGCCGGGCCCGAACGGCGGCCAGCGCGGTGGCCAGCCGACGCCGACCCGGGGTCGCGTAGTGCACGTTGTTGGTCGCGACCGCTTCCAGCCCGCGGCTCTTCGCCAGGTCGTACAGCACGTCGTTACGGTCGCCGTCGTACGGATCGCCGTGGTCGGTCAACTCGACGGCCACGTTGCCCCGGCCGAAGAGGTCGACCAGCCGGTCCAACTCGCGCTCCGCGCCCCGCACCCCCTCGGCGGCGAGCGCCCTCGGCACGCTGCCCTTGCGGCATCCGGTCAACACCAGCACGTGGTCGCGCAGCACCTCGGCGATCTGTTCCAGGTCCCCGTACGCCGGCTTGCCCTTTTCCTCGCCGTCGAGCTGGCCACGGGAGATCGTCCGGGCGAGGCGGGCGTAACCCTCCGGGCCGTGCGCGAGGGCGAGCAGATGCCGGCCCTCCGGGTCGGCCTCGCCGTTCTGCGGTTTCGACAGGTCGAGAGAGAGCTCGGCACCGAAGATCGTGGGCAGGCCGAGCTCCCGGGCGGCCTGCGAAAACCGCACCACGCCGTAGAAGCCGTCGTGGTCGGTGACGGCCAGCCCGGTAAGCCCCAGCCGCGCCGCCTCCTCGGCAAGCTCCTCCGGATGACTGGCGCCGTCCAGGAAGCTGAAGTTGGTGTGGCAGTGCAGTTCGGCGTACCGGTCCTCGGAGACGGTGCGGATCAGGGCGGGCGCCTGGTACGGCTGCCGCTTGCGGCTCCACGCCGGCGAGTCACCGCCGTCACCATCGACGGCGAGCGGATCGACGACGTGCAGGTGCCGCTCGCCACGATCCCCTTCGCCGCCCGCCCTACCGCCGCCGCCCTTACTGCCGCCGCCCTTGTCGCCGCCTTTGCTGCCGCTGCCCTTACTGCCGCTGCCCTTACTGCCGCTGCCCTTGTCGCCGCTGCCCTTGTCGCCGCCTTTGCTGCCGCTGCCCTTGTCGTCGCCGCCCTTGCTGCTGCCGCCCTTGTCGCCGTCGCCCTTGTCGCCGCGGCCCTTCTTGCTGCGGCGCCCGGAGAGGACGCTCTCCAGCTCGCCCCACGATTTGCGGGGATTGTGGAAACTCACCGTGCGCCCCTAGTCATAGATCGCCTCGATCGCCCAGTGCCCCGAGGCCAGGGACAGCAGGAACGCCCGCCCGTCCGCGACGACCACCTGAAAGCGGGCCCGGCGGCGGGCCTCGGCCGGCGCCCACCACCGCTCGTCCACCGGCCACGGCCCGACCCACCCGACGATCTCGGCAGGCTCGTCGCCGATCACCAACACGGCCGGGCTGCCGCTCAGCTCGAGCCGGGCGCTGACCCCGACCGGCGAACCGGCCTCGTCCACCACAACCACGGGCGCGGGCAACGGCAGGACCAGCGCGGGTGAGGGGGCAGGAAGACGGCCCGGCCAGGGCGGGCGCTTGTCCTTCCCGTCCTCTTTCCCCGGCTGGGGCTGGGAGATCTCCCCCCTGGCGGGGACGACCTCGCTTCCGGGCGGGGCGTCTATCGCGATCACCACGGGGTCTTGCATCGACACCGGCGGCGCGGCAGGCGCGGCCGGCCGGGTCGGCTCGCGCTCGTCGCCCCACGGCACGAACCGCACCTGGTCGTCGGCGGAGCGGCCCCCGCCGGTCACCGCGGTGAGCACCGACTCCGGGCCGAGCAGCCCCTGAATCCGGCTCAGCGCGCGGTGCGCCCGCTCCCGTTCCGCGCCTGTCTCGCCCCACAGGCCGGGCTGAAGTCCAAGATGGACGAGCACGCCGTCGGGCACCAGCCGCAGCCGGACCAGGCCGGCGGTCGGCCGGGCGGGCGCGCCGCGGCGGGCACCGGTCAGCCAGCCGTCGAGCTGCCAGCGCACCCGTTCGGCGATGGCCGCGGCGGTGAGCATCCCGTCGTGGCGCCACACCCGGTGCAGTTCCTGGCCGTCGGCGGTGACCGCCTCGATGCCCAGCCGGGTGCAGGCCAGACCGTGCGCGGCAAGCCGTTCGTGCAGCCGCTCGGCCAGGGCCCGCCCGGCGAACGCGGCAACGTCGACCCGTTCGAGCGGCTCATCGTAGGTGCCGGACACGTCAAGGTCGGGCGGCGGCTCACGGACGGCAAGCGGCCGATGGTCAAGCCCTGCGGCAAGCCGATGCGCGAGCGCCCCATCGAACCCGAACCGCGTCAGCACGTCAGAGCCGGGCAGCGCGGCGAAGTCACCCAGCGTCGTCACCCCGAGCCGGCGCAACAGATCAACCAACCCGGGCCGCTCCAGCGCCTCGACACTCACGGAGGCAAGAAACTCCCGGGTACGCCCGGCAGCAATGATCCGCCCGTCCCGAGCCGCCAACCCGGCCGCGAACACCCCGTCGGCAATGCCCACCTGCCCCTCCACGGCGCAGGCCTGCGCGACCTGCTCGACGATCCGCTCGGCGGCCCGCTCCTCACCCCCGAAGTAACGCGAAGGCCCCCGGGCCGCCAACGCACAGGCACCGGGCCGCACCACCTCCACCCCGACGGCAACCTCCTCGACGGCGGCCACCACGGGCTCAAAGGCCCGCGCGTCCCGCCCCGCGTCATACTCGACAACAACAAGCTGAGGACAACGCCCCTGAGCCTCCCGCCGCCGCAACCCCCGCCGCACCCCCTCCGCCCGAGCCGCCTCGGAACAGGCCACAACCCGATTAGCCCGCACCACAACAACCGCCCCAACAGCAGAAACCCCCTCCACAATCTCAGCGGCGATGACCGGCCAGTCCGGACACCAGAGCAGCAGGGTGCGAGGCCCGGAAGCGGCACTCACGAAGACTCCACGATGGACAACCCGGCCGCCCCGGCCCTGGACAGCACAAACCCAGCCGCCCCCGACCTGAGAGCCCCCACCTCCGGAGCCTCCAACCCGGCCACCCCGGTCCCGGGAGCCCCCGCCCCGAACAGCCCAGACCCAGACGCCCCCGACGCGGGCGAGACAGACATGGGTGAGGCAGACAGGGGTGAGGCAGACATGGGTGAGGCAGCCACCGGCGAGACGGAGGTAGGCGGCACGGCGGTGCCTGGCATCCACATGGTGAGTTCCTTGGGCCGCGCGGCAGCCCCCCGCCCCCGGGCGATCACGGTGACCTCCCGTCGCCGCAACCGTCCCCGCCCGGCGCCGAGCCCTTCCCACCGGCCCCGAGTGACCTGCAGGGTGACGTCGGCCCCGTCCCACCGCCCATACGGCACGAGCACACACCCCCGCTGCCGCGCCCGAGCGACGAGCCGGCTGGCGACGGAGACGGAGACGAACCCGGGAACGGCGACGACCACGACATCGACCCCGTCGATGAGCGCGGCGACCACGGTGGGCCACTCGGGACCGGGATTCGGCACCAGAGCCAACCGATCAAGAGCAATCCCACTCTCGGCAGCAGCGAGCACACCAAGCGCGGGTACGCCGACCACGGCACACCACGATCCAGCATGAGAGGCGGCAGCGAGCAGGGCCAGTAGAAGAGAGGTACTCCCACTCCCGCCCCGCACGGCGCCGTCCCGCCAACGACCGGCATCGCCAACACCAGCACCCGCCACCCCGACACCGACACCAGCACCAGCACCAGCACCAGCACCAGCACCAGCACCAGCACCAGCACCAGCGATGCTCCCCGCCCCGACAATGCTCCCCGCCCCAGCGATGCTCCCCGCCCCAGCGATGCTCCCCGCCCCAGCCGTCCCTGCCGCGGCCACTTCCGGCTCCCCGGAGGCACCGACGCCTGTGGCGATACCCGCCCCACCCTTAGCTGTCCCCGCACCCCTGCCCACGGCGGATCCCACGCCGGCATCGGGGGCCCCCACGCCGGCATCGGCGGACGCAGTCCGGCGAGGGCTGGACCGAAGATCTGAGGTGTCGCGAGCGGCCCGCGAGGTCCGCCCCGGCCCGGTCGTCACCGGAGCATCGCGGCGATCCGCGTCGCGTCTCCAGCCATGCCCCGGCCTGGGTGGGGAGCCGGGGTCGGAAGAAAGTCCGATCGCGACGGTGCTGCCCCGACGCAGCCCCCGCCCCGGCAGCAGGCCTCCCAACTCGGGAAGCACCGGCAGCATCCGGTGCAGCCCGCTCTCGACGACCTCCCCGGCGGGCCGCACCAGTTCAGCCAGAGCCGCAGCCCCACCGATCATGCGCCCGGCCATCGTCTCGCCCCGCTATACACATTCACCAAAGATCAGAAGTCGACCGGCCAACAAGCCGGTCCAGCGAACAATCCAGTCCGGCCAACAAGCTGGTCCAGACAACAAGCCGTCCCAGCGAACAAGCCGGTCAGCCAGCAAGCCGGCCCAGCCAGCGACCAGAGAGGCCAGTAAGTCGGTCCAGCCATTCGCCTCCAGCCTCCAGCCGCCAGCCACCGGCCACCGGCCACCGGCCACCGGCCACCGGCCACCGGCGACCGGCGACCGGCGACCGGCGGCCGCCCCAGCCCTGACCGGATCGTCTCGGCGCGGTAGTGCGATGGCTCCGACTCGGAAAGCTGAGGCCAGCGCCAATCTCACAGGCGCCCGCATGATGGGCGCGCTCGCCGGCTCCCGAGCAAGCGCCAACCCAAGCACCCACCAGCCCCGAGCAAACGCCCGCCCCAAGCACCCACCGGCCCCCAGCAAGCGCCGGCCTATGCACTCACCAGCTCCTCAGCAAGCGCCAGCCCAAGCACCCCAGCCCCTCAGCAAGCGCCCGCCCCGAGCAAGCGCCCGACCCAAGCAAGCGCCCGCCCCAAGCAAGCACCCGCCCTAAGCACCCCCCGGCCCCAAGCACCCCAGCCCCTCAGCAAGCGCCCGCCCCGAGCAAGCGCCCGACCCAAGCAACCCCCGCTCCGAGCAAGCGCCGGCCCCAAGCTCCTAGGCGAGCGAGCATTGGGCTCCGACTGCGCACCGGATTTGGGTAGTGAGCAACGGCCCTGGGTGGGCAACGGCTTCCCAGCGCCCGGGTGAGCACTGGTTCCTCGGGGTGGCGACTGGGCTGGTGGGGCGCTAGGCGGCTTCGAGGGTGGGTTGGAAGGCCAGGCCGAGAGCTGACTGCACCAGGGAAACGAATGTCTCCGCGGCTCTCAGCAGGTCGTCCGCCTCGCGGCTGGTTACCACGCGGGGGATGCCGGCCTCGGCCGCGGCTCGTTTGGCGGCGCCCAGGGCGAAGTAGTTGGCCCAGTCGCCGAATTCGGGGGCGACCAGAACCAGGAGCGACCAGACGCTGGTCACGCGGTTGCGGCGGGTGGGGGCGGCCGGTCTGGCGCGGGCGGCTAGGACCGCGGCGGCGGCTCGGAGGGCGGCTAGGTGGGCCGCCGCGTAACGCAGGCCGTCGGGGCTGGTGCGGGCTGCTTCGACCAGGCCTTGGCGGGCGATCGCGAGCAGTTGGGCCGGGGTGCGGTGGGGCAGGAGGTTGGCGGGGACCGTCGGGGCCGACTGCGCACCGGCTGTGGGAGCGTGCGCCAGGCCGTATGTTCGCGGCGTGGGTGCACCCGCCGGTCCGCGCTGGGGCGAGCCGGCCGCGTCGGCCTGCCCGCGCTCGGGCGAGCCGGCCGCGTCGGCCAGCTCCGGCTGATCGGCGCTCGAGAAAGCGGTCGCCGGGACGCCGAGATCCGAACGAGGAGCCGGGACGCCGAGATCCGAGCGAGAAGGAACCGGGACGCCGAGATCCGAGCGAGGACGGCCCGGGACGCCGAGATCCGGGAAAGTGGAATCCCGGAGGCCGGGATTTCGGAGGCGGGGATTTCGCAGGTCGGAGCCCGGGAGGGCGGAGTCCCACAAGCGGGGGTCCGAAAAGTCGGAACCCGCGAAGTCAGGGCCTGACAAGCCGGGACTCGAGAGGTCGGCATCCGACAGGTCGGGATCCGGGCGGCTTGGTGGCGGGGCGGGTGGGCTCAGGCCCGGTGCCGGGTTGCTCACCATGGGGTTTCTCCTCGCGTGTATCGCATCCGACGTGCTGGTCGAACCGGGTCGCTGCGGAGGAAGGCACAGCGGGGTGTGGCTGCCGGCCGGGTGTGAAGCTTCCCCACACCACACCCGGCCGGACTTCGCCGGCGGGGTCCGTCGTCCGCCGCCCGGGGGTCGAGGGCGGCGGACGACGGTCCTGCCTTGTGCAGGCCCGGACCCGCGAATGCCCGGACCTTGCGTGCGGCGCTTCGCGGGCGCCACCCCGGGGGCCACGCCGCGAAACACGGCCTCCCGATCAGTCAGCCGACGCCCGATGACTCGGAATGACCGTTCCCGAGCCGGCCGGTCGGCGGGGTGCCTGCCTGGAGGGCAGTCACCTCGGCGGTGTGGCCGGTGGGAACAACCGTTCGAGTTAATCGAACACTCGTTCTAACTACTGGAGAGAGTAACACTCCCCTCCGACAAAAAAGCAACGCCGAGGGGTGACACGGGAACCACATCCAACGGTCCGCTGGACGCACAAGGGAGGTCGCAACAGATCGGGTGCCGAGCTGCGCCGAGCACCGGGCGAAAAGACCAGCCGAGGACCAGGCCAGGCGGCAAGTCCACGCGAGGCGGCGAGAAGGAGGTGAGGCGGCGAGAAGAAGGTGAGGCGGCGAGGAGAAGGTGAGGCGCCAAAGAGGGGGTGAGGCGCCAAAGAGGGGGTGGGCACCCAAGACGGGGCGGGCACCCCAGGGACGAGGGTGGGGAGCCCCAGCAACGAGGTAGGGCGCCAAGAGACGAGGTGAGGCGCCCAAGGGACGAGGTGAGGCGCCCAAGGGACGAGGTGAGGCGCCGAGGAGGGGGCGAGGCGCGGGTCAGTGGGTCAGGTTGAGGACGGTGACATAGCCGTCGGTGCTTCCGCCCGCGACATAGACGTCCCGGCCGTCCGGGCTGGTGGCGACGGCTCCGGCGGAGCTCAGGCCCAGGCCGGCGGTGCACCCGTCCCCGGCGAGACCTCCCACACAGCCACTCGTGCCGGTCAGCTGGGTCAGAACACCGGTGTTGTTGTTGTGGCGGAAGACCGCGACGGCGTTGCTCCCCTGGGCGGACACGAAGGCGAACAGACCGTCGGGGCTGAAATCGATGCCGGTCGGGCCCGAGATCGCCCTGGCGGCACTGCATCCGGTCAGCACGGTGCCGCTGTTCACGCAGGCGTTGGGAGCGGCCACCGGGGTCAGGACACCGGTGCTGGCGTTACGGGTGAAGGCGGCGACGGCGTTGCTGGTGTTGCCGAGGGCGTACACGGTGGCGCCGTCGGGTGCGATACCTACGTGGTACACGTTGGAGAGGCCTCGAGCGGCGGTGCATTCCGTGACGACGGTGCTGGTGGTGTTGTAGAAACACTTGTTCGGGCTGGCCGGCTGCGCAAGCACGCCCGTAGCCATGTCGCGCTGGAAGATCGCGATGGCGTTGCTGCTGTAGCCCGCCACGTACACGCTGGCGCCGTCCGGGGACACGCGCAGGTAGTACGGCTTGAGCATCCCGCGCACGTCCGTCGTGCAGCCGATGGAGTTGTTGTTGCCGTTGGCGAAGCAGCCGGAGATGCCGCTCGCCTGGGTGAGTGCGCCCGTGGTCGCGTTGCGCGTGAATACGGCGAGCGCGTTGGATCCGTAGCCGGTGACATACACGTACGCACCGTCGGGGCTGACGACGATGCCGTTGGCACCTTTGATGCCCCTGGCCGAGGTCGAGGCGCAGCCGGCGGGGGCAGAGACACTGCCGTCGTAGAGGCAGCGCAGCAGCGTCAACGCGCCGGTGGTGGAGTTGCGGGAGAAGCTGACGACCGTAGAGCTGCTGTACGCGGCCACGTACACGTGTTTGCCGTCCGGGCTGATGGCCAGGTCCCAGACCTCATCCATGATGGTGGACCCGATGGTGGTGCAGCCCGCCAGGCCGGCGGTGCTGGTGACACACGCGTTCGGGCTCGCCAGGCGAGTCAGTGCGCCGGTCGTGGCGTTGCGGGAGAATTCGGCCACGACGGAGTTGGTCGCCGAGCCGGTGTAGACGTGTTTGCCGTCGGGGCTGACCACGACGCTCACGCCCTTCGCGATGCCGGGGACGGTCGTGCAGCCGCCACCGATGTCGCTGAAGCACGGCGCGGTCTGGGTGAGCCCGAAGGTGGCGCGGGCGGTGAACGAGGACGCGGGGCCCGTGGTCAGCGCGGTGAACGCGGCCGAGCTGGCCGGCATCAGCGCGGGGGCGGCCAGGCACAGGAGCGCGAGCACGGCGACGACGGGCCGCACGAAGCGGCCGCGCGTCGTGCGGGCGTGCCGTCCAGCCATCACCAATCCTCCCTTCGATACGTCGGCATCGGCATGCCGGACTCAAGGCCTTTCCGGCGGGAACACGTCACCCCGCGGGCCTCGGAGATCGACGCGCCCGAGCGGTGACGTTGATTCCGGGGCGTGCGGGTTGCCAGGATGCATACGGGTACGGCACCCGCACCCCCGGCGAAAGGACGGCGCATGCGCACGATCGTGATCACCGGGGCGAGTTCCGGAGTGGGTCTGGCCGCGGCGACGCGGTTGGCCGCGCAGGGCGACCAGGTGGTCGTCGTCGGGCGTGATCCCGGCCGGCTGGGCGCGGCGATGGCGGCGATCCGCGCGGCGGCGACCGGCCCGGCGCCGGGCGAGTTCCGGGCCGACTTCGAATCCCTGGACGAGGTACGGCGGCTCGCCGAGCGGCTGCTGGAGATGTACCCGGTCATCGACGTCCTCGCCAACAACGCCGGCGGCATGCTGGGGGCGTACCGGAAGACGGTGGACGGCTTCGAGGCGACCCTGGCGAGCAACCACCTCGCGCCTTTTCTTCTGACCCACCTGTTGCGGGAGCGGTTGCGCGGCGGCCGGGTGGTGAACACCGCCTCCCGGCGGCACCAGCCCACCCGGCTCGATCCGGACAATCTCACCGGCGATCCGGCGTCGTGGAACGCGTGGCGGTCCTACAGCGCGGGCAAGGGTGCCAACATCCTCTTCACGGCGGAGGCGGCCCGGCGCTGGCCGGACATCCTGTCGGTGTCCTTCCATCCGGGTGTGGTGCGCTCGAACTTCGGCGCGGACCCGGTGACCCGGCTCTTTTACAAGATCGCCCCGTTCCTGACCACCCCGGAGAAGGCGGCCGCGCTGCTGACGTGGCTGGCGACGGCGCCGGCGGAGGAGTTGCGCAACGGCGCGTATTACGTCGGGCACGACGTCACCGTGCCGGACCAGCGGCTCACCGACCCGGCGCTCGCCTCCCGGCTCTGGGAGGCGAGCGCGAAGGCCGTTGGCCTTTAAAGAAGGTCCAGCAGGGCGGCGTGCGTCTCCTGGTCCGCCGCGACCACCAGCCCGCCCACTCCGGTGTGCACCGGCTGCCCCTCGAGCCCGGTCACCACGCAGCCCGCCGCCTGGCACAGCGCGATCCCGGCGGCGAAGTGGACGCTGTCGCGCAGCTTTCCGTCGGTGACGTACGCGGCGCGGCGGCCGGCGGCGACCCAGGCGACCGCGAGGGTGCTGGACACCACCCGCGGCCCGAACGATCCGCCGAAACGGGGATCGGCGAGCAGGTCCACCGCCCGGAAGCGGGGTGCGTTGGGGAACGGCGGGTCGAGGTTGACGTCCACCAGCCGCGACTCCGGCGACGGTGCGAGCGGCTCGTCGGCGCCGTCGTGGCGCACCCAGGCGGTCTCGCCGTCGGTCCAGAACACCTCGCCGGAGAACGGGTCGGCCGACGCCGCCGCGGTGGTCTCCGAGCCGGTGCGCAGGGCGACGTTCACGGCGACCAGCATGGTGCGCGCCGCGAAGTTCCGTGTGCCGCAGAGCGGGTCGACGAGCCACATCCGCTCGGTGAGCGGCACGCCCGTGCGACCGCTTTCCTCGCCGGTCACGGCGTCGTCGGGGCGGGCGGCGCGCAGGACGTCGATGATGGCCTGTTCGGCCTCGAGGTCGGCGGAGGTGGCGAAGTCGCCGGCGGACTTGTCGTAGCGGGTCAACGCCGAACCGTACTTCTGGAGGACGACGTCGGCTCCCGCCCGCGCCGCCGCGATCGCCAGTTCCCCGTCTGTGATCATCATCGACGAAGGATAGGTTGACGGGATGGTCCCCGTCCCACCGCTGGTCACGCTGCACGTGTGGCGGGTGCCGCGGCGCCGGGTCGGGCGGGCTTTCGTCCGGATGGCGACCGATCCGCGGCGGTTGCGCCGGCTGCCGGGGGTGCGTTTCGGCAAGCTGCTCGGCACCGGGACGGGTACGAGCTTCGGGCCGGGCGACGCCGACCTGACCCGTTACGCCGCAGTGGTCTGCTGGGACCGCACCGACGGCGGTGACCTGGGCGGGGTCGGCGCGGCGTGGGAGGCGGTCGCGACGGCCTCCGCGCGGGTGGAGCTGCGGCCGCTGGCCAGTCGGGGTCGGTGGTCGAGGGCGGCGCCGTTCGGCGAGCCGGCGGGCGGACGCTGCGACGGGCCGGTGCTCGCGCTCACCCGGGCGCGGCTGCGGCCGGCGAAGGCGCTGACGTTCTGGACGGCCGTGCCGCCGGTCGCCCGTGAGCTCGCCGCCGCGCCGGGGCTGCTGGCCCGGTTCGGGGTCGGCGAGGCGCCGGTCGGCTGGCAGGGCACGGTCAGCGTGTGGCGGGACGCGGCGGATCTGACCCGCTTCGCGTACCGTCAGCCGGAGCACCGCGCGGTGATCGCGCGGACGGCGAGCGCGAGATGGTACGCCGAAGACCTGTTCGCCCGGTTCGCGGTGCTCGACATCAGCGGTGACAGGACCGTGCTGGGCTGGCGGGAAGGAGAGCGATGAGGCTCGTCCCCTGGCAGCCGGACGACATGCTCCGGCGGCTGGACGACGTGGTGAGCGTCTACGGCGAGGCGATGGGCTACCGCGCCGAGCTGTTGCAGACCCGCCGCGGATACATCGGCGCGCACGTGCGCCGGGCCGGCTTCCGGGCCGTGGCCACGCTGACCACCGACGGCCACCTCGCCGGTTTCGGGTACGGCTACGCGTCCGGCCCCGGCCAGTGGTGGCACGACCAGGTCCGCGCGGCGCTGGACGAGCCCGCCCGGCGGCGCTGGCTGTCCGACTGTTTCGAGGTGGTCGAGTTGCACGTGCGCCCGAGCGCGCAGGGGCACGGCATCGGGGCCCGCCAACTGCGGGCGCTGCTGGCGATGGCGGACGGCTCGACCGTGCTGCTGTCGACGCCGGAGGCCGACGAGCAGCGTTCCCGCGCCTGGCGCCTCTATCGCCGGTTCGGGTTCTCCGACGTCCTGCGCGACTTCTACTTCCCCGGCGACGAGCGGGCGTTCGCGATCCTCGGCCGCGGCCTGCCGCTGACCGAGCGCCCCCCGGCCGAGGAAGCACCAGCCGAGGACGCCCCGGGCATTGTCGGCATCTAAACGGCTGCTGTGGGCGCTGCTCGGCGCCCTCGTGGTGGTGCAGATCTGCTATCCGCTCACCCACGGTGAGGTCCGGGCCGGCCTCACGGTGACCACGGTCGTGCTGGGATACGTCCTCTCGGTGGCGCACGCCTGGCGCAGCCGGGGCGCCCGGGCCGCCCTCGCGCTGGTCGCCACGGCCACGCTGGGCGGGTTCGCGGTCGAGGCGGTCGGCGTGGCCACCGGCTTCCCGTTCGGCACGTACGACTACGCGGGGCTGCTCGGCCCGAAGGTGCTCGGCGTCCCGCTGATCATCCCGCTGGCCTGGACCTGGATGGCCTGGCCGGCGTGGCTGGCCGCGCTGCGCCTGGCCCGGACCCGGGCGGCGCGGATCGCCCTGGCCGCGTCGGGCCTCGCCGCCTGGGACCTCTTCCTCGACCCGCAGATGGTGGCCGAGGGGTACTGGACCTGGGACTCCCCCGATCCGGCGCTGCCCGGCGTCGCGGGCGTCCCGATCGGCAACTACCTGGGCTGGCTGGGCTTCGCGGTGCTGCTGATGACCGTCCTGGCCGCCGCGGTCGGACCGGCCGGCCGTCACCCTGGTGGGGACGCTCCGATGATGGTGCTGTGGCTGTGGACGTACGCTTCGTCCGTGCTCGCCCACGCGGTCTTCCTGGGGTTGCCCTGGTCCGCGCTCTGGGGCGGGGTGCTCATGGGCGCGGTGGTGCTGCCGCTGATCCCCGCGTTGCGGCGCGCCGCATGATCTGGTTGGCCCTGCTGCCGCTGGTGGCGCTGACCGGGCACACGCTGGTCAACGCCGCGCTGCTGCGCCGGCCCGTGCGGGGCGCGGTGGTCACTGAACGCGTCGCCGTGCTGATGCCGCTGCGTGACGAGGCGGGGCGGGTCACACCCTGCCTGGAGGCGCTGCTCGGTCAGCGCGGCGTGTCCGACCTGGAGATTCTTGTGCTGGACGACGGCTCGACCGACGGCACGGCCGACGTCGTGCGCCGGGTCGCCGGGGACCGGGTGCGGCTGCTGACGGGCGCGCCGCCGCCGGAGGGCTGGCTCGGCAAACCGTACGCCTGCGCGCAACTGGCCGAGGCCGCCCGCGACCGCGACGTGCTGGTCTTCGTCGACGCCGACGTCGTGCTGGCCGGTGACGCGGTGGCCGCCGGCGTCGCCCTGCTGCGGTCGGCTCGGGTCACGCTGCTGTCGCCGTACCCGCGGATCACCGGGGCGGGGCGTCTCGTCCAGCCGCTGCTGCAGTGGTCCTGGCTGACGTTCCTGCCGCTGCGGCTCATGGAACGCTCGCCGCGAGAGTCGCTGTCCGCCGCCGGCGGGCAGTGGCTGGTCGCCGACCGGGCCGGCTACGAGCGGGCGGGTGGGCACGCGGCCGTGCGCGGCGACGTGCTCGAGGATCTCGCTCTGGCGCGGGCGGTCAAGCGCTCCGGCGGGCGGGTCGCGCTCGCGGACGGGTCCCGGTTGGCCACCTGCCACATGTACGCGTCGTGGCGGGAGCTGGCCGACGGTTACGGCAAGTCATTGTGGGCGTCGTTCGGATCGCCGGTCGGTGCGGCCGCCGTCGTGCTTTCGCTGCTGCTTCTGTACGCGGCGCCGCCGGTGACCGCGGCACTCGCCCTGATGACCGCAAGCGTGGATCTTGCGTTGTGGAGTGTGTGCGCGTACGGAATCGGGGTCGTGGGAAGGGTGATCTCCGCGGCCGCGACGGGCGGGCGGACCTGGCCCGATCCGCTGGCCCAGCCGGTGTCGATCGTGGTCTTCGCGGGTCTGGTGGCGCGCTCGTTCGCGCGGCGCCGGCGCGGGCGGCTGAGCTGGCGTGGACGGCCGATTTGACCGGGTGCGGGTGGTGGCGGTGAGCCGGATCGTGGTGATCGGGGCGGGCGTCGGCGGGCTGGCCGCGGCGGTCCGGCTGGCGGAGGCGGGCCACGACGTGACCGTGCACGAGCGCGCGGCGACCGTCGGCGGCAAACTCGGCCGCTACGTTCGCGACGGCTTCCGTTTCGACACCGGGCCGAGCCTGCTGACACTGCCGCGGGTCTTCGCCGATCTGGGCATGGCGCTGGATCCGGTGCCGCTGGACCCGGTGGTGCGGCACGTGTTCCCGGACGGCAGCACCCTGGACTCGTCCTCCAACCCGGCGGTGTTCCAGACGCGGATCGCCGACGCGTTCGGAGCCGCGGCCGCCGCGGACTGGGCGCGTTTCTGGCGCCGGGCCGAGCGCATCTGGCGGGCGTCGTGGGGATCCGTGCTGCGACGCGAGGTCTCCCCCGCGACCCTGGCCCGGCTGTCGTGGCGCGTCGGCGACCTGGCGGCGATCGCACCGGGCCGCTCGCTGCGCGCCCTCGGCCGACGCTATCTGCGCGACCCGCGGCTACGGACGATGCTCGACCGGTACGCGACCTACACCGGCACCGATCCCCGCCGGGCCCCGGCGGCGCTCGCCGCGATCCCCTACGCGGAGCTGGCCTTCGGCGGCTGGTACCTGCCCGGCGGCCTGGGTGTGCTGGCGTCGGCGCTGCTGCGGCGCTGCGCCGCGCTGGGTGTCACGATCCACACGTCGTCGACCGTCACCGCGATCCGCACGAGCGAGGGTCGCGTCGTCGGGATCGCGACCGCTGCAGGCGGTGAGGTCCCGGCCGACATCGTGGTCTCCGACGTGGACGCGTCCACGCTCTATCGCGACCTGTTGCCCACCCCGGAGCGGCTGACCCGGCTGTCGGACCGCAGCCTGGCCGGCTTCGTGCTGCTGCTCGGCGTCCGGGGCGCGACGCCGCGACTCGCCCACCACACCGTCTTCTTCCCCCGCGACTACGACGCGGAGTTCGACGCGGTCTTCGGCGACCCGGGCCGCGGCCGCCGGGCGCGGCCGCCGTCGGATCCCGCCGTCTTCGTCACCCGCGCCGTCGACCCGGCCGTACACCCGCCGGGCACGGAGGCCTGGTTCGTCCTGGTGAACGCGCCCCGGCACGGCACCGACGCCGGCGCCGTCGACTGGCGCCGGCCCGGTCTCGCGGAGGATTACGGTACGCACATTCTGAACGTGCTCGCCTCCCGCGGCCTCGACGTCCGCGACCGCCTGGCGTTCCGCGAGACCCGCACCCCGGCCGACCTCGCCGAGGCCGCCGCCGCGCCGGGCGGGGCGATCTACGGCACGGCCGGCGGGCTGCTGCGACCGGCCAACCGCGGGCCGGTGGCGGGGCTGTTCCTGGTGGGCGGGTCGGCCCATCCGGGCGGCGGCCTACCGATGGTGACCCTGTCCGCGAAGATCGTCGCCGACCGGATCGGCCCGGCGGCGTCAGGCCGGGCCGTCTGACCCCCGTTGCTCCACCAGATCACGCAGGTCGGCCTCGGCCTCGCGCTCCTCGGCGCGGCGGTCCCGCAGGTCGGCCTCGGCGTCACGCTCGTCGGCGCGGCGGTCCCGCAGGTCGGCCGCGTCCTCGCGCTCGCGCAGACCCCGGCGGATCTCCGCGTCGATCTCGCGCTGCTCAGCCTCGCCCTGGTCACGCTGGTCGGCACGGGTCTCCCGCTGTTGGAGAAGCCGCTCGCGAGCGTCGAGCCGCGCCAGCTGCTGTTCGCCGAGCAGGTGCCGCTCATCGACCAACGCCTGCCGCTGATCGGCATGTTGGTCACGCAGGTCCGACCGGGAGTCCCGCATCTCGGCGTCGATCTCACGCTGCTCGACGTCGCGCTTACGGTCGTCGCCCCCAATGGCCGCCATGCCCGCAGAATACGCCCGGATCATCAGCAGCGCCGGGGTCAGGCGGGACGCCCGCCCTGCGCGGCGTGTGCGATGGCCCGCCGCAGCGCTGCCAGGGAGACCACCTGGTCGGACGCCATCTCGGTCAGCCCGACCTCGGCCCATTCGCGCAGCAACTGGGAGTAGGGCACGCCGGCCCTCGCCGCGGCATCCCGGATCCGCTGGGCGAGCGCTGTGGGCACCCGCAGGCCGAGAGGCACCATCGGCTCGGACTCGGGCACCGGAGGGAGCCGCACCGCGGCGGTCTCGTCGTAGGTGACCTCGCCGGCGGCGAACGCCGCGGCGGCGGCGGCGATCTGCTGGTCGGTGTGCTGCTGGGTCATGACGCTGCCTCCCATGCCTCGAACCGGGCGAGCTCCCGCGAGGTCATCTCGCGGGCGCCGATGATCTGCTGGTCCAGGCCGTCGAGCAGGCGCACGGCGACGACCAGCGGCCGCCCCGCCTGAGTGCGGCCGGAGATGGCCACGAACCGCACGCCGGCGCTCTGAGCGGCCAGCGGCATCCGCCGGGTCGCCGAGAGGACCTCGAGCACCTCGGTCGACTCGACGTTCCGCAGCGCGGCCAGCGCTTCGCTCAGCCATTCGTACCCCACCGACCCAGCGTAAAACGATTGTCAGACGCCGTCCAGCCGCGGCTGGGCCGGCAGGCGGGGGCGGATCGGACGGAGTTGGAGGATCGCGACGCAGGAGAGCACCAACACGCCGCCGGCCAACTGCACCGGGTTCAGGGATTCGCCGAGGGTGAGCGCGGCCAGCGCAGTGGTGACCACGGGTTCGAAGGTGGAAAGGATGGCCGCGGTCGACGGGCCGGTCCGTTTCAGGCCGGCGAAGAAGGCCAGCATCGCCACGACGGTGGAGACGACGGCGATACCGGCCAGCCACAGCCAGCCCGACACCGGGAAGTCGAGATCGACGCCGCCGGTGAGCAGGGCCCGAGCGCCGAGGGTGCCGGCCGCGCCGGTCATCACCAGCGTGGACAGCACCACGGGCGCCAGCCGGTGCACGACGGTGTCGGCGACGAGGATGTAGATCGTGTAGGTGATCGCGGCGCCGAAGGCCAGCAGCGCCGGAACCGGTGCGAAGCTCCCGCCGCCGGCTCCGAGCAGCACCAGCAGGGTGCCGAGCGACGCCACCAGCAACGCGACCACCCGTGCCGGGGTGAGCCGCTCGCGGCCGAGGAGCACCGCTGCCACGGTGACCAGCACCGGGTAGGTGTAGAGAATCAGCGACAGCAGCGAGGCGTCCATTCGCCGCAGGGCCGCGAAGAACAGGCTCGCCTGCGCGGCGTACCCGACCGCGCCCAGCCCGACGGCGGTCGCCAGTGCCCGACCTCGCCCGACTGCCGGTTCGCCTCGGTGGGGGTGCGGTTCCGCCCGGCGCAGCCCCGGCCGCAGGAGCAGCACCGCCGCGAGGAGCACGGCGGCCAGGGTGAAGCGCACCAGCAGCAGTGCGCCGGGCGTGACCCCGGCGTCGTAGGCGAGCTTGCCGAAGATCGCCATGGCGCCGAAGCACGCCGCGGAGACGAGACACAGCAGAGGACCCATGCCTGAAGGATCAGACACCGTGACCCGTTCGGTCTAGCGATGATTCCCGAGGGTGACTCAGTAGGATTCCTGCATGGTGTCGTTGGATCTGCGGCGGCTGCGGTTCCTTCGCGAGTTCGAGGAGCGGGGCACCCTCGGCGCGGTCGCCACGGCGTTGGGCTACAGCCCCTCGACGGTCTCCCAGCAGTTGGCGCTGCTGGAGAAGGATGTCGGCGCCCGCCTGTTCGAGAAGGCGGGGCGCGGGCTGCGGCTCAACGACGCCGGACACCTGCTCGCCCAGCACGCGCGCGTCCTGCTGTCCGCGGCCGAGGCGGCGGAGGCCGATCTGGCCGCGTTGGGCGGCGACATCCGCGGCACCGTACGCGCCGGCGGTCTGCAATCGGCGGCGCGGCGCCTGCTCGTGCCGGCCGTGGCCCGGATGATGGCCGAGCACCCGCGGGTCCGCGTCGAGGTTTTCGAACTCGAACTCGAACAGGCGCTGCCCGGGCTGCGGCTGGGCGCGGTCGACCTGGTGATCGGCGACGAGTACGACGGCCACCCCCGGCCCCGGCCGGCCGGGTTGCGCTTCACCGCCGCCCTGGAGGAGCCGATCAAGGTCGTCCTGCCCGCGGCCCATCCGCTCGCGGGGGCGGGAAGGCCCGTTCCGATCGCCCGACTGCGATCCGACATCTGGACCGCCTCGGCCGAGGGCACCGGCCACCACGCCATGGTCGTCGGCACCTGCCGGGCACTCGGCGGCTACGAACCGGACCTGCGGCATCGCTCCAACGACGCCGACGTGCAACTCGAACTGGTCCGCGTCGGGGCGGCCGTCGCCCTCATGCCACCGCTGGCCCTCCCCGCCGACGACCCCGCCATCGCCGTCCGTGACCTCGCCGAGGCCGCGCTCAGGCGCCGTCTCGTCACCGTCACCCGGGAGACCCCGCCGGCTCCCGCGCTCACCGCCTTCCTCAGGGCCGTGACGGACCAGGCGCGGAACAGCTAGGACCTACGGACACCTAGGACTTACAGCGGCTGGACGCCCAACGGCAGCTCGCCGGTGGCGATGTGGTCGAGCAGCGTCGCGCGCAGCGCCTCGGCCGCGTGCGGCAGCACCGCCCGGCGCCGGTGTGCGAGCGCGATCGTCCGGCGCATGCCCGGCGGGGCCAGCGGGGTCGCGCGCAGCAGCGGCCGGTTGGCCAGCACCATGCTCGGCACGAGCGCCACCCCCAGCCCCGCCTCGACGAAGGCCAGCACCGCGTCCATCTCGCCGCCCTCGACCGCGAAGCGCGGGAGGAAGCCGGCCCGCCGGCACGCCTCCAGGGTCACGTCCCGCAGGTCGTAGCCGGGGCGGAACATGACGAGCGGGGTGTCGCGCAGGTCGGTGAGGGCCAGTTCGCGAAAGACGGTCGGCGGCGGCCCGGACGCTACCGAGGCGACCACGAGGCTCTCGCGCAGCACCGGCGCGGCGTGCAGGGCCGCGTCCACGCCCTGCTCCGGCTGGACGATGAGGGCGAGGTCGAGGTCGCGGGCGAGCAGGTCGGCGATGAGATCCTGAGAGCTGCCCTCGTTGACGTGCAGGGCGATGTCGGGGTGCTCGGCGCGGAAGCGGTGCAGCACGGCCGGCACCAGCGAGGAGCAGAGGCTGGGGGTGGCGCCGACCCGGACGCGGCCGCGGCGCAGGCCGACGATCTCCTGCACCGCGTCACGGGCCGTGTCGGCGTCCGCGATCATGCGGCGGGCCAACGGCAGAAGGGTCTCCCCGGCGGCGGTGAGGGCCACCGCACCGCGCACACGCTCGAAGAGCGGGGCACCGAGCGTTGTTTCGAGGGTGTGAATCTGCTTACTTAAAGTCGGCTGTGAGACCCCGAGCACATCGGCCGCCTGGGTGAAATGCCGGGTTTCTACCACTGCTAGGAAGTATCGGAGCTGTTGAAGCTGCACTTCGATAGCCTACGTCTATGAGTACCCACACGATCATGCATTAGACGAATCGCGTCGGCGTTCCTACCGTCCAAGGAGTGTCGGTAGATACCAGAACTCCTCCCCCGAAGGCGACGGCCGAGCCCGCGAGCAAGGCCCTCGACTCCAAGGCGCCCGCGAAGCGGCGCCGCGGGGGGCTGCGATCCTCGATCGCGCTCAAGCTGCTCATGGCGGTCACCGGCCTGCTCCTGGTCGGCTTCCTGTACGCGCACATGATCGGCAACCTGAAGATCTTCGTCGGCGCCCAGGACTTCGACCACTACGCGCACTGGCTGCGCACCATCGGCGTGCCGCTGCTGCCGGAGACCTGGTACCTCTGGATCCAGCGCTTCGTCCTGACCGCCGCCCTGATCGCGCACATCGTGGCCGCGGCGATCCTCACCCGACGCGCCCGCAAGGCCCGCCCGGTGCGGTACGCGCACCGCACCAAGGTCCAGGGCAGCTACGCGGCGCGGACGATGCGCTGGGGCGGCGTGATCATCGCGCTGTTCGTGATCTTCCACATCCTCGACCTGACCACCGGCACGCTGAACCCGATCGGCGACCGGGAGCACCCGTACGCGAACGTGGTCGCCGACTTCGCGCCCGCCCGCTGGTACGTGACGCTCTTCTACACGCTCGCCATCGTGAGCGTCGGCTTCCACCTGCGGCACGGGCTGTTCAGCGCCGTCCGCACCATGGGCCAGAGCTCGCCGCGCGGCGAGCGTGTCGCCCGCGCGGTCGCGCTCCTGCTCTCCGTCGTCCTGGTCGTCGGCTACCTCTCGGTGCCGTTCGCCGTGCTCACCGGATTGGTGGACTGACATGACCGAGTCCTTCTGGACCGAGGGCGACCCGATCGCCGACACGGCGGCGCCCGACGGCCCCATCGAGACCCGCTGGGAGCGGCGCAAGTTCTCCGCCAAGCTGGTCAACCCCGCCAACCGCCGCAAGCTCACCGTCATCGTGGTCGGCACCGGCCTGGCCGGCGGCTCCGCCGCGGCGACCCTGGCCGAGGCCGGCTACAAGGTGCGCTCGTACTGCTACCAGGACAGCCCGCGGCGCGCGCACTCGATCGCCGCGCAGGGTGGCATCAACGCCGCGAAGAACTACCGCAACGACGGCGACTCGATCCACCGGCTGTTCTACGACACGGTCAAGGGCGGCGACTTCCGCGCCCGCGAGTCCAACGTGTACCGGCTGGCCCAGGTCAGCGTGAACATCATCGACCAGTGCGTCGCGCAGGGCGTGCCCTTCGCCCGCGAGTACGGCGGCCTGCTCGACAACCGCTCCTTCGGCGGCACCCAGGTGTCCCGCACGTTCTACGCCCGGGGTCAGACGGGCCAGCAGCTGCTGCTGGGCGCGTACCAGGCGATGGAGCGCCAGATCGGGCTCGGCAACATCGAGATGTTCGCCCGGCACGAGATGCTCGAACTCGTCATCGTCGACGGCAAGGCCCGCGGCATCGTGGTGCGCGACATGGTCACCGGCGAGATCACCACGGACCTGGCCGACGCGGTCGTGCTCGCCTCCGGCGGCTACGGCAACGTCTTCTTCCTCTCCACCAACGCCAAGGGCTGCAACGTCACGGCGAGCTGGCGGGCGCACCGCAAGGGCGCGCTGTTCGCCAACCCCTGCTACACGCAGATCCACCCCACGTGCATCCCCGAGTCCGGCTCGCACCAGAGCAAGCTCACGCTGATGAGCGAGTCGCTGCGCAACGACGGCCGCGTCTGGGTCCCGAAGCGCCGCGAGGACTGCGGCAAGCCGGCCGGCGACATCGCCGAGGCCGACCGCGACTACTACCTCGAGCGGATCTACCCGTCGTTCGGCAATCTGGTCCCCCGCGACATCGCGTCGCGCGCGGCCAAGAACGTGTGCGACGAGGGCCGCGGCGTGGGCCCCGGCGGCCTCGGCGTCTACCTCGACTTCGCGGACGCGATCGCCCGGCTGGGCCGCGACGCCGTCGAGGCCAAGTACGGCAACCTGTTCGAGATGTACCAGCGCATCACCGGCGAGGACCCGTACGAGACGCCGATGCGCATCTACCCCGCCGTGCACTACACGATGGGCGGGCTGTGGGTCGACTACGACCTGCAGTCGACGATCCCCGGGCTGTTCGTCGTCGGCGAGGCGAACTTCTCCGACCACGGCGCCAACCGGCTGGGCGCGTCGGCGCTCATGCAGGGCCTCGCGGACGGCTACTTCGTGCTGCCGCACACGCTCGCCAACTACCTCGCCTCCGGACCGTACGAGAAGATCTCGCCGGACCACGAGGAGGTCGTCGCCGCGCGGACGCAGGTCGAGGAGCGGATCCAGAAACTGCTGTCGATCAACGGCGACCGGACCGTCGACTCCTTCCACCGCGAACTCGGCCACATCATGTGGGAGTACTGCGGCATGGAACGCACCGAGGAGGGCCTGACCAAGGCCATCGGCCTCATCCGCGGCCTGCGCGAGGAATTCTGGACCCGGGTCAAGGTGCCCGGCACCGGCGAGCAGCTCAACCAGAACCTGGAGAAGGCCGGCCGCGTCGCCGACTTCCTCGAGCTCGGCGAGCTGATGTGCATCGACGCGCTGCACCGCGCTGAGTCCGCGGGTGGCCACTTCCGCGCCGAGAGCCAGACCCCGGACGGTGAGGCCATGCGCCACGACGACGAGTTCAGCTACGTCGCCGCCTGGGGGTACGGCGAGACCCCCACCCTCCACAAGGAACAGCTGGACTTCGAGTACGTCCACCCGAGCACGCGGAGCTACAAGTAATGGACATCCAGGTACGCGTGTGGCGCCAGTCCGGTCCGCAGGACAAGGGCAAGATGGTCACGTACGACGTGAAGGACATCTCGCCCGACGCCAGCTTCCTCGAGATGCTCGACGTCCTCAACGAGAAGCTGATCCTCGACGGCGACGACCCGATCGCCTTCGACCACGACTGCCGCGAGGGCATCTGCGGCATGTGCGGCATGATGATCAACGGCGTGGCCCACGGCCCCGAGCGGGCCACGACCACCTGCCAGCTGCACATGCGCCACTTCGACGACGGCGCCGTGATCGACATCGAGCCGTGGCGCGCGGCCCCCTTCCCGGTCGTCAAGGACCTGGTGGTCGACCGCGGCGCGTTCGACCGGATCATCCAGGCCGGCGGCTACATCACCGCCCCCACGGGTACGGCCCCGGACGCCCACGCCACCCCGGTCCCCAAGCCGGACGCGGACGCGGCCTTCGAGGCGGCGACCTGCATCGGCTGCGGCGCCTGCGTGGCGGCCTGCCCGAACGGCTCGTCGATGCTCTTCACCGCCGCGAAGGTGGCCCACCTCGGCCTGCTGCCCCAGGGCCAGCCGGAGCGGGACAGCCGCGTCATCGACATGCTGGAGGCCCAGGACGACGCGGGCTTCGGCGGCTGCACCAACATGGGCGAGTGCACGACGGTCTGCCCGAAGGGGATCCCGCTGACGCTGATCGGCCGCCTCAACAGCGACTACCGCAAGGCCATGAAGAAGCGCTGACCACGCCCGCACAACCCACGAAAGGCGACCCGTCCGCGGACGGGTCGCCTTTCGCATGGGCACACCGGCAGGTATAGCTTCCGCTATACTCGACCGATGGCTGCCGAGGGATGGGAGATCTTCGTCGTCCACGAGGTGCGGGACTGGATCTCCAGTCTCGAGCCGACAGCCAAGGCCCGCGTCGTGCAGGCGATCGACTTGCTCGCCGAGGTCGGACCGGGGCTCGGCCGGCCTTTGGTGGACACGATCCGTGACTCCGCTATCGCCAACCTCAAGGAACTGCGCCCCGGAACCGTACGGATCTTGTTCGCCTTCGACCCGTGGCGATCCAGCATCCTGCTCGTTGCCGGGGACAAGAGCGGAAGATGGAACGACTGGTACACCGAGGCCATCCCGCTGGCAGAGCAACGCTACGAGGCATATCTCAAAGAACGCGCCGACGAGGAAGGCCGGCAACCATGAGCGAATATGTGCGCTGGAGTGACATTCGCACCGGCCTGGTCGAGCAGGTGGGCGGCGAAGACGCGGTCGAGGCCGGCAAGCAGGAATTGCTGGCAACCGTCATCGGGCACCGCCTGGCCGAAGTGCGCCGCGCCCGAGGGCTGACCCAGCAGCAGGTCGCCGAACGCATGGGCGTGACCAAGGGCCGTGTCTCCCAGATCGAGCAGGGCAAGATCTCCGGCCAGGAGGTACTGGCCCGCTACGCCACTGCCCTCGGGGGCCGCCTCCACCAGGCGATCTACTTCGACGACGGCAACATCACCGCCATCGCATGACGCGAACCTGTCGACCTCTCCCACCTGGCGGCGAGGCGGACGGACCGCCGGGCGCCGTTGCGGAGCTGGTGTCCGCCGGCGCGGTGCGGGTCGGTGTCGATGGCGTGGACGGGGTCGGCAAGACCACGTTCGCGCGCCGGTTGGCCGCTGAGTTAGAGACGGCCGGGCGGTCCGCGATCCACATCTCCGCCGACGGCTTCCACCATCCCCGGGCCGTCCGTCACCGGCGCGGCCGGGACTCCGCGGAGGGCTTCTGGCTCGATTCCTACGACTACCCCGCGCTGATCGCGAACGTTCTCGCGCCGTTCGGCCCGGCCGGAAACCGCCGATACCGTACGGCCGTGCACGACGTCGACACGGACGAGGTGCTCGACCTGCCGTGGCTCACCGCCCCGGCGGACGCGATCGTCGTGGTCGACGGGCTGTTCCTGCACCGGGACGAGCTGGCGGCCCACTGGGACTTCTCCGTGTTCCTGTCCGCGCCGTTCGAGGTGACGGTCCCCCGCATGGCGGCCCGCGACGGCTCGCATCCCGACCCGGCACACCCCTCGCAGGCGCGGTACGTGCAGGGCCAGCGCCGGTACTTCGCCGCGTGCGAGCCGTGGCAGCGGGCCTCCGTGGTCGTCGACAACACCGACGTCACCCGCCCGCGCCGGGTCCTTCCCGCGGATGCCGGGGCCGAAGCCGAAGCCTGAGCGGCTGCCGGGCCGCGGCGCCGTCGGACGGCACCCGCGGCCGTCGCCTTACGAACCGCCGATTCCCGCGTAGACGAAGGACGTCAGCGTCTCGATCGCTTCGGCGTCGGGAAGCTCCCGCCCGAGTTCGGGGCCGCCGCCGGACTGCCACATCGCGGCGAAGGCTGGGACCAGGGTGGTGAAGGCGGTGGCGACCACGAGCGGATCCCCCGGCAGGGTCAGGCCGGCGTCGCGGGCGCGGGTCAAGTGGTCGGCTATGTGGCGCACGTCCGGCTCCACGAGCTGCCGGGCCCGCTCGGCGAAGGCCGCGTCGACCGTCGCCGCCTGCCGCAGGGCGTCCAGCACCACGTCGACTGGCGGATGGACGAGCTGCACGAGTCCACCCCGGACGTGCCGTACCCGAACATGTGGATGGTTCCGCAGTGGCGCACGTGCGAGCTGCTGGCCGCTCGGCACGCCGAGCTGGGCGGCACGATCGACTTCGGCGTCGCGGTGACCGGCTTGGACGAGCGTCAGGACGGCGTCCGGGTCACCCTGAGCAACGGCGAGGTCGTGACCGCACCGTACGTCGTCGGCGCGGACGGTGGCCGCAGCACCGTCCGGCAGGCCCTGGACATCGGCTTCGCGGGAGAGAACTACGAGACGCAGACGATGCTCATCGCCGACGTCCGCCTGACCGGCCTGAGCCGCGACGCCTGGCACATCTGGCCCGGCCCGGATGGCCGCGGCCAGCGGCTCGGCCTGTGCCCGCTGCCCGGCACCGACGTGTGGCAGCTGACCGCGCCCCTCGCCGGGTCGGTCGCCGAGGCCGTCGCCGACGCCGCTGAGGTCACGGAGGTGGGCTGGACCTCGCGGTTTCGCGCGAACATGCGGATGGCCGAACGCTACCGCGTGGGCCGGGTCTTCCTGGCCGGGGACGCCGCCCACGTGCATTCCCCCGCCGGCGGGCAGGGGCTGAACACCGGGATTCAGGACGCGTACAACCTGGGATGGAAGCTGGCCGCCGGGGACGACGCGCTGCTCGACACGTACGAAGCGGAGCGGTTGCCGGTCGCCGCCGCGGTGCTGGGCATCAGCTCCCGCCTGCACGCCCGGCGGACCGAGGACGCCGAGGAGGCCATGCGGCGCGACGACCCGGTGCTGCGCCAGTTGTCGCTGCACTATCGCGGAGGTCCCTTGTCCGCCGAGCACCGGCGGGAGCCGGGGTCGGTCCGGGCCGGCGACCGCGCACCGGACGCGCCCTGCCACGACGCCGCCGGAGTCCCGGTCCGCGTCTTCGACCTGCTCCGCGGCCCACATTGGACCCTGCTGGCGTTCGACGTCCCCGCGCCGGCGCTGGGTGACGCCATCCGGACCTTCTCGATCGTGCGTCCCGGCGCCGCGGCACCGGGCGTCATCGTCGACACCGACGGCCACGCGCACCGCGCCTACGACGTCAGCGCCCCCTGCTACGTCCTCGTACGCCCGGACAACTACCTCGGCTGCGTCACCGGGAACCCGGCCGACCTGAACACGTATCTCCGCTGACGAGACGGCCGGCGGACCCCCGTGTGGTCCCACCGGCCGTCGTCCTCAGTGCGCGGCCAGTTCCGCCCAGCCCGGCGCCCAAGGCGCCCGGCGCAGCGGCATCCGCGCCTCCGCCGGCGTGCGGTTCCGCTTGCGCTGATTGCAGCGCCCGCACGCGGCGACGGTGTTCTCCCAGGTGTTGCCTCCGCCGCGCGAACGCGGCAGGACGTGGTCGATGGTCGAGGCGGCGGCGCCGCAGTAGCCGCAGCGCCGCCCGTCGCGGGCCAGCACGCCGCCGCGTGACCAGGACGGGCCGCGGCTGTGCCGCCAGCGCGTCACGACGTAGCTGACCAGCCGGACGACGGTGGGGATGGGGAAGACGCCGATGCGGGCGTCCGGCTTGGCCTCCTGCACCACCGCGACCTCGCGGAACAGCATGCGGAGGGCGTGCCGGACGCTGACCCGGTGCAGCGGCCCGTAGTCGGCGTTGAGTACGAGGACCACGCTCATGGCGGGCCACCTCCTGTCCTTCGAGGACATGAGAAAGCCGCCCGGCCCCGGACAGCGCGGGGCTCTGGCGGCGACGGTTGTCGCATCGCGTCAACCGTGGCTTCAGCCCCTGCTTCCGTGCCGGCAGGCCGTCATGTCGTCTCCTCGCTGCCCGGTGATCCGGGCACGTCGTCGACTCACAAGGTAGGGGCGGGGCCGTCGGCGGACAACGGATTTAATCGATCAACGCGCGGCGTACGGCAGCCAGGAGTTGTCCGAGACCGATCAGGCCGAGTACACACCAGACGGTCACCGCGATCAGTGCGGCGGTGCCGGCTGATCCCGGTTGTGTCAGACCCACGACGCCGGTCAGGGCCAGCCCGACGGCCGCCACGGACACCCGGGTCGGGCGTTCGCCCACGGTGACCGCGCCGAGGCCGTCCATGCCGCCGACCGCGGCGCGGGCCCGCACGTACTCGTGCAGCCAGCTCACCGCCAGGCCGGCCACGGCCAGCCAGCCCGGCGCGCCGGCCACCCAGAACGCGGCCAGCCAGGCGAGCTCGCCGAGGCGGTCGGCCACCGAGTCGTAGATGAAGCCCAGCCGGGTGGCCCGGCCGCAGACCACGGCCACCGCACCGTCGAGGGCGTCGGCGATCCCGGCCAGCAGCACCAGCAGCGCGCCGGCGAGCGGCGGCACGAACGGCACGGCGGCACAGAGCAGCAGACCGGCGACGGTCACCGTGGTCGGGCCGACGCGCAGATTGGCGAGCAGGCGGCCACCGCGATAGGCAAGCCGGATCCAGCCGCGCACCACCGGCGAGGCGGTGCGCGGGTCGAAACCGCCGTGCAGTGCCGACCAAGCGGCGGCGTACTGCTCCCAGGTCACCGGTCAGGCGGCGGTGGGCACGGCGGACGTGCCCGCCAGGTGCTGCCAGACCTCACGCGTCGCCGGAGAGCGGTTCATGGTGATGAAGTGGATGCCGGGCACGCCCTCGTCGAGCAGCTTGCGGCACATCTCACTGCACAGGTCGATGCCGAGCCGGCGCACGCCCGCCTCGTCGTCGGCGATCCGCTCGAAGCGCTTCAGCAGGGCGGGCGGGAAGGGCGCGCCGGAGAGCTGGGCGGAGCGGGAGATCGTCGCCATCCGCAGGACGGGCATCACGCCGGGCACGATCGGGGTGTCGCAGCCGGCGGCCGCCACCCGGTCGCGCAGGCGCAGATACTCGTCCGCCTCGAAGAACATCTGGGTGATCGCGAAGTCGGCGCCGGCCCGGCACTTGCGGATGAAGTTGCGGGTGTCGCTCTCGATGTCGGCCGAGCGCGGGTGCTTGTAGGGGAACGCGGCCACGCCGACGCTGAAGTCGCCGGCCTCGCGCAGCAGGCGCACCAGGTCCTCGGCGTAGAGCACGCCCTCGGGGTGGCGCACCCATTCGCCGTTCGGGTCGCCGGGCGGGTCGCCCCGGACGGCGAGCACGTTGCGGATGCCCGCCCCGGCCAACCGCCCGATGACGTGGCGCAGCTCGGCGACCGAGTGGCCGACCGCGGTCAGGTGTGCCATGGCGAGCAGGGTCGTCTCGGACGCGACCCGCTCGGTCACGTCGACCGTGGTGTCGCGGGTGCTGCCGCCGGCGCCGTACGTGATCGACACGAAGTCGGGCCGCAGCGGCTCGAGCTCGCGGATGGTGCGCCACAGGAGCTGGTCGCCCTCCGGGGTCTTCGGCGGCATGAACTCGAACGAGAACGTCGGGGCGGGCCGACGGATCAGCTCACCGATCGCCGGAGACGTCGGTAGGCGCGAAGGAAGTCCGAGAGACACGTCAGGGAGTCTACCGGCTGCCCGCCGGAGCACGACCCGCTAGGTTTGGCGCCGTGACCTCCCCCGCCGTGACCTCCCCCCTGGAGCGGGCCGGCCTGCGGCCCCGCGTCGACAAGGCCCTCGCCGTCTTCCTCGCGGCGCAGCGCGCCAGGCTGCTGTCGATCGACGAGGCGCTGGCCGACGTCGCGGACGCCCTCGAGGCGTTCGTGCTGCGCGGCGGCAAGCGGCTGCGGCCCGCCTTCGCGTACTGGGGATACCGCGGCGCGGGCGGCCTCGACAGCGACCCGGTCGTCGTCGCCGTGGCCGCGCTGGAGCTGGTGCAGGCGAGCGCGCTCATCCACGACGACCTGATGGACCGCTCGGACACGCGGCGCGGCGAGCCGTCGGTGCACAAGCGGTTCGCGGCCCGCCACACGGCCGCGGCCTGGAACGGGTCGGCGGAAGCCTTCGGTGACAACGCCGCGGTGCTGCTCGGCGACCTTGCGCTGGTGTGGTCGGACGAGTTGCTGCACGGCTCCGGGGTGGCGTGTGAGGACCTGGCCCGGGCCCGTCCGGTCTTCGACGAAATGCGCACCGAAGTGACCGTCGGGCAGTATCTCGACGTCCTCACCCCGGTGACCGGCGACACCTCTTTGGAACGCGCGGGCAAGGTCGCCCGGTACAAGTCGGCGAAGTACACCGTCGAACGGCCACTGTTGCTCGGCGCCGCGCTGGCGGGTGCCTCTCCGACGCTGCACGCGGCCTATTCGGGCTACGGGCTGCCCCTGGGCGAGGCCTTCCAACTCCGCGACGACGTGCTGGGCGTCTTCGGCGACCCGGACCGCACCGGCAAGCCCGCCGGCGACGACCTGCGTGAGGGCAAGCGGACCTATCTGGTCGCGGCGGCGTGCGAGGCGGTGTCCGAGTCCGGCCGGGCGGAGATCGAACGCGGCCTGGGCGACCCGGCCCTCGACGAGACGGGCGTCGCCCGGCTCCGCCAGATCATCACGGACAGCGGGGCCCTCGCCCGGACCGAAACCCGCATCGCGGCGCTCACCGAGGAGGCGCTGGCCGCGCTGGCCGCCGCCGACGTCGAACCGGAGGCCCGGGCCGTCCTGCTGGACCTGGTCGACGCGGCCACCCGCCGTGCGGTGTGAGGCTCAGAGGCGCTCCCGCAGCCATCGCAACACCGCGCTGCCCTCCCCCGCCCGCGGCTCGCGCTGCACGCCGCGGCGTCCCAGCCAGACCCACACGGACAGGGTGAGCAACACCATCGCGAAGCCGAAGAACAGGTCTTCCACCGGCGCGTAGGCGATCCGCCACCCGAGGATCGCCGCCGGGTCGTAGACGACGATCCGCCGCCCGGTGAGGATCCCGTTGGAGAGCAACTGAAAACCGATGATGATCGGGTACGTGGCCCAGAACACGACCCGTCCCACGAGCCTCGTCCGCAGCACGAACATGTCGACCAGCACCGCCACGGCCACGCCGAGCAGGGCGGCCAGGGTGTAGGTCATTCGTCGCCGTCCCCGGCCGGGCGGCGCACCACCGCCCGTACGGCCTCGAAGCCCAGGATCGCGCACACCGGCACGACGACGAAGAACAGCACCTCGTCGAGGGGCAGGCCGCCCGGGAACTCCACGCCGGTCGTCTGCGCCGGATCGAAGGTCCAGTGCCCGGCCGCGATGGCGGCGAGGTCCCACAGCACGAAAACGACGATCACCGGCAGCAGCGTCAGCAGCAGGCGACGGCCGCGGCGCAGCACGTTGACCTTCAGCACCGGTTCGAGCCAGAGCGCGCACCCCAGGCAGCCGGCGAGCACGGCCAGGTAGGACAGGTGGCGCATCGGTCGCTCAGAAACCGACGGCCTGCGCGCGCCGCTTGACCTCACGGGCGCGGTCGCCGCCGAGGCCCACCGCGCCCGAGCCGCCGAGGGTCTCGTCGGGCTCGTACAGCCACTTGAGCGCCTCTTCGTCGTTGTACCCAGCGTCGCGGAGCAGCGTAAGGATGCCGGGGAGGTGCTTGAGCACGATGCTGTTGGCAATCAGCTCGGCCGGCACGACCCGGATGCCGTCGCGCTTGACGGCGAGCAGATCGCCGTCGCGGATCATCTGGTGCACCTTGCTGATCGACACGTCGAGCCGCTCCGCCACGTCGGGCAGGTTGATCCATTCGGCCGGGCCGGCGGTCGGGTCCACGGTTGATTCGGTCACCGGACCAGCGTGCCATGCCGTCTTCGCACCGCAACACGCGGAACCCCTGACGGCGCCGGGAAGTGCCCGGCTCGAACAGATCGGAGAGGTGTCTCGATGACCCTGTGGCGGAGAACCCGCACCGAGGTGGCCGGAGCGTGGCGGTCGCTGCGCTACGACCTGGGCCGGCGCGACCCCGAGGGCTCGGACCCCGGGGAAGCCCCCGTCGGGCCCGGCGCGCACCCGGCCGCGTTCCAGGACGTGACGGCTACGGGTTTCAGCACCTTCGGCGGCGCCGGGGTCACCGGCGGGCTACGCACCTCGTACGGTGACGAGCATGCCCGCGGTCCGCGCCGGTTGGTCGCGGTGACCGCCTTCGGCGTGCTGGCGGTCGCGGGGGCCACCGGCAGCTACTTCGCGGTGGTGAACGGCCTGGGTTCGCTGCTCGACGAGCAGGGCGCGGAGCCGTACCCGTTGGCGGCAGCGGCTCCCGGCGGCGACCGGGGCGCCGATTCGAACGAGGGTCTCGGCCGGGGTTCCGAGCCGGGCGCGGCGCCGGCGCCGGAGGTGACCGGCGGCACGATCCGGGTGCTGCCGAACCCGGCAGCGACCGGGGCGCCGACGGCTGCTCCTCCGGTCGCCGCCGCGCGTCCGCGGCGGACCTCGGCGGCGGGTGCGGACCCGGCGACCAGGCCGACTCCCTGTGACTGTCTGACCCCGCCGGTGCCGACGCCGACCGCGGCGCCGACGGCACACAACCCGTCGCCGACGCCTTCTCCCAGCGTCTCCACTGACGACCCCGTCACTCCGACGCCGACTGATTCGCCCAGTTCGCCCGCTTCTGCCGGGACGGGCGACGACGACGGCAGGGTGGAACGGGCGCGCCACGCTCGCGCGAACTGATCCGATTTGTCACGATAAAGCGCCCCGCGGTGCGCCGCACCGCGGGCCGTTTTCTGCCTTATGCGCCCCTCAGCAGGTTGTGCAGTACCCGTTCGGTCTCAGCTCGGTCATCCTGGTCCGCCTTTTCCCGAAGGGCACATACACTTCACGCCGATGGACACGACTGTCGCCGACACGTTGATCGGCACGACGATTGACGGGCGCTACCGGATCACCGGTCGCGTCGCCCGCGGTGGCATGGCGACCGTGTACACCGCCGTGGATGAGCGGCTCGAGCGCACGGTCGCTCTGAAAATCATCCACCCGTCCCAGGCGACCAACGTCCACTTCGTCGACCGGTTCACCGACGAGGCCAAAACGATCGCCCGGCTCACCCACCCCAACGTCGTCGCCGTCTACGACCAGGGACGCCACCAGGGCCTGCCCTACCTCGTGATGGAGTACGTGCAGGGCCGCACCCTGCGCGACCTGCTCACCCAGCGGCGCCGGCTCAACCCGGTCGAGGCCCTGGCCATCCTCGAGCAGATGCTCGCCGCGATCGCCGCCGCGCACCGCGCCGGCCTGGTGCACCGGGACGTGAAGCCGGAGAACGTGCTGGTCGCCGAGGCGCCCAGCGGCGGCATCGCCAACCTCGTCGACAGCGTGGTCAAGGTGGCCGACTTCGGACTGGCCCGGGCGGTCGAGGCGAGCACCACCGACGACTCCGGCCAGCTGATGGCGACCGTGGCGTACGTCGCTCCCGAGCTGGTCACCGACGGGCACGCGGACGCCCGCACCGACGTCTACTCGGCCGGGATCGTGCTGTTCGAGATGCTCACCGGCCGCGTGCCGTACGAGGACGGCGAGCCGGTCGAGGTCGCGTGGCAGCACGTCGACCACGACGTGCCGGCCCCGTCCAGCGTCGTCAAGGGCCTGCCGAACGTGCTGGACGACCTGGTCGCCCGGGCCACCCGCCGCGACCCCGGCGCCCGGCCGACCGACGCCGGCGCGCTGCTGGCCGAGGTGCAGGTGGTGCGCGACGACCTGGGCGCCGCCAACGTCGAGACCGCGCTGCTGCGCCAGGTGCCGGCCCGCTCGCCGATCGCGGACGCCACCGCCCTCGTGCCGGCCGTCACCTCCGTCTTCCCGAAAGCCTCCGACCGACCCACCTGGGCCCGGTTGCCGGAGCAGAACAAGGGCAGTCGCGGCCCACGCCGCGCCGAACCGTTCCCCGAGACCGCGCCGGGCCGGTTCGGGGACCGCCGCCGCATCCTCATCCTCGTCTCCATCGCGCTGATGGTGCTGACGGTCGTCGGCAGCACCTGGTGGGTCACGCTCGGGCGCTACACCGAGGCTCCGCAGTTCGTGAACATGACCAAGACGCAGGTCGAGCAGGAGGCCAGGACAAAGGGCTTCGCGCTCGTGTTCGGCACCGGCCGCTACGACGAGAACGTGCCCAAGGACGTGGTCCTGGCACAGAACCCGCCGGCCACCGCGCGGATCGTCAACGGCGGGGAGATCACCCTCACGCTGTCCCTGGGCCCCGAGCGCTACCCGGTGCCGGACCTGGTCGGCCTGGAGAAGGCCGCCGCCAAGGGCGAGCTCGAGAACATCAAGCTCGCCTACAAGGAGGGCCCGGGCCAGTACAGCGACACCGTGCCGCAGGGCGTGGTCATCTCCACCGAGCCCAAGTCGGGCCAGACCCTCAAGCCGGGCGACACCGTGACCGTGGTGATCAGCAAGGGCAAGGCCCCGATCACCGTTCCGGTCGTGACGGGCAGGAACATCAACGACGTGCGTACCGAGCTCCAGGCCCTCGGGCTGTCCGTGGTGGAGCAGTACAAGGACAGCGACCAGCCGGCCGACACGATCATCGGCCAGACCCCGCAGGCCGGCGCCGGCGCGGAGAAGGACGACGAGATCAAGCTCGAGGTCAGCAAGGGCCCCACGTCCGTCGTCGTCCCCGACCTGACCAACCAGCCGTGCCCGCAGGCCAAGCAGACGCTGGAGGGCATGGGCCTGAAGGTGCGCGTCAACTTCAACCCCAACGGCCTGGTACGCCAGCAGAACCCCGGACCGAACACACCGACGCTGCCGCAGACGGAGGTCGTGCTCAATTGCCTGTGAGCCCTCCGATCGGGTCGCACACCAAGACGTCGGGCGGGCTGGCGAAAGCCGCCCTGCCCTACGCCGACGCGGCGGGCTCCGAGGCGGTCCAGGTATACGTCTCCAACTCCCGCGGCTGGGCGTTGCCGCCGGGTGATCCGAAGCAGGACACGCTGTTCCGCGACGGATGCGGTGAGCGGGGGCTGCCCGCCTACATCCACGCGTCGCTGCTGGTGAACCTCGGCTCCCCCACCGAGCTGACGGTCTCGCGCTCGGTGGAGACCCTCGAGCACGCGCTGCGCCGCGGCGCGGCCATCGGCGCCACCGCCGTCGTCTACCACGCCGGCAGCTCGGTCGACCCGGCCCACGACGACAAGGCGCTGCACCAGCTCAGAGAGGCACTGCTGCCCCTGCTCGACGTGGCGGCCGCGCAGGGTTTACCGAAGCTGCTGGTCGAGCCGAGCGCGGGTGGCGGGCGGAGCCTCGCGTCGAAGATGGGCGACCTCGCGCCGTACCTCGCGGCGGTGGAACACCACCCGTGGCTCGGCGTCTGCTTCGACACCTGCCACGCCTGGGCGGCGGGTCATGACCTGGCGACTCCGGGCGGCATGACACGGACCCTGGACGAGCTGGTGGCGACGGTCGGGCGGGAGCGGCTGATGCTGATCCACGCCAACGACTCGAAGGACCAGTGCGGCTCCACCCGCGACCGCCACGAGTCGATCGGCGCGGGCCGCATCGGCGCGGCCGCGTTCGGGGAACTGCTCGCGCACCCCGCCACGGCCGGCGTCCCGGTGATCGTGGAGACGCCGACCAAGGAACACGAGGGTCACGCCGCCGACATCGCCCTGCTCAAGAACCTGAGAACGCCCTCGTGACCCTGGCGTCCTAAGCGTTCGGGACGAAGTATCTGCCGGGCCCCGGCAGGTAGTACCGACTGGCGCTCGGCACCAGGAGAAGGACCACGATCGCGATCGCGAGCAGGACGCAGACTATCTGCCCCGCCAGCACACCCCATTGCAGCACCGTCGTCAGTTCCCGCGCGTACTCAGGAATATCTGACCAGCTCTCGGCCACCCCCCAGGAAAACAACCCCAAGATGATCATGAAGACCTGGGCCATCGCGTTGCACACCATCAGGACGGTGAGCCACCCCCGGGCCGGGTCGCTGCCCTGCCCGGCTCGCACGGCGTTCTTCGCGCTGCCGACGGCGAGAGGCAACCAGCTGATCAGCACGAATACCTCGAACCCGATGAACACGACGTTCCAGGACCCGCGCTCGTCAGAGCTCGAGGGCACCCAACCGATTCCCAGGATCCAGAGGTAGACCATCGCGGCCAGGGTCGCCAACCCCGACAGCCCGAACCCGACCCAGGTCAGGGTCGTCGCCACGCGCACGCTGACCGGCTTCGGCGGGCGTGGCACCGGCGTCAGCCGCACGGGTGGCGGACCGCCGGGGTGGCCGGGCCATGGCTGGCCGGAACCGGGCGGGTGGTGCGGCCCGGCGAACTGGGCCGGCACCGGCGGCCGAAAGTCAGGACGGCCGCCGCCCGGCGGCGGACTCCACGGGTGCGTCATGATCAAGAACGTACGGCCGGCTCGACGGCCTCGGTTGAGTACATCTACTCAGTTACCGAGATCCGGTGCGCCCGCCACGAAGTGACATCTCGTCGCCGTGGGCGAGGTGCTCGTTCCGTCGGTGCCGCGCACGTACCAGCCGTACCGATGGCCCTTGATCAGGGTGGGGACCCGCACCGACACGGTTCCCGACCCGGTCACCGCGCCGCTCGCCGATCCGGGGCCGCCGAGGCTGATGGGCTGCGGGGCGCTCTTGTCGGTGTTGTCCCAGATCGAGAATTCGGCGTAGACCCGGGCGGTCGGATCGTCGTGCGTGACGGTCGCGGTGAGCTGGGGCGTCAGTGAGGCGACAGTGCCGTATTCGCCGTTCTGATCACAACCCGGCCCTCTCGGGCCGGCGTCGGGCACCGTGTCGGTGCGCGTCGGGATCGCGGGTCGCATGGTCTGTTCGGCGCGCAGCTCGGCGATCTCCCCGTCGCTGAGCGGGTATCCGAACAGCCGCAGGTCGTCGATGCCGCCCACCCAGGTGGTGCCGAGGACCGGAAGCCCGTTCGCGGACATTCGGGTGGTGTGCGCCGCCGTCCCGGCCAGGGCTCCGTTCACGAACAGGCTCATCTGGCCGCCGACCGCGTCGTACCTGGCCACCAGGTGTGCCCACTCGCCGGCCTTCGCCGGAGCCGTGACCTGGTCAACCTTCGCGCCGGGGAGGTCACCGGTCGCCATGGCGAAACGCCACTGTCCCGGCGCGTCGTGGGCCAGGACGAGCCCGGCGGCCGCGTTGCCGCTCTGGCTGAGGGCCGTGCCGGAGCTGCCCGCCGCGGGTCGCGCCCACATGGACACCGTGATGCTGCGCCGGGTGTCCATCGGGATGATGCCGTCCGCCGCGGTGACCGTTCCCGCACCACCGAACTGCAGCGAGTGCCCACGCGCATTGCTCCGGGTAACGTCCCCGCTGATCGTCCCGGTCAGCCCGTTACCGGAGGTGTCCGCCACGGTGCGGCCTCCGTCCTCGTCGAACCGCCAGGTCAGCGCCGAACCACGGGTCGTCGCGACCACGGGGGCGTGGTCGGAGAACCCGAGCGGATCCTCGGCGCCCGAGGTGTTGACGGTGGGGTCCGCGAGCTCCACCAGCGAGTCACAGCCCGTGAATCCGGCGGCCGCGAAGATGTAGTCCAATTTGGTGGGTGTCACCGTCGGCGACTCGGTGACGCCGGGGTCGAAGTGCGTGGGCTCGTTGACGGCGTCGCCGGGCAGGTAGGCCCGCTGATCGCATTCGGGGTAACGGGCGAACAGCGCCTTCAGCGCCGAGTTCGGCGAGTTGCCGAGCTGAGTGTTGAAGTCGCCGCCGAGGACCACCCCGTCGACGGCCGCCACCTTGGCCGTGAGCGACGCCGTCTCGCGGGCGTACTCGGCGTCCTGGTTGTGCAGCAGATGCGTCACGCACGGCGTGCTCCGCCAGCCGTCGACCCGCACGCACAGCAGGCTCGACGTCCGATCGGTGCCCTGATCCGGGTAGTAGAGGGGATCGTTCGCCACCAGCAGCGGCGTCGTGGTGGCAGACGTGATCTTGCCGCGAACCGCCAGGACGTTGCCGATGGTGCCGTTGAGCCCGCCCCGGCACCGGGAGCCCGAGCCGGCGCGGGGCACCTCGGCCGTCCGGAAGGTCCACTCGGGACCGAGGAGGGCCAGGAGCGGCTCGAGATGGTTGTTGCTCCCGGTCCGGCCCGACTCCGTGGCGGTGTAGCAGGCTTCCTGCAGCATGATCACGTTGAGATCGCGTTGCCGCGCCACGGTGGCGATCGCAGCGGCCTTGGCGGCCGGCCGGCCACGCCAGGCGCAGTAGCCCGGGCGACCCCGGCTGCTCCCCGCCTCACCGCAGATGTTCCACGTCATGACACGGATCGACTCACGCCGGTAGGCGTCGCCGTCCGGCTCCGCGGCGACGGCGACCTGACGCGGCGGCTCCGCCATCAGGTGCCCGCGCACGACCGTGACCGTGCCTATCACGACTGTGGTCGCGCTGAGCGCCACCAGAGTCGCCGCCCACCGGGCCAGTGTTCTCATAAGCGTCCTCCCCGTTGAAATCCGGGCCGAGGATACTGGACGCTTCAATCGACGTTCGGCCCCGGCTCTAGCGCGGCGCGATGTCGTAGTCGAAGACATAGCGGTGGTGCTCGGAGTCGTTGTCGATCTGGAGCGTGCCGGTGAGGCCGGTGAGCTCGTCGGTGCCGGAGTCGGGCACGACCTGGACGATGAGGGTGCCCGCGCCACGGTCCATAAGGCCGAAGTGCTGGAGGACGAAGCTGCCACTGCGGCCGTGCAGCGTGCCGCTGACGCGGTCGATGGCGACGTATCCCGCCGAGCCGTCGATCGGCGTGCCGACCGAGAGCATCTCCGCGCGGCCGGTGCCGGCCAGGTCCCCCTCGATGGTCTTCAGCGCCCGCGTCCGGCCGAGCGTGTCGTCGTCGATCGGCAGCGGCTCGAAGACGGTGGTGAAGGTGCCGGTGGCACGCCGGGTCATGGAGGCTCCTCGCCTGGTGACGGACGGTGTCGAACTCCGATGTAACCAGACGGGGTTGCCGTCGATCAGTCGGCGCGCAGGAGGGCGGTCAGCACGTCGATCGTCCGGTCGACGCCGTCGTCGTCCACATCCAGGTGGGTGACCAGGCGGGCCGTCCTCGGCAGCATCGCCGCGATCAGCACGCCGCGCTCGGCGGCCGCGGCCGCCAGCGACGGCGCGTCCAGCGGTGCCCTGGCCAGGTCCAGCGGCACGAGGTTGGTGCGTACGGCGGCGGCGTCGACGACGCCGAGCGGCGCGAGGGCCTGCGCGATGCGGCGGGCCCGGGCGTGGTCGTCGGCGAGCCGGTCGACGTGGTGGTCGAGGGCGTGCCGTCCGGCCGCGGCGAGGATGCCGACCTGGCGCATGCCGCCGCCCATCCGTTTGCGCAGCGGCCGGGCCCGCGCGATCCGCTCCGCGGAGCCGACGACCAGCGAACCCACCGGCGCGCCCAGGCCCTTCGATAGGCAGACCGCGAGGGTGTCGAACAGTTCACCGTACGCGGCGAGCGGCACCCCGTCCGCCACGTGCGCGTGCCAGATGCGGGCCCCGTCGCAGTGCAGCGACACCCCGGCGGCCGAGGTCGCCTTGCGCAGCTCCCGCAGCGTCTCCACGCTGGTGACGCCGCCGCCACCGAGGTTGTGCGTCTGCTCGACCGCGACCGCCCGGGTCGGCACCGACGGGTAGCCCGCCGGCCGGATCATCGCCGCGATCTGTTCGGCGTCGAGCGCCGCGCCCACCGACGGCCAGGTCCGGGTGGAGACGCCGCCGAGCGCCGCGGCGGCACCCACCTCGTACGTGACGACGTGCGCGTCGGCCCCGGCCAGCAGCTCCTCGCCCGGCGGCACGAGGAGTTGGAGCGCGATCTGGTTGGCCATCGTGCCGGACGGGGTGAACAGCGCGGCCTCGTGCCCGAACAGGGCCGCCACGTGCGCCTCGAGCGCGTTGACGGTGGGGTCGTCGCCGAAGACGTCGTCACCGACCTCGGCGGTCGCCATCGCCTGCCGCATGGCGGCGGTCGGCCGGGTGACGGTGTCCGATCGCAGATCAACCACGCAGCATCTCCGCCACCAGGAAGGCCAGCTCGAGGCTCTGCTGGGTGTTAAGGCGGGGGTCGCAGGCGGTCTCGTAGCGGCCCGGCAGGTCGAGGTCCTCGATGCCCTGCGCGCCGCCGAGGCACTCGGTCACGTCCTCGCCGGTCAGCTCGACGTGGATGCCGCCGGGGTGGGTGCCCAGGCCGCGGTGCACCTCGAAGTAGCCGAGGACCTCGTCGACGATCCGGTCGAAGTGGCGGGTCTTGTAGCCGTTGGAGGACTCGTGGGTGTTGCCGTGCATCGGGTCGCACTGCCACACGACCTTGGCGCCCGCCCCGGTCACCTTGTCGACGATCGGCGGCAGCGCGTCGCGGACCTTGCCGTTGCCCATCCGGCTGATCAGCGTGAGCCGGCCCGGGATGTTGTCCGGGTTGAGCTTCTCGCACAGCTCGAGGGCGGTCTCCGGGGACGTGCCGGGCCCGAGCTTGACGCCGATCGGATTGGCGAGGCGGCTGA
Organism: Actinoplanes sp. NPDC051346; assembly: GCF_040682215.1. Lineage (NCBI taxonomy): Bacteria > Bacillati > Actinomycetota > Actinomycetes > Micromonosporales > Micromonosporaceae > Actinoplanes > Actinoplanes sp. NPDC051346. The sequence continues at coordinate 220,214 of NZ_JBFBAJ010000008.1, read as the reverse complement.
GGAAGTCGATGTGCGCGTGGTCGAGCTGGCGGGTGCGCTCGCCGATCCACAGGAAGTGGCCGGAGAGCCCGTACGCCCGGTCCTGCGAGACCCGGGTGAGCGCCCGGTCGTATTCCAGCGCCAGCGCCTCGTGCGAGCAGTACAGGCTGACCGTCCGCAGCGCCTCGTCGTCGGTCATGCCGCAGGCGCGGATGAAGTCGAGGGCGCGGTCGATCTCGCGGGCGATGGCCTCGTAGCGCTCGCCGGCCGGCGAGGCGCGGACGAAGTCCTTGTTCCAGTCGTGCAGCCCGGCCAGGTCGGCGAGGCCGCCGGCGAGGTACGCGCGCAGCATGTTCATCGCGGCGGCGCTGTTCGCGTACGCCCGGATCATGCGCTGCGGGTCGGCGACCCGAGCGTCCTCATCGGCCTCCAGCGAGTTGATCATGTCGCCGCGGTACGCCGGCAGCCCCAGCGAGTCGGTCGGCGACGACCGGGGCTTGGTGTACTGCCCCGCGACCCGGGCGACCTTCACCACCGGCAGCGAAGCGCCGTAGGTGAGCACGACGGCCATCTGCAACAGCGTGCGGGCGTTGGCGAGCAGGTGGCTCTCGGTGTTGTCGGCGAAGGTCTCGGCGCAGTCGCCGCCCTGCAGCATGAACGCCCGGCCCTCGCAGACCTCCGCGAGCTTGTGCCGGAGCTGGTCGACCTCGTAGGGCGCCACGATCGACGGCACGTTCTCGAGAACCTTGCAGACCTCCGCCACCTCGCCGAGGTCCTGCCACGGCGGCATCTGCACGCGCGGCAGTTCGCGCCAGCGATCCAGACCGAGCGCCGAGTCCTCGGCGGAGTCGGTGGACGGACGGGAAGTCTGCAGGGCGGTCGCCGTGATTCCCGGATGACTGAGCTGATGCCACTCTCGGCGCATGCAAGCAGCCTAACTAGGGCCGCCCACGCGGCGCGGGGGGCTCCCCCGGGCGCCGCGTGGGCGGTGCGTCGATGTCTCAGCCGAGACCGTTCTTGATCGCGGTGATCAGCTCACCGTTGCTGGTGTCGCCGGAGAATTCCCAGAAGAAGGCGCCGCCGAGACCCTGGTTCCTCGCGTACGTCATCTTGCCGCCGACGGTGGCCGGGGTGTCGTAACCCCACCAGTTGCCGCCGCACTTGGCGTAGGCGGTGCCGCCGACGGTGCCGGTGGCCGGACAGGTGTTCTTGAGCACCTTGTAGTCCTCGATGCCGGCTTCGTAGGTGCCCGGCGCCGCGCCCGTGGCCGTGCCGCCCGGGGCGCTCTGCGTGACCCCGGTCCAGCCGCGGCCGTAGAAGCCGATGCCGAGCAACATCTTGCTCGCCGGCACGCCCTTGCTCTTGAGCTTCTGGATCGCCGCGTCGGACCAGAAGCCCTGCTGCGGGATGCCCGGGTACGAGGTCAGCGGCGAGTGCGGCGCGGTCGGACCCTGCGGGCTGAAGGCGCCGTAGTAGTCGTAGGTCATCGGGAAGACCAGGTTCAGCTTCGCGATGCCGGAGGCGTAGTCGGCCGCGTCCAGCTTGCCGCCGTCGGAGCCGTCCGCCGAGATCGCCGAGGTGATCAGGAAGGAGTTGCCGAACTTGGCGCGCAGCGCCGAGATCACCTTGTTGTACGAGTCGGGGCCGCTGGCGTCGCACGTCAGGCCGCAGGCGTTGGGGTACTCCCAGTCCATGTCGATGCCGTCGAAGACGTCGGCCCAGCGGGAGTCCTTGACCAGGTTGTAGCAGGAGTTCGCGAAGGCGGTCGGGTTCGCCGCGGCCTGGGTGAAGCCGCCGGACCAGGTCCAGCCGCCGAAGGACCAGATCACCTTGATGTTCGGGTACTGCTTCTTGAGCTTGCGCAGCTGGTTGAAGGAGCCGCGCAGGGCGCCGTTGTCCCAGGTGTCGGCGACGCCGTCGACGCTCTCGGCCGCGGTGTAGGCCCGGTCGTAGTCGGCGTACGAGTCACCGATGGTGCACTGGCCGCCCGTGGTGTTGCCGAAGGCGTACAGGATGTGGGTGAGCTTCGCCGCCGAGCCGCTCGTGACGATGTTCTTGACGTGGTAGTTGCGTCCGTAGACGCCCCACTGCGCGAAGTAGCCGACGACATTCTTGGCGCCCGGTCCCGGGGTCGTGGGCGGCGTCGTCGGTGGAGTCGTGGGCGGCGTGGTCGGTGGAGTGGTCGGCGGGGTCGTGGGCGGCGTGGTCGGCGGGGTGCCGCCGCCGCAGGCGCCGTTGTCGATCCACACGTCCCATTGACCGCTGTGGGTGGCCGGGGATTCGTTCTGGGTCCACCACTTCGCGGTGTAGTTGTGACCGGACTGCGAAGCGGCCATGTCCTTGGTGTAAACCGACGAGGAGCTCCACGCGGGGGCACAGGCGGCGGCGACGGCGGCGGAAGCCTGGACCATGGGCACCGCGGCGGAGGCCATCACCACGATCGTCCCAGCCCACAGCGCGCGGCGGAGGGTTTTCTGCACGGCGTCTCCTCATAACTCTTAGGAAACTTTCCAAATTGAAGATGAGGAGACGGTAGTCACATCTATGAACATCAGTCAAGAAGGTCACACTGGTTTGACAGTGCGCTTAACTTTTCGATAGTGAGCGGCACAGCGTGCACTCGCACAGGCACAACGCGTAGTCTGCCGTCATGACCATCTTCGACGTCGACATCGACGCCCTGCCGGGCGGATCAGCAGACTTGTCGCAATACCGCGGCAATGTCGTCCTCGTGGTCAACGTCGCGTCACGGTGTGGATACACCCCGCAGTACGCCGGGCTGGAAACGCTGTGGCAGACCTATCGGGAGCGGGGCCTGGTGATTCTGGGCGTGCCCTCCAACCAGTTCGCCGGCCAGGAACCCGGCACGGCGGAGGACATCCAGGAGTTCTGCTCGGTCAACTTCGGCGTCACCTTCCCCCTCACGGCGAAGGTCGACGTCAACGGTGACGACCGGCATCCGCTCTATCGCGAACTGGTCGGCGAGGGGGAAGCCATCCAGTGGAACTTCGAGAAGATCCTCGTCGGACCGGACGGCCGGGTCGAGGCGCGCTTCGACCCGGGCACCGAGCCGAACGACGAACGGCTGGTAGCCGCCATCGAGAAGCTCTTGCCCCGCTGAGCCGCGGATGAGCCTCCACGTGATCGGCGTCGATGCCTACGCCCTCGGCTGGGTCGGCGTCGAGCTGCGCGACGGCCACTTCGGCCGGGCGATGCTGGCGTCCACGCTCTACGAGATCGTCGCGGGCAGTTCGGGCTCGGCGGTCATCGGCGTCGACATCCCGCTCGGCATGCTGCCGGACCGCTGGCGCGCCGCCGACACCGTTGCCGCCGATCACCTCGGCCCCCGGCGCAGCAGCGTGTTCCGCGTCCCGCCCCGCGCGGTCTGGCAGGAGTCCGACTTCGCGGCCGCCAACCGGCTCTGCCGCGAGCTCACCGGCGCCGGACTCAGCCGCCAGTCCTGGGCGATGCGGCCCAAGCTGCTCGAGGCCAACGCGATCTGGGAACGACACCCCGGCCTGCTCTTCGAGGCGCATCCCGAGGTGTCGTTCCGGGAGATGGCCGGCGAGCCGCTCGCGTACGCCAAGAAGACCTGGACCGGCCAGGCCCGTCGCCGCGAGCTGCTCGCCCGGCACGGGATCGTCCTGCCCGACCAGCTCGGCCCCGCCGGCCAGGCACCGCCGGACGACATCCTCGACGCCGCCGCGGTGGCGTGGAGCGCGCACCGGATGGCGACCGGGACGGCGCTGAGCCATCCCAGTCCGCCCGAGGAGGACAACGGCGCCCGGATCGCGATCTGGTACTAGGGCTAGATCAGCTCCACGTTGTCGATGTAGATGGCCGAGCCCTCGTGCGCGCCCTTCGGGGGCTGGAACGACACCTCGAGCTGGTCGATGGTGGCGATACCGTCGATGTTCACGGTCAGCATCGTCCCCTTCGCGTCGACCAGCGTCCCCTTGTCCGACTGCCAGCCCCGACCATCGGCGTACTTGACATTGATCTTGGCCAGGACGCCCGAGCCCTGTTCACCCCACGGCGCGACGCGGGCCCGCAGCCGGATCATGCGGTGCTCGCCGACGGCGACCGACTTGAGGACCAGCTTGCTCTCACCGGCGGACAGGTCCACGTTGGCCTTGAGCGAGCGTCCACCCTGGCTGAACCATTCCTCGACCGGCGACGGAGCCCCGCTGACGTTCTCGCCCGTCCAGCCGTCCACGCCGGACTCGAAATCGCCGAGGCTCCGGGATGGCGCGAAGGTGACGACGTCGTCGACGTAGGCGGCCGACACCTCGTTCGCTCCCGGAGCGGGCTCGAAGCGCACCCCGATCTCGCGGACATCGTTCAGTCCCGTCACCTTCGTCAGGTCGACCGAGAGCACCGTGCCGTTGGGCCCGACCACGGTACTGCCACCGTCGTGCCAGGTCAGCGCCGATCCGGTGCGCACGTACAGCTTCGCGGTCGTACCCGCGCGGTGGTCACCCCACGGGGCGGTGCGGACCGCGGCCGACAGCTTCGCCCGTCCCGTCAGGTCGGTGCGGCCGGTCCACGACAGGTAGGCCGGCGCGGCGCCGAGGTCGACGTCCGCCTTGAGCGACTGCCCAGGGCTGGTCGTCGCCCACTCCTTGACCGCCCACACGGGACTCTTCGTCTGGAAACCGGCCCAGCCTCCGCTGCCGGCCTCGAAATCGGCGAACACCTTTCGCGGTCCCGCCGGGGCCGGCGATCCGGGCGTGCGGGCGGTCAGATCCACGTCACCGAGATGCGCCATGGTCGGATCGGCCATCAGGACATCGGCGTTGCGGTTCGTGACGAGGGAGAACTTGCCGCTCCACGCCTGGAAGAACGTGGCGGCCGGGAACCGGGTCCGCACCGCCGCCGCCATCGCGCCGAAGTCGTACGTGCCGGTCGGCGCCGAGTCGGGTGGGCCGATCTCGGTGAAGCCGAACGGCTTGTTCAGGGTGAGCATCTCCTCGTACCCGTTGACCAGGCGCGGGTTCAGATCCGCCTGGTAGGCCGACAGGCCGACGACGTCGACGAATTCAGGACCAGGGTAGTAGGCGAGTCGCGAGGCGTAGTTGGCGTCCGGACCGTAAACCCAGACGAGATTGTCGAGGCCCTTGTTCGTAAGGTAGGCGTGCATCGCTTTCCAGACCCGCTTGAACTCCTCCGGGTCCTGGTCAGACCACCAGAACGACGTGCCGTTCATCTCGTGCAACGGCCGGAAGAGGACCGGCACACCCTGGTTCTTCAGTTCTCCCAGGCCGGCTGCCACCTTGTCCAACCAGTCGTACCACCGGTCGCCGGCCGGGTTGGACCGGTCCAACAGCCGGGTGAAGTCGGGCATCTTCTGCTTGTAGTTCAGCGCCTCGTCGGGATTGGGCAGGTGCACACTGACCGTCACCAGGCCGCCTTGGCGCCACCAGTCGACCAGGGAGGCGTTGCAGGTGGGATCGACGGGTCCGGCCTTCGGATCGTCGTTCCACGAGGCGTAGTCACAGCCCAGCATTCCCGGCCGCCGGCCCGTCCGCTCGTGCAGCGTGTTGACCTCCGCGAGGCTGAACAGACCCGGATCCGGCTTACCGTCCACCGGTTCCTTCGTGACGTTGAAGCCACCGAAGAGCCCGGACACGACGTGCTTGTCGGCCCGGTGCGGCAGGTCGCTCAGCCAGTCGATCACGTCCTGCCGGTCACCGGCCAGAGCCCTGCTCAGCGGCATGTACCACCGGTCAGCAAGCTTCTCGCCGCCCTTGTTGTTCGGGTGCACCCCGTCGGTGGTGTCCGTCGCCGTGTCGAATCCGGACCATTGGTCGACCACGGTGATGGGCGACGCCGTCGTGCTCTTCGCGGCGGCCCAGGCGGGGATCAGCTTGTTGAGCGCTTCCACCCCCGGCTGACAGAACCCGCAGCTCGGCTTGCCCATGGGCAGGATCTGGGCGACCAAGATCCGCATGGCGGGGTTGTTGGCCCGCATCTGGTCGACCAGTTTGTCGTACGCGTCGCGGATCAGCTTCGGGTCCACGCCTCCCCACACGTCGTTCGTGCCGAGATGCATCATGACCACGTCGGGCTTGGCCGTGGCGAGCCAGCCGGGCAGCAGGTTGTCGGCCACGATCGTCGTGGCGCGGATGCTCGGGTGTCCCTCGTTGTCCCTGTCGTGGGTCGTGACGCAGTCGGGGTTGGCGGCCGAACCGACGAAGTCGACCTGCGGCCTTCCCGGTCCTTGGAGACGCTGCCACAACCTGGCACGCCAGCACCCACCGTAGGTGATCGAGTCACCGAGCGCCATGACGCGCGTCGGCCTCGCGGCCGCGCCCGGCGCGATCGGATCGGCGGCACGGGCCCCCGGGGATGCCACGACCAGGGTCGCGGTGGCTAGGAGGGCCGAGGTCGCCGCGGCCAGTTTACGAAGAGAGAACACAAGATCATCGTAGGAACCGGCCGGTGTCCGAGGAGGCCCCGTTTCGATCGATGGGCGCCTCTGGGACGCGGATCACATCGAAGCCGGTGGTCAGGCGCTCTGCGCCGCGATCTCCCGCGCCCGGTCCCGGGCCGCCTCGAGGGCGGCCAGCAGTGCGGCGCGGACCCCGTGGTTCTCGAGCTCGCGGATCGCCGAGATCGTCGTGCCGGCCGGGGAGGTCACCGCCTCGCGCAGCTTGACCGGATGTTCGCCCGAGTCCCGCAGCATGACCGCCGAGCCGATCGCGGTCTGCACGATCAGCTCATGGGCGATCTGCCGGGGCAGCCCGAGCAGGATGCCGGCGTCGATCATCGCCTCGACCAGCAGGTAGAAGTACGCCGGGCCGGAGCCCGAGAGGGCGGTGACCGCGTCCTGCTGCGACTCCGGCACGCGGATGGTCGCGCCGAGCGGCTTGAACATCTCCTCGGTGACCGCCAGGTGGTCGCCGGTCGCGTGCGGGCCGGCCGAGATGGCCGTCATGGCCTCGTCCACCAGGGCCGGGGTGTTGGTCATGACCCGGACCACCGGGGTGCCCTCCGGCAACCGGGCGGCGAAGAAGCTGGTCGGCAGCCCGGCGCAGAGGGACACGACGAGCTTGCCGGCGGGGATCGACGCGCCGATCTCGGCGAGCAGGGCGCCCGCGTCCTGCGGCTTGACCGCGATCGCCAGCACGTCCGCCTCGGCCACCGCCTCCGCGTTGCCGACCGCCCGGATGCCGTAACGCTCGCGCAATTCATCACGCCGGGCGGAACGGCGGGTGGTGACGAGCAGATTGTCCGCCGGCCAGCCGGCGCGGAGCAGGCCGGACAGCACCAGTTCACCGATCTTGCCGGCGCCGAGCACCGCGACGACGGTCATGTGTCCTCCGTGAGGGCTGGGAAGGGGCGGACGTCGCGCGCCCACCCCTTCACCGAATCGGACTCAGCTGCCGAAGAAGACTTCGGCCTCGTCGTACCGCGACATCGGCACGGTCTTGAGTTCACCGGTGCCCTCGGCGAGCGGGACCCGGACGATGTCGGTGCCGCGCAACGCCATCATCTTGCCGAAGTCGCCCTCGTGCACGGCGTCGATGGCCTGCAGGCCGAAGCGGGTCGCGAGGACCCGGTCGAACGCCGTCGGGGTGCCGCCGCGCTGGATGTGACCGAGGACGACCGTGCGGGCCTCCTTGCCGGTCTTCTCCTCCAGCTGCTCGGCGAGCCACTGGCCGATGCCGCCGAGGCGGACGTGGCCGAACGAGTCGAGCTCCTGGTTGTGCAGGACCATCTGGCCCTCGAGCGGCTGGGCGCCCTCGGCGACCACCACGATGGGTGCGTACTCGACCTGGAAGCGCTTGGTCACGTACGTGGCGACCTGCTCCACGTCGAAGTGGCGCTCCGGCAGCAGGATGACGTTGGCGCCGCCGGCGAGGCCGGCGTGCAGGGCGATCCAGCCGGCGTGCCGGCCCATGACCTCGACGACGAGCGTGCGGTGGTGCGACTCGGCCGTGGTGTGCAGCCGATCGATCGCCTCCATCGCGATGTTGACCGCGGTGTCGAAGCCGAAGGTGTAGTCGGTCGCGTTCAGGTCGTTGTCGATGGTCTTCGGCACGCCGACGACCTTGACCCCGAGGTCGGTGAGCTTGGTGGCCACCCCGAGGGTGTCCTCGCCGCCGATGGCCACGAGCGCGTCCACGCCCTGCTCGGCGAGGTTGGCCTTGATCTTCTCGACGCCGCCGTCGATCTTGAACGGGTTGGTCCGGGAGGAACCCAGAATCGTGCCGCCGCGGGGCAGGATGCCGCGGACCTCGGCGATGCCGAGCGGCTTCGTCACGCCCTCCAGCGGGCCCTTCCAGCCGTCCCGGAAGCCGACGAATTCGTGACCGTAGACGGCGACGCCTTTGCGCACCACCGCCCGGATCACGGCGTTGAGACCGGGGCAGTCGCCGCCGCCGGTGAGCACGCCGATACGCATGATGACTCGTCCTCCCTTATCGGGTCGCGAGAGATGCCCTGCACCCGGGGAATTCGTCGTCCGGCGTCACTGCCGGGTCCGGGGGCGGGCCGCATGCGCACTGTAGTCGCCGCCCTCACCCCGGACCATCACCGCCCCGCTACAAACGTACGGTTTCGTGCTCCCGGTCCTACCTTTCGGCCATGCCGGCCCGGCGGCGCAGGGCCGAGACGTCGGTGACCACGATCCGCCGGCCCTCGGTGCGCAGCCACCCGCGGGTCGCGAACGAGCCGATGGCCTGGTTGACGCTCTGTCGGGAACCGCCGGCCATCTCGGCGAGCTGGCTCTGGTTGAGCTCGATCGTGATCATCGGCGCCTGGCTGTCACCGGCGAGCCGGACCAGGGTCTTGGCCACCCGCCCGGGCAGGTCGAGGAAGACGTGGTCGGCGTTCTGCTCGGTGAGGCGCCGGATCAGGCCGCCGACCGAGCGCATCACCGCGTCGAGGATGCGCGGGTTGGAGTGCACGAGGTCCATGAACGCGACCCGGGACAGCGCCAGCGCCTGGCTGTCCTCGATCGCCTCGGCGCTGGCCGAGCGGGTGGACGCGTCGAGCAGGGAGACCTCGCCGAGCACGTCGGGCGGGCGCACCACGTGCAGGACGGCCCGTTCGCCGGTGGGCGCGGTGCGGAACACCGCGATCGCGCCGCGACGCAGCACGATCAGCGAATCGCCCGGATCGTGCTCGACAAACAGGATCTGACCTTTTCGGTACGTACGGGGCACGGCGGCAGCGATGACCCGCTGTCGGACGTCGGGCTCCAGCCCGGCGAACATCTCCACGCCCGTGAGCGCGTCACCCGGCTCCGGCAGCCGATGATCCACGGTCAGTCCTTCCCCCGGTCGGGACCACCGCCGGCATTGCCCGACGTCACCCCCGCGACGTGAACGATCACTCTTAGCATGAAGAGCGCCATCAACGCCATTTGATACCTCCAGCGCCTGACCTTTCGATCATTTCGCGTATGTCGCTCGCTGTATAGCCCCAATCGCCTGGTGTAACGAATGCATCCAACTCACCACCGACCACCCGGCGAACCCGTTCACAAACCACCCACGGTGTCCGTTGGGACCACTCAGGGTGCCGACATAATCGCGGCCGTGCCGGACCACGACCTCCTTCGATCCACTCTGCGGGAGCAGTGGCATCTCGTGCCCGCCGAGATCTCGGCGCTGCCCGGGGGCCTGCTGTCGCACGGCTGGGACGTGACCGCGGGCGGCGAGCGCTTCGTCGCCCGCCTCGCCGAACCGGCCGCCCGCCAGCCCGTGGAGGCCGGGCTCGCCGCGGCCGAGCACCTGCGCAGCACCGGCATCGAGGCCGGCGAGCCGGTCCGCACCCTGGCCGGGGGACTGACGGCCGAGACCCCGTACGGCGCGATGGCCGTGCTGCGCCGCGCGCCGGGCCGCATCCTCGACGGCGGGGACCCGATCGACCAGCAGTTCTGGGGCGACCGGCTGGGCGCCGTGCACCGCACCCTGCAGACGTTCCACCATCCCGGCCTGCGCCGCTGGAACCTGCTCGACCCCGAGGCCCCGCACCTGGCCGTCGAGCCCTGGCTGCGGGATGCGGTCGCCGGCGCGGTCACCGCCATGACCCGACTCACCGTCACGGACCGGCTCACGTACGGGGTGCTGCACGGCGACCCGGCCCCGGAAGTGTTCCTGGTCGACCCGGCCACGGGGCGGGCGGGCCTGCTCGACTGCGGTGCCAGCGGCACCGGTCCGCTGCTCTACGACGTGGCCGCCGCCGTGGTCTACGCCGGCGGCCCGGACACCGCCGCGGAGCTGCTCGACGGCTATCTCGCGGCGGGCCCGGTCGACGAGGGCGAGCTGCACGCGGCCCTGCCGGTGATGCTGCGCTTCCGGTGGGCGGTCCAGGCGGATTGGGCGGCCCGGCGGCTCGTCACCGGGGAGGGTGACGGCAACCGGGAGGTGCTGCGCCGGGCACAGGCGGCCCTGGTGGCCGAGGCGGACCCGCGGTAGGCGAGGATGGGCCGCGATGGTTTACCGCTATTTTTACGACTGCGAATTCATCGAGGACGGCCGCACGGTCGACCTCGTGTCGATCGGCGTCGTCGACGAGTACGGCCGCACGTTCTACGCGGTCTCGACCCAGTTCGACGACTCCCGCGCCGTGCCCTGGGTACGCCGCAACGTGCTGGACAAGCTGCCGTCCCCGGCGGACCCGGCATGGCGCTCCCGGGAACGCATCCGCGACGACCTGTACGCGTTCCTCACCGAGCCCATCCAGGGCCGGGACGATCAGATCGAGCTGTGGGCGTGGTACGCCGCGTACGACCACGTGGCGCTCGCCCAGCTGTGGGGTGCCATGCCGGCCCTGCCGCGGGAGATTCCGCGCTTCACCAAGGATCTGCGCCAGCGCTGGGACGACCTGGGCCGCCCGAGCCTGCCCACCGCCGAGGGCCGGCACGACGCGCTCGTCGACGCCCGGCACAACCTCGCCCGCTGGAAGGCCATGGAAGGCGAGGGCCGGCCGCCGCGCTGACGCTGAGGGCGAATAGCGCGCCGAGGGGCGAATAGCGCGGCGACCGGACCCGAGGTGTTACTTGGCGCGCGCCTTGCGGTCGCTGCGCTTGTTGGCCTTCTGGATGGCGTCGACCAGCTCGGACTTGGTCATCCGGGAGCGGCCCCGGATGTCGAGCCGTTTCGCCACGTCCATCAGGTGTTCCTTGGACGCGTTGGCGTCGACGCCGCCCTTCGTCGCGGCCTTGGTGCCGCGGCCGCCGGCGGCCTTGGCGTCGCTGGGGCCCTTCTTGGCCTTGGGCTCCCAGTGGTCGCCCACCTTCTCGAACGAGTGCTTGACCGCCGAGAACGCCGTGCGGTGGGCGCGCTCGCCCTCGCCGTACTGGTCGACGGCCGAGTCGTGGGCCTTGACGTAGGTGTCCTGGGCCTTCTTCGGTGACCGCTTCAGCGTGCTGGGCATGTCCTCGCGTGTCGGCATTTCGCACCTCCTGGAGGCTGATCCGATCACCGTGCCCGGTCCTCGAGGGGTGTAAACGCGGGCGCCGGAGGGCGGGGCGCCTCGACGGAGGTCTTCAGAGACGCGGCGTAGACGTCGACGTACTCGCGGCCGGTCAGCGTCATCAGCTCGTACATGATCTCGTCGGTCACCGCGCGCTCGACGAAGCGGTCGCCGACCGAGCTCGAGTAGCGGGAGAAGTCGAGCGGCGCTCCGATGCGCAGGCGTACCCGCTTGATCTTCGGGATGAGCGTGCCCGTCGGCTGGATCTCGTCGGTGTTCATGAGCGCGACCGGCACGACCGGTGCGCCGCTCTCCAGGGCGAGCCGGGCCACGCCGGTCTTGCCGCGATAGAGCCGGCCGTCGGGCGAGCGGGTGCCCTCGGGGTAGATGCCGGCGATGTTGCCCGAGCGCAGCACCCGCAGCTGGGTGTCGAGGGCCGCACGGGCGGCCTTGCCACCCGAACGGTCGACCGGGATCGTCCCGGTGCCGACGAAGAACTGGCGCATCAGCCAGCCCTTGATCCCCTTACCCGTGAAGTACTCCGCTTTGGCGACGAATGTCACCTTCCGCTTCACGATCAGGGGTGTGAAGATCGAGTCGGAGAATGACAGGTGGTTGCAGGCCAGGATCACCGGCCCGGTCGCTGGTACATGCCGCAGACCCTCCACATCGGGGCGGAAAAGGCATTTCAGGACAGGTCCGAGAACCACGTACTTCAGTAGCCAGTAGAACACTGAGGTCCTTTCCCGCGCGCTGCGGTCCATGAGGCGAGGAAAGCGTACGAAGCGGGGGCGGCACGCCACAACGCACTCCCGCAAGCGGCACCTGTCGTGTCACCATTCAAGGCACGCGCGAGCGGCGCGGGGCGAGGAGTGTGCAGAGGTGTCTGCGGGTGGCGCCCGTCGCGGGCGGCGGGACAACGGGCTCGACGCGGCCGATTACGCGGCCGCGGGTGACGTGGATCCCCGGGTCGGCGAGCATCTGCTCGACGTCCTGGCGGCCGGTGGCATCGCCGCATATCTGCAGCCCTCGGCCGATCTCAACCCGATCCTGCGTGCCACGACGCTCCCGGCCCGGCCCACCGACCGGCTCTACGTCGACCGCACCCATCTCGACACCGCCCGCGAGCACCTGGACAAGCTGACCGCGAGCACCGGCCCTGCTACCTCGCCCGCGGCGCAGCCCCCGAGCGGCGACCAGGGCGAGGTCGACGCCGCCTGGGCGAAGATCGTCGCCGGATTTCATACCGCCGTCGACCCGGCCACCCCGCCCTGGCCGGCCGCGGAGGGCATCGACCTCACCCGGGCACCGGAACCGCCGGCCGAGCCCGGCGACAAGCTCACCTCGGCCACCGACGTCTCCGGCATCCAACTCAACCGGCGCCGCACCGACCGCGTCGACGAGCCCACGCTCCTCGACGGGCTCGACACCTTCGGCACCGCCTCCGACGACGACGAGGACGAGCGCTACGTGCCGCCGCCCCCGCCGCCGCTGCCGCACATCTCCAAGTACGCGATCGCCGGAGTGGCGGGCGTGGTCCTGGGTTTCCTGCTGTTCCTGTTTCCGTGGCTGCTCCCGGTCGACCGCAACCTCGTCACGCTGATCGGATTCACGGCGATCGTGGCGGGTGCCGTGACCCTGGTGTGGCGGCTGCGCTCCGGCGACGACGATGACGAGTTCGACGACGGCGCGGTCGTCTGACCCTCGCCGCGAGCCCAGACATAGATCACCGACGTTGTACTCTCGGTAGTCATCCACTAACCTCTCGTGAATGCGCCAGAGCTCGCTCGTGGTCGTCGCCAATCGTCTTCCCCTCGACGACAGCGCCGCGCCCGACGGCGCCTGCGAGTGGCGGCGCAGTCCCGGCGGCCTGGCCAGCGCCCTGCACGCCATCCTCCAGCAGACCCCGGCCACCTGGGTCGGCTGGGCGGGCGGGGTCGGCGCCGCACCCACGCTGAGCGACATCGGCAGCCTGCGCCTGCGTCCCATGGCCCTGTCCGAGGAGGAACTGCGCGGCTACTACGAGGGCTTCGCCAACTCGACGCTGTGGCCGCTCTACCACGACGCCGTGGAGCCGCCCGTGTTCCATCGTGGCTGGTGGGAGACCTATTCCGACGTCAACCGGCGGTTCGCGGAGTGCGCCGCCGAGGTCGTCGAGCCCGGCGGCGTGCTCTGGGTGCAGGACTATCACCTGCAGCTCGTGCCGGACCTGCTGCGCCGGCTGCGCCCGGACGTGCTGATCGGGTTCTTCCTGCACGTGCCGTTCCCGCCGCCGGAGTTGTTCATGCAGCTCCCCCGCCGCAACGAGCTGCTGCGCGGGATGCTCGGCGCGGACCTCGTCGGCTTCCAGCGGCCCCAGGCCGCGCACAACGTGTCCCAGCTCGCCGTGAAGCTGCTCGGCGCGCGGGTCACCGCCAACGACCAGATCACCCTCGACGGCCGTACGGTGCGCACCGGCGCCTTCCCCGTCTCGATCGACGTGGCGGAGATGCAGTCGCTGTCCGCCCGCCCCGACGTCCGCGACCGGGCCCAACAGCTGCGCGCCGACCTCGGCCGGCCGCGGCAGGTGCTGTTGAGCGTGGACCGTCTCGACTACACCAAGGGGATCGAGCACCGGCTGACGGCGTACAGCGAGCTGCTGCACGAAGGGCGGGTGAAGGTCCGCGACACGGTGATGGTGCAGGTCGTGGTGCCGAGCCGGGAACGGGTCGAGAACTACCGGGTGCTGCGCGACCGGATCGAGGGCGAGGTGGGGCGGATCAACGGCGAGTACGGCCGCGTCGGCGAGCCCGCCATCCACTACCTCAACCAGCCGTTCGACCGCGCCGACCTGGCCGCGCTCTACCAGACCGCGGACGTGATGGTGGTGACCCCGCTGCGCGACGGCATGAACCTGGTCGCCAAGGAGTACGTGGCCGCCCGCGCCGACTCCTCCGGCGCGCTGGTGCTCAGCGAGTTCACCGGGTGCGCCGCGGAGCTGGAGGACGCGTTCCTCGTCAACCCGCACGACGTCGACGGGCTCAAGGAGACGCTGCTGCGCGCGATGGAGGCCGACCCGGTGGACCTGGCGCGCCGGATGGCCGCCATGCGGGCGCACCTGAGCAGCCACGACATCGTGGCGTGGGCCCGGGCCTACCTCAAAACGCTGGACCGCACGGGCCGGGTCGCGGCCCGGCTACGCCGCGAGCCACCCCCTCAGGGCACCCAGATCCAGACGTCGCGGTCCTGACGGGCGGGCCCGTAGACCTGCTCCACCAGGGCGCGCATCGGCTCGTGCCGGGCGTCGGCGCGCATCACCAGCACCCCGCCGTTCCACCGCCGCACCTCGGCCCGGACGGTCTCCCGCTCGGGGTCGGTGAGCTGCGGAGCCACCCCGGCCTTGAGGGTCGTGAGGACGAAGTAGGTGAACCAGCTGCCCTGGGCCGTACCCATCTTGCCGATCCCCGCCGGGTCCGGTCCGAGGAAGTAGCCCTCCGGCACCACGAACTCGTGCTCGGCCTCCGCGGACCAGCTCAGGGTCTCCCGCCCGGCCCAGTCGCTCGGCAGCGGCACCGGGACGAGCGTCTGCCCGGGCTTCACGTACGGACGCCAGGCACCGGAACTGATGAACTCCGGCGTCGTCCAGTCCGGCCGCGCCGGGATCGGCTTGGGCACGAGCGGCAGCACCGCCAGGGCGATGAGCACCCGGGCGACCGGCACGGGCCCGGCCTGCCACCGCAGGTGCTCCCAGCCCAGGGCGAGCAGCACCGCGGTCGCGCCGATCACGATGAAGGTCAGGCGGCTCGGCATCAGCAGGCCGAGCACCGGCATGTGTTCCGGCATCGCGGCGAACGGGCCGGGGATCTCGGTGAGAATGCCGGCGAACCGCACCGCCGGGCCGAGCGAGAGCAGCGCACCGGCGACGGCGGTCACGACCGCCACCCGGGCGACCACCGACCGGCTCCACAGCACGACGAACAGCACCAGCAGAAGCACCACCAGCGGCGGACCGAACCAGCTGTTCTGTTCGGTGCGCCCGACGGTCAGTTCGGACGCCTTGGTCCCGGCGATGGTGTCCCGCGCGAAGGTCAGGTACGCCAGCGGGTCCTCGCCCCAGTCGACGAACAGCGGCAGGGCCGAGAACGACTGCGGCCCGTTGAACTGGAACCAGATCGGGTACGCGCAGAGCACCCCCGCCACGAGCGCGGTCAGGGCGAGCGCCCGGGCGAAGTCCGCCGCCCGGCGCCGCGCCTCGGCACGGCACAGGACCGCGTACGCGAGGGTGAAGACCAGGCAGCCGACCGCCGTGATCAGCAGCAACTCCTCGTTGAGGAAGAGCTGGTAGGTCACCAGCAACCCGAGGATCACCCCGTCGCGGCGCCACCGGCCGTCCAGGCCCAGCCGGGCCACCCGGGCGATGATCAGCGGCAGGAGGAAGTTGGAGACGAAGTTCGGCTGCCCGTTGGCGTGGTGCACGATGCCCGGCGCGAAACCGACGAAGGCGCCGCCGAGGAACGCCGCGACCCTCGACTTGACCAGGTAGCGCCGCAGCACCCAGTAGGTGCTGAAAGCCGTGCCGGCGAGGGCGCCGAGCATCCAGATCAGGTATGCGACGCGCGGGCCGAGGAGCATGGTCACCGGCGCCATCGGCAGCGTGACGCCCAGCACCGACGTGTTCGCGATCATGTTCACGCCGTCGGGCGCGTTCTGCTGATGCGAGAACAACGGGTTGCTCAGGTGTCGCACCGAGTAGGCCCCGTGCGACAGCAACCACTGGAACCACGTGTTGTCGCTGGCCAGGTGCCCCGAGACCTGCCCGGCCGGGTTGACCAGATAGCCGCCCATGACGATCAGCGCGAGCCCGAGGTAGGCGCCTGCCGCGGGCAGGTGCGAGCGGACGCGGCGCCATCGCGTCGGGGCGGGCGCCGGCGCGGCATCGGGCTGCGGGCGCTCGGAGGTGACGGGACTGGCCATGGCCGCCGACAGTACCGGATGGGAAGGTACGCCCGGGGTAAAGGGCTCTACGCTGCGAGTTCCTTCACCAGCCAGTCGAGGATCGCGTCCACGGGCTCCTGCCAGCCGGCGTCGAGCATCAGGTCGTGACCCATCCCGGGAAACAGCAGCGGCGCACCGCCGCCGTGGCGGGCCGCCACCCGGTCCAGCGCTCGCGGGGTGACGATCCGGTCGTCGGGGCTGCCCACCACGAGCACCGGGGGCGACCCCACCGGGCCGTCCGGCGCCGGCGCGGTCAGCAGGGACCGGTAGGCGCCCGACGGCGCCCGCGTGAGCCGCTCGACATAGGCGTCCGCACCCGCGAGACCCGTGCTGAACAGCTGGCCGGCGCGGAGCGTGAGGCGGCCGCCGAACAACGCCGGCAGGGCGCCGAGCGGGTGGGACCGCAGCGCCGCACCGAACGCCGACCATCCGTGCAGCACCGGCGCGGCCAGGACCGCGGCCCGGGCGGGATAGCGCGCCAGCGCGTGCGCGACGATCAGCGCGCCGGTGCCATGCCCGACCAGCACCGCCTGGCGCGGCAACCCGGCGGCGGCCTGCACCACGTCGTGCACATAGGCGCGCAGTGTCCCCTTCTCGCGCGGGCTCAGCGCATATGCGGCGAATCCCCGCGAGGCGGCGTGTCCGAGCCAGTGTTCGCGGAACGCCCACGCGCCATGGCCCACCCCGGAGACGAACAGCAGCGGCGGCTGCCCCTCGTCAGGATGTGGCAGGGCGCTGAGGACCTCCCGACGCACCGGCGGCACCGGGTCGGTCCACTCCTCGAAGCGCAGCATCATGCCGTCTCCAGGCGCTTGAGCAGCTCCTCGAGGGCCCGCAGATAGCTGACGTGGCCCACCTCGAACCAGTGCCGCGACGTCGGCACCACCCGCTGCCGGGCCCACGACCGCGTCGGCCGCGTCGACTCCTTGCGCTGCACCGCCGCGGCCCGGTCCGGGTCCTCGAGGCGCAGCCGCAGCCAGCGGGCGACGGCCACGCTCTGCCAGTGGGCCAGCGGCGGCAGCCCGGCGTCGGACTGGAGCAGCCCCACCACGGCCAGCGTCGGATGCCGCCGGGCGAACGCGTGCAGGTGCAGGTCGGGCCTGCCGTCCTCGTCGATGTCGAGCAACTCCGGCGCCAGGAACTCGAACCGCGGCAGGTAGCCGGTGGCGGCGACGACCAGATCGGGCTCGGCACGCCGGCCGTCGGCGAACTCCACGGTGGAACCGTCGAGGCGCACGACGTCCGGTACCGGGGCGATCCGCCCGTGGCCGACGTAGTAGACGAGCTGACTGTTGACCACCGGATGGCTCTCGTACGGGCGGTGGTCCGGCGCCGGCAGCCCGAAGCGCGTGACGTCGCCGACGGTGAGCCGCACCGTACGGTGATAGATCCACTGCCGCAGCCACAACGGCAGACGGCGCCGTTGCAGCAGGGCGCCCACCTGGTCGGCGGGACGGCCGAAGACGTACTTGGGGGCGTACCAGTAGCCCCGGCGGGTCGAGTGCCACACCGTGTCGGCCTGCTGGGCCGCCTCGACGGCGATGTCACAGCCGGTGTTGCCGCCGCCGACGACCAGCACCTTGCGGCCGCGCAACTGCACCGGATCCTTGTACGCCGAGGCGTGCAGAACCCGCCCGCGGAAGGCCGACGAGTCCACGGACAGCGGCTTAGGCGACCAGTTGTGCCCGTTGGCGACCACGACGGCGGCGTAGCGCTGGACCCGCTCCACGCCGCCGCCGGTGCCGCGGGTCGTCACGTCCCAGCGGCCGTCGCCGACCGGCGTCACCGAGACCACCTCGGTGCCGAACCAGATGCTGTCCCGCAGGGCGAAATGCTCCGCGTACCGCTCGAGGTACGCCAGGAAGGCGCTGTGATGCGGATAGTCCGGCCAGTCGTCCGGCATCGGAAAATCGGGAAACTCGGTCAGCGGCCGCGACGAGATCAGCTGCGTGCTCGCGGAGACCGGGCTGCGGTCGTGACGCCAGTTCCAGGCGCCGCCGACGGACGCCTCCCGCTCGTAGCAGTCGACGGAGAAGCCCCGCTCCCGCAGGTTCTTGACCGCGGCGAGCCCGCTGGCGCCCGCACCGATCACACAGACCGCGTCGTGCCGGTCGGCGATGTCCTCGGTGGCGTGCACCGGGGCATCCTCGCAGAACCCGGGGCATACCCGGAAGGGTCAATCGGAAGGCAGCGTCAGGTCGGCCAGCACCGGCAGGTGGTCGCTGGCCCGCCGCGCGGCGTCGGAGTCGACCACCTGGTAGCGCACCACCTCGATCTCCGGCGACACGAACAGCGCGTCCAGGCGCTGCCGCGGCAGGGTCGCCGGAAAGGTCAACGCGGCGCCGCCCCGGGCACCGGTGTCGACCATGCCGTCGGCGACCGTGCGCCACGCACCCCCGCCCGGACCCTCGTTGAGATCGCCACCGGCGATCAGCGGACCCTCCACCGCGGACAGCGCCTCCTTCCAGACCGCCGCCTGGTCGGGCCGCTCGGCCGGATCCGTGGCCAGATGCGAGCCGGAAACGGTGAACTGCCCGTTACGCACCGAACAGCGCGCGAAAGCCGCGCCGCGCAGGTGCCGGCCCGGGGTCAGCGGATAGCGCAGGCACCAGGTCTCGTGCACCCGCACCCGCAGGCTGACCAGCAGCAGATTGCCCAGCGAGGGCAGCCCACCGGCCCCGACCACCATGCCGAAGTCGTCGGCGAGAGCCGCGCACTTGTGCCGCCACCGCCACCGGCGCGGCGCCTCCTGCACGACGACGACATCGGGGGCCAGCTCACGGACCAGGTCGGTCAGCGCCGCCCGGTCGTCGCGCAGGCCGTGCACGTTGTAGCTGAGCACCCGCAGCGGGACCCCGGACACGTCGTCCCCCTCAGATCCGACGAGCCAGGTCGGCCGCGCCGAGAACCCCGGCGGTATTGCCGGTCTCGGCGGCCCTGATCTCCGCGACGGGGAACCGCCCCCGCTGCGCCAACTGTTCGGTGTAGGTCCGCACCGTCGGACCCATCAGCAGCTCCCCCGCGTCGATGACACCACCACCGACCACCAGCACCTGCGGATCGAACGTCTGCGCCAGGTCGGCCATCGCCACACCGAGCCAGTACCCGATCTGCGCGAAAGCGTCACGGGCCACCCCGTCACCCCGCTGCGCCGCCTCGGTGATCATCCGCCCGCTGATCCGCGCCGGATCACCACCCGCGAGCTCCAACAGCGTCCCCGCCCGCTCAGGCTCCTGCCGAGCCCCGGCACGAGCGAACCGCACCAGAGCGTTGCCGCTCGCATACTGCTCCAGACAACCCAGCCGGCCGCACCCGCACGGATGCCCACCATTCACTGACTGAATATGCCCCAACTCCCCGGCGACACCGTTGGCCCCACGCCACAGAGCCCCGTTGAGCACGATCCCGCCGCCGATGCCCGTACCGACGGTGATCATCACCATCGAATCGTCCGCCCGCCGCGCGGCACCGAACCGAAACTCCGCCCAGGCCGCGACATTGGCATCGTTCTCCAACACGGTCGGCAACCCCACGGCCTTCGCCACATGGTCCCGCACCGGCTCGTCCCGCCACGCCAGGTTCGGCGCGAACAGCACCGTCGCACCCCCGGCATCGATCCACGCGGCCGCACCGATACCGACCGCCTTCGCCTCGGGAAAGCGCGCCGCCAACTCCCCCGCGACCGCCACAATCGTGTCCCGCGTCCCAGCCGGATCGTCCGCCGGGGTCTCACGCCGCGTCTGCGCGATCACGACACCCTGATCGTCCACCACCCCGCCGGCCACCTTCGTGCCGCCGACGTCGACTCCGATGGTCAGCGTCACGCTGCCCGTCCCCTCTGTTGTGTCACACCACGTCACCGGGGGCGTCATCGCCCGGCCGAGCGCCGTGGTCATCGGCCGCGGCCGGTGCAACGTGTGCTTCCTGTGCCGACACATCATGATCTACGCCGCCGGATCCCGCCACGGCACTTTCGCGCCGCGACTCTCCGTTTGCGTAGTTCGCTTTCGCGGCCGGCTTCGTCCTTGCGGCCGGCTTAGCGGTTGCGGTCGACTTCGCGGCCGGCTTCCCGCTTGCGGTCGGGCTCGCCGCCGGCTTCCCGCTTGCGGCCGGCTTCGCGTTTGCGGTCGGGCTCGCGGCCGGCTTCGGGCTCGCGGCCGGCGTCGGGCTCGCGGCCGGCTTCGCGCTTGCGGTCGCGGCCGGGCTCGCGGTTGCGGCCGGGCTCGCGGTTGCGGCCGGGCTCGCGGTTGCGGCCGCCCACGGGTCGCGCCCGCCCAGCGATCCGCGTCCGGCGCTGCGGCGGGTGGTGGGTCCCGCCGATTTTTCGGTACGGACCCCGGCGTCCCCAGAAGCAGCAGCGGACTTCCGCCTCGACGCGGACGCGGCCTCCGCGGAATCCCGCCCGCCGGAACGCGCCGCGGCTTCGTGCCCGGCCGCGGCCGCGCCATCGGTCCGCTCCCGCCCCGCGGTCGCTCCCCCGCTTCCGGCCTGGTTGCGGGTGGCCGCGGCCCATGGGTCGGCGTTCTCGTCCACCGGTGACGCGACCGGTGTGTCCCCGGTCCGGGTCGCGGCGGACCAGGCCTGGTCCGGAGTCGGCCGCGGGCGGTCGGCGGGCCTCCGGCGGTCGGCGGACTTCGGGCGGTCGGCGGGGTTCGGGCGGTCGGCGGGGTTCGGGCGGTCGGCGGGGTTCGGGCGGTCGGCGGGCTTCGGGCGGTCGGCGGGCTTCGGGCGCGTGGCGGGCTTCGGGCGGGACGTGGCGGCGGTGGCGCCGACGACCGCGGACAGGCCGCGCATCAGGGTGGCCACTCCGGTGGCGAGATCACCGGCGCCGGTGGCCAGGCGTTCGGCGGTCTCCGGTGGCGGGTCGCGCAGGGCGGCTATCGCCCGGCAGATCGGGCACACGCAGCATTCGGCCGTGCCGGTGGCCCAGCCGGTGTTGCTTGTGTGCTGCTGTGTGCCCGTACCGGAAAGGAACTGACCCACCGCCGACCCGAGCAGATCTCCCAGGCCGTCGCGCCCACCCTGCGAGGCCCTCGCGAGCAGGGCGGCGACGAGCCGCTCGGCCTCCTGGCGTGCCGATCCGGTGGTCCCTGTCATCGCGCTGCCCCCTGCCATCGTGCCGCCGTCTGCCGCCGGGCCGCCCTACGCTGTCGTGCCGCCGGCCAGGCCATCTCGCTGCCGCCCGCCGGGCCGCCGCGTGCCTGTCGTTCCGCCACCCGCCAAGCTATCCCGCTGGCGCCCACCGAGCTTCCGCGTGGACGGAGCATCGCAGCTCGCCGGGCCGCTTCGCTGCCGCCCGGTGGACCGCCGCACGCCTGCCAGGTCGCCGCTCGCCGGGCCGCTTCGCTGCCGCCCGGTGGACCGCCGCCCGCCCGCCGTGCCGCCGCCAGCCAGGCCGTTTCGCTGACACCCGCCGGACCACCGCCCGCCCGCCGCGTCGCTACCCGCCGGACCGTTTCGCAACCCGCCGGACTGCCGCACGCCCACCACGTCGCCGCCCGCCGGGCGGCTTCGCTGACACCCGTCGGACAACTGCATGCCTGCCACGTCGCCGCCCGCCGGGCCGTTTCGCTGCCCGCCGACGGACCACCGCACGCCTGCCACGCAGCCGCCCGCCGGGTCGGGTCCGCTGCCGGCCGACGGACTGGTCCTCGCCGAATCGCTGCCCGGCGGAGTGCTGCCCGGTGAATTGCTGGTCGCCGAGCCGCTGCCTGCCGGCTGCTGTGTGCTGCCGGTTGCCGCCGGGCTGGTGTCACGCCTTGCCGAGGCTTTCGACGCGGCGCTTCAGCTCCTTCAGCGCCGTGTCCATAATCATCTTCTCGGCTTTGCGTTTGAGCATGCCGAGCATGCCGATGCTGAGCTCCACCTCGAGTGAGTAGGTCACCGTGGTGGCACCGGCGCCATCGTCGGTGAGGTCGTAGGAGCCGTTCAGCGTCTTCTGCATCTTCGACGGCGCCACGAGGTGCCACTCGATGCGTGAGAGGTCCTCGGCGTATGCGTATTCGAGCGCGTAGTCGTCGGAGAGCGGTCCAGCGTCAATGACGAACCGCACCTGGGCCGCGTAGCCGTCCTCGTATTCCTCGAGGACCTCCACCCGTTTCACCGCGTCGGCCCACTCCGGATAGCGGGGAAAGTCGCAGATCACCGCGGCCACCTGGTCGAGGGGCGCCTGAACCTGGATGGACTGCGTCGAGGTGTCCGCCATGGCAGGCAGGCTACCGCGTGCCGAGCGGAATGCGACTCACGGCCTCTCCACCGATCTCGGCGGCGCTCGATCCGACCGGTCCCGACATCGACTCAATCCGGCCGATCCCGCATCACGCCATCGGGCGATTTCCGGCATCATCCCATCCCGCGACCTCGCCGCATCAGCCCATCCCGCGACCCCGCCGCACCAGCCCATCCCGCGACCCCGCCGCACCAGCCCATCCCACGATCCCGCCGCACCAGCCCATCCCGCGACCCCGCCAGGGCCGTGCCCGGACTGCCCTATTGATCAGGTGTGGCGCTTCGGCACGGCGAGGGCGGCCGCTCCGGAGGGCCTCGGCTACTGCCGACGACGATGGTCGGGGAAGCGGGCAGGGCGGTGAGCCGCGGCTTCGGCGGTCGGCCCGGTGGCTGATTCGGCGGTCGGCTCGGCGGGTTGGCTCGGCGGGCTGGCTCGGCGGTCGGCGGGCTGCTCGGCGGGCTGGCTCGGCGGTCGGCGGTCGGCTCGGCGGGCTGGCTCGGCGGTCGGCGGGCTGCTCGGCGGGCTGGCTCGGTCGCCAGCTGGGGGCACTTCGGAGGTCGGTGGAGGGGCCGCGGGCGATAGAGGGGTCGGTCGGGGTTCCCGAGGCGATGGAGGGGCCGGGGGTCGACGGAGGGATCAGTCGGGGGCGGCAGAGGGGGCGGTCCCGGGGATGGAAGGGCCGGGAGTGGCGAAGGGATCGGCCGAGGGCGCGCCGGAGGGCGGCTCCGGGGGCGATGGAGGGATCGACCTGGGGCAGCGGAGGGGGCGGTCGGGGGCAGCGGAGGGGGCGGTCGGGGGCGGTGGAGGGGGCGGGGGTGGTGGTCGGGAGCGGGCCGGACGTGTTGGGCGATGGGCTGATTCCCGACGGGGCGGCTACGATCCGTCACGTGCCCGCCTCAGCCAGCGTTCTTGTGCGCGCCCATCCGCTCGCGGTGGCCGCGCGCCTCGTCATGCTCGCGCTCGTAGCGGCGCTCACCCTGATCGCCACGCAGGATGCGGGTCAGCTGCGTTGGATCGCGTTGCTCCTGGTCGCCGCATTGCCGGCGTTCTTTCTGCCGCATCATCGGGTCGCCGCGCCGCTGGGGCGGCTTGCTGAGGTGGCGGTGACCGGGTTGGCGGCCGGGTCGGTCGCGGCGGCGGCGAATATCTCGGGGACGGTGGATGCCGGGTTCGGTGCCGAGGCGGTGCTGCCTTACCTGGCTGTGCCGCTGTTGACGGCGGCGTTGCGGCGGCGGCCTACCGAGGGGGCGGCGCTGCTCGGTGTCGCGGCGGTCGCGATGGTGATTGGCGGGGTGATTGTCGAGGACGGCGATTCGATCATCACCCAGCCGGGCTATCTTGCCGCCGGCGGGCAGTGGCTCGTGCTCGGTGCGATCGTCACCTTCGCCGCCGACACCATGCGGCAGCTGATGGCTCCGGCCGAGAACAAACCGCAGCCGTACGCGGAGGCCACGCGCCTGCTGACCCAGCTTCGCAGCGTGGCTCGATCGCTGCCTGGCGCGACGCTCGATCCGGGCGGCATCTCCGAGCACCTGCTGGAGGAGCTGCGCGTGGTCGCGCCCGGGCATCGGGCGGCGGTGCTGTCGGCCAGTGGCGGTGGGCGGCTGGTCGTGTTGGCCCAGACGGGCGCCGAGCGGGTCGACTGGGAGGTCACTCTGGACGCCGACTCGGCGATCGCCGACGCCTGGGCGAGCCAGCAGCCGCAGACGGCGTCGCGGTCGCAGGCCCGTTCGCACCAGGGCGGGGAGGCCTCGTCGCTGGTGGTGCCGCTGGTCGCCGGTGTCCGTACGATCGGACTTGTGATCCTGGAGGCGGACGTGTCGAGCGCGTACCCGTCCGCGGTGATCGCGAGGGTGACCGAGGTGACCGGGCCGGCCGCCCTGCGGTTGGAAGCGGCGCTGCTGTTCGACGAGGTCCGGTCGCTGGCGACCAATGAGGAGCGTCAGCGCCTCGCCCGCGAGATCCATGACGGCGTGGCGCAGGAGCTCGTGATGGTCGGGTACGGCATCGACAACGCGCAGGCGACCCTGCCCGAGGGTGCCGACGAGACCGCCGAGGAGCTGCGCACGCTGCGGGGCGAGGTTACCCGGGTCATCACCGAGCTGCGGCTGAGCCTGTTCGAGCTTCGCTCCGAGGTGGACCGCAACGGAGGGCTCGCGGCGGCGATCGCCGAGTACGCGCGGACCCTCGGCACTTCCGCGGGCCTGCGGGTGCACTTCACTTTCGACGAGTCCACCGCGCGGCTGCCCGCCGCCACCGAGGCGGAACTGCTGCGCATCGCCCAGGAGGCGATCACCAACGCCCGCAAACACGCCGGGGCGTCCAATCTGTGGGTCACCTGCACGGTCGACCCGCCGTACGCGGAGATCGAGGTCTCCGATGATGGCAAGGGCTTCGCCGACGACCGCCCGGACGGGCGCTACGGCCTTGCGATCATGGCCGAGAGAGCGGAACGTATCCGAGGCCGGCTGGAGATCAGACCACGACACCCCAGCGGGACAACCGTTGCGGTAGTGCTCGGAACCTCCGCTCGGCGCGATAGCGTGCGGGATAGCGTTTCCGCACCAGAAGGGGAGTAACCCGAGCATGTCGACCAGTCCGATGCCGACGACCCGCACCAAGGTGCTCCTCGTCGACGATCACGACCTGATCCGTAAGGGGCTGCGGCACGCGTTCGAGCGGGACCGCCAGTTCGAGGTGGTCGGCGAGGCAGCCACGGCCGCCGAGGCCGTCCGCCAGGCCGGCGCGCTCCAGCCCGACGTGGTGATCATGGACCTGCGCCTGCCCGACGGCAGCGGCCTCGAGGCGACCCGCGCCCTGCGTAAGAACAACGCCAACATGGGCATCGTGGTCCTCACCATGTATGCCGGCGACGACCAGCTGTTCGGCGCCCTCGAGGCGGGAGCCAGCGCCTTCGTGCCCAAGACCGCCCCGGCCGACGAGGTCGTGGCGGCGGCGCGGCACGCGGCCTCGGCCCCGAGCGCGTTCACGGCGGCCGACCTGGCCGAGGCGATGAAGCGGCGGCTCGCCCCGTCGGGCCCGCAGCTTTCGCCCCGCGAGGGCCAGGTCCTGCGGCTGCTCGCCGACGGCATGAGCGTGGCAGGGATCGCCAAGCAGCTGTTCGTGTCGGAGTCCACGGCGAAGACCCACATCTCCAAACTGTACGAGAAGCTGGGCGCGGCGAACCGGGCCCAGGCGCTGATGACGGCGCTGCGGCTGGGCCTGCTCGAGGCGCCCGACGCGCCGAAGTTCTGACGATCGCGTGCGCTGACCGCCCGTCGCCCTTCACAGGGTGGCGGGCGGCGCCGTCATCCACCGATTGGTGGAAAGTGCGATCCACCGACCGAGCTCCCAGCGGTTGATCCAAGTCTGACGATGTGCCGCCAGGCTGGTAGGCATGATCGTCACTTCTTTTCGCAGTACCCTCGCCTGTCTCGTCGGCCTGGCCTCGGTCCTGGTCGCCGGTGCGCTGGTCACCGGTGCGGCGCCGGCGACCGCCGGAGACCCCGCGATCGCCCGGACGGATGCCGGCCTGGTCCACGGCACCGTCCACGACGGCTACCGCACCTTCCAGGGCGTACCGTATGCGGCGCCGCCGATCGGTGATCTCCGCTGGCGCGATCCGCAGCCGGTCAGGGCGTGGCCCGACGTGCGCGAGGCCGACGCGCCGGGACCTGACTGCAAGCAGAACTCGCCTGGCCACGGCGGGCCCCGCAGCGGCGACGAGGACTGCCTCTACCTGAACGTCACCACGCCGGCCGACGGCCGCAAGCGCCGGCCGGTGCTGGTGTGGCTGCACGGCGGCGGCTTCCAGACCGGCTCGGGCAGCGGGTACGAAGCCCACCGGCTCGCCGTCCGGGGCGACCTCGTCGTCGTGACCGTCAACTACCGGCTCGGGGTCTTCGGCTATCTGGGCCTGCCCGGCCTGGCCGGCTCGGGCACCTTCGGCCTGAAGGATCAGCAGGCCGCGCTGCGCTGGGTACGCCGCAACGCCGCGGCCTTCGGTGGCGACCCGCGCTCGATCACGCTCGCCGGGCAGTCCGCGGGCGGCATGAGCGTCTGCGCCCACCTCACCTCGCCCGCGGCGGCGGGCCTGTTCGACCGGGCCGTCATCCAGTCCGGATCGTGCCTGACCGACTGGCCCGCCGAACTGTTCTATCCGGGCGTCGACGCGGGTTCCACCTGGTCGCCGGCGGCCGACGTGCGGCACGCGGGTGCGAGCCTGGCGGCCACCCTCCACTGCGGCGCGGACGCGGTCGCATGCCTGCGCGACCAACCGGCGGACACGTTGCTGAAGCTCACCGAGGGCACCGGCCTCGACGCGTTCCTGACCCCCGCCTACGGCACCGCGACGCTGCCACGGCATCCCGCCGACGCGGTGCGGGCGGGCGCCTTCCACCGGGTGCCGGTGCTCTCCGGCAACACCCGCGACGAGCACCGCAGCCTGATCGCTTACCTCGACGCCCGCACGCCGGTCACCACCGAGCGGTACGCCGGCGTCCTGAAGGCCGCCTTCGGCGACCGCGCGGACCAGGTGGCGGCGCGTTATCCGGTCGAGGCGTACGCGTCACCGGCACTGGCCTGGGCCGCCGTGGCCACCGACCGGATCTGGGCCTGTCCCACACTGGCGGGCAACCGGCTGTTCGCCCGGCACACCCCGACCTTCGCGTACGAGTTCGGCGAGGGGCAGGAGCCGTGGGGCGCGTATCACGGGTCCGAGCTGCCGTACCTGTTCGGTCCATCGCCGCAGTCGCCGGCACTGGCCGAGCGGATGATCGACGCCTGGTCCCGGTTCGCTTCGACCGGCGAGTCCGGCTGGCCGCGGCTGCGACCCGGAGCCGTCACCCCGTACGTGCGGACCCTGGCGACCGGCGCGTCCGGGAGCGTCGACCTGGCCGTCGAGCACCGCTGCGGGCTGTGGAGGCCATCGACGCCGGTCGCGGGCTGACAGAATGCCGGCCATGGGGAAAACACATGAGCGAATTTCCGGCCGGTTGCGGACCTTCATCGAGGCTCAGCCGATCTTCTTCACCGCGACGGCTCCGCTGGCCGGGTCGGGCACGGTCAACCTGTCGCCGAAGGGGCTCATCGGGTCGTTCGCCATCATCGACGAGCTGACCGTGGCCTATCTGGACTGCGCCGGCAGCAACGCGGAGACCATCGCGCACCTGCGCGAGAACGGCCGCATCACGCTCATGTGGTGCGCCTTCCAGGGGCCGCCGAACATCGTCCGGATCCACGGGCGTGGCGAGCCCATCTTCCGCGACGATCCACGCTGGACGAGCTATGTCTCCCACTTTCCGGACCTCGAGACCTCGTCGCACGGGGTCCGCTCGATCATCGTGGTGCGGGCCGAGATGATCCGCGACAGCTGCGGTTACGCCGTACCGTTGATGAGTTATGACGGCGACCGTGAGCTGCACGCTCAGCGGTTCTCCCGGGAGGACGACGAGTCGCTGAGCGCCTACTTCGAGAAGAAGGAGTTCATCGCGACCAGCCTCGACGGCCTGCCCGCCCTGCCGCTGCCACTGCCGAGCGAGCCGTCCCGTCGGGCCTGATCTCGACAGGCCATCACCGCCACGTCATGTCGATCTGGCGTTCGAAGGTGACGTAGCCGGCCCGGGCGAAGGCCGCCGCCATCGGTGCGTTACCGACGTCGGTGGCGGCCCGGATCCGGGAAACGCCCTGCGCGGCGAGCAGGCTGGTGCCCGCGGCGAGCACGTCGTGGATGTAGCCGTGGCCGCGATGGGCCGGCACCACCCCGACGTACGCGATGATCGGGTTGTAACCGTTGTGCGCGGGGATCACGAACCCGACCGGCTCTCCGTCCGGCAGCGTCGCGATCCGCCACCACTCGCGCGGGCTGGCGTAGCGGGCGAGTTCGTCGTGGTACTGCTCCCGCGCGGCCTGATCCGGAGTCATCCGGGTCAGGTCGTCGCGGCTGTGCGCGTCGAGCGTGCCGTCCAGCACGAGCGTCATGAGGTCGATGAGCTCGTCCGGGTCGCGCACCGGGCGGAAGGCGAGCCGCCCGCCGGGTTCGGGAACCGGTGTGCCGGGTCGCCATTGAAGGCGGAGCCGCTCGACGAACAGGTGCGCTCCGACCCGTTGCACCGCCCTCATCCGGTCCTCGACCGCCGCCCGGGTGTGGGGGTGGTCGCGCCAGTCCGGCGGGAGGAACCGGCCGTATTCCGGGGGTGTCGTGCCGGTCGGAACCACGGCGGACAGCGCGGTCCTCAGCAATCGCACGCCGTCGTCGATGTCGCCGTCGATGTCGAAGATGTCCATAACCGTCGGGTGCCGGTCCCCCGCTCGCGCCCACCATCCGGCCCGGGCCACGACGCGATCGCCGCGCAGGGCGAGCCACAGCCATTCCGGACGGCGGCGGCCCTGCGCCAGGTCGGCGGCGAGCTCTGTGTTGAGGACGTACGGCAGCAGGTTGAACAGGTCGAGCTCATCGGGTCCGGTGATCGGACGCAGGGTCAGGTCAAGCTGATGCGGAGTCAAGGCCCAGTTCTATGCGGCGGGGACCGCACCCCGCAACCGATTAAGAACAGTTGATCTATCCTGCACCGAATGAAGATCAAATACGCGGTGCTCGCCGTGGCGTTGGCCGGCTCGCTGGCCGCCTGCACGCCCGCCGAGTCCGACCAGGCTCGCGGCACCGGAGCACCCGCGGCACAGGCGACCGCGCCGGCCGAGAAATTCTTCGGCCCGGACGGGTACGGCAAGCTCACCATCGCGATGACCGAGAAGGACGCGCTGGCCACCGGCGAGCTGCAGGACAAACCGGTCTCCACGGTTTCGGGCAAGCACGTCTATTCGCTCCCCGGCGGGCCGACGCCGGATCCGAAGCGGATGAAGGCGGACGAAAAGATCGCGGCGGCGGCCGAGGCGGCGGAGAAGTCCACCGACACCTCCGCCGCCGGGTCGGCCAAGAGCGCGAAGGCGTACGCCGACGAGACTCAGCGCATCACCGACCGGCTGGTGGCATACCTCGAGGCCGGCGGTGCCGCGTTCATCGACGGGAAGATGAGCTCCATCGCCGCGCCCAAGGACGCGAAGACCCCGGAGGGCATCAAGCGCGGGTCGACCGAGGCCGAGCTGAAGGCGGCGTACGCCGGCAAGGGCCTGACGAAGGACAACGAGCTGCCCCTCGCCGGCCACCCCGGCTGGACGATCCTGTTCGAGCTGGACAAGGGCGTGGTGAAGTACATGTCCATCGGCAAGGCGTCCTAGCCGTTCCACGGCTGCGGCCGGCGTCAGGACCTTCCTGGCCGGCGCAGCATCTCGGCGAGGCCGGCGGCCTTGGTCTCCCAGCGCCACTCCTGGGCGACCCAGGCCCGGCCCGCCGCGCCCATCCGCCTCGCACCCTCCGGGTCGGACAGCAGGCCCACCAGCCGGTCGACGATGGCCGGCAGGTCCCGGCCGCCGACGACGTACCCGGTCTCGCCCTCGCGGACCGCGTCCGGCGCGCCGCCGGAGTCGCCCGCGAGCACGGGTAGTCCGGTCGCGGACGCCTCCAGATAGCCGATGCCCAGGCCCTCGACGTCGAGGCCGCCGCCGCGGGTGCGGCACGGCATCGCGTAGACGTCGCCGGCCGCGTAGTGCGCCGGAAGGTCCTCCCACGGCACGGAGCCGGTGAAGACCACCTCGGACTCGACCCCCTCGGAGCGGGCGAGAGCCTGAAGCTTGTCCCGATAGGGCCCGCCGCCGACGATCAGCAGCGCCGCCCCCGGAACGCGCCGCCGGATCGCCGGAAGCGCGCGGATGAGCATGTCCTGGCCCTTGCGGGGCACCAGCCGGGACACGCACACCACGACGGGCCGGTCACCGAGCCGGTGCTTAGCCCGCACCGCGGAGCCGTCGACATCCGGGTGAAAGGCGTCCACATCGACGCCGGGCGTGAGCCGTTCGAGGTTGGTGAGCCCGCGCAGCGCCCGGTCGAGGCGCACCCGCTGGAACTCGGTCAGGAAGGTGACCACGTCGTTGTCCCGGGCGATGCGCCGCAGCAGCTGCCGCGCGCCGGGCAGGGCGGCCCACCCGATCTCGTGCCCGTGGGTGAGCGCCACCGCCCGCCGGATGCCGGCCCTGCGGCGCAGGCCTCCGGCCAGCAGACCCAGCGGCGCCGCGGCCCCGAACCAGACACTGTCGCAATCGTACGATCGCGCGATCTCGGCGGCACGGCGTGCCACGGCGGGCGTGGGCAGCAGCACCCCGGTCTTCTCCCGGACGACTTCGAACGGCTGCTCGGCGTCGAACTTGGCGGCTCCCCGCCAGGTGGACGCGTAGGCGACCACGGACCCGGCGGGTTGCCGCACCGCCAGGTTGTGCACGAACTGCTGGATCCCTCCGGGTCGCGGGGGAAAGTCGTTGGTCACCAGCAGCGTGCCCGGCATCAGCGCTCACCCCTGGCGTGGGCGCGGGCCGCGGCGATCCGCTCGACGGTGGACGGATGCGAGGCGGACATGAGGTACTCCCAGGCCGGTGGGTCGGGGTCGGAAAGGTTGACGCCGCCGAGGCGGCGTTGCATCGCCTCGAAGGCGGCCGGGTCGCCGGTCAGCGCGAGCGCGTGGGCGTCCGCCCGCGCCTCGACCCGGCGGGAGACGAGTGCCTGCAGCGGCCCGCTGGCCAGGCCCGCGAGCGTCACCAGGGCGAGCAGCAGCGCGATCGCCCGCGGTTCGCCCATCGTGTCGACGCCGGCCCAGCGCAGCAGCCAGCCGAGCGAGCCGAGCAGGTAGAGCGCGATCACCGACGCCGCGGCACCGAGGGCGCCGAGGATCGTGCCGGTGAGGACGTCGCCGCGTTCGGCGTGACCGAGCTCGTGCGCCGCCACCGAGACCACCTCGGCGGGTGTCGCCTCGGTGAGCATCGTGTCGTAGACGACGATCCGCCGGGTCGGCCCGAACCCGGACACATAGGCGTTCACCGCCCTGGTCCGGCGGGAGGCGTCGGCGACGAGGACATCCTTGACGGGTACGCCGTCGCGCGCCGCCAGCTCCATCAGCTCGGTGCGCAGCGGTCCGGCGGCCATCGGGGTGAACCTGTTGAAGATCGGCTCGACCACCACGGGCAGTACGAACGACAGCAGCACCATCAGAGCGGCCGCGCCCACCGCGCCGAATGCCCACCACCATCGCGGCGCCAGGCGGGTCACGGTGAAGAAGCCGAGGAGCGCCACCGCGCCGATGACCGCGCCGACGGCGAACGACTTCGCCACGTCGATCCACCACGCGCCCCAGGTCTGCGTCGAGATGCCGTACCGGACGACGACGGTGTGCCGCCACGCGGCGAAGGGCAGGGTGAGGATCTCGGCGGCCAGGACGACGAGCAGCCCGCCGAGGAGCGCCTGGGCGATCCAGTGGTCGCCGAACGGGCGGCCGGCCCACGCCACGAGGCGCGAGCCCAGCGGGGTGAGACCGAGCAGCAGGGCGCCGACGAGCCCGATCGCCAGGCCGCCATAGGCACCCGGGCGCAGCGCGGCGTGGAACTCCCGGGCGCGCGTCACCTGATCGGCGGGGAGCTCGCCGAGCGCCGCGAGCTGGTCGGGGCGGGGAGCGGGCGGCCGGTGCCACGGGATGACCACGGCGGCGTAGCCGACCAGAGCGACCACCAGCACACCCAGCGTGCACGCAGCCCACAGCCGAGGCGTCACGCCCGTGCCCCCATCCTGGTCCCCTCTTACGCCGACCCGTGACCGCCCATCCTAGGGGCGGCCTCCATCATGATCACGCCACGTGTCCGTGGCGGCGGACGAGCGGGACCGAGACCGGCGGCTCCGGGGTCTCCAGCAGCTCCACCTCGAAGCCCGCCAGCTCGAAGACCTCGATCGCGCGCAGCTCGCCCGGGGTCAGGTCACCGATGCCGTCCGGAGTGTCGGCCATGGCCTTGATCAGGCAACCTTCGCATCCGCGTCCCCTACCGGGGCAGCGGCCGCAGTCGATGATCATCACTTCCTCCTCGAGAGGCGACGGTGGCCCGGCCGCGATCCACGGGAGGTGCCTGTCGCGGACCGACCACCATCGGTGACAGTCACGCTATGGAGGGGGTACGACAAAAATCAGGACCGGGCGAGCCGGCGCAGCAGCGAATCGGCTCCCATCGGGTACGCACCGTGCCGGCGGACGCCGTCCGCGACCTCCCGGTCCGACGAGATGACCACGAGTGGGCGGCCCGCCGGCTCGGCCCGGACCAACTGCCGGATCAGTTCGTCGGCGGTGTCGCCCTTGCGGGAGAACAGCACCCGTACGCCCCGGGGGGCGGGCGGCAGCCCGTGGACGCGTTCCGCGCCGTCGAAGACGACCGTGACCTCGTCGCCGGTCTGTGCGGCGATGCCGCCGAGCCCCGTGATCAGCCGCTTGCGCTGGTGCTCCAGCGACATCTCGGCGAAGCCGCGCTTGGTCACGTTGTAGCCGTCGACGATCAGGTGTGCGCGCGGCAGCGCCAGCAACTGGTCCAGGCGGCCCGGATCGTCGGTGTCCTGGGCCCGGGGGCGCGAGCGCTCCTCGGCGCCCGGCCGGTCGGCCGCGACGTCCGCCACGAAGTCGGCGGGCAGCTTGTCGGCCGGCCCGAGGGCCAGCTCGCGGCGCAGCCCGGAGGCGGCCTGCCCGATCGTCTCCAGCAACAGCCAGAGGCGG
Organism: Actinoplanes sp. NPDC051346; assembly: GCF_040682215.1. NCBI lineage: Bacteria > Bacillati > Actinomycetota > Actinomycetes > Micromonosporales > Micromonosporaceae > Actinoplanes > Actinoplanes sp. NPDC051346. The sequence continues at coordinate 186,971 of NZ_JBFBAJ010000008.1, read as the reverse complement.
GCGTCGTCGGCGGCCCGGGCGTCCTTGGCGCTCTGCTTGCCCGAGGCGGCGGCGGCCTCCGCGTCCGCGAGGCGGGTGCGCAGCCGGCGCAGCTCCGCGTCGTGGTCGGCGGCCACCTTGTTCGCGCGGCCCTTCTCGGTGGCCACCAGGTCACTGGCCCGCTTGTAGGCCGCCTGCGTCTCGCGCAGCGCCCTGGCCGTGGTCCGGGCCTCCTCGCGGAGCTGACCCAGCTCCTCACGCACCCGGGCGAGTTCGTCGCGGAGCTTGTCCGCCTCCACCTTGGCCACGGCACGGTCATGCTCGGCGCGGGCGGCACGCTGCTCGGCGTCGCGGATCTGGTGGGCCACGGCGGCGCTGTCCGCCTCGGCGCGCACCGACTCACCGGCCGCCGCGACCAGGTCACGCCAGCCGTCGGGCCGGGCCAGATAGGCGAGGGCGGCGACCTCGACGGGGTCGGCGGCGGCGGGCGCCATGCCGGCGGCGACGGCGGCGCCGAGGTCGCCACTCTCGGTGACCACCCGCATGCCGATGCGCTGGCGGAACAGGGGGTCGGCGGTGAGCTGGGCGGCGAGCGCGGCACCGCCCAGCCGAGCGCGACGATTCGGGGCGAACCGGGCCACGCGCCGAAGCGCGACGGGAATCTCCTCGGCGGGCATGCCGGGCAGGGCGGCGGCCGTCAGGGTGGTGATCCGCTGACGGACCGGCTCGGGCAGCACCGGCTCCGGCGCGCCGGCGTCCCCGCTGCCCGCGTCCTGATCATCTTCGGACGTGGCGGGATCACCGCCGCCGACGCCGTGATCATCGTCGGCGGCGTCCGCGTCCGGCGCACCGAGCGACGCCGCCTCCTCCTCAGAGGGGCGGTCGGCGAACTCGTGCGGCGCGGACATTTTCTTATTCTCCCACCGTGGGCAGCGGAAAGCTTGCGGAGGCAAGTGATCTTTTCGGGTACGGACCCGGCAGAATGTCGTACCCCACCCCTAGATTTCCCGCCGTGGCACAACCGGCATATGTCCAGGGCACTCTGGACACCCTTCTCAGCGCCGACGGCTCGGTCGATCCCGCGGCGCTGTCGCTGCGGGACACCACCTTCGTGGTCCTCGATCTCGAGACGACCGGCGGCGCGCCGGACGGCGGCGGCATCACCGAGATCGGCGCGGTCAAGGTGCGCGGGGGCGAGGAGCTGGGCGTGCTGGGCACGCTGGTCAACCCGGGAGAGCGCCTCCCGCCGTTCATCACCGTGCTGACCGGCATCACCGAGGCGATGCTGGCCCCCGCGCCGCCGATCGAGGCCGTGCTGCCGAGCCTGCTCGAGTTCCTCCGGGGCGCGGTGCTGGTCGCCCACAACGCGCCCTACGACGTGGGCTTTCTCAAGGCCGCCTGCGCGCGGCACGGGCACGCCTGGCCGCAGCTGCGCGTGCTGGACACCGCCGCCCTGGCCCGCCGGGCGCTGACCCGCGACGAGGTCCCCAATCGCAAGCTCGGCACGCTCGCCCAGTTCTTCCACGCCCGCGTGCAGCCCACCCACCGGGCGCTCGACGACGCCAAGGCCACCGTCGACGTGCTGCACGGGCTGATCGAGCGGCTGGGCAGCTTCAAGGTCCACACCCTCGGCGACGCGATCGAGTTCGCCCGGGCGGTCACGCCCACCCAGCGGCGCAAGCGCCACCTCGCCGACGACCTGCCGCATGTGCCGGGCGTCTACGTGTTCCGTGCCGCCGACGACCGCCCGCTCTATGTCGGCACGTCCGTCGACATCGCCACCCGGGTCCGCAGCTACTTCACCGCGAGTGAGAAGCGCGCCCGGATGTCCGAGATGATCGCCGCCGCCACCCGGGTGGAGGCCGTCGAGTGCGCCCACTCGCTGGAGGCCGAGGTGCGCGAGCTGCGGCTCATCGCCTCGCACGCGCCGCCCTACAACCGCCGGTCGAAGTATCCGGATCGGGTCGTCTGGCTCAAGCTCACCGCGGAGGCGTACCCGCGGCTGTCGGTGGTCCGCCAGCTCACCGAGGACGGCGCCGTCTACCTGGGGCCGTTCTCGTCACGGCGCACCGCCGAGCTGGCCGCCGCCGGGGTCTACGACGCGGTGCCGTTGCGCCAGTGCACCCACAAACTCTCCATCCGCACCACCACGCCGGCCTGTGCGCTCGCCGAGCTGGGCAGATGCGCGGCGCCCTGCGAGCACCGCGTCACCCCGGAGGAATACTCCCTCAGCGCCGCGCTGCCCTTCAGCACCGCCACCCAGGGCGACCCGGAGCCGCTGGTCGACGCCCTGATGGCACGGATCGAGGCGCTGTCCGATCGGCAGCGTTACGAGGAGGCGGCGGTCGTGCGGTCCCGCCTCATCGCGTTACTGCGAGCAACCGTGCGAATGCAGAAGCTGGGGGCACTCACCCGCGTCGAGGAACTGGTCGCGGCGCGACGCAACGACGCGTACGGATGGGAGATCATCGTGGTCCGGCATGGCCGCCTGGCCGCCGCCGCGACGTCGCCGCCGCGATTGCACCCCCGGCCGACCCTCGACCTGGCGCGCGCGACGGCCGAGACGGTCCTACCCGGACCGGGACCGGTCCCCGCGGCCTCGGCCGAGGAGAGCGAGCGGATCCTGGCATGGCTGGAACGACCCGACACCCGGCTGGTGGAAACTTCCGGCGACTGGGTGTCACCCGCTCGTGGCGCAGCGCGCTTCACTACCCTGCTCAGCAGGGCTGAGGCCGCGGCGTCGAGAAGAGACTCGTCCATTCGCTCATCGGTAACTGACCGTTCGGATGACGCTCGCTCGCTTAGGCTGTAAGGCACGCGGCTGCGAAGCCGAGAAATCGGTGGCTTCCGCGCGTAGTGTGCGGTCGATCGGTGAGGGGGTGTCCGAGTGGACGTCGACGCCGGCCACGGCGCCGCGCTTGGACGTGCCCTGCCGGCAGCTCCGCTGTCCCAGCGGCTGAGATCGTTTCTGAGCTTCCAGGGCAATGACGACGATCCGGTCACCACTCTGACCCGCACCCACCGCGCGATCCACCCCTCGGCCGACGCCGGCGTCCTGCGCCGCAGCTACGCCGTCGCGGAAAACATGCACCGTGGCCAGTTCCGCAAGAGCGGCGACCCGTACATCACCCATCCGCTGGCGGTCGCGCAGATCTGCGCCGAGCTCGGCATGGACACGACGACGCTGGTCGCGGCCCTGCTGCACGACACCGTCGAGGACACCAGCTACACCCTGGAGACCCTGCACGGCGACTTCGGCCCCGAGGTGACCCACCTGGTCGACGGCGTGACCAAGTTCGACAAGGCGTTCTACGGCAAGGTCGCCGAGGCCGAGACCATCCGCAAGATGATCGTCGCGGCCGGCAAGGACGTCCGGGTCCTGGTGATCAAGCTGGCCGACCGGCTGCACAACATGCGCACGCTGGACGCCCGCTCCCCCGCCTCCCGGGCACGCATCGCGACGGCCACGCTCGATGTGCTCGTTCCCCTCTGCGACCGCCTCGGCATCCAGGCCCTCAAGCGCGACCTCGACGACGTGGTGCTCTACCACCTCGAGCCGGAGTCGTTCTCCCGCATCGAGGAGCACGTCAAGAACCGCCCGGGCTGGGACGAATACCTGACCGGCGTCTCCGCCCAGGCCCGCACGGCCCTGCGCCGGCAGCGGGTCAGCGCCGACGTCAAGGCACGCCCCCGGCACTACTACTCGATCTGGAAGGACACGGTCGCGGGCGGGCATACCGTCCCGTTCGACCTGCCCCGCATCGCGGTCGTGGTCGACGGGCCCGAGACCGACTGTTACGCCGCCCTCGGCGCGATCCACGGCAAGTGGCGCCCGGTGGCCGGCCGCTTCAAGGACTTCATCGCCTCACCGAAGAACAACCTCTACCGATCCCTGCACACCACCGTCACCGGCCCCGAGGGCCGCCTGGTCGAGGTCCTGATCCGCACGGTCTCGATGCACCGCTGCGCGGAGTACGGCGTGGCCACCGGCTACCGCTACCCGAAGTCCGACTCCGAGACCGCCCCCGGCACCGACCAGCTGACCTGGCTCAAACGGGTCCTCGACTGGGAGCAGGACACCACCGACGCGGGACAATTCCTCGCCTCGCTGCGCTGCGACCTCGCCGAGGCTCAGATCACAGTCTTCGCCAAGGGTCGCACCGTCGAGCTGCCGGCGGGCTCCACTCCGGTCGACCTCGCGTACGAACTGAATCCCGACCAGGGTGACCAGACGCTCGCCGCGACCGTCAACGGCCGCCTGGCCCCCCTGAGCTCCCAACTCCGCGACGGCGACGTCGTGGAGATTTTTTCTGAGACGGAGGGCCCCGTCGACGCCGGCCCCGGCGCGGGTGTGCGCGGCCCCCGCAAGGAGTGGCTGGGTTTCGTCAAGTCCACGCAGGCCCAGATGCAGATCAACCGCTACTTCGCGGAAGAGAACGCCCCGGGCATCAGCATCGCCGACAAGGTCCGGCTCGGCCGCGCGACCATCGGCCTGACGCTGCGCAAACACGACCGCGGCCTGGCCAGCGAGGTGCCCCTGCGCCGGCTCGCCGACGAACTGGGCTATCCCGACCTGGAAACCATGCTGGTGGCGGTCACCGAGCGCAACCTGGAGCCGGACCAGGTCGTGGAACAGCTCATCGCCCTGGTCGACCATCCCGACTGAGCCTTCCGCCCGATGGCAGGATGGCTCGGTGGCAGAATGATCGTCGATGGTTGTCGACGACGCGTGGAAGCGCATCTCCCCTAACCTGCTCTCTTGGTCGGACGTCGACCCGGCGCGCCATCGGTTCGACGCCGGCGAGGCGCTCGACGTGGTCCGGGCCGTCGCGCCGCCAGTGCCCCCACGCCCCACCTGGACGTCCACCGGCCTCGTGGGCGGGGAGGAGGCCGAGCGCTGGCGCGACGCCGTGAGTCATGCCCTCGTCGACCGATACGGCCGCTGGGCCAGCGGCTGGTGCTGGACGGTCGGTGAGGGCGACCTCGACGGTGGGCCGGTCGGCGCCTGGTGCTGCGTCGCAGACTCCATCGCGGGTCCGGAGGAGACCCTGGCCCTGGTCGCGGAGGCGTTGTGCGAATGGCGGGACTGGCTGGAGCAGCTCGCCGGGCGGTTCCACCGGTTCCTCCCGCTTCCGGACCGAGACGCTGACCCGGACGGTCTCCTCGTCGCCTGGGAGCTCGCCGTTGCCCAGGTCGTGACCGCGACGGTGGATCGGACCAACAGCGACAGCGGATGGTACGGCCACTGCGAGCAGGTCCTGGGCTGGCTCCTCACCGCCGCCGGCGTACCGGAGGACAGTCACGCGGCCCTGATCACCAGCGCGGTCGGTGGACGGTTCGAGAGCTGGGTGGAACCCTCCAGGCTGGTCGTCACGGACGTGGCCGAGCGTCTGGCCCGGGAGGTCACCGGGCGCGCGGCGACCGCTCGGGTGTTCCCTGCCGACGAGGCCGGGGACTGGCCCGACACCTGGCCGCGGGACTGGCCGTCGATCCGCGGAGCCGAGTTGCCCAGGGCGTTGCGGCCCGCCGGCTCGGGCGACAGTCTGACCGCCTGGCAGACGGTACGAGCCCGGATCGCCTGGGCGTCGGTGACCTCTTCGGTGACCGGCCCGATCCGTGGCGACCGGGACGGGATCGCCGACTACGTCGCCCAACGCCCGGATGGCGGGGAACAGCTGTCCGCCGCGCTCGTCCAGGCCCGACGGGCCGCCGCGGAGGGTGGCCCGCTCACCTTCGCCCGGCTCGCGGAATGGCAGCGCACCGTGCTCGGTGTCCCGCTCGCTGAGTTCCGCACCGGCCCGGCCGTGGCGAAGGGCGGACGCGAGCGCTACCACTGGCGGGCCGATCTGCCGAAGATGTTCGAGCGGTGCCTGGCCGAGGCCACGGACGACGCGGTCCCGTTGCCGTCCCGGGCCGCCCGGGTCTATCTCGACGTGGCGTTCTTCCACCCCTTCGACGACGGCAACGCGCGCTCGGCCATGCTGGCCCTGTCCTTCGTGCTGGCCCGCGACGACGTGCTCCTCGATCGCGCCGCACCGCTGCTGGCCACCGTTCGGCGGGCGGACGACCCGCACGGTGCTGTCGGGCTCGCGGACCTGATCGACAGGCTGATCCACGCCACCTGGCGCGGGCGCCGGCGCGGGACGGATTGACCGGTCGATCGTGACCGCCATGCCGGGTGAGGTGACCGCCGGGAGCGGGGTGTGGGCGTGCTCCGGCTAGCCTGGGGGCGTGAAAATGCCTCGGCGGTTGCGCGGCGCCGCGTACCAGGCGTTCTACCGGCTGCCGTACCCGGTGCGCCGGCGAATCGTGCGCCTCATCGTCCCGAAGTATCTCGTCGGGGCGGTCTGCATCGTGCGCGACGCCGAGGCGACCGACCCCGGACGGCTTCTGCTGCTGCGCCAGCCGCCGGGGCGGAGCTGGGGACTGCCCGCCGGCCTGCTGAAGAAGGCGGAACGACCGGCCGTCGGCGCCGCCCGGGAGCTGCGGGAGGAATCGGGCGTCGACATCGACCCCGACGATTTGACCCCAGCGGTCCCGAACGCGATCGTGCACAGCAAGGGCTGGGTCGACACCGTCTTCCTGGCTACGGTCCCGGCCTCGACCACCGAGCTCGTGGTCGACGGTGGTGAGGTGCTGGAGGCGGACTGGTTCCCGCTGGACGACCTGCCCCCGCTGACGCCGAGCACCGAATACCTCCTCGGCCTCTACGGGATCGGCCCGCGAGCCGCCCAGCAGACCACGTGACGCCCGCGGCGGTGGCGGCGGTGATTCTGGCCGCCGGGGAGGGCCAGCGGCTGCGGCCGCTGACGTCGCTGGTGCCGAAGGCGTTGTGCCCGGTCGGGAACGTCGCCCTGCTCGACCGCGCCTTGGCGCGGCTGGCCGGCCTGGGCCTGGGTGGACCCTCCACGGTGGCGGTCAACGCGGCGTACCTGGCCGATCAGGTCGTCGCTCACGTCGGTGAGCGTGCGCGCCTCTCCGTCGAACCGGACGGTCCCGTGGGCACCTCCGGCGGTGTGGCGCGGCTGCGCGGCTGGATCGACGGCCGCGGTGTGCTCGTCGGCAACGCGGACGCCTATCTGGCCGATCCGCTGCGGGAACCGGGCAAGGACATCGCCGCCATGCTGGACGGCTGGGGTGGCGACACCGTGCGCATGCTGACCAAGCCGGTCCTGCCGGGCGACACGGGTGGGTTCGGCGGCCGCCGATTCGCGGGCTTCTCGTTGCTGCCGTGGCGTTACGTCCGTGACCTCAGCCCGGAATTCTCCGACCTGGTCCGCACGGTGTGGCGTCCGGCCGAGGCGGCGGGCCAGCTGGAACTGATCGCGTACGAGGGCGCCTATCTGGACACCGGCACGCCGGCCACCTATCTGGCCGCCAACCTGCACGCCGCCGGCGTCGACGTCGACCTGGGCGATGGCTCGACCCGTACGCCACGCCGGGGCGACGGCCTGGTCTCCCAGGGTGCGACGGTCACCGGGTCGGCCGACGACTCCGTGGTCGGCGCCGGGGCGGTCGTGGCCGGCCGCGTTCGACGGTGCGTCATCTGGCCCGGCGCCCGGGTCGCCGCCGATGAGGACCTGTTCGAGATCGTCCGGGCGGGCGACCACACGGTGCCCGCGATGGCACACTGACGCGATGGCTTACGACGAGGAACTCGCCGACCGCATTCGGGAGATCGTGCGGGACGAGCCGGGGCTGACGGAGAAGCGGATGTTCGGCGGCCTGGCGTTCCTCGTCAACGGGAACATGGCGGTGAGTGCCAGCGGTCAGGGCGGCATGCTGCTGCGGGTCGATCCGGCCGATGGTCCGGCCCTCGTCGAGCGGCCGGAGGCCAGCTGGTTCGAGATGCGCGGCCGGCCGATGAACGGCTGGCTCCGGGTCGAGACGTCCGGGCTGGATACGATGCCCCGGCTGGCATCGTGGGTGTCCCTGGGCGTCGGCTATGCCCGGTCGCTGCCGGCCAAGTGACCGGCCAAGTGATCGGTCGGCCGGATCTTCGATGACACGACCCGTCCGCACCGCGCGGGGACGGGCGGGCGTCCGCGGTCGATCGCTAGCATGAACCGACGCCGACCTGAGGGAGCTCTCGTGAACACCGCGATCGTACACATCGACTGCGCCACCGATTCGATCCCGGAGGTCGCTCAGGCGCTGGCCGAGCTGCCCGGGGTCAGCGAGGTCTACTCCGTCGCCGGGAACGTGGATCTCATCGCGATCGTGCGGGTGCCGCAGTTCGACGACATCGCCGAGGTGATCGCCGGACGGATCTCGAAGACGCCCGGCGTGGTCGGCACCGAGTCGCACATCGCCTTCCGCGCCTACTCCAAGCACGACCTCGAGGACGCCTTCGCGATCGGCCTGCCCAACGGCGACTGAGCGCCCGCTTCTCCACATACGAAGAACGGGGCCCCGGTCGGGGCCCCGTTCTTCGTGACTGCTCAGCGTCCGGAGGTGATCTCCTGGCGGTCTTCGCGACCGGTCACCGGCGGCACCGCCGGCGAGACGGGCGCCTCGGCCGGCTTCTCGACCGGGAAGAAGAAGCCCTTGATCGCCGGCGCCAGGGCGCCGAGGCGGTTCATCTTCTTCGGTACGACCCAGCCCGCGTACTCCAGCGGCAGCGGGTGGCCGTGGTCGTCGACCGGGCCGAGCGGCTGGTGGACCTCCACGAACCGGCCGTCCGGCAGGCGCTTGATGATGCCGGTCTCCGCGCCGTGTGCCAGGACCTCGCGGTCGTGCTGCTGCAGGCCGAGGCAGATGCGGACGGCGACGTAGTAGGCCAGCGGCGGGAGGAGCACCAGGCCGATGCGGCCCGCCCAGGTCATCGCGTTCAGGCTGATGTGGAACTTGTCGGCGATGACGTCGTTGCCGCCGGACAGCGTGGCCACGATGAAGAACATGAAGGCCATCGCGCCGAGGCCGGTGCGCTCGGGTGCGTCACGCGGGCGCTGGAGGAGGTGATGCGACTGCGTGTCCTTGGTGCGTCGCGCCTCGATGAACGGGTAGAACATCGGCACCGTGGTCAGGGCGCCCAGGCCGACGACCGCCGGCCAGAACAGCGGCGGGATCACGTAGCCGCCGCCGAGCGGGATGTCGATCTGCCAGGCGGGCATGAGGCGGACCAGGCCGTCCATGAACATGACGTACCAGTCCGGCTGGCTCGCCGAGGACACCTCGGAGGCCCGGTACGGCCCGAACAGCCAGATCGGGTTGATCTGGAACAGGCCGGCCATCATCGCGATCACGCCGAAGACGGCCATGAAGAAGCCGCCCTGCTTGAGCGCGTACCTCGGGAACATCCGCTCGCCCACGACGTTGTCGTTGGTCCGCATCGGGCCGGGCCACTGGGTGTGCTTCTGCTTGAAGACCAGTCCGAGGTGGATGCTGATCAGGGCGAGCAGGCCGCCCGGGATGAGCAGGACGTGCGCGATGTAGAAGCGCCCGATGATCAGCTCGCCGGGGAACTCGCCGCCGAAGACCGACGCCGACACCCAGGTGCCGACGACCGGGATGGACAGCATGATCGCCGAGGCGATGCGCAGGCCCGTGCCGGAGAGGCCGTCGTCGGGCAGCGAGTAACCGGTGAAGCCGGCGAGGAAGCCGAGCAGGAACAGCGTGACGCCGATCGCCCAGTTGGCCTCGCGCGGCTTGCGGTAGGCGCCGGTGAAGAAGACGCGCGCCATGTGCACGATGATCGAGGCCATGAACAGCAGCGCGGCCCAGTGGTGCATCTGCCGCATGAAGAGGCCGCCGCGGACCTCGAACGACAGGTGCAACGAGGACTCGTAGGCCTTCGACATCTCGATGCCGCGCAGCGCGGTGTACGAGCCGTTGTACGCGACCTCCGTCATCGACGGGTCGAAGAAGAGGGTCAGGAACACGCCGCTGAGCAGCAGGACGATGAACGAGAACAGCGCGATCTCGCCCAGCAGGAAGGACCAGTGGTCGGGGAAGACCTTGTTCAGCAGGCCCCGCAACGGGGTCGCGGCCTGGAAGCGGTCGTCGACTCCCCGGCCGAAGGCAGCGGGGGCCTGCGCGAGGTCCAGCTTTCGGCGCTTCACGGCCGCTCCCAGAAGTCGGGTCCGATGGTTTCCCGGTAGTCAGACGCTGCCACGAAGTAGCCCTCGGCGTCCACATCGAGGGGCAACGCGGGCAGGCGGCGACTGGCCGGACCGAAGATCGGACGGGCGTTGTCGGTGATCAGGAACTGCGACTGGTGGCACGGGCAGAGCAGACGGTTGGTCTGCTGCTCGTACAGGCTGGCGGGGCAACCGGCGTGGGTGCAGATCTTCGAGTACGCGACGTAGTTGCCCCACATCACGCCCTTGTTGATCGAGTCCGCCTCGACCGCCTCGCGGGTCGCCCGCGCATCCTGGTCACGCAGGTGGATGAGCAGGGTCGGCGAGTCCGCGTAGTGGTTGGTCGCGCCGCCCGGGATGCCGGGGAAGACGGTGATCTGGCCGCCGACGCTGACGTCCTCGGGCCGGATCGGGGTGCCGTCCTCGTGGGTGAGGCGCACCAGCTTGCCCTGGTTGGGCACCGGGTCGAAGCCGGTGTGGAACATCATCGGCTGGTCGGCCTTGTGCGGGTTCTGGATCAGACCGCCGATCAGTGGCGCCGCGGCGGCGACACCGAGCGGGGCCATGCCGAGCGCGATCGCGCCCTTGAGCAGCGGCCGGCGCTGCACGCCCAGCTCGTCCGCCACGTACGCCAGGGTCTGCCCGGTGATCAGCCGGTCCTCGTCGCTGGACGGGCTGTTGTGCCGGTCCTGGATCGAGACCTCGTGCGGCAGCAGCTTCTTGGCCCAGGCCAGGATCGCGAAGCCGAGCGCGAGGAGCGAGATACCCAGGCTGATGCCGAGGACCGGCGTGTAGTAGTCGTTGATCGAGTGGCCGAGCTTGAACTCCCACGGCCAGACGATGTAGAGGACCACGAACGCCGACGCGCCGAGCCCGGAGATCATGAACAGCAGGGCGATGTTGCGCACGACGCGCTTCTCCGCCTTGGAGTTCGTGCCCTCGAACTGCGATTCGTACGTGACGATCTCGATGTCGTCGCGCCGGGCGCCTTCCCGCACGATCTCGAAGCGGGACAGCCGGGGGTCGTTGACGTCGACCGGCTCGGTGCTGGCGCCGTGGGCGCCGTGCTTGGTAACCGTCATGACTTCCCCGCAATCCACAGCGTCGTGAACACCAGGACCACAATGCCGACCAGGAAGATGGCCAGGCCCTCGGTGACCGGTCCGTACCGGCCGAGGTTGAACACGCCGCCCGGGTCCTTGTCCTCCTGGAGCTGCTTGGTGATGTAGGTGATGATCTCGCGCTTCTGTTCCGGCGTGATCTCGTTGTCGCCGAAGACCGGCATGTTCTGCGGACCGGTCAGCATCGCCGCGTAGATCTCCTCCGCGGTCGCGTCGCTCAGGCCCGGCGCGAACTTGCCGGACGAGAGGGCGCCACCCGCGCCGCCGTAGCTGTGGCACGACGTGCAGTTGATCCGGAACAGCTTGCCGCCCTCGGCCAGCGCGTCGGGGTTCTCCGCGATGTCCTCGGTGAGCGAGCCCTTCGGGATCTGGGGGCCGCCGCCGAGTTCCTGGATGTACTGCCCGAGCTGCTTGGTCTGGGCCTCATCGAACTGCGGCGTCTTCTGCTCGGCCTGCGCCTCCTGCCGGGTCATCGGCATGCGACCGGTGCCGACCTGGAACTCCACGGAGGCGGACCCGACGCCGACCAGGCTCGGTCCACGGCCCACGACACCCTCGGCGTTGCGGCCGTGGCAGCTGATGCAGCTGTTGTCGTAGAGCGCCTTGCCCTCCTGGGCGGCGGCGGAGAGCTGCCGGGTGTCCTCGGCGAACGCTCCCGGGGTGAAGGCGGTGTAGACGCCTCCGGCGAGAGCGAGGGCGGCGACCATGCGGATCGCGGCGCCGAGGCGCCGGCGCGCCCGGCTCGGCGCGGACCGCCGCCTGTTGAACACCCGGAAACGCCGTCCGGCGGGGGTGTCAGAAGTCATGGGCTGTGTCCCTCTGGGTCTTGACCTTGAAACTCACGGACGGCGGCGGGTTACTGCAGCCAATAGATCATGGCGAACAGCGCGATCCACACGATGTCGACGAAGTGCCAGTAGTAGGACACGACGATCGCGGAGGTGGCCTGCGCCGGCGTGAACCGGCCCATGGTGGTGCGGATCATGTAGACGATGAAGGCGACGAGACCACCCGAGACGTGCAGGCCGTGGAAGCCGGTCGTCAGGTAGAACATCGACCCGTAGCCGTCGCCGTTGATCTTGATGCCGTCCTCGACGAGGTGCACGTATTCGTTCGCCTGACCGAGCACGAAGATCAAGCCCATGACGAAGGTGATGGTGAACCAGCGTCGCAGCGAGTGCACGTCACCCTTCTCCGCCGCGAAGACGCCGAGCTGGCAGGTGACCGACGACAGCACGAGGATCACCGTGAACGTCGTCGCGTACGGAATGTTCAGGGCCTCGGTGTGCTTCTCCCACTGCTCGGGCGCTGCCGCCCGGATCGCGAAGTACATCGCGAACAAGGCCGCGAAGAACATGAGTTCGCTGGAGAGCCACACGATGGTCCCGACGCTGACCATGTTGGGTCGGGTCAGCGAATGGATCCGGCTCTTGTCGATGGCTGCCGCTGTCACGGGCTCATTATTGCCCCGCGATCACCTCAACATGTCGCGGGGGGCCCAATCCGGCATGTGTCGCCGCCCGGTGACGGGCGGACCACACCGTAAGGCCTAGCCTCGAGTGGTGCAGCTCGCCGAATCGCCCACCGTCGCCGTCGTGGCGGGGGATACTGTCCCGCCGCCGTTCAGCGTCGCCCGAATCTTCGCCGAGATCTCGCTGACCAGCCTGATCGCGCTCTTCCTCCTCGTGGCGGCCGCCGTCTACCTGTACGGCGTGCACCGCATGCGGCAGCGGGGCGACCACTGGCCGCCGGGACGCACGGCGGCGTTCCTGGCCGGCGGACTCGGCGGCATCGCGGCGGTGACGATCACCGGGATCGAGGCGTACGACACCACGCTCATCAGCGTGCACATGGTGCAACACATGGTCCTGTCCATGGTCGGCCCGATCTTCCTGGCCCTCGGGGCGCCGGTCACGCTGGCGCTGCGGACGCTGCCGGTGCGCCACCGCAAGCTGCTGCTGGCCGTCCTGCACAGCCGCGTGGTGCGGGTCGTGACGTTTCCGCTGGTCGCGTTCGGAATCTTCATCGCGAACCCGTTCGTCCTCTACTTCACCGACCTCTACCGGGCCACGCTCGAACAGGCCTGGCTGCACGAGTTCATCCACGTGCACTTCATCGTGACCGGCTGCCTGTTCTTCTGGCCGCTGCTCGGGCTGGACCCGCTGCCCAACCGGTGGCCATACCCGGGCCGCGCCCTGCTCATGGTGTTGTCGGTGCCGTTCCACACGGTGCTCGGCCTTACGATCATGCAGAGCCGCACCCTGCTCGGCGGCGACTGGTATCCGAACCTGCGCCTGACCTGGATGGACCCCTTCTCCGACCAGGTCACGGCGGGCGGCATCCTGTGGGCCGGCGGCGAGATCGTCAGCGTCACGATGCTCGGCATCCTGGTGCTGCAATGGATCAAGCAGTCCGAGCGCGAGGCCAGGCGGATCGACCGCGCCCTGGACCGCGCCGAGGCCGAGGACCGGGCCGACGCGACCAAGATCACAACCGAGACCTCCACCGTACGCCCACAGCCCGACGCCGACTGACCGGTTCGGTACGATCAGCGGGCACCTACGAGCGTGGGAACCGGGGCACATCATGAACGACGACACCAAGCCCAAGCCGGACATGTACACCGTCCTGCTGTACAGCGACGACATCAAGGTCCGCGACAAGATCCGGCTGGCGATCGGCGTGCGCCCCGCGGCAGACCTGGCCGTCGAGTTCGTCGACGCCTCCACCTGGGAGGACTGCCGGCGCCTGCTCGACGACTACGAGATCGACCTGATGGTCCTCGACGGCGAGGCCAGCCCGGCCGGCGGCCTCGGCATCGCCCGCCAGACCAAGGACGAGTACGCCACTCCCCCGCCGACCTGCGTCGTCATCGCCCGCGCGGCGGACCGCTGGCTGGCGGCATACGCCCAGGTCGACCAGACCCTGGTCTACCCGCTCGACCCGGTCACCACGGGCCAGACGATCGCCGGCATGCTCCGGGGCCGCCGCAACGGCGCGGTGCCGCTGGGCACGCTCGGCAGCCTGGGCTGACCGCTCCCCTCTCCGCCCGCACCTCGCCCCCGGGAGGCCCCTCATGGGCGCACCAACCTGGCCACACCTGCTGAGCATCCTCCTCCGCGGCGAGGAGCTGTCCGCGCAGGACACCTCCTGGGCCATGGGCGAGATCATGGCTGGAAACGCCTCACCGGTGCAGGTGGCCGGCTTCGCGGTGGCGCTGCGCGCCAAGGGTGAGACGCCGCTGGAGCTCTCCGGCCTCGTCGAGGCCATGCTGGCCAACGCGACGACGGTGCCGCTGCCCGACGAGGTGCGCGCCAACGCGGTCGACGTGGTGGGCACCGGCGGCGACCGGGCCCACACGGTGAACATCTCGACGATGGCCGCGATCATCGTCGCCGCCGCGGGCGTCACCGTCGTCAAGCACGGCAACCGGGCCGCCTCCTCCGCCTGCGGCACCGCCGACCTGCTCGAATACTTCGGCATCCCGCTCGACCTCGGCCCGCAGGGCGTGCGACGCACCGTGTCGGAGGCCGGCATCGGCTTCTGTTTCGCGGCCCGCTACCACCCGGGCATGCGGCACGCCGCGGTGACCCGCCGCGAGCTGGGCCACCCGACCTTCTTCAACGTGCTGGGCCCGCTGACCAACCCGGCCCGCCCCCGCTCCGCGGCCGTGGGCTGCTTCGACCAGCGGATGGCCCCGGTGATGGCCGAGGTGTTCGCCGGCCGCGGCGACTCGGCGCTGGTGATGCGCGGCGAGGACGGCCTCGACGAGTTCACCACGGCGGCGCCGACCCGGGTGTGGCTGGTCAAGGACGGCACGGTGACGGAGTCGGTGGTGGACGCCGTGGACCTCGGCGTGCCCCGCAGCAGCCCCGGCGACCTGCGCGGCGGCGACGCGGCCTTCAACGCGGCCGCGGCACTGCGGACCTTCGCCGGCGAGCCGGGCCCGATCCGGGACGCGGTCCTGGTCAACGCGGCCGCGGCGCTCGCCGCCCAGTCGGGCTTCCCGGGCACTTTCGCCGACACGATGCGCGCCGGCATCGCCCGCGCGGCCGAGACGGTCGACTCGGGCGCCGCCACTGCCCTGCTGAACCGCTGGGTCGAGGCGGCCAAGGCCGCGAAGGCCGCCGAGCAGGCCTGAGCGCGCGGGCCGCCGTACACGAAAAGACCCGCTGATGTGAGAAGGCCCGCATTTGTCACAACACGCCGAGGCGCTTCCACCGCTCACCGGCCAACCCGTGACAACGTTCGAATGACATTCGGGTAATCCCACCTTCCGACGAAGAAGGAGCCACCCGTGGACGAACGTGAGCTGCGCTGCGTCATCTGCGACGCCGAGATGCCGTTCGAGGTGCCACCCTGCGCGGACGGGCATGAAGAAGGCTGTCCGGAGCTGATCTGCACCCGCTGCGACACCGCCGAGATCCTGGCCCCGCTCGAGGTCCGGGTCTGGCTCCGGGCCGGCGGCGACCGGGTCGCCCCACTGCAACGCCGGGCCGCGTAAGGGCCCGACACCCATCAGGCCCGCACCGGCCGGTGCGGGCCTGACCCACGTCCCGATCAGGGCAGACCGGTCAGAGGTCGAACTCTCCAGTCTTCGCTCCCGCGACCAGGGCTTCCCAAGCGTCAAGCGAGAACGACACGACCGGACCCGACCGATCCTTGCTGTCACGCACCTCAATCGCGTCTTCCATGCGACGGACCTCAACGCACTGGCCGTTACCGCCGCTCCGGCTGCTGGTGCGCCAGTTCTGGTTGAGCATGTGGACTCCTATGGTTGGTGCTCCGCGTCACGGATCTTTTGGATCATCTCAACTGAGGCATGAGGCGACAATGCTGATGAGCGGAGGTCGTTGAAAACCACTTCGCAGCGCCGCACATCGTCACCCTCAGCGTAGAGGTCTCCGGTCAGGCCTTCGATATAGACCACTCCCGGGTATGCGGGGAAGCTGAGAATGGCGAAACTCGACAGCATCGAGGCGTAGGCACCTTCCCGGAATGGGATCACCTGGAGGGTCACATTCCGCAGCTTGGCCGCTTCAAGCATGGCCGTGAGCTGCTCCTGCATCACCTGAGGTCCTCCGATCTGGCGGTGAAGCACCGCCTCGTCCATCACTGCGACGAATCGCAACCGACCTTCGCTGATGAGTTTTTGGCGCTCCAAACGGGCTCTGACTCGCTGATCGATCGCCTCGGGTGTGGGCTGGGATGACTCACGGCTCGTGATCGCATTTGCATAGGCCTCGGTCTGGAGCAGGCCGGGGACGACGATGGTCTCGAAGTTCTGCATCTCGTCGGCGGCGGATTCGAGGCCGATGTACTGACGGTAGACCTGCGGCAGGTCGCTGTATTTGGCCCACCATCCTCGCTGCTTACCCTCCCGGGCCATCGTCAGCAGGGTCTCGCGCAGCTCGGGATCGTCCACGCCGTACTCGTTGAGCAGGGCGGTCAGGGCCGGGCCCTTGACGCCCACGCGGCCCGACTCGATCCGGCGCAGCGTGCTGGGTGAGACCTCGATGACGTCGGCGGCGCGCTCGGTGGTCATCTTGGCTTCGTCTCGCAGCCGGCGGAGTTGGGCGCCGAGCTGGAACCTCACGAACGTCGGACTGTCCACTCGGCACATTCTGCCTCATCCGACACCCGTGATTCGGACCCGAAACCGGCACACCTGGTGGTGCCAATATGCCTCCGTGCGATTGACCGGGAAAAAATGCGCGCGCAAAATGGCGACACGGCGCGGCGGCGCCGGCCTCCACGGAAGGAGACGAGCGTGCGACGACACCGGCCCGTGCGGATGTGGTGGCGGCCCTGGAAGAAGCGGTGCGTCTGCGGCTGCTCGTGGTTTCCCTGCCCGGACACGGTGGCGGTCGAACGCCCGCCCGTGGCGCAGTCGCTGGGCCGCGGCGAGCCGAGCTGGAACATGCCGACCGCCTACTACGCGCCGCCGCTCGGAAGCGCGCCGCCGCTCGGAAGCGCGCCGCCGCTCGGAAGCGTGCCGCCGCACCGAAACCAGCGCCCGCTGATGACCCGAGGCCAACAGTGGCGCAGCCGACAACGGTGACGGCCGCGTCGGTGCACACTCCGGACAAGCCCTCGTGGGACTGTCTCGCCTGCGGCAGGCCCTGGCCGTGCGATCCGGCGCGCGAGGCGCTGAGCTCGGAGATGGACCGGGTGCGGCTTGCCGTTTTCATGTGGGAGGCCCTCGAGGAGGCCGTCCGCGACCTGCCGCCCACACCGTTCACCGAGATCGTCGAACGATTCCTGGCGTGGACCGGCTGATACGACGAAGGCCCGCACCTGCAAGAGGTGCGGGCCTTCGGACGATCGTTACGTCAGTGCTCGACGGGGTGGCGGGTGCCCGAGTAGTACTCGAAGAGCAGGCCGCACGCCGCGAGGACCACCATGACCATGCCCAGTGCGATCAGCCACCACATCCAGAAGACCAGGCCCATGGCCGCGGTCGAGGCGGCCAGCGCGAGGCCGAACGGCCAGTAGCTGCCCGGGCTGAAGAAGCCGATCTCGCCGGCGCCCTCGGCGATCTCGCCGTCCTCACGGTCCTCCGGGCGCAGGTCGATGCGCCGGGCGACGAACCAGAAGAAGCCGCCGCACATCGCGCAGAGCAGTCCCGACAGGATCAGCGCCACGGTGCCGACCCACTCGGTCTGCCCGGTGCTGCCCTGGGTGTAGAAGCCGTAGACGGCCGCGGCGCCGAACAGGAAGACGGCGACGCCCGCGAAGATCTTGTATTCGGTCTTCACCTGAGGTCCCTACTTCCCTGCGGCCATGGGCTGGTTCCACGACTGACCCTCGCGACGGGTGTCGAACGGCGTGGTCGTCGTGGCGAAGCGGTCGTCGCCGGAGAAGCCGATGGCGCCCATCGCGTCCTGGGTGCTCGCGCCCTTCTTCTTCGCCTCGAGGAACTGGTCGAAGCGCTCGGGCGAGACCACGACGAGCTCGAACTGCATGAAGGCGTGGTACGTGCCGCAGAGCTCGGCGCACCGGCCGACGTAACGGCCCTCACGGTCGAGCGTGACCTCGAAGACGTTGCGCACGTTGCCCGGGAAGACGTCGCGCTTGAACAGCATCTCCGGCACCCAGAACGAGTGGATGACGTCGCGGCTCGTCTCCTCGAACCGGATCTTCTTTCCGGTCGGCAGCACCAGCAGCGGGATGACGTCCGTGGAGCCGAGGTTCGACGCCACGGTGTTGGCGTCGGCGCCTGGCGCGTCACGGTAGTTGAACTGCCAGTTCCACTTGAACGCGACGACCTCGACGGTGTGGTCCGGCTTGGCCGAGAGCTTGTCCACATCGGTCTGCACGATCGCCGTGTAATAGAAGAGCACCGCGACGATCAGCACCGGGGTGACCGTGTAGAGCACCTCCATCGGCATGTTGAACCGCGTCTGCACCGGCAGGTTGTCGCCCCGCTTGCGGTAACGGATCACGCACCAGAAGATCAGGCCCCACACCAGGAAGCCGACGACCAGCGCCGCGATCGTCGACGCGATCCACAGGTCGTACATCTTGTGGGCCTGCTCGGTGATGCCGTGCCGGGGCCAGCCGAAGCCGCCCAGCTTGTCACCGATCGCGATGGGGGAACAGCCGGACAGCAGGGCCAGCAGTACGGCACCACTGACACCGAGCCCGGCGAGCCGTACGACGCGTGGCCGTGCGACCGAACTCCTTGAGACCACCTGCTCCTGCCTCCCTAGAGCACCGCCCGGTGCGACGAAATCCGGACACCGGCGGCAAGGTGTCACCGACGGTCGCACATTACTCGACCTGGCCCCGCCGCCTGGCTACCGGGGGGTCGGATCATGGCCGAAGGCGTGCGTACCCCTGATCCTGTGGACGATACCGTTCCCGGGTGGAATACACGGCGGAACAAGCCGGTGGCCCCGCCTACCTCGACGCGGCCAGCGCGGCTCCGATGCATCCCGTCGCCCGGCAGGCGCTGCTCGCGTCCCTGGAGGACGGCTGGGCGGACCCGGACCGGCTCTATGGCGCGGGCCGGCGGGCGCAACAGCTCCGGGACGCGGCGACGGCCACCGCGGCCGAATGTCTGGGCGTACGCCCGGACGAACTGACCTTCTGTTCCTCGGGCACCGCCGCGGTGCACGCCGCCGTCCTCGGTGGTCTCGCGGGACGCGCCCGAGCTGGGCAGACGCTGGTCCACTCGGCCATCGAGCACTCGTCGGTGCTGCACGCGGCGGCCCGGCACGGCAGGTCCGACGAGGTCGGCGTGGCCCGGTCGGGACGCCTCGATCTGGACGCGTGGCACGCCGCCGTGGCCCGGCCCGGCGTGGCCCTGGCGAGTCTGATCAGTGCCAGCCACGAGGTCGGCACGCTCCAGCCCGTGGCGGCCGCCGCCGAGGCCTGCGCCGAGGCCGGGGTGCCGCTGCACGTGGACGCCGCCCAGTCGATCGGACGCGTGCCGGTGCCGGTCGGCTGGTCCCTGCTGACCGCGAGCGCCCGCAAGTGGGGAGGGCCGAGCGGGGTGGGCGTCCTCGTGGTCCGCAAGGGCACCCGCTGGCTGTCGCCGTACCCTGGTGATGATCTTCACAGGCCGCACCCGACCGGCGCGCTCGACCTGCCCGCGGTCGTCGCGGCCGCGGCGAGCCTGCGGGCCGTCCTGGGTGAGGCACAGACCGAGGGTGTACGCCTCGGCGCGCTGGTCGACCGCATCCGGGCGACCGTCGCGGCGACCGTGCCGGACGTCGAGATCGTGGGCGACCCGGTGGAGCGGCTGCCCCACCTCGTCACCTTCTCCTGCCTGTACGTCGACGGCGAGGCTCTGCTGCACGCGCTGGACCGGCGCGGCTTCGCGGTCTCGTCGGGCTCGTCCTGCACGGCGTCGACGCTGCGGCCCAGCCACGTGTTGGAGGCGATGGGGGTGCTCAGCCACGGCAACGTCCGCGTCTCGCTGCACCGGGGCACGACCGAGGCGGACGTGGACCGCTTCCTGGCCGTGCTCCCCGGCCTGGTGGCGGAGATCCGCAGGGAGGCGGGGATGTGATCGAGGTGGATTCCCGCGGCCGGCGCTGTCCGCTGCCGATCATCGACCTGGCCAAGCGGATGCCGACCGTGGAGGTCGGCGAGGTGGTGCGGGTCCTCGCCGACGATCCGGCCGCGGCCAACGACATCCCGGCGTGGTGCCGGATGAAGGGTCACGAATACCTGGGCAGCCCGGCAGCGGACGCCTACGACGTGCGGCGGGTCAGCTGAGGTAGTCGACGACCGGCCCGACCGGGTCCGGGTTCAGGGACGTGTCGACGATCAGGCGCGGCCCGAGATAGGGCTCGTACTCGCTCTGCCGTTCGAGGACCCGTACCCAGTCGGGGACGCCGTCGTGGGTGCGTGCGGCGAACCGGGCCTCGACGCGACGCCGGTGCTCGGCGTCGTCGCCGCAGACGACCTCGACGACCCGGAGCGGCACGCCGAGGCGGTCCGTCAGCTCGATCCAGAGCTGGCGGACCGCCTTCACCGGGCTGACGGCGTCGATGATCACACTGTGACCCATGGTGAGCTGGGTCTCGGCGAGCGCCGCCACCACCCCGTACGCGGCATGGCCGGGACGGGGTTCGGTGACGTCGTAGGCCTCCAGGGTGGCGTCGACGGTGTCGACCGCGAGCACGGCGGCCGGCAGCACCGCGCCGACCCGCTGCGCGAGCGTGCTCTTGCCGACGCCCGGCAGACCGGCGAAGACGGCGAGGACCATACCTTTACGCGGGGAGGTACGGCTGGATCTCGGCGGCGGCCTCGTCGCCGTACGAGACGACGAGGCGCTTGAGGAAGTCGTCGCGCCGGACGTCGTACTCCTGCGGACCGACCGTCTCCAGGACCAGGGCCGCGACCAACGAACCCACCTGCGCGGCCCGCTCGAGACCGAGGCCCCAGCTGATCGCGGCGAAGAAGCCGGCCCGGAAGCCGTCGCCGACCCCGGTCGGGTCGTCGGGCACGACGTCACGGGCGACCGGCACGTGGATCGTCTCCATGCCGCGCCCGCTGATCTCCACGCCGTCCTTGCCCAGCGTGGTGACCCGGATCTTGACGTGCTCGAGGACCTGCTCGGCGCTGAGCCCCGCCTTGGTCTCCAACAGCGAGCGCTCGTACTCGTTGGTCATGAGGTAGTCGGCGCCCTCGATCAGCGTCATCACGTCGCTGCCGTCCATGCGGGCGAGCTGCTGCGACGGGTCGGCGGCGAAGGCGTAGCCGCGGGCCCGGCACTCCTGGGAGTGTCGGATCATGGCGGCCGGGTCGTTGGCGCCGACCAGAACCAGGTCGAGGCCGCCCGCACGCTCGGCGACGGGGGCCAGCTCGATGTTGCGGGCCTCGGACATCGCGCCGGCGTAGAACGAGGCGATCTGGTTGAGGTCGTCGTCGGTGGTGCACACGAAGCGGGCGGTGTGCGCCACCTCGCTGACGTACACCGAGTCGCAATCGACCCCGTGACGCTCGAGCCAGGAGCGGTAGTCGGCGAAGTCGGCACCGACCGCCCCGATCAGCATCGGCCGCAGGCCGAGCTTGCCCATCCCGTACGCGATGTTCGACGCCACGCCGCCCCGCCGGACCACGAGGTCGTCCACGAGGAAGGAGAGCGAGACCTTGTGAAGCTGGTCGGCGATGAGCTGCTCGGCGAACTTGCCCGGGAAGTGCATCAGGTGGTCGGTGGCGATCGAGCCGGTGACGGCGATCTTCATGTCGGCCCTCGGGGGTCGGGTGCGATTACTCCCGGAGCCTACCGGCCGTTCGCACGGAGGACATCTTCGCGTCACGGACGAGGGCCGCCCACCCCGGAAGGGGTGGACGGCCCTCGAAGTCCTAGCGGCTGCGACTCAGTGGAAAGAGTCGCCGCAGGCGCAGGAATTCTGCGCGTTCGGGTTGTCGATGGTGAAGCCCTGGGCGTCGATGCGGTCGGCGAAGTCGATCGTGGCACCGGCCAGGTAAGGCGAGCTCATCCGGTCGACGACGACCTCGACACCGTCGAAGTCGCTGACCACGTCCCCGTCGAGCGAACGCTCGTCGAAGAAGAGCTGGTAGCGCAGGCCGGAGCAGCCGCCGGGCTGCACGGCGATACGCAGGCGCAGGTCGTCGCGGCCCTCTTGCTCGATCAGGGCCTTGACCTTGGTCGCCGCGACATCGGTCAAAATGACGCCGGTCGGCGCGGCCGTGGTGGCCTCGGTCGACTCGGTGTGCGATTCAGTGGTCACGAGCGGTTCTCCCTGCCGGTCCGGTGATGTGCCGTACCGGCTAACGCTAGCTCCAGCGGGCCTTATTCCCAATTCGGTGCGAGGAGATGTCGGACACCCACGGTTACCGGCTCCACTGGCTGGCGAGCCGTGAGCCGATCTCGCGCAGCCCGCGCGCCGGCTCGGCCAGGGCCCTTTCCTCCGAGCCGAAGTGCTCCAGCAGCGCGTACGTCTCGGTGACGCCGGCATTGGCCGCCTCCCGGTAGCCCGTCTCGTTGCGGCCGGCGACGACGACGCAGGGCAGGCCCCTGTCCCGGGCGGCGTTGGCGACGCCGGCGGCCACCTTGCCGCGCAGTGACTGGTGGTCGAAGGACCCCTCCCCCGTGATCACCAGATCGGTCCGGTCGAGCTGCTCCTCCAGGCCGATGATCCGGGTGATGAGGCCGATACCGGACACCACCCGCGCGCCGAGGGCGAGCAGGGCGGCACCGACGCCACCGGCCGCACCGGCACCCGGCATCACCGCCAGGCCGTCGATGTCGAAAGCCCGTTCGAGTACGCCGGCGAAGTGCTCCAGCGCGGCGTCGAGGCGCAGCACGTCTTCCCTGGTGGCGCCCTTCTGCGGGCCGTACACGTTGCTGGCGCCGTGCAGGCCGAGCAGCGGGTTGTCGACGTCGGTGGCGGCGACCAGGCGGACCTGGCGCAGGCGGGGCGGACCTTCGAGGCCGGCCGCCGCGCCGAGGACGGCACCGCCGTACGGCAGCGCGTACCCGCTCTCGTCGACCGGACCGGCGCCCAGCGCAGCCAGCATCCCGGCGCCGGCGTCGTTGACGGCCGAGCCGCCCAGCCCGACGACCACCTCGGCGGCGCCCGCCTCGACCGCGGCGGTCAGCAGCAGGCCGAGGCCGTAGGACGTCGCGGCGCCGGGGTCGAGCTCCTGGCGGGTGAGCAGGTGCAGGCCGCACGCCTGGGCGCTTTCGACGTACGCGGTGTTACCCACGAACAGGACCTCACCGCGCACCGGGCGGCCGAGCGGGTCGACGGTGTCGACGGGGACGCGCCGGCCGTCCAGAGCACCGCCAACCACCTCCACGAAGCCGGGGCCGCCGTCGGAGAGCGGCCGGAGCACGCACTCGTCGCCCGGCGCCGTCTCGCGCCAGCCCTCGGCGAGCGCGGCGGCCACCTCGGAGGCGCTCAGCGTTCCGGCGAACTTGTCGGGGCAGATGAGTACGCGCACGAGGAGAAAAGTACAGGTTTCACACAGGCCTGCCTGGCAACGTAGTTCCTATGCCCACTCTCATGCAGCGCCTGCAGAAGTTTCTCAGCGGCCCTCAGGGTCAGCGCCTCATCGCCGAGGGCCAGCGCCAGCTCGCCAAGCCGGAGAACCGGGCCCGACTGCGCAAGCTCGCGACCAAGATCCAGAATCGCCGCCGGTAGTGGTCCACAACACCGCCTCGGCCGCCTGACAGGCGGCGGCGTTGTGGAAACATGGTCGGTGTGACGTCGACCTGGACCGAACCCTCGAACACCCCTCTCGCGCTGCTGCTGCTCGGCAAGGGCACCGACCCGGCCAGTGAGCGCGGCGTCGACTGCCCCGGCGACCTGCCCGCCCCGAGCGATCCCGACCTGGTCGCCCGGGCCACCGCCGCGAAGGCCGCGCTCGGCGACCGCGTGTTCGTGCTGGGGCACCACTACCAGCGCGACGAGGTCATCCAGTTCGCCGATGTCACCGGCGACTCCTTCAAGCTCGCCCGCGAGGCCGCCGCCCGGCCCGCCGCCGAGTTCATCGTCTTCTGCGGCGTGCACTTCATGGCCGAGAGCGCCGACATCCTCACAACTCACGCGCAGCGGGTCGTGCTGCCCGATCTCGCCGCCGGCTGCTCGATGGCCGACATGGCCGTGCTGGGCCAGGTCGAGACCGCGTGGGACCACTTCACCGAGCTCGGCATCGTCGACGAGATCGTGCCCGTCACCTATATGAACAGCTCGGCGGACATCAAGGGCTTCGTCGGCCGCAACGGCGGCGTGGTCTGCACCTCGTCCAACGCCGAGCGCGCCCTGACCTGGGCGTACGAGCAGGGTCAGAAGGTGTTCTTCCTGCCCGACCAGCACCTGGGCCGCAACACGGCGGTGCTGGAGATGGGCTTCTCCCTCGACGACTGCGTGCTCTACGACCCGCACAAGCCGCACGGCGGGCTCACCCCGGAGCAGCTTCGCGACGCCAAGATGATCCTGTGGCGCGGGCACTGCTCGGTGCACGGCCGCTTCACGCTCGACAGCGTTCGCGAGGTTCGCGAGCGCGTGCCCGGCGTCACCGTGCTGGTCCACCCGGAATGCCGACACGAGGTCGTCCGTGCGGCCGACATGGTCGGGTCGACCGAATACATCATCAAGGCGCTCGAGGCGGCGCCCGCCGGTTCGGCCTGGGCGGTCGGCACGGAACTCAATCTGGTCCGCCGGATGGCTCTGGCCCACCCGGACAAAAAGATCATGTTCCTCGACAAGGCCGTCTGCTATTGCTCCACGATGAATCGCATTGATTTGCCCCACCTTGTGTGGGCTCTCGAGGAGCTTGTGGCGGGCCGGGTGCCCAACCAGATCACGGTCGACGCGGACACGGCGAAATATGCCCGGATCGCCCTCGACCAGATGCTGGCACTGCCGTAACAGTCACTTTCCGTAATCGGTGATGCGCCCTGCGCTGCGCCGTTTCTTTTTGTTGCCTTAATCATCCGCTATTCGTGCCACCTTGAGCGGTGTGATGATTTCTGCAACGGTCACGCAGCGCTATGCTGCCCGGGCGGCTGCGCCGGGTCCCCCACCAGACGCAGCACCGAAATAACGCTCCGGGCGCTCCCGCGTCCGATTCTGGAGGTTGCGTTGACCGACGACGTCCTGGCCGTACACGGCGGCGCGCCGCTGCACGGGCAGATCCGGGTCCGTGGCGCCAAGAACCTGGTTTCCAAGGCCATGGTCGCCGCCCTGCTGGGCGAGTCGCCGAGCCGCCTCTACGACGTGCCGGGCATCCGCGACGTGGAGGTCGTCCGCGGCCTGCTCGAGCTGCACGGCGTCAAGGTGACCGACGGCGCCGACGACGGCGAGCTCGTGATGGACCCCACCAACGTGGAGAGGGCCAGCAGCGACGAGATCAACGTGCACGCCGGTTCCTCGCGCATCCCCATCCTGTTCTGCGGCCCGCTGCTGCACCGGCTCGGGCACGCGTTCATCCCCGACCTCGGCGGCTGCCACATCGGGCCGCGCCCGATCGACTTCCACATCCAGGCGCTGCGCCAGTTCGGCGCGGTCGTCGACAAGACGCCCGAGGGCATGCACCTGACGGCGCCGAACGGGCTGCACGGCACCAAGTTCGAACTGCCGTACCCGAGCGTCGGCGCGACCGAGCAGGTGCTGCTCACCGCGGTGCGCGCCGAGGGCGTCACCGAGCTGCGCAACGCCGCCATCGAGCCGGAGATCATCGACCTCATCTGCGTGCTGCAGAAGATGGGCGCGATCATCACCGTGCACACCGACCGGGTCATCGAGATCCTCGGCGTGCCGAAGCTGAGCGGCTACAACCACAAGCCCATCCCGGACCGGATCGAGGCCGCCAGCTGGGCCGCCGCCGCGCTCGCCACCCGCGGCGAGATCGAGGTGCTCGGCGCCCAGCAGGCCGACATGATGACGTTCCTGAACGTCTTCCGCTCGATCGGCGGCCAGTTCGAGGTCACCGAGGCCCGCGTGCCGCGCCCCGGCGTGAGCGGCGTCGAGGGCGGCATCAAGTTCTGGCACCCCGGCGGCGAGCTGCAGGCCGTGGCGCTCGAGACCGACGTGCACCCCGGCTTCATGACCGACTGGCAGCAGCCGCTGGTGGTCGCGCTGACCCAGGCCCGCGGCCTGTCGATCATGCACGAGACCGTGTACGAGCAGCGCCTGGGCTACACCGAGGCGCTCAACTCGATGGGCGCGACGATCCAGGTCTACCGCGACTGCCTCGGCGGCACCCCCTGCCGCTTCGGCCGCCGCAACTTCATCCACTCCGCCGTGATCGCCGGCCCCAGCAAGCTGCACGCGGCCGATCTGGTCATTCCGGACCTGCGCGCGGGCTTCAGCCACCTCATCGCGGCGCTGGCCGCCGAGGGCACCTCCCGGGTGTACGGCGTCGACCTGATCAATCGCGGCTACGAGGACTTCGAGGCGAAACTCGCCGCGCTGGGCGCGCACACCGAACGCCTCTAAGCGTCACGGCTGCGCTCACAGCGTTGCCGCTTCGCTCACAGCGTTGATGCTTCGCTCACAGCGTTGATGCTTCGCTCACAGCGTCACTGCCCGCTTACACCGCGTCGCCGATCTCCGGATCGGCGGCGCGGTTTCGGCTTTCCGGCGGCGCTTGGCTACGCTGCTGGGGTGCCCTCGCTGTTTCGCCGAAAGTCCACCGAACTCGTCGCCGACGCCGTCGAGGAGGTGACCACGTCCGAGCCCGCCACACCGCGGCCCAAGGGCTACACACCTTCCAAGAAGGAGCTAGGCCTCCAGACGCCCAAACGGCAGAGCGGCCAGCGGCGACACGACGCGGTGCAGGCCCCGGCCAACCGCCGCGAGGCCTACAAGCAGATGCGCGAGCGCCAGCGCCAGGAGCGCTCCGAGGCATCGGCCGGCATGCGCGCCGGCGACGAGCGCTACCTGCTGGCCCGCGACCGAGGCCCGGAGCGAGCCCTGGTGCGCGCCATCGTCGACTCCCGCCGCACCGCCGGCACCTGGTTCTTCGTCGGCGCCATCATCGTGTTCATCGGCTCGACCGGCAACATGCCGATCCAGGTCCAGATCGGCTCCAACGTCCTCTGGGCCGTGCTGGCCATCACGGTCATCATCGACAGCATCCTGATCTCCCGCCGGATCAAGAAGCTGGTGACCGAGCGCTTCCCGAACACGACGCAGCGAATGGGCTCCCTCTACCTGTACGGCATCATGCGCGGCCTCACGTTCCGCCGCATGCGCGTGCCGAAGCCGCAGGTCGAGCTCGGCGACCAGGTCTGAGCGGTCGGGCGGGCCGGCGTGAGCGATCCCGGCCAGCCCTAGGCGATCCCGGCCAGCCCTAGGCGATCCCGGCCAGCCCTAGGCGATCCCGGCCAGCCCTAGGCGATCCCGGCCAGGCGCAGCAGGGCCGCCGTGAGCGCGGCGGCCAGCACCACCACCACGAAGGGCGCCCGCCGCCAGGCCAGCAGCGCGCCGACGGCCACCCCGGCCGGACGCGCCACCCCCGCGAACCCGCTGCCCTCTATCAGCGCCGCCGTGCCCGCCAGGGCCGCCAGCAGCGTCGCGGCGGCCATCGGCAGCAGGCGCTGGAGCCGATCGGAAAGCTCCAGGCGGTCGCGCAGCAGCACCCCGCTCAGCCGCATGACATAGGTGCCCACGGCCAGCACGACGATCGACGCGATCAGCACGGCACCTCCTCCTTCCTGGGCCCGCCCTCCTGCCCGGGCCCGCCCTCATGCACGGGCCCGCCGCCCTTGTGCCCGGAACCACCATCCGGACCGGGGCCACCCTCCTGCGCGGAGCCACCCTCAGGACCGGGGCCACCCTCAGGACCGGGGCCACCCTTGTGCCCGGAGCCAACCTCCGGCCCGGGGCCACCCCTGTGTCCAGGGCCGCCGTCGTCCGGAGCCCGCCGGCGTGGTCTGAACAAGGCGACCAGCCCCACCAGCGCACACAGCACCGGCAGGCCCGCCGGCAGCACCGGGGTCAACAACACCGCCACGGCCGCGCCGCTGAGGGCTACGGCACACGTCGCCCGGTCCCGCAGCGACGGCAGGATCAGGGCGATGAGTCCCGCCGGGAAGGCCGCGTCGAGTCCCAGCGCGGCCGGGTCGCCGGTGCCGCCGAGCAGGACACCCAAGGCTGTCCCCGCGTTCCAGGAGATGAACAACGTGGCGCCGATCAGCCAGTACGTGCGCCGCCGTCGAGCGGGATCCTGCTCGCGCAGGGTGAAGGCCACCACCTCGTCGGTCATCAGGTGGCTGCCGACGAGCCGGTCCCGCCACCGGGCGCCGATCGTGCCGGCGACCGCGAGGCCGAACGGCAGGTGGCGGGCGTTGAGCAGCAGGCCGGCGAGGACGGCCGCGAGCGGATTGCCCGCCGCGAGGAGGCCGACCGCGAGAAACTGGGAGCCCCCGGCGAACACCGCCGTCGACATCACGAACGGCACCCACGTCGGCAGCCCGTACGCGATCGCGATGGCCCCGAACGACGCTCCCACCGCCACCGTCGCGGCGGCGATCGCGGCCGCGTCCCGCAGGAGAGCGCGATCCGGTGTTCGCGATGACGTACGCATGGTTCAAAATAATGAACGACGCCCCGAGCGTTCGTCAAACCGAACGGACCGACCGATGGAGTGAACAATGTCGCAGCCGGCGTCGCCGCTCGCCACCATCGCCGCCGCCCTGCGCCGCGAGCGGGAGCGGGCCGGCATCTCGCTCGCCGAACTCGCCCGCCGGGCCGGGCTGGCCAAGTCCACCCTGTCCCAGCTCGAAAACGGCAGCGGCAACCCCAGCATCGAGACGCTGTGGTCGCTGGGCGTCGCCCTGGGCGTGCCCTTCAGCCGGCTCGTCGAACCGCCGGCGCCCACCGTCCGCGTCGTCCGGGCCGGCGACAAGCCCCGGCTCCGCGCCGACCAGGCCGACTTCGCCGCCAGCCTGCTCGCCGCCGGCTCCACCCACGCCCGGCGCGACCTCTACGTCATGGAGCTGGAACCCGGCCAGCCCCGGGAGGCCGAGGCGCACATCCCCGGCAGCGTCGAACACGTGATCGTGGCGGGCGGACGGCTCCGCGCGGGCCCGACGGGCGAATGCGTCGACCTCAGCCCCGGCGACTACGTCGCCTTCCCCGGCGACGTCCCCCACCACTACGAAGCCCTCGAGCCCGGCACGTGGGCGGTCCTGCTGATGGAACACCGCTAGGGCCGGTACCACTCAGGGCTTGACGAGATCGATCCGGCTGCGCAGCGGTCGCCCAAGACCCAAGGTCGTGACAAGTTCCTCGGCCTCAGCCAAGTCGCCGAGGTCGAACTCACCGCTGCGAGCAGTAGTCCAGAAGTCGTCGGCCTCCGCGGTGACGTCAGGGGCGAAGGTCAGTTCCAGTTCGATCTGCACGGTGTCCGCAAGGTCTGGATCGAGGTCGTCCTCGCGGTCCGACGCCTCGCCCGGCACGCCGTCATGCCACTCGACGGCCGGGACGGAGAAACGTCGAACCAGCAGCAATCCCGGCAGATCCCGCTGCCAACCGAACACACCGAAGTCCACGATCA
Organism: Actinoplanes sp. NPDC051346; assembly: GCF_040682215.1. Taxonomy (NCBI): domain Bacteria; kingdom Bacillati; phylum Actinomycetota; class Actinomycetes; order Micromonosporales; family Micromonosporaceae; genus Actinoplanes; species Actinoplanes sp. NPDC051346. The sequence goes on along the minus strand of NZ_JBFBAJ010000008.1, from coordinate 157,303 downwards.
GCGTGTCCGCCTCGACGTCGTCACCCTCCCATCGATCGAAGAGACCTTCCAACGGCACGGCCAGGAACGCGCGGAAGGAGCGCCAGGCGAGGCCCACGTCCTCGATCCGGTCAGGATCGCCGCCCTCCGCCACGACCGACCGGCGCAGTTCCCGCGCTCCGTCACGCCACGAAATCGCTGTCATGGGCGCTATTTGATCACCCGAGACAGGCATGACCGGCCGGCCCTAGGAGCGGTACAGCCGCGCCACGACGTCTTCGATGTCTGGTTCGACGAGGGAGAGGTCTCGGACCGATGCCAGCGCGGTGAGTTCGGCGACCACTGCGCCGGCCGCGGAGGACAGCAGGTCGAATGACGCCCGGTGGCCGTCGGCTTCGAGCGACACCAGCTCCGCGCCCGGGACGGCGAAGTCCGCGGGCAGGGGCGCGTCCAGGTCCGCGACCAGGCGGCGGCGCGAGCCGTACCGGGAGTGGAGCGCCTCGATCGTGCCGTCGTGCACCACGCGTCCGTGGTCGATCACCACCAGGCGCCGGCACAACCGTTCGATGTCGGCGAGGTCGTGGGTGGTCAGCACCAGCGTCACCGCGCCCGAGGCACCGAGTTCGGCCAGGAAGGATCTGACCGCCTGCTTGCTGACGACGTCCAGTCCGATCGTCGGCTCGTCCAGGAACAGCACCGACGGGCCGTGCAGCAGGGCGGCGGTCAACTCGCCGCGCATCCGCTGGCCCAGCGAGAGCTGGCGGACCGGAGTGTCCAGGAACTCGTCCAGTTCCAGCAGCGTCCGGCATCGGCGCAGGCGAGCGGCGTGCGCGTCGGCCGGCACGCGGTAGACGTGGCGCAGCAGCGCGAACGAGTCCCGCAGCGGAAGATCCCACCACAGCTGCGAACGCTGCCCGAACACCACGCCGATGGTCAGCGCCAGGCGGGTGCGCTGCGGCACCGGGGTCAGGCCGCACACCGACACCGCGCCCGCCGACGGGGCCAGCACGCCGGTCAGCATCTTCAGGGTCGTCGACTTGCCCGCGCCGTTCGGGCCGATGTAGCCGACCATCTCGCCGGCCGCCACGGACAGGTCGATGCCGTCGACGGCGGTCACCGTCCGCTTCTCGCGGCGCAGGACGCCCTTGCGTACCCGTACGGTGAAATCCTTGCGCAGGCCGTGCATCTCGATCACGTTCATGAGCCCGTACTCCGGTAATGCCTGATCCCCGCGCGCCACACCGACCAGGCGGCGGCGACGGCGACCAGGGCGACCAATGGTGAGACGAAGCCCGTCCAGACAGGCAGGCCAAGCGGGTCGGCGCGGCCCAGCAGCGCCAGCGCCGGCTGATAGGCCACGAAACCGAAGCCCATCCCGTACGCGAAAATCGCCCGGAACCAGCCCTCGTAGACGGAGGTGGGATAGGCGCTGAAGTCCCGGCCGCCGTAGGTGAACGCGTTGCCGATCTCGCCGGACTCGACCCACCAGAACGCCAGGCTGGCGCTGATGACGAAGATCGACCCGAAGAACAACGCGCCGGCGATCGGCGCGGCGACGATGAGCGCGAGCCGGGCCGGGGTCCAGTCGAGGTCGTTGAGCCGCAGCGCGACGACGAGCACCGCGCCGGCGGCGACCACCCGCAGGGCCTTGCGCATCGGCAGATCCATGAGCACGAGCTGCGGCAACGCGCCGAGCGGGCGCACCAGCACGGCATCCAACGTGCCGGCACGCACATAGCTCTGGAGCCGGTCGATGTTGCCCACCACGAAGTCGGCGGCCGCGAACCCGCACGAGGAGAGGCTGACCACGAGCAGCCCCTCGGCCATCGTGAAGCCGGCGATCGTTGTCGCCGTCTGGAAGAACACCAGCACAGCGACGACGTCGAGCAGCCCGCCGATGACGTTGGTGCACAGCTCCACAACGAAGGACGCCCGGTAGGACGCCAGCGACCGCCACTGCCCGGCGAACAGCGCCGCGTACGCCCGCAGCTCAGCCACCCTGCACCACCAGCCGCCGCTCGGCGCGCCGCTGGACGGCCGCGGCAAGGGCCAGCAGGGCGGCGGCCCACACCGCCTGCAGTGCGACCAGGCCCACCTGGATCGGCGTCGGATCGCGCTCGACCAGCACATCCAGCGGCGTTTGCAGCAGACCCGGGAACGGCGTGGCGACCCACAACGTCGCCGCCAGCCAGTCCGGCAGGAACCGCAGCGGAAAATACAGCCCGGCCAGGATGCCGGCCGACAGCGTCCAGAGAATGATGGGGCCGCGCGCGTCGTGCAGCCAGTACGCGGTCGCGTTGACTAGGAAACGCAGGCCCAGGCTCGCGACCACGGACAGCACGATCGAGAGCGCGAAGAGCGGGACCGTGAACCATCTGCTGGGGGCGTACAAATCGAAGAAAAGCGCGCCCACGGCGAGCGGCGGCAGGAAGCGGAAGATCATCGCGTGGCCGGCCCGCCCCAGGTCAGGAGCCAGAAAGCCGACTACCACGGGTACGGGACGCAGCAGGTCCGAGGCCACGTCGCCGGAACGGACGCGGTCGGCGAGCTCGGTCCACCCCCACAGCGACACCACGGTGAGCAGGCCCTGGCCCACCCAGACGAACGTGGCGAGCTGAGCCGTGTCGTAACCGCCCGGTCGACCCCCGGCGACCCCCGCCGCGACAGCGAGCAGAACGTAACAGCGGAGGAACCCGAAGACGATATTCGTGAACGATCCGGCTATGGTCGCCTGCCGGTAGGTCGCGTACCTCCGGAAACCCGACCAGGAAAGCGCACCGAACGTAGTGACCGAATCCCGGAATGGATGGCGGGGAGAGATCGCAGGCACCCTGGCGTCGAGCCCGTGCACGCCGTTAATCTCCTCTCACAACCCCGCAGTTCTCACACCCCGCAGTGGAGCCGGGCGACTGTACCCGGTGCGCCGCCCTGCCGCCGAGCAATTTTCGACAAGGTGGAACGTCGTCGTGACGCAGCGTAGGCAGACATCCGGCACCCGCACGGGTACCCGATGAACGGCTGGAGCTCGCACGTCGGCGCGGGCGCGTGGGACGACGAACCAGCCTGGGTCTACGAGATCACCTGGGAATGGCAGCCCCTGCCGGGCCAGCGCTACCCGGGCGACCCGGGCCACCGCCGAGCCGTCCACCACCCGGTCTACGACGCGGCCGCGGCCGCCGAGGCTGCGGCGTCGTGGGATGCGGACTTCCGGACCATCGCCCAGGCCTCCGGGCCGCCTGTTTCCGGGCCGCCTGTCTCTGGACCGCCTGTCTCTGGACCGCCTGTTTCCGGGGCGCCGGGCTACCAGTCCGGCGGGGCCTCGTCTGGACCCGATTGGTCCGGGTCGCCGGTTCGGCCGTCCAGCGGGTGGGTGGGTAACGCCTCAGGTCAGTCAGGTTGGTCAGGCTCTCCGGCGCCGGGGCGTCCGGTCTCTGGGCGTCCTGCTTCTGGGCGTCCTGCTTCTGGGCGTCCGACTTCTGGGCGTCCGGTCTCTCCGGCGGGGCGACCCGTTTCTCCGGCGGCGGGGCGGGCAACGGTCGGACGGCCGCCGCAGCCCCCGCCGTCGTGGACGGCGCCGCCCGATCAGCCGCCGGCCTCGCAGCAGCCGTCCTGGAACCAACCCACGCCGCTGCCAGAACGCGGCCCGCGGGGTCCTCATCAGGCTGGCGCCCACGGTCCCGGCCAGGCTGGCCCGCACGATGCCGGCCAGGCTGGCCCGCACGATGCCGGCCAGGCTGGCCCGCACGGTGCCGGCCAGAGCGGTCCCAGGCAGGGCGGCACCGGTCAGGGTGGCCCGCTTGTCTCCGGTCATGGTGGCCCGCGTGGTTCCGGCCAGGGGGGTCCGCATGGTTCCGGCCAGGGGGGTCCGCTCGGCCCGGGGCAGCCTGCTCGGCCTTCCCCCGGCGGACGCCCGCCCGCTCCGGAGCCGTCGCCGTGGGCACCCCGGCCGGACGCGCAGCGCTCGGGCACGCCCTACGACCCGGACGCGCCCCACGGCTCGAACGCACCCCACGGATCGCGTGCGCCTTATGGCTCGGGTGCGCCTTATGGCTCGAATGCATCCCACGGCTCGGGTGCGCCCCACGGCTCGGGTGCGCCCCACGGCTCGGGTGCGCCCCACGGCTCGGGTGCGCCCCACGGCTCGGACGTGGTCTACGGGGAGCCGCGTTTCGCCGGGCCCCGTCCGGAGCCACGGTCCGCCAAGCCCTACGGGGATCCGCGCTCCGCCGCGCCCTACCGTGAGTCCGGTTATGCGGGTCCTCACCGGGAACCGGGATATCCAGCGACACGGCCCGAGACCGGACCTCCGACCCCTCCCCCGGCCTCGCGCTCGCCGCAGCCGGAGGTGCACGGGCTTGATACCCGCCCGTCCGCGCCCCACCCGGAGCGCCACGTTCCGCCGCCCGGCGCGCCCTACCCGGCACGGCCGGAACCGCGCGGCTACCAGCAGCCGGATCCCCGCCGCCAAGAACTACCAGACCCGCGACACCCGCAGTCACGGGACGCCCACCGCGCAGAACCGTCGACCGCGCATCGTCCAGAGCAATGGGACATGCGCCGCCCACAGCCGTCGGACCCGCGCCACCCTGAGCCATCCGACCCGCGCCACGCGGAGCCGTCGGACATGCGTCGTCCGGAGCAGTCGGACGCGCGTCGTCCGGAGCCATCCGACCTGCGCCACGCGGAGCCGTCGGACATGCGTCGTCCGGAGCAGTCGGACGCGCGTCGTGCGGAGCCGTCGGAGCTGCGGCCGTCGGCACCGCGACGCGGCATGCACAACGCCGAGCCCCCGACCGATCCTCGATTCCCGGCGCCGCTGCAGAACCGGCCGGATGCGCATGCCCCTCGCCAGGCCTGGCATCCGCTAGAGGCGGCACCTCAGCAGTCCGCCCCGGCCGCCCGGCCGCCGGTCGTGCCGCCCCAGGAGGAGTGGTCCTGGCCGGCCGTTCCGGAGAACCCGCCTACGCCACAACAGCCGGTGCAGTACCGGGCAGAACCTGCGGCGCCTCCCTTCGAGTCGCAGGGCGGGCACGCCCCGGCGGCGTCAACCAGCCCGTGGGCGCCGGCCACGACGCCGCCCGTTTCCGACGGGTCCAAGCCCGCGACTTCGGGCACCGCCGTGCCCGCATGGGAGCCCGCCACACCGGTCACCACCACACCCGAGCCCGCGACTGCGGCGGCTGCGGCTGCGGCCACCGCCGTGCCCGAAACCACCACACCGGCCGCCGCCGCACCTGAGGCCGCGGCTACGCCCACTGCGGTGACTGAGCACGCCACACCGGCCACCGTTGTACACGAGGAGCCCGAGCCCGCCGCAGCCGAGCCTGCCGCTCCCCGGTTGCCCGTCGCGGATCCCGCTGCATCTGGGTCCGGTGTTCAGGAAGCCGTGCCGGTGGAAGCGCCGGTTTCAGGAACGTCCGGCTCGCGAGGGGCGGTTGGTAATGCCGCGTCGAACCCGACGGCCGAGAGCGACGAGGTGCTAGCTGGCGCCGATGCGTCCGCCGAGGAGGAGAGCGGACGGGGGCTCGGGTGGCTGCTCTCCCAGAGCGGTCTCGGCGCCATCACCCCGGCGCATAACTCCCAGCCGGTGTCGCCCGCCGTGGGCATGGCCGGCGAAGGGTCCCCGGCCGGTCCGGTCAGCGGTTCGCCGACCAGTGGTGTGCCCATCAGTGGTGAGTCCATCAGTGGTGAGCCCGTCAGCGGTGGGCCCATCAGCGGTGCGCCGATCGGCAGCGGGCCGACCAGTGCTGCCCAGACCAGCGGCATGCCCGTCAGCGGCGAGGCGGCGGTCAAGGCCGACTGGTTCTCGCCTTCGGCCGAGGTCCAACTCGTCGCCGAGCGCCCGGATCCCGCCGAGAAGCCGGACGGGCCCTCCGCGTCTGCGGACGATGCCGCTTCGACGCCGAACGATGACGCCAGTCACGACGTCACCCCCGTCCAGGACCAGCCCACCGCGCCTGAAGACAGCGCGGCTCCCGTCCAGGAGGCGCTCGCGGCGCCGCAGGACGATGTCGTCGAGGCTCGGGGGGAAACCAACGAACCCGGTGACGAGCCTGCCTCGATCGAGGCGGATTCCGAGACCCACGCCGAGCCGGTCGAGGCTCAGACCGAGGCCCAGCCCGAGCCCGAGAACCAGCCCGAGCCCGGGAACCAGCCCGAGCCCGAGGCCCAGCTCGAGCCCGAGAACCAGCCCGAGCCCGAGAACCAGCCCGAGCCCGAGAACCAGCCGGAGCCTGAGCCCGCGAAAGCCGAGGCCGCTCAGGCCCAGGCCGAGCCCACAGAGGCCGAGCCCGCTGACGCGCAAGTCGAGACCGGCGAGACCCAAGCTGAGCCCGCTGAGCACGCGGACGCCCCAGTCGACCAGTCAGCAGACGCGGAAACGCCCGACAACGATCCGGCGGCCACGCACGCCGAGCCAAGGACCGGCGATCAGGCCGAGACTCAGCTCGAGCCTCCGACCGAGACACAGGTTGCGGCACAGGCCGAGACACAGGTTGCGGCACAGGCCGAGACACAGGTTGCGGCACAGGCCGAGACACAGGTTGCGGCACAGGCCGAGACGCAGGCCGAGACGCAGGCCGAGGCAGCGGTCGAAACGCAGGCTGAGGCAGAGGTCGAGACGCGGACTCAGGATCGGGCTGAGGAGCGGCCCGCTGAGCCGGAACCGGATTCCGTCGTGGCGGATCGCGGTGCTGTCGGCCGTACCGAAAATGCGGTTCGGGCGCCCAGTATGCAGCTGCCGACGCTCTCCGTCGCTCCGCCGCCGGAGCCGGAGGTGGAGCCCGTTCCCCGGCTCGCCGACCCGGAGCAGGTGCTTGCCGCGTACCCGTGGGAAGTTGATCCGGTGACCTTGCGGGAGACCGCCGCCGAGCCGGACCGGATGCGGGCAGTGCGGGATCGGCTTACCGACAAGCTGGAGTATGCCGAGCGGGATGCCGTGCGGGCCCGGCTGCTGAGCCTGCGGGCCGTGGTGAGCCGGGTGCTCGGCGAGTTTGGCCGGGCGCTGGCCGACGCGCGGGAGGCGTTGCGGCATGCCGAGGCTACCGGGGAGCTGCGGCAGGTCGCGATCGTGCAGGCTCGGCTCGCGCATGTGCAGCATTGGCGGGGCGATTTCGCCGAGGCCGACCGGCTCTACGAGGAGGCGAACTCCGTCGAGCTGCCGGGGCTGCTCCGGGCCGAGATGCACGTGAACGCCGGCAAGTCCTGTTATGAGCAGGGGCGTTATCTCGAGGCCTGTAACCATTTCGAGCTGGCGTTGGAGCTGCGGCGGGTCGAGGATCCCGATCTTGTGGCCCGGACCGAGGCCGCGTTGGACGCGGTCATGGCTCGGGTGCAGGAGACCGGGTGGGGGCCCTATCCGCGTTCGCGCGAGGAGATTCTTCAGCAGAGCCGTCCGCCGCAGCCGGCTTCGGACCATGAGACCGGACTTTTCGGGTACGCGGACAGCGACGGCGATCTCGTCATCGCCGCCGAGTACGCCCAGGCTCAACCCTTCCGTGAGGGTGCCGCGTGGGTGCGACGCGTGGACGCCGACGCGTGGGAGCTCGTCGACGAGGCGGGGACGCTGCTGATCGATGCCACATCCGGTTATGTGCGGGCGTTGCCGTTCTCGGACGGGCTGGCGTGGGTGTCGCGGGAGCCGGACGGCGGCTGGTTCGCCGTCGACTGGCACAACCGGGTGATCGTGCCGGGCGGGTTCGACGAGGTGCGGCCGTTCCTGCGGGGTGTGGCGCCGGTGCGTCGCGAGGGCTGGGGTGCGCTCGACCGGCATGGGCGGATCGTGGTGCCGCTGGCGTACGAGGGTTTCGCTACCGCGTTGACGGGCGTCGGGCAGCCGGTGGACGGGTTCACCGAGGAGGGGCTCGCGGTCGTCGGGGCGCAGGACCGGTTCGGGGTCGTCGACCGTACGGGTCAGCTGCTCGTGCCGGCGGTGCACGCGCGGGTGCTCATCCACCCGGTCGCGTACGTGATCGGTGACCCGCAGGGGCGGTGGGGTGCCCTCGACCGGCAGGGTGAGCCGATCGTCGACGTGGTGCACGCGGAGCCCGCGGACGTCATCCAGGAGATCGAGCGGCTGCTCGCCGACACCCGGCCGGTTCTGTAAGGGACGGGTAGGGTCGGCGGACATGGAGTTCCGTCATCTCGGCCGTTCCGGACTGCTGGTCAGTGAGATCGCCTACGGCAACTGGATCACCCATGGTTCCCAGGTCGAGGAGGAGGCCGCCGCCGCGTGTGTGCGGGCCGCGCTCGACGTGGGGATCACCACGTTCGACACCGCGGACGCGTACGCGAACACCCGGGCCGAGGAAGTGCTCGGCCGGGCGCTGAAGGGCGAACGGCGCGAGGGGCTGGAGATCTTCACCAAGGTCTTCTGGCCGACCGGGCCGGGTCCCAACGACCGCGGCCTGTCCCGCAAGCACGTCATGGAGTCGATCAACGGCTCGCTGCGCCGGTTGCGGATGGACTACGTCGACCTGTACCAGGCGCACCGCTTCGACCACTCGACGCCGATCGAGGAGACGATGGAGGCGTTCGCCGACATCGTGCACTCGGGCAAGGCGCTCTACATCGGCGTCTCGGAGTGGACCGCGGCGCAGATCCGTCAGGGCTGGGAGCTGGCGCGGGAGCTGAAGTTCCGGCTCGTCTCCAACCAGCCGCAGTATTCGATGCTGTGGCGGGTCATCGAGGCCGAGGTGGTGCCGACCTGCGAGGAGCTGGGCCTGGGCCAGGTGGTCTGGTCACCGGTCGCGCAGGGGGTGCTCACCGGCAAGTACGCGCCGGGTGAGCAGCCGCCGGCCGGTTCGCGGGCCACGGACGACAAGTCGGGCGCGGACTTCATCAAGCGCCTGATGACCGACGAGGTGCTCGACACGGTGCAGCGGCTCCGGCCGCTCGCGGAGCAGGCCGGGCTGTCGATGGCCCAGCTGGCGGTCGCCTGGGTGCTGCAGAACCCGAACGTCTCGTCGGCGATCATCGGGGCGTCGCGGCCCGAGCAGGTCCACGACAACGCCAAGGCCTCCGGGGTGCGCCTCGAGGCGGATCTGATGACGGCGATCGACGAGGTGATCGGCGCTCTGGCCGAGCGGGATCCCGCGCGAACGCAGAGCCCGGCCCGCCGGCCCTGAGCCGCCAGGCTCCGAGCGCGTCAGCGCTCGGAGCCGTCAGCGGCTGAGCCTGCCAGCGCTCGGAGCCGTCAGCGGCTGAGCCTGCCAGCGGCCGGAGCCGTCAGCGGCTGAGCCTGCCAGCGGCGGACCCCGTCAGCGGTCGGACCAGAAGCGCATGAACTCGAGGCCGTACTGGCCGATCTCGGGCACGCCGATCAGCCCGGCGAGCCAGGTCACCAGAGCGAAGAAGTAGTGGTTGACCGTCGGCTGCCAGAGCAGCATGAACAGCAGGATGAACCCGTACGGCGCGAACAGGTCGTAGGTGCGCCGGTAGGCCGGGCTCATCCAGGGCTGCAGCAGGTTGCCGCCGTCGAGGCCCGGCACGGGGAGCAGGTTGAGCACGCTGGCGGTCACCTGGAGGAACGCCAGCGCGCCCAGGGCGAGCCAGAACGGGCCGTGCTCGCCGAGTACGACGACCTCACCGGAGCCGGTCAGCGCGAGCCGCAGGTCGTCGCCCGCCCCGAACGCGAACGGCGCCGCCAGCAGCAGGGCGAAGAGCACGTTGGTGGCCGGCCCGGCCGCGCTGATCAGCGACTCCTTGACCTTGTTTCGGACGTGCGCGTGGTCCACCCAGACCGCGCCGCCGGGCAGGCCGATGCCGCCGAGCACGACGATGACCAGCGGCAGCACGATCGACAGCAGGGGATGGCTGTATTTCAGCGGGTTCAGCGTCAGGTAGCCGCGGTCGGCCACGCCCCGGTCGCCGGAGAAGTAGGCGACCAGTGCGTGGGCGTACTCGTGCAGGCAGAGCGACAGCACCCAGCCGGACAGGACCAGCAGGAAGACGTCGACGCGGACGTTGCCGTACCCGGTCCAGGTCATCCACCCGCTGACCGCGACGAGCGCGAGGATGCCGACGAAGACGGGGCTCGGCACGAAGGCGCTGCGCGGTGTCCCGCGGCTGACCTGGAAGCTGCTCACTCGGCCGGCAGCAGACTCATCGTGTAGTCGACCCGGTCGTCCTCGACCAGGGTGACCTGGGCGACCCCGCCGGCGCCCAGGTCGCGCCATGCCTGGCCGATCCACGACTCGGCGTCGGCCTGGCTGCTGAACGTCTCGGCGGGGCCGTCCACCGGCTGCCCGTCGACGTTCTCGTACCGCCAGCTCCACGGCATGCGGTCGCCCTCCTCGATGTCGGGACTGTGCTTGCCGTCCCACCCTACGGTGTGCGCGCCGCACCGCAGTGTCAGGTGGCGTTCGGGTCGAGGCCCGGGTCGGCCCGCATGATCGCCGGGCGCGGATCTAAGGTACGGGGCATGTCTGCTGACGGGTGGAGTTCGGTCCTGGTGCTCGGTGGGATCCGATCCGGGAAGTCCGCGTTCGCCGAAGCCCTCGTGGCCGGCGCGCCCTCGGTGCGCTACGTCGCCACCGCGATCGGCGGCGAGGACGACCCCGAGTGGCGCGGGCGCATCGAGGCGCACCAGCGGCGGCGCCCCCAGTCCTGGACCACCGAGGAGACCGGCGCCGACCCGGCCCGCCTCGCCTCGCTGCTCGCCGAGGCCAAGCCCGGAGAGACGCTGCTGGTCGACGATCTCGGGGGCTGGGTGGCCAGCCTGCTCGACCCGGCCCGGCAGCCCAACGACGACGTGGCGACGGTGGTCGCGCTGGCCGAGGCCGTCCGCGACTGCGCCGCCCGGCTGGTCGTGGTCAGCCCCGAGGTCGGCCTGTCGCTGGTGCCGGCGACGCCGGTGGGCCGCGCGTTCGCCGACGCCCTGGGCACGGCGAACCAGGCCCTCGCCGACTCCTGCGACCGCGTGGCGTTCGTGGTGGCGGGCCGGCCGACGTGGCTCAAGTCGGCCGCCGACGAGCCCGGCATCCTCACCGACGTCCAGGCCGAGGACGCCGGCGTAACCACGGCCGACCATGATGCGATGGCCGCCGCGACCCCGGCCGCCGCGACCCCGGCCGCCGCGACCCCGGCCGCCGCGGCGCGGGTCACCGCGGCTACGGCCGCGACCTCTTTGACGGTGGGCGTGGCCCGGGCACCGGAGCCGGCGCCCGTCGCCGACCTGTCCGGCACGGTCATCGAGGCCGGCATGGATCTGCCGCTGCCCGACAGCGACGCCGGCCCCGACGCCCGCGACCGGCTCGACCGGCTCGACCTTCCCGGCGCCGGCATCGGCGTCCTGCTCGAGGCTGTCGAGTTCGCGGCCGCCACCCAGGGCACCGCCACCCCGCGGCCGTGGGGTCCCGTCCGGGTGCTGCTGCTCGACGGCCGGCACGGCGGCGGGGCCGCGGCCGGCACCGATCCCGGCGAGGCCGACCGGCGCGCCGCGCAGGCCGAAGCGGGCGAGGGTGCGCTGGCCCGGCTCGCCGCCACCGCCGACGCGGACATCGTCGTGGTGCGGGTGCCACCCTCCGGCGCGATGGAGGACGGACCGGTGCTCGACGAGGCCGCCGTGGACGCGGCGCTGCGCGAGGGCTGGGATCTCGCCGGTGCCGCCGCCGAGGCCGGGCGCGAGGCGCTGGTCATCGGCGCGTGCGGCGCGGGAACGGAGGCCGCCGCGACCGCCGTCGTGGCCGCGGTCACGGGAGCCGAGCCGGTGGCGATGCTGCCGCGCGTGCTGGTGCCCGGCGCCCGCTACGACGACGAGGCGTGGATGCGGCGCTGCGCCGCCGTCCGCGACGCGATGCACCGGATCCGCCAGGAGCCGCGCGGCGCGAAGGACATGCTGGCCCAGCTCGGCGGCGCGGACCTCGCCGTGGCCACCGGCGCGGTGCTCGGCGCGGCCGCCCGACGCATGCCGGTCCTGCTCGACGGCCCGCTCGGCATCGCCGCCGGGCTGGTGGCCCGCGACCTGGCCTCGCAGAGCCGGCACTGGTGTCTGCTCGTCGACGCCGGACGCGAGCAGCTCGTCCGGCAGGGCGCGGACGTGCTCGGGCTGACCCCGGTCCTCGACCTCGGGCTCGACCTCGGCGAGGGCGCCAACGCCCTGGCCGCACTGCCGCTGCTGCGCACGGCGATCGCCCTGGCGGGCACGCTCGGCGTCCACCCGGCGCTGCTGACCGCCCCCGGCGACGACGGCCTAAGCGACGACGGCCAGACGGGTGCGTGACGTGCCGGGCGAACGCGTGACAGGCCCCGCTAGTGCTTGACGGGCTTCGCCTGGCACTGACCACCCTCACCGTCCTGCCGGTCAAGCCCGGGCGCGTCGACCGCCGGTCCGCGGCCGTGGCGATGAGCCTGGCCCCGCTTGTCGGCGCCCTGCTCGGGCTCGCGCTGGCCGGCGTGCACACCCTCCTGCCGACCGGCCTGCTCGGTGCCGCGCTCACCGTCGCGGCAGGCGTTCTGTTGACCCGCGGCCTGCACCTCGACGGGCTGGCGGACACGGTCGACGCCCTCGGGTCCTACCGCTCCGGCGACGCCGCGCTGGAGATCATGAAGAAGCCCGACATCGGGCCGTTCGGGGTCGCGGCGATCACGCTCACCCTGGTGATCCAGACCGCCGCGCTGACCGAGGTCGGTCCCTGGGCGATCGTGGCCGTCTGGGCCACCGGCCGGTTGGGCATCACCCTGGCCTGCCGCCGCGGTGTGCCGGCCGCGCGCCCGGGCGGGCTCGGCGCCCTGGTCGCCTCGACCGTGCCCGGCCCGGTGGCGGCGGCGCTCGCCGTCGCCGTCGCCGCCGGGGCGATCTGGGCGGTGCCGGGCCGGCCCTGGGCGGGCCCGGCCGCCGTGGCCGCGGTGGTGCTGGTCCTGCTGCTGCTCCTGCGGCACGCCGTCCGACGCTTCGGCGGCATCACCGGCGATGTGCTCGGCGCCGCCACCGAGCTGGCGACGACCCTGGCGCTGGTCGCCCTGGCCGTCGGCTGACCCGGCGGCGGCGCGATCGGGCCGGGGACGGCAGGCGCGCGGCGTGTGTCACGCGCGCCTGCCGTGCCCGTACCTAAATCATCGAACGGACGTCTCCACGAACGGAGGCTTCACGATCTTCGCCTCGATCCGGCGTCCCCGGATGTCGACCTCGACCAGGTCGCCCTCGGCGAGCCCGGCCGCCGTGTCCAGCAGCGCCAGCGCGATGCCGACCTTCTTGGTCGGCGAGAACGTGCCGCTGGTGGTCTCCCCGACGAGGGCGTCGCCCGCGAATACCCGCATGTGACCGCGCGGGATGCCGCGGGCCGTCAGCTCCAGGCCGCGCAGCGACCGCCGGGGGCCCGCCGCCTTCTCGGCCAGCAGCGCGTCGCGGCCCCAGAACGCGGGCTTGGACCAGCCGACCGCCCAGCCGGAGCGGGCCTGCACCGGGGTGATCTCCAGGGAGAGCTCCTGGCCGTGCAGCGGGTAGCCCATCTCGGTGCGCAGGGTGTCGCGCGCGCCGAGGCCGCAGGGGCGGACCCCGGCGGCGACCAGTGCGTCCCACACGCGCGTCGCGTCGTTCCACGGCACGACCAGCTCGTAGCCGTGCTCGCCGGTGTAGCCGGTGCGGCAGACGATCAGCTCGACGCCGTCGAGGCTCGCCGTGGAGAACGACATGTACTCGTGGTCGACCGGCAAGCCCAGCGCCTTGACCGTCTCCGGCGACTGCGGGCCCTGGACGGCGAGGACGGCGTAGCCGCGGTGCTCGTCGGTGACCGTGATCCCGGTCGGCGCCGCGGCGGTGAGCCGGCGGACGACCTCGGCGGTGTTGGCCGCGTTCGGGATGAGGAAGACCTCGTCCGGGCCGATCAGGTAGGCGATCAGGTCGTCGACCACCCCGCCAGTGGCGTCGTCGCAGCACAGCGTGTACTGCGCCTTGCCCGGCGCGATGCGCCCGAGGTCGTTGGTGAGGCAGGAGTTGACGAAGTCCGCGGCGCCGGGGCCGGACACCCGCGCCTTGCCCAGGTGGGACACGTCGAAGACGCCGACACCCTCACGGACGGCGGCATGCTCGCGCAGGACTCCTCCCCCCGCGTACTCGAGGGGCATCTCCCAGCCGCCGAATGCGGCGAACTTGGCGCCCAGGGCGAGGTGACGCTCGTGCAGCGGCGAACGGAGCGCAGGCGTGGTGTCGGTGGACATGAGTGGCAACTTACCCGTGACCTTGCATGTGGTTAGCATCGGCGGGATACCACCCGCCGTCCGGCGCGACCCGCGCCGGACGCAGCCATGCCGCCGGAGCCGCCCACGAGGGGCCTCCGGCCCAGCCGTCGCGGAGATCCTTCAGTGACCCATCCCGCCCCGTCATTGCGCCTGGTCGACAGCGACCCCGCCGAACTCGCCGTCGACGCGCTGGTCATCGGCCTGCATAGCCAGCCCGAGGAGGGCGGTGCGCTGCTACCAGCCGCCGGCGCGGAGAGCATCGCCGCCGCGTTCGACGGCAAGCTCATCGCGACCCTGTCCCTGTTGGGGGCGACGGGCGCCCCCGGTGAGGTCACCAAGCTGGCCACCCTCGGCACGGTCGCCGCGCCGCTGATCGTCGCCGTCGGCCTCGGCGACGAGCCCACCGGCTCCGCGCCGGCCCCGGAGACGCTGCGCCGCGGCACAGGTGCCGCCGTGCGTGCGCTGGCCGGCAGCGCGACGGTCGCCCTCGCCCTGCCCGTGCCCGACGACGCGGACGCGCCCGGCGTGCTGCGCGGCATCCTGGAGGGCGCGCTGCTCGGCTCGTACCGGTTCGCCGGTTACAAGACCAAGCCGCAGCCGTCCCGCCGGGAGCCGGTCGAGGCCCTCCAGGTGGTCGTGCCCGAGGCGGCCGACGCCGCCGCCGGCGCCGAGGTCACCCGCGCCGAGGCCGTCGCCAGGGCGGTCCGGCTGACCCGCGACTGGGTCAACACCGCCCCCAACAACCTGCGCCCGCCGACCTTCGCCGACGAGGTCGCCGCGGCGGCCAAGGGCACCGGCCTCGACGTCGAGGTGCTGGACTTCGAGCAGCTCAAGGCCGGCGGATACGGCGGCATCGTGGCGGTCGGCCAGGGCTCCGAGGCCCCGCCGCGGCTGGTCAAGCTCACCTACACCCCCGAGGGCGTGGAGAACCCGAAGCGGGTCGCGCTGGTCGGCAAGGGCATCACCTTCGACACCGGCGGCATCAGCATCAAGCCGACTGCCGGCATGTGGGAGATGAAGTCCGACATGGCCGGCGCCGCCGCCGTCGGCGCGACGATGCTCGCGGTGGCCGCCCTCAAGCCGAAGGTCGCGGTCACCGGCTACCTGGCCATGGCGGAGAACATGCCGTCGGGCACCGCGTACCGCCCGGGCGACGTCATCACGATGTTCAACGGCAAGCGCGTCGAGGTCCTCAACACCGACGCCGAGGGCCGCATGGTCCTCGGCGACGCCATCGCCCGCGCCTGCGCCGACGGCACCGACTACGTCTTCGAGACCTCCACCCTGACCGGCGGCCAGGTCGTCGCCCTCGGCAAGCGCATCGCGGGCGTCATGGGCACCCCGGAAACCTGCGAGCGCGTCAAGGCGGCCGGCGAGGCCACCGGCGAACCGGCCTGGCCGATGCCGCTGCCCGACGACGTCCGCAAGGGCATGGACTCGGAGATCGCCGACATCAGCCAGGTCAACGCCAGCATGGACCGCGCCGGGCACATGCTGCAGGGCGGCGTGTTCCTGCGCGAATTCGTCGCCGAGGGCGTCGAGTGGGCACACATTGACATCGCCGGGCCGTCGTACCACACCGGCGAGCCGACGGGTCACTGGACGAAGGGCGGCACGGGCGTCCCGGTCCGTACGCTGCTCACCCTCATCGACGACGTCGCGGAGAATGGCTGATCTTTTTTCTGGCGCCGTCCGGCTCTGTGCCGGGCGGCGCTTTTCTATAAGTACGGCCACAGCAAGCGCACGTGGCACACGCCGCGCACCTGCCGTCCCGGCCTGATCACGCCGCCGCCGGCTTTTCGCGCTTTTCGCGCGGAGCGCGGAGCGCGGATCAGGCCGGGCGGTGCTTCTGGCGGGCGTTGTAGTCGCGCATGCGCTGGGGGTAGCCCATCAGGCGCACGTCGTAGATCGGCATCGCCAGTTGGTGCGCGAAGCGGCGGGCGGCCTCGGGTGACTCGATGCGGCGCCGGGTCCACTCGCCGTCGTGGGCGATCAGCAGGATCGTGGTCTCGGTCACGGTCGTCCGCGGCTCGATGAAAGCCTCCACGCCACGGCGGGAACGGACAAACTCGGCAAGGTGCTCCAGAACCGCTCGATCCGCAGGTCGGCCGCTCTTGCCGCCCGGCTCCCTGCGTCGCCGGAACCAGGCCACGGACGCCTCCTTAGGGTCAACTGCGGCAAGGGTACGACGAACCCACGTGTCGTTGGGCACCTGACTGCATCGATTGGTTCGTCAAGTGACAAGATGGCCTGGAAAGCTGTGACCGTTTCCACCATGCGACCCATGTGGCAACGACGCGATCTGGGAGTAGACGTGAGCCAGCCCGGCGGAACCTTCGACATCGTGATCCTCGGCGCGGGAAGCGGCGGCTATGCCGCGGCCCTGCGTGCGGCCGAGCTGAACCTCTCGGTGGCGCTGATCGACAAGGCGGAGCTGGGCGGCACCTGCCTGCACCGCGGTTGCATCCCGACCAAGGCGTTGCTGCACGCCGCGGAGCTGGCCGACCAGACCCGCGAGAGCGAGCAGTTCGGCGTCAAGGCCGACCTGGTCGGCATCGACATGGCCGGCGTCAACGCCTACAAGGACGGCGTCGTCTCCCGGCTCTACAAGGGCCTCCAGGGCCTGCTCAAGCAGGACAAGATCACCCTGGTCCAGGGCGCCGGCAAGCTGGTCGCCAAGGACACCGTCGAGGTGAACGGGCAGCGCTACACCGGCCGCAACATCATCCTGGCGACCGGCTCCTACTCGCGCAGCCTGCCCGGCCTCGAGATCGACGGCACCCGGGTGCTGGCCAGCGAGCACGCCCTCAAGATGGACCGGGTGCCGAGCTCGGCGATCGTGCTCGGCGGCGGCGTCATCGGCTGCGAGTTCGCCAGCGTGTGGAAGTCCTTCGGCGCGGACGTGACGATCCTGGAGGCGCTGCCCCGGCTCGTCGCCGCCGAGGACGAAGAGGTCTCAAAGGCGGTCGAGCGGGCGTTCCGCAAGCGGAAGATCAACTTCAAGGTCGGCAAGCCGTTCGAGAAGGTCGAGCACACCGACAACGGCGTGCGCGCGACCATCGCCGGCGGCGAGACCATCGAGGCCGAGATCCTGCTGGTCGCCGTGGGCCGCGGCCCGACGACCCAGGGTCTGGGCTACGAGGAGCAGGGCGTCACGCTGGACCGCGGCTTCGTGATCACCAACGAGCGGCTGCACACCGGCGTCGGCAACATCTACGCGGTCGGCGACATCGTGCCCGGCCTGCAGCTCGCGCACCGCGGCTTCCAGCAGGGCATCTTCGTCGCCGAGGAGATCGCGGGCAAGCACCCGGCGGTCATCGACGAGGCCGGCATCCCGCGCGTCACCTACTCCGACCCCGAGGTTGCCTCGGTCGGCCTCACCGAGGCCAAGGCCAAGGAGCAGTACGGCGCCGACAAGGTCACGACCTACAACTACAACCTGGGCGGCAACGGCAAGAGCCAGATCCTCAAGACCCAGGGCTTCATCAAGCTGGTGCGGGTCGAGGACGGTCCGGTCGTCGGCGTGCACATGGTGGGCGCCCGGGTGGGCGAGCTCGTCGGCGAGGCGCAGCTCATCTACAACTGGGAGGCCTTCCCGGAGGAAGTGGCCCAGCTGGTCCACGCCCACCCGACGCAGAACGAGGCGCTCGGCGAGGCCTTCCTGGCGCTCGCGGGCAAGCCCCTGCACGCGCACAGCTGATCCCGTCCAACCACCCCACCACCACCCAAGACCGGACTAAAGGCCCGTTCAAAGCGGTTAAGGAGTTCTGAGACATGCCGGTATCGGTCACCATGCCGCGGCTGGGTGAGAGCGTCACCGAGGGCACCGTCACGCGCTGGCTCAAGCAGGAGGGCGAGCGGGTCGAGGCCGACGAGCCGCTGCTCGAGGTCTCCACCGACAAGGTCGACACCGAGATCCCGTCGCCGGCCGCCGGCGTGCTGTCGCGCATCGTGGTCGGCGAGGACGAGACGGCCGACGTCGGCAGCGAGCTCGCGGTGATCTCCGGCGACGGCGAGGACGCCGGCGATTCGGCCCCGGCGCCCGCCGCCCAGCAGGAGACCGCCCAGCAGTCCTCCGCGCAGCCGGCTCCCGCGCAGCAGCAGCGCGAGCCCGAGGCGCCCGCGCCGAACACCCCCTCGACCGAGAAGCCGGTCGAGCAGGAGGCCCCGGCGCCGCAGACCGCGCAGGCGAGCGGCGGCGAGGGCACGGCCGTCAAGATGCCGGCCCTGGGCGAGAGCGTCACCGAGGGCACCGTCACGCGCTGGCTCAAGCAGGTCGGCGAGACGGTCGAGGCCGACGAGCCGCTGCTCGAGGTCTCCACCGACAAGGTCGACACCGAGATTCCGTCGCCGGTCGCCGGCACGGTCCTCGAGATCAAGGTGCAGGAGGACGAGACGGCGGACGTCGGCGCCGACCTCGCGATCATCGGCACCCCGGGCAGCGCCCCGGCCGGCGGCTCGGCGCCGTCGGCTCCCGCTCCGCAGCAGGCTCAGGCTCCGCAGCAGGAGGCTCCGCAGCAGGCGCCGCAGCAGCAGGCACCGGCCCCGCAGCACCAGGCCCCGCAGCAGCCGCAGGCGCCCGCGCCGCAGCAGGCGTCCGAGCCGACGATCGAGTCGAAGCCGGCCCCGTCGATCGAGCCGGGCGGGTCCTACGGAGACCCCTCCCCCCGGGCCGAGACGGGCTCGTCCTCGGCCGAGCCGGCTCAGCCCACCGCCGAGGCGGTCAGCGGAAACGGCGCCGGCGACGCCGGATACGTGACCCCGCTGGTCCGCAAGCTGGCCGCCGAGAAGGGCGTCGACCTGGCGTCCATCACCGGCACCGGGGTCGGCGGCCGGATCCGCAAGCAGGACGTCATCGAGGCGGCCGACGCCGCGGCCAAGGCGGCCTCCTCCGCCTCGGCGTCCGCGGCGGCGCAGGACAAGGCGGCACCCACGCCGAAGCCGGCGCCCAGCCCGCTGCGTGGCCGCACGGAGAAGCTCACCCGCATCCGCGCCACGATCGCCCGCCGCATGGTGGAGTCGCTGCAGGTCTCCGCGCAGCTCACCACCGTCGTCGAGGTGGACGTCACGAAGATCGCCCAGCTGCGCGGCCGCGCCAAGGCCGACTTCCAGGCCAAGCACGGCGTCAAGCTGACCTTCATGCCGTTCTTCGCCCTCGCCGCCGTCGAGGCGCTGCGCCAGCACCCGGTGGTCAACTCCTCGATCGACCAGGAGGCCGGCACCGTCACGTACCACGACGGCGAGCACCTGGGCATCGCGGTCGACACGCCGAAGGGCCTCGTCGTGCCGGTCCTGCGCGACGCCGGCGACCTCAGCCTCGCCGGCCTGGCGAAGCGGATCGCCGACGTGGCGGAGCGCACCCGCAACAACAAGATCAGCCCGGACGAGCTGTCGGGCGGCACCTTCACGCTGACCAACACGGGCAGCCGGGGCGCGCTCTTCGACACGCCCATCATCAACCAGCCGCAGGTCGGCATCCTCGGCACCGGCGCGGTGGTCAAGCGCGCC
This sequence comes from Actinoplanes sp. NPDC051346, assembly GCF_040682215.1. Classification (NCBI taxonomy): domain Bacteria; kingdom Bacillati; phylum Actinomycetota; class Actinomycetes; order Micromonosporales; family Micromonosporaceae; genus Actinoplanes; species Actinoplanes sp. NPDC051346. The sequence goes on along the minus strand of NZ_JBFBAJ010000008.1, from coordinate 137,638 downwards.
GTGGTCGTCGACGACCCCAACCTCGGCGAGCTCGTCGTGCCGCGGTCGATGGTCTACCTGGCGCTCAGCTACGACCACCGCATCGTGGACGGCGCGGACGCCGCCCGCTTCCTGGTCACCATGAAGGAGCGGCTCGAGGCGGGCCAGTTCGAGGGCGACCTCGGCCTGCACGGCTGAGCCACCCGAACCAGCCCGCGGCTGGGCTGAAGATCACAGAGAAGGGGCGCTCCGGCGCCCCTTCTTCTGTTTTGAGAGGGTTCAGGGTCGGGAATGATGGGGCCATGCGGATCGTCATGGCCGGCGCGTCGGGTTTCCTGGGCACCACCCTCGCCGAACAGTTGCGTCGCGGAGGGCATGAAATCGTGCGCCTGGTCCGGCGTCCCGCCGAGGCCCCCGACGAGGCCACCTGGAACCCCTCCGGCGGCCAACTCGACCCCACCCTGCTCGTCGGCGCCGACGCCGTGATCAACCTGGCGGGCGCCGGGGTGGGCGACAAACGCTGGACGGCCCGCTACAAGAGCCTCATCCGCAGCAGCCGCGTGGACAGCACCGGCACCATCGCCCGCGCGATCCGCCAGCTGACCGCCGACGACCGGCCCCGGGTGCTCCTCCAGTCGTCCGCCGTCGGCTGGTACGGAGACACCGGCGACCAGGAGGTCACCGAGGAGGCACCGGCCGGCACCGGCTTCCTCGCCGACGTGTGCCGCGTGTGGGAGGCCGCGGCCCGCCCCGCGGAGGACGCCGGCACCCGCGTGGTCCTCCTGCGAACCGGCCTGCCCCTCAACGCCCACGGCGGCCTCCTCAAGCCGCAGATGCCCCTCTTCCGCCTGGGCGCCGGCGCCCGGCTGGGCGGCGGCAAGCAATGGGTGCCCTGGATCGCCCTCGAGGACTGGCTGGACGCCGCCGAGTTCCTCCTGCGCCGCGACGACCTCGCCGGCCCGGTCAACCTCGTCAGCCCCCACCCGGTCACCAACGCGACCTTCACCCGCACCCTCGGCAAGGTCCTCAACCGCCCGGCAATCCTCCAGGTGCCGGGCATCGCCCTCCAGGTAGCCCTCGGCGAATTCGCCCACGAGGCCCTCCGCAGCCAACGGGCGCTGCCAAGAGTGCTGGAACGCTCGGGCTTCGTCTTCACCCACCCCACACTGGAATCGGCGCTACGAGCGGCCATCAGCGACGACTCACCCGCCGCCTGACACCCGCCCGGCCAACCCACCGCGACAGCTCCGCCGGGCCGCCCCGCCACGGCCGCCTCACCTGGCGCCCGCACCACAGCGGTCCCGCCGTGCCCCCAGACCACAGCCACCTCAACCGGCGCACGCGCCACAGCCGCCCCACCGGGCGCACGCGCCACAGCCACCCCACCGGGCGCACGCGCCACAGCCACCCCACCCGGCCCCCACACCAGGCCACCTCACCCGGCGCACGCGCCACAGCCACCCCACCCGGCCCCCGCACCACAGTGACCCCACCCGGCGCCCGCACCACAGCCACCCCACCGGGCTCCACGCCACACTCAGGCCACCCGGCGCCCACGCCCGGTTACCCCATCCCGGCGCTACCCCGCGACGATCAACACGGTCTCCCGACCCGCCGGCTACCCGGTCCGGGCGGGGGCGACCACCGGTTCGGCCGGCCCTCCCGGCTCGGCGGGTCGACCTCCCGGCTCGGCCGACCAACCGAGGCGGGACTGATCGCCAGGCTCGCGACCACCCGGGCGGGCCGATCGGCGGGGGTGGGCGACCACCCGGGCGGGCCGATCGGCGGGGGTGGGCGACCACCCGGGTGCGCCGACCGGGCGTCTCGGCTCGGGCGTGGTCTTGCTAACCTGCGGCTGGTGTCCGTCGTCGCCGCAGCCCCGTCCGAGTCCGCCGAGCCGCCGGCACCGTCACCGGCCCGCCGCGGCTCCGCGCCATGGCGCTCGCATTTGCTCGTCGCCTTCGTCGCGCTGGCGCTGGCCACCTATGTGACCGGCAGCCTGTGGCGCGACCCGATCGGGCGCGGCCTCGCCGAGAATCTCGGTGATCAGGCCTTCTTCGAGTGGCTGCTCGGCTACGGCGTTTACACGCTCGGGCACGGCGCGGATCCGTTCTACACCTGGCTGCTCAACGCGCCGCTGGGCGTCAACCTTGCCGCGAACACCTCCATCACCGTTTACACGACGCTGTTCGCGCCGCTGACGTTTCTTGCCGGGCCACAGGTCAGCTTCGTGACCATCCTGACGCTCAACCTCGCCGGGTCGGCGTTCGCCTGGTACCTGTTCCTGCAGCGGTTCCTGGTCCAACATCGGGCCGCCGCGATGCTGGGCGGGCTCTTCTGCGGCTTCGCCCCGGGGTTCGTCTCTCACGCCAACGGCCACCTCAACTGGACGGCCGGCTGGGTCGCGCCGGTCATCCTCTGGTGGGTGCTCCGGCTGCGCGAGCCGGGCCGGTGGCTGCGACACGGGCTGATCCTCGGCGTCCTGATCGCCGTCGGCTTCTCGATCGCCGCAGAGGGGCTGTTCTTCACCGCCCTCGCCTGCGGCATCTTCGTGCTCGTCTGGTCGCTGGTGCCGGCGACCCGCGCCGAGGCCCGGGCGGCGGCACCGACCATGCTCGCCGGGCTGGGGGTCACCGCGGTCACGGCGGCCCTGCTGCTGTCGTACCCGCTTTATATGCACTTCGGCGGACCCCGCACCTTCACCGGTACGGGATTCGACCAGAGCTACTTCGCCGAGGACATCGCGGCGTACTTTCAGTACTCGACACTGTCGGTCGCCGGGTGGCTGGGGCACGGCAGCGAGTTGGCTCCCAACCAGACCGAACAAACGTCGTACTTCGGCGTACCCCTGATGGTTCTGTCGGTCGTGGCCGCGGTGTCGCTCTGGCGGCGCGCGGCACCCGGCCGGCGCTCGACGGTGGCCGCGGTCTCCGCGGTGGGCCTGGTCTTCATGGTGCTGTCGTGGGGGCCGAAGGCACGGTTCGACAAGGAGACGACCGACGTCGCCCTGCCCTACGAATGGCTGCGTCACCTGCCGCTGTTCGACTCGGCGTTGCCGGCGCGGCTGGCTCTCGTGGTCGTGGGCGTGATCGGCATCCTGCTCGCCCTGACCGCCGACCGATTGGCGAGCAGGCCGCACCTGCGCGCCCGCACGCTCACCGTCTGGGCGGCAGGCTTCGCGGTCGCCCTCGTCCCGCTGCTGCCGCTGCCACTGCCGACGAAACCGCGAGCGGTGGAGCCCGCGTTCCTCGCCGACGGGATCTGGCGCGACTACGTCAGCGAGGACGGGGTCATGACCACGCTGCCGTTCGCCACCACCGACACCCAGGATGGGCAGCGCTGGCAGGCCTACGCGATGGCCCGCAGCGGCAAGCAGTTCCGGATGCCCGGCGGCTATTTCCTGGGACCGGGCGGACCCAACGGCACCGGGCGGATGGGCGCGCCGGCCCGGTACACCGACTGGATGTTCTTCCAGGCGGGCTACTACGGGACCGTGAAGGCGATCACCGACGCCGACCGCAGGCAGGCCCGGGAGGACTTCGCCTTCTGGGGGGTCGAGGCGGTGTTCCTGCCCGAGGAGATCACCGGTTCGCACACGACGCTGTTCCGCTCCGCGGTGGAGACCTCCGCCACGAGCCTGCTGGGTGAGCCGGAGCGCGTCGGTGGGGTGCTGCTGTGGCGCATCCGGCCGGGCATCGACCCCATCGACCGCGACGGCGGCTGAGGCGCGGCGCGGCACCAGGCCGGGGAAACGGGGCGCGGTCGGCGCGAAGACAGCGGCGGCAAAGGGGCACCGAAGGGCTCCCGGGAGTGGCGCGTTCGCTGCGGGCCGGCAACGGGTGCGTCCCGCCGCGGGCTCCCGAGAGCGGCCCGTTCGCCGCGGGCCGGCAACGGGGCGTCCGCCGGGGGCGGGTAGTTGTGGCGCGGCCCCAGGGGGTCGGAAGCGGGGCGCGGTCGGTGCTGCGGGTGACGGACTAGGCTGGAGCGGTGACGACTTCCACGCTGCAGGTCCTGCGCCCGGGGCTGGTCGACTACCGCGAGGCCTGGGACGAGCAGCGCCGCCTGCACGAGGCCGTGGTGGCCGGCGAGCGGCCCGACACGATTCTGCTGCTCGAGCATCCCAGCGTCTTCACCGCGGGCAAACGCACCGAGCCGATGGACCGTCCGACCGACGGCACCCCGGTCGTCGACGTGGACCGGGGCGGCAAGATCACCTGGCATGGCCCGGGTCAGCTCGTCGGCTATCCGATCGTCAAGCTCGCCGATCCGGTGGACGTCGTGGCATATGTGCGCCGCATCGAGCAGCTGCTCATCGACGTGTGCGCGGAGTTCGGCGTGACCGCGGAGCGGGTCGAGGGGCGCAGCGGCGCTTGGGTCCGCGCCGACGAGCGCGGGCCGGACCGCAAGGTCGCGGCGATCGGCATCCGGGTGGCCCGGGGCGTGACCCAGCACGGTTTCGCCCTCAACTGCGACTGCGACCTGTCGCACTTCGACCGCTTCGTTCCCTGTGGCATCCGCGACGCGGGCGTCACCTCGCTGACCGCGGAGCTGGGCCGCCCCGTGACGATCGCCGACGTCCTGCCGGTGGTCGAACGACACCTGCCGACGCTGCTGTGAAGCTCTACAACAACCCTCGCGACAAGCGCGTCTTCGTCCCCAGCAAGGCGGGCGGCGTCTCGCTCAACTTCGGCCACCCGATCGCCTGGTGGATCCTCATCCTCATGACGATCATCCCCCTGGTAATCGTCGTCGGCGTAACCGTCGCCGTCCTGATCTGACCGCACCGAGGCGCCGCCGCTCCACCCACCGCGATCCCGGGCCACCGGTCAAGCGGCCTCGCCCGCCACGAGCCACAACGCCACGCCGCGACCACTGGTCAAACCGCTTCGCCCGGCCCGCTGGTCAAGCGATCCCGGCCGACTTACCGGTCAACCGGTCCCGCGCCGACCATCAGCCACTCCGCTACGCCTCGGCGCACCGGCCAGACGGCCTCGCCCAACCACCAGCCCCACCGCCACACCCCGGCGCACCGATGGCCGGGGTCGGTCGGTACCCGGGCCGGCCCGTGCCGGGGTCGGTCGGTACAAGGGTCGGTCGGTACCCGGGCCGGCCCGTGCCGGGGTCGGTCGGTACA